>NZ_BSPV01000005.1:0-162717 GCF_030161215.1 Vibrio algivorus
AAGAATTTGCTTGGCGACCATAGCGCTTTGGACCCACCTGATTCCATGCCGAACTCAGAAGTGAAACGAAGTAGCGCCGATGGTAGTGTGGGGTTTCCCCATGTGAGAGTAGGACATCGCCAGGCTTGATTTTGAAAGAGCCCGTGTTAAACGGGCTTTTTTATGTTCAAAGCAAAATTATTGCTGAGAATATATGCTGATATAGCTCAGCCCGGTAGAGCGCACCCTTGGTAAGGGTGAGGTCCCCAGTTCGAGTCTGGGTATCAGCACCACTATTAGCATTGCAACGGCCTCATCAAATTAGCCGTAACAGTTTTGCTTAGCGACAATAGCACTTTGGACCCACCTGATTCCATGCCGAACTCAGAAGTGAAACGAAGTAGCGCCGATGGTAGTGTGGGGTTTCCCCATGTGAGAGTAGGACATTGCTAGGCTTATATTTTAAGGCCTCCCTGAATTGGGAGGCCTTTTTCGTATTAGGCTTTTATAAATTTATTTTGTGATACCTGCCATAATGCCTTTATCAGCGGATTTTGTAGCTGAGATCGTTGACAACAAATCCCTAATTTAAAAGGTTTAATCGGTGCGACTTTCAAGCGTTGAATTTTATCTTTAACTGGACTGTTATTGATGACCACATCAGGAGCGATACCTACCCCTAAACCAAGTGCAACCATACTAACAACACCTTCATGACCAGATGTTTGAGCATAAATATTAGGCTTAAACTTCATATCTCTAAACCAAGTATTACTTCTATCTCGAGCGGTGCCGGCTTCTGGAATGATAAACGGAATTTGAGTCCAATCAGGTTGTCCCTTTTGTAGTTCAGCAGTAAAACTACTGTGAACATTTGGAGCAATGACAGATAAGGGAATTTCACCGATTGTTTCAAATTCTAAACGTGCAGGTAGCTGTGTCGGCAAAGCACTGATCACAATGTCAGCCTCATCGCGTAATAACTTCTCAACCGCTTGTGCCGGATCTCCGGTTGAGAGTTTCAATTCAATTTTAGGGTAGGCCAGCCTGAAGTCGGTTAAAATTTCGGGCAAATGACTAAAGCTCGCAGTCACCGAGCAAAATAATCGAATTTCTCCGGTTAATTGCTGTTGATTACCTTGTAGGCTGCTGCAAAACTGAGTCCACTCTTGAGTGATATGGGTGGCCACTGGAAGGAGTTTTTTTCCTGCTTCCGTTAGCTCAACACTTCGGTTATCTCTAACCAGTAGTGATTGTCCTACCTCTTCTTCTAATTTTTGGATCTGCCTACTTAAAGCGGACGGGCTAATATGCATCGCAGATGCCGTTTTACTGAAGTTTTGACTACTGCATAGATGGACAAATAAGTGAAGACTACGAATATTCATTGTGATCCCATTAACGTTATTGCACTTTTCGCAATGATTACTTGTGAATATATCACTTTGAGCAATTGAATTCGTGTTTTAATATCAATTCATCGAGTAAGGACATCTTTCGAGCAACACTTACTAAACGTTATTATGGATTAATTAAAGACAGGATTTTTAGATTATGGCTAACTATTTCAATACCTTGAATCTACGTGAGCAATTAGACCAATTAGGTCGTTGTCGTTTTATGGATCGCGAAGAGTTTTCACAAGAAGCTGATTACCTAAAAGGTAAAAAAGTCGTAATCGTGGGTTGTGGTGCTCAAGGCCTTAACCAAGGCTTAAATATGCGTGATTCAGGCTTAAATGTTACGTATGCACTTCGTCAAGCCGCCATTGATGAGCAACGTCAATCGTTTAAAAATGCTAAAGATAACGGTTTTGAAGTCGCAAGCTATGAAGAATTAATTCCTCAAGCGGATCTAGTGGTTAACCTGACTCCAGATAAGCAGCATACGAATGTGGTTGAAACTGTGATGCCATTAATGAAACAAGGTGCAGCACTTGGTTACTCTCATGGCTTCAACATCGTTGAAGAAGGCATGCAGATTCGTAAGGATATTACGGTAGTGATGGTTGCGCCTAAATGTCCTGGTACAGAAGTTCGTGAAGAATATAAGCGTGGTTTTGGTGTTCCAACTCTTATTGCTGTACACCCTGAAAATGATCCACAAGGTGAAGGCCTAGAAATTGCTAAAGCATGGGCTGCGGCTACAGGTGGCCACCGTGCAGGTGTACTAGAGTCTTCATTCGTAGCAGAAGTAAAATCTGATTTAATGGGTGAGCAAACTATTCTTTGTGGCATGCTTCAAGCAGGCTCAATCGTTTGTTATGAGAAAATGATTGCTGATGGTATTGACCCTGGCTATGCGGGTAAGTTGTTGCAATTTGGATGGGAAACCATTACTGAAGCATTAAAATTTGGTGGTGTGACTCACATGATGGATCGTCTATCAAACCCTGCTAAAGTAAAGGCATTTGAGTTATCAGAAGAGCTTAAAGATCTAATGCGTCCACTGTATAACAAGCACATGGATGACATCATCTGCGGTGAATTCTCACGTACTATGATGGAAGACTGGGCGAACGATGACAAGAACCTACTAGGCTGGCGTGAAGAAACGGGTCAAACTGCATTTGAAAACTACCCTGAATCTGATGTGGAGATCTCAGAGCAAGAATACTTTGATAATGGCATTCTAATGATTGCAATGGTTCGTGCGGGTGTTGAACTAGCATTTGAAGCGATGACAGCATCAGGTATTATTGATGAATCCGCTTATTACGAGTCACTCCACGAATTGCCACTAATTGCTAATACGGTTGCCCGTAAGCGTCTATATGAAATGAACGTGGTTATCTCAGATACGGCTGAATATGGTAACTACTTATTCGCGAATGTTGCCACGCCACTACTTCGTGAAAAGTTCATGCCGAAAGTGGGCACTGATGTAATCGGTAAGGGCTTGAAAGAAAAAAGCAATCAAGTTGATAATGGTCAGTTGATTGAGATTAACGATGCGCTACGTAATCACCCAGTTGAGTGGATTGGTCAAGAGTTACGTGGGTATATGAAGGATATGAAACGTATTGCCGTTGGTGGCTAAATTACTTGTTATATCTCAGACTTTCGGTGTCGTTGGTGCTCATTGACTATCGTCAACTCCGCGCCAACTCCTAGAAAGTCAGAGATATTCCGACGTAATTCCGAACTAGATAAAACAAAAAGGCTTGCCTATTAAATTGCAAGCCTTTTGTTTTGTTGAGCGGTTAACTTATTCTTTTTCGCTTAATTTACTTTCTAAGTCAGCCAGTTTTGCTTCGAGGTCATTCAGTTTTTGACGAGTACGCAGTAGAACTTGAGTTTGTACATCAAATTCTTCACGTGAAACAACATCTAACTTGTTGAGTTGTCCTTGGATCACTTGGCGAACTTTTTGATCAACGTCGGAACCAAGGTCTTTTACTGGCTGAGGCATTGATTCGTGAATTTGTTTGGCAATTTGCTCAATTTTCTTAGCATCAAACATCTGGTTAGCTCCTAAATAGTATTGCGTTATTTTATGCAAATCTGTTCAAAATGTCTCGGCTTGTTATCGTGAAATAAAACAAAGGCTACCAATTTGGCTGGTAGCCTTTGTATTTAACTGATCCAATATGAAGAGTTAGTGTTTAGGCTCTTCGATAGCTGGAACACTTTCATCGAACTCTGGTAATGGTTTATGTTCACTTGCTAAGTAGCTGTAAATGACTGGCAATACAAACAAGGTAAACAAAGTACCAATAGCAAGGCCCGCCACGATAACAATACCAATACTAAAGCGCTGAGCCGCACCTGCACCGCTGGCATAAAGTAGAGGTATTAAACCTGCAATCATCGCTGCTGTCGTCATTAAGATTGGACGTAGACGAATTTTTGCAGATTCCATAACCGCTTCCATTTTTGATTTACCGTGATGTAGCTGCTCTTCTTTAGCAACTTCACAAATCAAAATACCGTGCTTGGTGATAAGGCCGACTAGTGTAATCAATCCTACCTGAGAATAGATGTTCATGGTTGCCGCACCCCAAGCAAGGGCAATCAATGCACCACAAATTGCCAGTGGTACTGATACCATGATGACTAACGGATCTCGGATAGATTCAAACTGAATCGCAAGTACCAAGAAGATAATCGCTAGCGCTAAACCAAATGTGGCATACAGAGCACTACCTTCAGTCACGTATTGTCTTGCTTCACCTAGATACTCATGGCTATAGCCTAGAGGTAGCTTAGTTTCAGCAATGTTTTCAAACCAATCAACTGCTTGGCCCATAGAAGCTGTTGGTGATGGAACCGCACTTATATTGGCTGAGTTTAGCTGGTTTAAGTGAGGTAGTGACAATGGTTGAGCGATAACGTCAATATTAACTAAACCGCTAAGTGGCACCGAATGTCCGTTAGATGCACGTACATAATAGCCATTCATCGATTCAGGATTAAGGCGGAATTTACGCTCAACTTGAGGTATTACCTCATAAGATCGGCCATTGAGATCGATACGGTTAACATAACCGTCAGACATCATAGTACCAATGGTCACTGCGATATCTTGCATAGTCACGCCGTAAGCACCGGCTTTATCCTTATCAATATTGATTTTCATGGTTGCCGAATCAAAATTGAGATCCAATGTTGAATAAACAAACAATGGGCTTTTGCCTACTTCGACCAAAATGTCACTGGCAATTTGGAATAAGCTTTCAAAACTGTTTGGTGTAGTGATCACAAACTGCATTGGTAAGCCTGAACCCGCACCTGGCAATTCTGGCATCTGGAAAGCCGATACCGCCATGCCTGGGATATCTTTCATCAGATTACCCACACGTTCAGTGACTTCCGATTGGCTCGCTTCACGCTGACTCCACGGTTTCATCGAAGCAATACCAAAAGCTTGGTTAGATGCAGGAACACCGGTGAATGCCTGAGCGTATTGAATCTCTGGTTGATCAACCAATACATCGTTCACTTCATTCATGGTGTTTTGTAGGTAGTCTAAGTTAGCATTAGATGGACCTGTACCCATCAGAACGACTACGCCTTTATCTTCCGATGGCGCCAATTCACTAGGAATGAATTTAAACAATAGTGGTAAACTTGCCATAACAATGACCGCAAATGCGATTAGCACTGGACGATGTTGCATTACTGCACGCAACATGCGCTCATACCGATTGGTCATGCGATCTAATACGCTGTGTACCACAACTTCAAAGCGACTCGGCTCTGAGTGGGCTTTTAGCATCTTAGAACACATTACCGGTGATAGTGTTAAGGCAATAATCCCCGACACAAATACCGCGCCCGCTAGAGTTAAGGCAAATTCCTTAAATAATGAACCCGTAATACCGCCCATCAACGCAATCGGAGCATATACCGCACCTAATGTTAATGTCATCGCGATAACCGGAACCGCAATCTCACGAGTACCAATAATTGCCGCTCTAAATGGTGGTTCGCCGAGTTTGATATGCCGATCGACGTTTTCCAATACCACGATGGCATCATCAACTACCAGTCCTATCGCAAGTACCATCGCCAGCAGAGTCATCAAGTTCCATGAGAACCCCATCGCCTGCATAACGACCGCCACACCAACCAAAGATAATGGAATCGTGATGATTGGAATGATAACCGCGCGAAGTGAACCTAGGAATAAAGTGATCACCACCAATACGATTAATGCAGCTTCCAATATGGTATGAATAACTTCATTGATTGATTCATTGATCGCAACCGTTGAATCATAAAGGATTCGCATTTCAATATTGCTAGGTAGGTTTTTTTCCAAGTCAGGCAATAGTTCTAAAATATCATGTGCGATATTGATCGGGTTGGCGGTTGGTGAGGCATCAATCGCCGCTACTACCGCTTCATCACCATTTGAAGTTGCACGATAAGTATCATGGCTTTTGGCTAATGAAACCTTGGCAATATCACTTAATCTAACCACTTGCCCCTTATCAGACTTAACCACTAAGCGTTCAAGTTCAGCGGTATCTTCTACCTGAGTATTGGCGCTACCATTATAAATAACAAACTCACCAGTAGATTGGCCGGTTGCAGATTGGTAGTTGTTGGCATTTAAAATGCTCATTACTTCAGTCGCAGTTAAATCAAAAGCTGCCATTTTGGCCGGATCTAACCAAATGCGTAGTGCATACTGTTGACCACCGTACAGGTTAACTTTAGATACACCATTAACGGTAAACAACTGTGGGTTAATTACCCGTTCTAGGTAGTCCGTGATTTGGCTAGAGACTAACTCGTCAGAAGTAAAACCAATATAAAGTACCGAGGTTGTTGAACCTGTTGACATGGTTACGGTTGGATCTTCGGCTTCTTTTGGTAGCTGCGAACGAACCGAGTTGGTTTGAGCCAAAATATCGGCTAACGCCCCATTGGGATCGGTATTAAGTTTCATCGTCACTGTAATGGTCGATAAACCCAACACTGAGCTGGAGGTCATGTAGTCGATATTATCGGCTTGGGCGATCGCTTGCTCCAAAGGCTGAGTAATAAAGCCTTGGATTAAGTTAGCATCCGCACCATAGTAACTGGTGGTTACCGTTACAACGGTGTTGGTCATTTCGGGGTATTCGCGAACGGACATTTTGAAGATGGCTTGAAAACCAAGCAATGCAATCAAAAGACTGATCGATACCGCCAAAACTGGACGTTTTATAAAAACATCAGTAAAGCGCATAGTGCCTCCAGTTACAGCATTGGGGTTTGGGCTGGTGGAGTGGTTGCATCACTCTCCACAACTTTAACTTTTGAATTGTTACTCAAGCGAACTTGTCCCGAGGTGACAATGGTTTGACCTGGTTTTAGTCCATCTAAAATATGAGCAACACTGCCCGCACGTTCGCCCACTTTTACTACTGTTTGGGTAACACGCTGTACACCGTCTTTTTCTTCAAGCACATAAATACTGTCGCCATAAAGGGTATATGTGATTGCCGTTTGAGGAGCGATGATTTGATCATGAATTGTTGGTAGTACAATGCTGGCTCTTGCAAACATACCACTGCGGAGCTTTCCATCATTGTTCGGTATTTGAGCTTGTACTTGAATCAAACCACTTTGCGCATTTACTGCAGGAGAAATCGCACTAATTGACCCCTTAAAGGTTTTATCAGCATAAGAATCAACATTGATATTCACTTGTTGACCAACATGAATCTTACTAATGTCGGTTTGCGGCACAGTAAAACGCAGACGCATAACGCTCATATCTTCTAAGCGTACAACTTCTGCCCCTGTTTCTAAAAACTGGCCATTAAATACATTACGTAAGCCGACTGTGCCATCAAAAGGTGCGGTAACGGTACGACGATCAATCGATGCTTTTAGGCTTTCAATATCGGCTGATAGTGATAAGTAATCAGCTTGGGCATTATCAAATGCTTCTTTAGACACTGAGCCTTTTGAATACAGATCTTTATAGCGAACATATTTTGCTTGTGCGGCTGGTAGTCTTGATTGTGAGCTTTTTAGTTGTGCTTTTTCTACTTTAGAATCGACCTCAACTAATACATCATTCTTTTTAACATCAATACCTGAATCAAAATGAATTTTATCAATTTGACCGCTAGCTTGAGCGGTGAGGGTAACACCTTGATTAGGCTCGACAAAGCCAATCGCATCGATGGTTGGGGTCCAATCTTCTGGGGTGACTTTGACAACTGTCACCGGGAATTCCGGCTCAGGCATATTTGCCATGTATTCGGCAATTTTTTTCTGCTTAAACATATTAAAGCCAATCACACTGCCAAAAAGCAGTATTGCGATGATTAGCATAACGAAAGTCCACTTTTTCATTTCGTTAGAACTCCAAAATTAATGTTGAATTACCGCATCCCAACTTGCTTCAATAGCGGAGTCAAGGGCGGAATCAGTGATAATATAACAACCAAGTACGTGTTTTCTGGCTATTGATAAACAAACATCTAAACTCAAACTAGCAAGTAAGTGATTATCTAATGGTTTAAAAATACCAAGAGCTTTTCCTTCATTAAACATAGCTTCAATTTTATGGAATAGCTTACGTTCCATTTCTGAGCCACAGCTTGGCCTCGTTGGTAAAGATTCATATTGGATTCGGTTGAGAATTACATCGACTTCATTTTGAGTCGTAGTAACATGAGCAACGTTTCTCCAGATTAAAATGAATCTTTCTTTGAGAGGCATGTGTTCTTCAACACCTTGCTGCACCATATCAGCTACACGCTGTAGGACATGTATGCGAACCGCTTCAACCAAGTCGTTTTTATCTTGGAAATAACGGTAGATGGTTCCTGCAGCAACACCAGCTTCTTGAGCCAGTTTGTTCATAGATAACCCTTGAAAGCCATTTTTAGCAATCATATGCTCAGCGCTATTCAATATGAGTTGTCGTTTATCTAACAGAGAATTGCCTTTAGAATTAACCATAGAAAAAACCAGATAATGAATGAACGTTCATTCATTATATTCAGGATTTATTGATTAGTCAGTAAAAATAAAATATTCGTATTAATTTGTTACACCTTGATTAGGGTAGCAGGTGTAGAGAAAAATATTGAGCTCAGTATGAAGTTAAACTCCCGACAAGATGAAGCAGTAAAATATGTCTCCGGCCCATGCTTGGTGCTCGCTGGTGCTGGCTCTGGCAAAACTCGCGTGATCACTAATAAAATGGCCTACCTTGTGCAGCAATGTGGCTATCAAGCAAGGCATATCGCAGCGGTTACTTTTACTAATAAAGCCGCGCGGGAAATGAAAGAGCGTGTCGGGCAAACCTTAGGTAAGAAAGAAGCTCGGGGATTGATGGTATCAACTTTCCATACGCTCGGATTAAACATCATTCGTCGTGAATATAAATCATTAGGGTTAAAAGCCGGTTTCTCGTTATTTGATGATCAAGACCAACTTGCCTTGTTGAAAGATTTAACAGAAGAACAACTCGATGGCGATAAAGATTTACTACGTCAACTATTAAGCAGCATTTCTAATTGGAAAAATGACATGCTGACCGCCGATCAGGTTAAAGCACAAGCTCGTTCAGAACAAGAGCAGTTGTTTGCCTTTTGTTTTGATAAATATTTGAATCAAATGAAAGCTTATAATGCTCTTGATTTTGATGACCTGATTGCCATGCCGGTACTACTGTTGAAAACTAATAGTGAGGTGCGTGAACGCTGGCAATCTAAAATCCGCTACTTGCTGGTGGATGAGTATCAAGATACCAATACCAGCCAGTATGAATTAGTGCGTCTCATTGTCGGTGAAAGAGCCCGCTTAACCGTGGTAGGGGATGATGACCAATCCATCTATTCTTGGCGTGGTGCTCGCCCACAAAACCTAGTGTTACTTAATCAGGATTTTCCACAGTTAAAAGTGATTAAGTTGGAGCAAAATTACCGTTCAACTAGTCGAATTCTACGTTGTGCCAATATTTTGATCGCCAATAATCCACATGTATTTGAAAAAACGCTTTTTTCTGAAATTCCAGATGGTGAGAAGCTCAAGTTGCTTACCGCTAAAAATGAAGAGCATGAAGCCGAACGAGTAACCGGAGAAATTATTGCTCATCGCTTCTTAAACCGAACTCAATATAAAGACTATGCGATTTTGTATCGCGGAAACCACCAGTCTCGCTTGATTGAAAAATCGCTAATGCAAAACCGGGTGCCATATAAAATATCAGGCGGCACTTCATTTTTTGCACGCGCTGAAATCAAAGATATGATGGCTTATTTACGTGTTTTAGTTAACCCAGATGATGACAATGCCTTTTTGAGAATTGTAAATACGCCTAAGCGAGAAATTGGCCCAGTGACTCTCGAAAAGCTTGGTAGTTACGCGAATATGCGTGGTAAGAGTTTATTTGAGGCTAGTTTTGAGTTGGGGCTTGAGCAGCATTTATCAGGCAGAGGCTTAGAATCATTGCGACGCTTTACGGCATGGATTGTTGAAATTGCTGATAATGCAGAAAGAGGTAATACAGTTGATGCAGTACGTTCATTAGTGCGAGATATCAATTATGAAGATTGGTTATACGAGACCTCATCGAGCCCTAAAGCAGCAGAAATGCGTATGAAGAATGTTTCTGATCTTTATGCGTGGATCACGGCAGATTTAGAGGGTGATAACTACGATCAAGAAGTGAAGACCCTAAAAGAAGTGGTTCAACGCTTAACGCTGCGTGACATGATGGAACGAGGCGAAGGCGATGATGATGTTGACCAAGTACAACTGATGACATTACATGCTTCTAAAGGTTTAGAGTTCCCTTATGTGTATTTAATGGGAGCAGAAGAAGGCATCTTGCCACATCAAACCAGTATCGATGAAGAAAATGTCGATGAAGAACGCCGTTTAATGTATGTCGGCATCACGCGTGCTCAGAAAGAGCTGACCTTTACGATGTGCCGTGAGCGTCGCCAATATGGAGAATTGATTAAACCAACGCAAAGTCGCTTCTTGGATGAGTTACCTTTTGATGATGTTGAGTGGGAGTTACATAAAAAACCACAAAGTGCAGAAGAACGCATGGAAAAAGGGCAGGCGCATATCGCTAATTTACGGGCTATGTTTAAAAAGTAGTTAAACTGATTTTCTAAGTAAAATAAATAATAAAGCCTCGTACTAGCAAAAATACGAGGCTTTATTTATGTGCTGCGGTGTTTATAAACCAGCAATCATGTGTTCAATAGCAGCTTTGATCTCATCATCAGAACAATCCATACAAGTCCCTTTTGGTGGCATTGCATTAAAGCCTTCGATGGCATGCTTAATTAACGTATCCTCACCTTGAGCAATACGGGTTCCCCAATCTCCAGCATCACCTTTCTTCGGTGCGCCACTGACGCCAGTACCATGACAAGCAATACAGAAAGTGCCATACACAGTTGCACCATCACGAGGGCCAGATGCTTCAGCAGCCGCAGGCTCGCTACCCGCTAAGTAGACATCTCCAACAGGTTTAATACGATCAGCGATCGCAGTTCGCTCGCTATCACTTATTCCAGAAGCAAAGGCGAAAGAAGAAAAGGTTAGTGTCGCGGTAAGTATCATTAAGGTTTGGCGAATCATATCCATAAACTCACTATATGCTTAGGCCGATAAAAAGACCTAGATAAAAACAAAGCTTCATTGCTCTTAAAGGAGCAGTATATCGTTATAAATTTGTAAATAAGTCGTGATTGTATCCTTTTAATAACGTGGCATAAACTATAAGATTGCAGTGACATGGTGTGTGTCACATCCTAAATAGGTTTATTTATTGCTTAATTGTTGAAAAACACACCAAACAGTAAAAAAAGTTTAAAAAACACTAGACGACCTAGTGTGATATACGTATTATTCCACTCCGCCGATAGGGCATGCGCCCGTAGCTCAGCTGGATAGAGCGTTGCCCTCCGGAGGCAAAGGTCGAAGGTTCGAATCCTTTCGGGCGTGCCATTCGGAAAGTGGAGATATCGGTAAAAAACATTGGTGGCTGTAGCTCAGTTGGTAGAGTCCCGGATTGTGATTCCGGTTGTCGCGGGTTCAAACCCCGTCAGCCACCCCATATTATGGTAGCCTTGGGTTTCCAGCTTCGATTTCATCGAGGCAAAATGCTTAAATTAGTTACCCAGCTAATTGTTAGTAAGTGAAAATGAAAAATTCGGTGAATAGCGCAGCTTGGTAGCGCATCTGGTTTGGGACCAGAGGGTCGGGGGTTCGAATCCCTCTTCACCGACCATTTTAAATAAACTTTTGTGATAGACAAAAGTTTCGGTGTAAGAAGCCCGACAAATCGTGGGTTCGCCTGATGTTAGAATCTTGGCTCTTCACCGAGCATATTTTAAAGCCTCACTCAGGTGAGGCTTTAACTTTGGTGGCTATAGCTCAGTTGGTAGAGTCCCGGATTGTGATTCCGGTTGTCGCGAGTTCAAGCCTCGTTAGCCACCCCATATTTTAGGTACGAGTTTATAGTCCCTAGTTACTAGGAAGATTAAAACTGGCACCTCTAGGAACTAGTAAACTAGGGACTAGGAACTTACATCGGTGAATAGCGCAGCTTTATAGCGCATCTCCGGCTTTTAGGAATAAGCGGACCAGAGGGTGACCCTCAGCTTAATGAACTAAAAGTAAATACAAAATTTCGGTGAATAGCGCAGCTTGGTAGCGCATCTGGTTTGGGACCAGAGGGTCGGGGGTTCGAATCCCTCTTCACCGACCACTTTATAAAAAGCTCTGCAGAAATGCGGAGCTTTTTTGCATCTATCTCGACGGGTCGGGGGTTCGCTTGATATTAAAATCTAGGCTCTTCACCGACCACTTTATAAAAAGCTCTTCAGAAATGCGGAGCTTTTTTGCATCTATCTCGACGGGTCGGGGGTTCGCTTGATATTAAAATCTAGGCTCTTCACCGACCACTTTATAAAAAGCTCTGCAGAAATGCGGAGCTTTTTTGTATCTATCTGGACGGGTCGGGGGTTCGCTTGATATTAAAATCTAGGCTCTTCACCGACCACTTTATAAAAAGCTCTGCAGAAATGCGGAGCTTTTTTGCATCTATCTCGACGGGTCGGGGGTTCGCTTGATATAAAAATCTAGGCTCTTCACCGACCACTTTATAAAAAGCTCTTCAGAAATGCGGAGCTTTTTGTATCTATCTGGACGGGCGGGGATTCGCCTGATATTAAAACACTGCCAAATTTGAACTGACTGATTATTGCTTTTAAGTTTATATCTATCTATTTCTGCTGCTTTAGTTACTGGTTTTCTCAGTGTTATTTGCTTGTTTATGCATTGAGAGTATAACAATCTGCTGTGATCTACTGCATGCTTTTTAAGCTAAATCTGTTGTGTTGTTTATTTTGTCAGCAATATTATCTATCCTTTGTTGAATTTTTGTTAATAAACGTGCTTTGTACGGCTTTTTTTAGCGTTTAATATGCTGTTTTATTGCATTTTCATTAATTGTTTGCCAAATTGGAATACACAATTTGTCTTCCCTCCTTTTTGATGGGGATTACAACGAATGGATTCGTTTTTTTACAGACAAGGCAGAAAGCTGTCAAAGCAGTAGAGGTCTGGTAATGCCACTTTTAGAAGTTAAAGATCTACGGATTGAATATCCGTCACGTCACGGTGTTCACGCCGCGGTAAAATCCCTTTCTTTCAGCATTGAGCGCGGTGAAATCGTCGGTGTGGTTGGTGAGTCTGGTGCAGGAAAATCTACCGTCGGTAATGCGGTGATTGATCTGCTAAGCCCTCCAGGTCGTATCGCTGGTGGTGATGTTTTTCTTGATGGAGAGAAAATTTCAGGCTTAACACCTGAGCAAATGCGTTCAGTACGCGGTTCTAAGATAGGGTTTATTTTCCAAGACCCAATGACGTCATTAAATCCATTATTTACGGTTGAACATCAACTTACCGAAACGATTCATGCCAATATGAAAGTATCGGAAAAAGAGGCGTATGAGCGTGCATTAAACTTAATGAACCAAGTAGGTATTCCTCAACCTGAAAATCGCTTAAAACAATATCCTCATCAATTTTCTGGTGGCATGCGTCAACGTGTGGTGATTGCCATCGCGTTAGCTGGCGAGCCTGAGTTAATTATTGCTGATGAACCGACTACCGCGCTTGATGTATCGATTCAAGATCAAATTCTTAGCCTTATCCGCGAGTTATGTATTAAAAATAATGTCGGATGTATGCTGGTAACCCATGATATGGGCGTAGTTTCTAACGTTACCGATAAAGTTGCGGTGATGTATAGAGGTGACCTGGTTGAGTTTGGACCAACCGCCAAAGTACTTGGTACGCCAGAACATACCTACACTCGCAGTTTAATTTCAGCAGTGCCACGCTCAGATAAGAAATTTGATCGCTTTCCGTTGGTGAGTTATATCGAGGAAGCACATGAACTTGAGCCACTCGATGTCAAAACCCATTGGTTAGGTCAGAGCCAAGATCAGCGTGATTATACTGGTCCATTGCTTAGTGTTGAAAATGTTAGCTTACGTTTTACTACCAAAGACTCGTTGTTTGAATCACGTAGAGAATATGTCCAAGCCTCTAATAATGTCAGTTTTGATGTTCATGAAGGGGAAACATTTGGGCTAGTTGGTGAATCTGGATCAGGTAAATCGACAATTGCTCGTGTGATTGCCGGGTTATATGCACCAAATGAAGGCAAGGTTACCTTTGAAGGTATTGATTTAACCGCAATTAAATCAGAACGTGAACGTCGACCATTCCGTCGTCAAATGCAAATGGTGTTTCAAAATCCTTATACTTCAATGAACCCTCGCATGAAAATCTTCGATATTATTGCTGAGCCGATTCGTTTTCATAAGCTCACCCGTGATGAAAATGAAACTCGTAAGATCGTACATGATCTGTTAGATCACGTAGGTTTAGGCCGTATGGCTGGGGTGAAATTCCCACATGAGTTCTCCGGTGGTCAACGTCAACGTATTTCGATAGCTCGTGCTTTAGCGACTCGCCCACGTTTATTAATTTGTGATGAGCCAACCTCCGCATTGGATGTGTCGGTTCAGGCACAGATCTTGAATCTATTAAAAGACTTACAAGATGAGCTGAATTTAACCATGTTATTTATCAGCCATGATTTGCCAGTTATTCGCCAAATGTGTGATCGCATTGGTGTGATGAAAATGGGGCAATTATTGGAAGTGTCTCCAACCGAACAGCTGTTTACTGATCCGCAACACGAATATAGTAAACAATTGATTTCTTTAATGCCGGAATTTACAGGCCTTAGAGAAGATATGAAAATCGCTTAATGGCGATATCGTATGGGCAGCGAGAGTTCGTTGCCTATAAAAACACAGATGTATAAACACAACACACTCTATATAAAAACAAGGGATGTCCTCCCGCATGAAGGAGTTATGCAAATGAAAATGATGAAGAGCAAATTAGCCGTAGCATTAATGGCTGCGGGTTTGAGCTTTAACGCACTGGCTGCTGATATTACCGTGGCTTATGATGCTGACCCAGTATCGATGGATCCACATGAGCAATTATCGGGTGGTACGCTGCAGTTGTCTCACATGGTGTTTGACCCACTGGTTCGCTATAACCAACAGTTTGAATTTGAAGCTCGATTGGCTGAAAAGTGGGAGCGAATTGATGATAAAACCATGCGTTTTCATTTGCGTAAAGGTGTGAAATTCCACTCAGGTAATACCATGACTGCGGATGATGTGGTATGGACCTTTAATCGTTTACAAAACTCTCCAGACTTTAAAGCTATTTTCGAACCGTTTGAAAAAGCAGTAAAAGTTGATGATTTCACAGTCGATCTTGTTACGAAAAATGCTTTCCCTCTAGTGCTTCAATCTGCTACTTATATCTTCCCGATGGATAGTAAGTTCTACTCTGGTAAAGATGAAAATGGCAACGATAAGTCTGCAATTGTGAAGCATGGTAACTCTTATGCTTCGACTCATATTTCAGGTACAGGTCCATTTATTGTGACAGCACGTGAGCAAGGCGTAAAAGTTGATTTTGAACGTTTTGCTGATTACTGGGATAAAGACTCAAAAGGTAATGTTGATCATCTGACACTTAAACCAATTAAAGAAAATGCCACCCGTGTTGCTGCTTTGCTTTCTGGTGGTGTGGATATGATTGCTCCGGTTGCTCCTAATGACCATGATCGAGTGAAAGGTGCCGATGGTATCGATTTAGTGACTCTGCCAGGCACTCGTATTATTACTTTCCAAATGAACCAAAACAGCAACCCAGCTTTAAAAGATAAGCGTGTTCGCCAGGCGATCGTTTATGCGATTAACAACGAAGGGATTGCTAAGCGAATCATGAAAGGCTTCGCAACTGCCGCTGGTCAACAAAGCCCAGAGGGTTACGCAGGCTACGATGCTGAGCTTAAACCTCGCTATGATTTGAACAAAGCGAAAGAGCTGATGAAAGAAGCGGGCTACGAAGATGGCTTTAGCTTAACAATGATTGCGCCAAACAACCGCTATGTAAATGATGCAAAAATTGCTCAAGCAGCGGCTGCAATGTTGTCGAAAATTGGCATTAAAGTTGATTTGAAAACGATGCCTAAAGCTCAATACTGGCCTGAGTTCGATAAGTGTGCTGCGGATATGTTGATGATTGGTTGGCATGCGGATACCGAAGACTCAGCAAACCTAACTGAGTTCTTAACCATGACTCGTGATGAGAAGACTGGTAAAGGTCAATATAACTGTGGCCACTACTCAAACCCAGAAGTCGATAAGCTGATCACTGAAGCTAATACTGAAACCGATCCAGAGAAGCGCAGCGCAGAACTGAAAAAAGTTGAACGTATTCTTTATGATGATGCTGCTTTTGTGCCATTACATTGGCAAAACCTAGCGTGGGGCGCGAAGTCTAATGTTCACATTACACCAATTGTGAATGCGATGAACTTCCCATACTTTGGTGATTTAGTGGTTGATGAAAAATAAGCTAATTTCACGAGATTCATTCGTTGTTATTAGTGAGCAATAGGCCGTATATTCCTCGAATCTAGGTATACGGTCCTATAAAAATAAGCTGGTTACTTCTAAGAAATATGGAGCTAACCAGCATTTAATGGATTATTTAAGGGGCAAGGAATGTTAACGTTTCTGGTCAAGCGCCTATTTCAGGCACTGATAGTGATGTTTGTGATCAGTCTAGTAGCGTTTTCCATACAGGATAACCTAGGTGACCCGTTACGTGAGTTAGTCGGGCAATCAGTTTCAGAATCTGAGCGACAAGCATTGCGTGATGAATTGGGCCTTAATGACCCATTCACAGTTAAGTATTCTCGTTTTGTGGTGGATGCATTACATGGCGATTTAGGAACATCTTACTTTTTTAAAAAGCCGGCAGCAGAAGTGATTTTGGATAAACTTCCAGCCACTCTAGAGCTGGTTTTTGGCGCGACATTAATTATTATATTTTTATCGATTCCACTCGGTGTTTATTCTGCAATTAACCCTAAAAGCATTTTAACTAAAGTCATTATGGGGTTTAGTAGTATTGGCATTTCGATTCCAGTTTTCTTAACTGCCATTATGTTGATGTATGTGTTCTCGATTGAGCTAGGCTGGCTGCCGTCCTATGGTCGAGGAGATACCAGTGATATTTTAGGTTGGGATTCTGGCCTGTTTACACTAGATGGTTTAGCACATTTAGTCTTGCCTTGTATTTCTTTGGCTTCAATTATGTTGCCGCTATTTATTCGTTTAGTCCGTTCTGAAATGCTGGAAGTGCTAGGCTCTGAATACATTAAATTTTGTCGTGCTAAAGGTTTGGCAATGAACAAAATTTATTACCAACATGCACTGAAAAATACCATGCTACCGGTATTAACCGTTGGTGGTGTGCAGATTGGTACTATGGTGGCTTACACCATTCTGACTGAAACCGTATTTCAATGGCCGGGTACTGGCTTTCTTTTCCTTGAAGCGATTAACCGTGTTGATACGCCGTTAATTACCGCTTACGTTATCTTCGTCGGTTTGATCTTTGTGGTCACCAATACCATCGTTGATTTGCTTTATGGTTTGGTTAACCCAACCGTTAACATCACAGGAAAAGGAGCATAATTATGAATCAGCAAACTTCATCTGTTGTTCCGACTCGTTGGGAACGCTTCAAACAATCAGACATCTTGTATTATTTCCTACGAGACAAAGTGGCGATGGTCAGCTTTGCGGTTTTTATGGCATTTTTTGTTGCGGCTATTTTATCGCCGTGGCTCGCGCCAACTGACCCGTATGATTTAACTTCGATTGATATTATGAACTCTGAACTGCCTCCATCGTGGATGGCAGATGGTGATCCGGCATTCTGGTTAGGTACCGATGACCAGGGACGAGATATTTTTTCAACCATTTTATATGGCTCTCGCTTGTCATTAATGATTGGTTTTTGCGCAGTAGCGGTTCAACTGTTTTTGGGTATCATCATTGGGTTATCAGCTGGTTACTTTGGTGGCCGCATTGATAGTTTCTTAATGCGCTTTGCTGACATCCAATTATCTTTTTCTACTATGATGGTGGCGATCATTGTTTCGGCCATTTTTAAAGCCAGCTTTGGTGGTGAATTTTATGGTCAGTATGCAGTGTTAATGCTGATTGTGATTATTGGTGTTGCTGAATGGCCACAATACGCACGTACGGTTCGTGCATCAGTACTGGCAGAGAAGAAGAAAGAATATGTGGAAGCGGCGCGTGTGATGGGTTTCCGCTCACCTCGTATCATGTTCCGTCATATTTTACCGAACTGTTTATCGCCAATCTTGGTTATCTCAACGGTTCAAATTGCGAACGCGATCATGTCGGAAGCAGCACTATCTTTCTTAGGTCTAGGTTTACCGGTTGACCAACCATCACTGGGTTCATTGATTAGTATAGGTTTTAACTATATTTTCTCAGGCTCTTGGTGGATCACTGCATTCCCAGGAATAGTATTGGTTACTATAGTATTAGTGATTAACTTGCTTGGTGACTGGTTGCGTGATGTGTTCAATCCTAAGCTATACAAAGGTTAAATACCCTGAGTACTTGGTGTTGTTAAAATTAAAATAGTTACTCCGTAAGATAAATTTACGTATGATGCAAACCGCAAAGGGAGACTTTTGCGGTTTGTTTTTTTAGGTATGTCGATTGAGAGGGAAAACATATGCTACGTCTAGCCATTATCGGGACGAACTGGATCACTGAGCGTTTTGTGCAAGCGGCCATAGAAGTTAATGAGTTTGAATTAACCGCCGTGTATTCACGCACCGAAGCACGAGCGTCAGAGTTTGCGTCGCCATTTAATGCTCAAGCACAATACTTTACTGATTTACAGGCTATGGCAGAAAGTGATGTGTTTGATGCTGTCTACATTGCTAGTCCGAATGCTCTCCATTATGAACAAAGTGTGTTGATGCTAGAAAATGGTAAACATGTTATTTGTGAAAAACCTATCGCTTCGAATATTACTCAAGCCGAGCATATGTACCAGGTGGCTGAGCAAAATGGTGTAGTGCTATTTGAAGCATTTAAAACTGAGTATTTACCTAACTTTCAGCTCATTAATCAGAACCTTGATAAATTGGGTAAACTGCATAAAGTTTTTATTAATTATTGTCAGTATTCATCTCGCTATCAGCGTTATTTGGATGGTGAAAATCCGAATACCTTCAACCCTGCTTTCTCAAATGGCTCAATTATGGACATCGGTTTCTACTGTGTATCCAGTGCTGTAGCACTCTTTGGCGAGCCTGAAACGATTAAAGCGAGTGCTCACTTACTTGATTCTGGCGTTGATGCTCATGGTACAGTAATTTTGAACTACAAAGAGCATGATGTGGTGATTTCACACTCTAAAGTGTCAGATTCTAATATCCCAAGCGAGATTCAAGGTGAAGCTGGTTCAATGATTATTGAACACATTTCGGAGTGTGATCATATTGTGTTGAAATTACGTGGTGAAGACGCAGTGACGCTAACTGTCCCTCAAGTGGAAAACACCATGACTTATGAAGCGAGCATTTTTGCTGAGCAAATCAAGCAAGGTAAGTTGTGTGAAAAAGCTAAAGCAAGAGCGTTGGGCGTGTCGCGCATTAGTACCGAAGTGAGAAAACAAGTAGGTGTCGTATTCCCTGCGGATAAGTAAGCTAACCTCAGTTGCGGATAACTAGAAGTCACTCAATACAGCACTTTAGGCGTCTAACTTCTTTAAAATCAACGCAATAGGCCAGCTATTGACTTATGATTTTGCCTTGTTATCCATCCCAAATTGCAGCATTGAGAGAAAGTCATCAATCCTAGATACCTGACAGATGTTTTTATCACTTTTATATCAGTGAGTTAGGTTCATTATTGTGACACTCTTATCCGAAGCTGAGGTTAAGTTAGGTATTTCTTAAAGCCAAGAATAAACAAAGCCTCAGTTAATGCCGATTAACTGAGGCTTTGCTATTTAGAAGAAGATTAGAAGCGGCCGTTAACCATAATAATCAACTGGCGGCGATCACCAACTACACCGGTATACTCCATAGCGGCAGATAAGTGCTTATTGACTGTAAAATTAGCGCCCAAAATGCCGGCCCACTTTTCAGAGTTTTCTTGATGTACTTCGAATGCAATGGTATGCGGTGCATCAAAATCTTGAGTGGATTCCATCGTTTCAAGGTTAAAGCCACCAGAAATGGTTTGGTTGCTGTCCATATAGCTCGCACCAGTATACAGCGCCAACTCTAGTCCATGGTTGAGTTCAAAATTATAACCGACACGTGGCTGAATATTGAGAGTGCCGCCGCTTACATTGGTCTTCTTCATGTTAGTTTGGGTGTATACCACGGGCATAGTATAGAACCAATCTCCACTTGCACCTGCTAACATCGCACCAAGGCTGTAGTTGTAACCTTCAATTTCAGCTTCAGCATTGAGGCGCCAAGGTTCACCATTGAATATATCTGGTGGCGTATCTGGTTTAAGTGCACTACCTGCTCGACATTTCACTGGATTTTTGGCGCAGTAGGCTTGTATGCCATCATTAATTGCATTGGTAACCGGATCACTAGTCACCACACTACCTTTAGGCATACTCATTTTAATATCAATGGTGCCTTTAATACGGCCAACAGTGGCAAATACATTAAGAAAAGGGAGTACCCAAGCATCTAGTTTTAATTGTGGGGTATTGGTTTTGCTGCGAAATCGGTCAAAAGACAGAAAATCAATATCAACATTCGCAGGGCCACCATAGCCAATTTTCATATCGCTAATCGTCTGATCCTGTTCGATATAGCTGTATAAAAAGCTGACACCAAAAGGCAGAGGCAAATCGTAGCCATTATAAATTGCGACTTGACCACCAATGGGTAATATTCTATCCCATACTTTATCTGAGTTAGCTGGGCGATTTGGATTGCCACTCGTTGGTTTCGCTTGGGTTGTTTGAGCGCTTTGTGGTGTGCCAGCTTTAGGTACGGTTGTGACTTCGCCAATTTGGCTTGAAGCGGCATAAGCAATCGAAAACAGTGCAGAGGTTAGGTAAGTGCTGATGAGGCTTACACCATGCTTAAGGTTGGCAAATCCAGATAGAGGGCGACGAGACATAGAATAAGATCCATTCATTTCTATTGTAATATTGATGAGTCATTAAGGCGTTATTTGAAATAACCAATATCAATGTATCGATACTTAATGAAGGTATGGTAATGGATAATTACATTGATTACACACAAATTAAGTGAGTGAAAGTAATTATTTATAGTTTAGCTTAATTTATACTTTATCGCGCCTAGACTGGCAGCGTTTAGCCGCGATCTTACCGTTTAATGAATTAAAAAGTAGGAAAGCCTGATAAATCTGGTGAGTATTAGTTAGATACTCGAATATAAAAACCGATATGACCATCATGGTCTTCATAACTGGCTCTGCCGCCCAGAGCAATATTTTCAGTGAAGTAGTAATTCATCTCAGCAGAAGTTTGCAAATAGGTACGGTCATAGGCATATTTAGCGCCAATGTCGGCACCAAGATCAATGTTGCGAGTTAAGCTATAACGTAAGCCTGTTAAACCTTTTATACCAACACTATGATCATCGTAATCAATGCCAATAATATCATCAGCGGTAGAGCTAGTTTTACGATCTTTGTACCAATCATAACCCAGTTCGCCACCGACAACCCAATCGAGCGATGGATTCAGCGGCATGCGATATAACGCACCAAATGCGACATCACTTTGACTAAACTTGGAATCGTAGGCATTTTCACCGGTTGGAAAGTCTCCATCATTGAGAAAATAGTTTTGATAGTGGCCAGTAAAGATCCAGTTCTCATCAATCATATAGCTCCCACCTAGCTTGATATCCAAACCGTCAGTTTGCCAACCAGCACCAATCTGAAAATTATTATAATTATACGGTGAGTCGTAGGCGCGATAGTCTGGATTGGTTAAGCTCGTGATTGGCGTTCCAGTCCAATATGAGAGCATGGAAAAAAGCAAAATGAACATAGTGAGCGTCTGTCCTTAGAGTGAGTATTTTAAATTTTACGCCAATGTTTAATGCAAAGACTAGTTAAAAACGCTCAAAAGTGAGTATTAAAAATAAATAAAAATTGTTTACGATCACTGCCTAAACCAGTGTATTCGAGATCTACTGATAAGTATTGATTAACACCGAGATCTAAATCAATAATTCCTGCTCACAGTTTTTGGTTTTCCTAATGTAATCTGCTATCGGCATTGATATCACGAATGGCTTGTCGTTTATCTAGGCTAAAACGCCCTGAAATATCTTGGCAGGTTTCATTTGATGGCGCTAGAATAAAAAAGCCCCACTAAAAAGTGAGGCTATGATTTAAGTTACGGATAGTTAAACTATCTCATAGTAACAAACTCTTCCGAACCCGTTGGGTGAATGGCGACAACTGCATCAAAGTCCGCTTTGGTTGCACCCATTTTCATTGCAACCGCAAAACCTTGGATCATTTCATCAACCGTGAAACCAATGCCATGTAGACCAACTACTTTCTCGTCGTCGCCTGCACAAACTAGCTTCATTTTACATGGTTGGCGGTGTGAAGTGACCGCAGTATACATAGCAGTAAAGCCTGAAGTGTAGACTTTAATATTGTCTTCACCGTATTGTGCTTTTGCATCTTGCTCTGTTAAACCAATAGTGCCGATTGGTGGATGGCTAAAGACGACAGTCGGGACTAGGTTGTAATCCATCTTAGCGTCGGTTTTACCGTTAAATAAACGTTCAGATAATTGGCGACCGGCTTTGACTGCTACAGGGGTGAGTTCAATACCACCTTCCATGATGTCACCGACACAGTAGATGCCTTTGACATTGGTTTCTTGGTATTCATCCACTTTGATATAACCGCGCTCGTTAGTTGCCACACCAGTGACATCCAAGTTAATCGCATCGGTTGCTGGATGACGACCAATTGCCCAAATTAGGGTATCAACATTTTGACTTTCACCGTTTTCTAAGTGAAGGGTAATACTACCGTCAGCTTCTTTTACGACTTCTTTAGGCACAGAATTGGTATGTAGTGTTGGGCCCTCAGTGTTCATTACTTCAACTAAGGTGTCGATAATCATAGGATCGAAGCTACGTAGCGGCGATTCTTTACGAACAAATAGGTGAGTTTCAGTGCCGAGTGCGCTAAGTACGCCAGCAATCTCAACCGCAATATAACCTGCGCCAACCACTGCAACGCGCTTTGGTTGCTCGTTCAGCTCGAAAAAGCCGTTTGAATCAATCCCGTGCTCAGCTCCAGGAATGTTTGGAATTGTTGGGCGGCCACCGACTGCGATCAGAATATGATCGGCGGTGTATTGCTCGCCATTGACTTCAACGGTTTTCTCATCAACAAATTTAGCAAAGCCACGGATAACATTGATTTTGTTATTACCTAATACGCGGTCGTAAGATTGATGAATACGGCCAATATACGCTTGACGGTTTTCCACCATTTTGGCCCAGTTAAAGCTTTTTAGCTCCACATCAAAGCCGTAATCTTTTGAATACAGGTTAATCGCTTCCGCTACTTGTGCGCCGTGCCACATTACTTTTTTAGGTACACAACCTACGTTGACACAAGTGCCACCAAGATCTTGAGCTTCAATCAGTGCCACTTTTGCACCGTACATAGCTGCGCGGTTAGCGGATGCAATACCGCCACTACCGCCACCAATACAAATGTAATCAAAATGCGTTGTCATTTTGTTCTCCGTAACCTGTTATGTCTGTCTTTATTTAATGAGGGTAGCAGATGGATTATGCAACCCTGGTTTCATTTATTAATGATTATTCTGGAACAATCCACTCAACTTTGTGGTGGCCTGTGCTTGGTGCGATTGCCTGTTGTAGCATAGGTAAAATTTCCGTCATTTGACTTTCTAATTTCCACGGTGGGTTAATGACTATCATGCCTGATGCGGTCATACCACGCTCAAGACTATCGGCAGATACGCCTAATTCAATTTGCAAAATGTTACGAATATCGAGTTTTTTAAGATCGGCAATCATGTCATCAATAGTATGGCGATAAACGACAGGGTACCAAATAGCATAAATACCGGTCGCCCAGCGCTTATGGCTTTGTGCAATGGCTCTCACCACATCTTGGTATTCGTGAGCCAGTTCATAAGGCGGGTCGATGAGCACTAAACCACGACGTTCTTTAGGTGGCAAGCTGGCTTTTAAATGTTCAAAACCGTCTTTTTGATGGATTCTAACCTGGCGATCGCGATGAAACTCTTGCTCTAAAAGCGGATGATCACTGGGGTGAAGTTCTGTTAATACCATGCGGTCTTGATTGCGTAAGTGAGCACGTGCTACGCGTGGAGAACCCGGGTAGTAACGTAGTTCGTCACTATTATTGAGTTCTTTGATTGAATCTAAGTAGCTAGTCACTTCTTCAGGTAAATCTTGTCCCCAAATACGTGCGATGCCTTGTTTGTATTCACCAGTTTTTTCTGACCATTCGTGAGTTAAGTCGTAGCGGCCTACACCTGCATGCGTATCATGGTAAACGAACGGCTTATCTTTTTGTTTTAAGGCATTCAAAATTAAGCTCTGTACTATGTGTTTTACCACATCGGCATGGTTGCCAGCGTGAAAGCTGTGACGATAACTCAGCATGGTTTATCTCTTGAAATTGGGTCAATATTGCCGACCATGATACCGAATATTCTTGTGTCTTGCCTGATAAAAGAAAGCGTAAAGCAGTTTTTACTTTCAGCACCATTGAAATCTAGTGAGTTAGCCTACATTTATATCTAAAGAAAAGTTTCTAAATATAGAAGAATTACTATTCCCAAAGTAATTGGAGTTGCAGTGAGGCACGCCGTCAACAAAGCTGCAGCTTCAAGTACGAAGGGGATACACGAATTAAGGAAAGCATTCATGTCTAATCCGTTACTCTCATTCGTTGAATCTAAAGATGGTTTACCCCCGTTTTCTCAAATTAAACCAGAGCATGTCCAGCCTGCGGTAGAGCAAGCGATTGCTGATTGCCGTGCCCAAGTTGAAAAAGTACTTGCTGGTGGTGAAAAGCCAACGTGGGATACTCTTTGTGAGCCATTAACAGAAACCGATGATCGTTTAAGTCGTCTTTGGTCACCGGTCAGCCATTTAAATTCGGTTCAGAATAGTGAAGAACTACGTGAAGCTTATGAAGCCTGTTTGCCATTATTGTCTGAGTACGGCACTTGGGTTGGTCAACATAAAGGACTTTATGAAGCGTATAAAGCACTTAAAGCCAGTGATGAATTTGCTAACCTCAATACTGCGCAACAAAAATCGATCACCGATGCATTAAAAGATTTTGAATTATCGGGTATTGGTCTACCAGCTGATCAACAAAAACGTTATGGCGAAATCAGCAAGCGTTTATCTGAATTAGGTTCTAAGTTCTCGAATAATGTACTTGATGCCACCATGGGTTGGACGAAGCACATTACCGAGGAAGCGGAATTAGCCGGTATGCCAGAATCGGCAATGGCAGCGGCAAAAGCCAATGCAGAAGCGAAAGAGTTAGACGGTTGGTTACTAACGTTAGAAATGCCATCTTACATTCCAGTAATGACTTACTGTGATAACCAGGCATTGCGCCAAGAAATGTACGAAGCCTTTGTGACTCGCGCTTCGGATCGTGGTCCTAATGCAGGTAAGTGGGATAACACAGAAGTGATGGCGGAAGAATTAAAACTTCGTCATGAAATCGCGCGTCTGCTTGGTTTTAGCTCTTATGCTGAAAAATCCCTCGCCACCAAAATGGCAGAAACCCCATCGCAAGTGATGGAGTTTTTGAATAATCTAGCTACCAAAGCCAAGCCTCAAGGTGAGCGAGAAGTGGAAGAGCTGCGCCAATTTTCTGAGCAAGAATGTGGCGTGACTGAGCTAAACCTGTGGGACATCGCATACTACAGCGAGAAACAAAAACAAAAACTGTTCCAAATTTCTGATGAAGAGCTGCGTCCATACTTCCCTGAATCAAAAGTGGTAGCTGGGCTGTTTGAAGTATTAAACCGCGTATTCGGCATGACGGTGACGGAAAAAGCGGGTGTGGACACTTGGCATGAATCGGTGAAATTCTTTGAAATCACCGATGCCAATGGCGAGCTGCGTGGTAGCTTCTACCTTGATTTATACGCCCGTGAACATAAACGTGGCGGGGCATGGATGGATGAATGCCGCGTACGTCGCACCCTTGCTGATGGCTCAGTGCAATCTCCGGTGGCTTACTTAACCTGTAACTTCAACAAGCCTGTCGGTGATAAGCCTGCGCTGTTTACTCATGATGAAGTGGTGACGTTATTCCACGAATTTGGTCACGGCATTCACCACATGCTGACTCAAGTGGATGTGGCCGCGGTATCTGGCATCAACGGTGTGCCTTGGGATGCGGTTGAACTACCAAGCCAGTTCCTAGAAAACTGGTGTTGGGAAGAAGACGCGCTGGCGTTCATTTCTGGTCACTATCAAACTGGTGAGCCATTACCAAAAGAAATGCTGGATAAAATGCTGGCGGCGAAGAACTTCCAATCGGCGATGTTTATTTTGCGTCAGCTTGAATTTGGTCTGTTCGACTTCACGCTGCACTCGCAATACGATCCTGACATTGGTGCGAAAGTGCTAGAAACACTGGCAGATGTGAAATCTAAAGTTGCAGTACTGCCAAGTCTAGAGTGGAACCGTTTCTCCCATGCCTTCAG
This sequence comes from Vibrio algivorus, assembly GCF_030161215.1. Classification (NCBI taxonomy): domain Bacteria; kingdom Pseudomonadati; phylum Pseudomonadota; class Gammaproteobacteria; order Vibrionales; family Vibrionaceae; genus Vibrio; species Vibrio algivorus. Next base: position 26,673 of record NZ_BSPV01000005.1, read on the forward strand.
CCATATTTTTGCTGGTGGCTACAGCGCGGGTTACTACAGCTACTTATGGGCAGAATTGCTTTCAAGCGATGCTTATTCGCGTTTTGAAGAAGAGGGGATCTTTAATCAAGAAACCGGACAAAGCTTCTTGAATAACATCCTAGAAATGGGCGGAAGTGAAGAACCGATGGAGCTATTTAAACGCTTCCGTGGTCGTGAACCGAAAATTGATGCGCTATTGCGTCATGCGGGGATTGAAGGATAGAAAGAGCGGTTTCTAGTCCCTAGTTCCTAGGTGTAGTTGCTGTAAATCGATAAGCGATCAATATTTTTATTGATCGCTTTTTTTGTGTCAATTTGGTCCGTTTGCTTTGAAACGATAGCGGTATTTATACTTACTTTTATCTCCGCAATTTAGGTTAAGTAATAAATTTCTTTTTATCTGATACTTGGTGGCGAAAGAGAGGAAGAGCGTGGATAAAAATAAACAGCAGTATCTACAGCGGATGCGTAAAGTATGCGAATACATCTACCTGCACATTGATGAGGTGATGAGTTATGAAGCGTTAAGCCAAGTTGCTCATTTTTCGAGTTTTCATTTTCATCGTCAGTTTTCTGCCATCTTCGGCATGAGCACGACGACCTTTATAATGAAAGTAAGATTAAAACGTGCTGCCTATCAATTGGTTTTTCAGCCACATAAAAGTATTACGGATATCGCACTGGATGCGAGTTTTGATTATCTCGAATCTTTTTCACGCGCATTTAAGCGTCACTTCAACCAATCACCGTCTCAATTTCGTCGCGAGCCACAATGGCCTGATTGGTATGAACAATTTGATAGTAAAATAGGAATTAAGATGAAAGAGATTAATAACAACGTATTACTTGATGAGATCAGTGTTAAAAATTTAGAGCAGATTGTAGTCGCCGTTAAAGAACATATTGGCTCCCCAAGTTTATTGAATAACACGATTAGTCAATTTATTGATTGGCGTAAAAAGACGACTTATTCCCCTGTTAATTCTTCGCGCACTTTCGGTATTGTGTATAACGATCCGAATAATACGCCAGCGGAACAATTCCGCTTTGATGTCTGTGGAGAAGTAAAGCAAGCCGTCGGAGATAATGACTTTGGGATCGTCGATAAAACCATTCAAGGTGGTCGATATATTCATCTGCGCCATATTGGCCCACATCATTTAATGGATAACAAAATCTATTTTATTTTTGCGCAATGGTTGCCACAGAGCGGTGAAGAATTAGCGGATGCCCCAATGTTCTTTGAGTACCAAAACTTCTTCCCTGAGGTGTCAGAGCATGAGCTTATTACGGATATTTATGTGCCGTTAAAAGATTAACTCTTTTGTTTTATTCGATGCCAGTAAGGTAGACAACTTATCCAACACCGAGCCGCTTTGTTGCCAATAGTGCCAATACAGTGGTACTTGAATGCCGGTATTGTGTGGAAAAATATCCACCAATTGTTCCATGATAGGCTCGGCTTGCAGCACAGGTAATAAGCCATAACCTTGGCTATGTTGTACCATGTGAACCAAACCTTCACTGGAAGGGCAAATGTGATAGGGATAATTGGCGTGAAATCCCCATTGTTGCAGTGCTTGTTTGTGCAATTTATCTGAAGCGCCAAAAATCACCGCCGGAGCGTGTTCAAGAGCTATGCTTAGATCCCGCTTTGCAAAATAGCGTTGATAAAAATCTTCGGTGCAATAAAAGCGATATTCCATATGGCCTAAAGCGTAGCAGCGGGTGCCATTGAGTGGTTTGTCGCTGCTGCATAGACAACCGAGTACGATGCCTTCTTCTAAATGCTTCAATCCTTCACTCTGATCTTCAATCATAATGTCGAACATCACATCGTGCTGTTGGTTGAAATCTTTGGTCGCCTTAAACCACCAAGTGGCTAAACTGTCGGCGTTGACCACAATTTTGAGTGGATGCGATTGGACGCTGTCGCTCATTAAATGCTTGAGTTCTAATTCCATCTGTTTCACTTTAATCACATGATTGGCGAGGGCTTGACCGGTCGGAGTGAGGGATAAGGATTTACCCCGTTGTACTAAGATTGAACCGACGCGCTGTTCTAAATTGGTGATGCGTTGCGAAATAGCCGATTGAGTAATATTGAGCTCTTGCGCCGCAGCTTCAAAACTTCTTAGTGCTGCGATTCTTTCTAAGGATTCGAGTAATTTATAATCAAACATTTCACACCTTACTTAAGTAATACTTATGATTGTTTAAAAATTTTAATTTTAACTTATGTCTTTTGTAGCGCAATATTAGCGTCTATCAAGTGTGAGCTAGCAATGACAACTAAGGATAAAAGAGCATGTTAAGTGTGGCATTAAAAGGCGCGTTTGTATCAGGCAGTCTAATCGTGGCGATTGGTAGTCAGAATGCCTTTTTACTTAAATCAGGTTTGAAGAATAACTATGTGATGTTGGTGGCGACATTATGCTTTATGGGCGATGTTCTACTGATCAGTACTGGTGTACTAGGGGTTGGTGCATTATTACAACAAGCACCTGTGATGACAGAAATGTTAACCTTATGCGGCATCGTTTTTTTATGTTGGTATGGCTTTTTATCAGCAAAATCAGCATGGTGTGGTCAAAGTCATTTGGATATCGATAATTCAGAAGTGAGCCGTAATTGGATCAAAGTGGCGCTAATGACCTTGGCGATGACTTTTTTGAATCCTCACGTTTATATTGACACGATTCTCGTACTCGGCGGCATTACCTCATCACTTAACTTTGAAGAAAAGCGCTGGTTCTTAGTTGGGGCTTTAACTGCTTCTGCGGTTTGGTTTTATGGCGTGGCGTATGTTGCGAAAAAGTTGATCCCATTTTTTGCTAACCCGAAAACCTGGCAGATTTTAGATAGTGTGATTGCAGTGATTATGTTTTCGATCGCGGCGGGGTTGGTGAAGACGTTGTTAGTATCGAGTTCCTAGTTCCTAGGAGCGAGTTGCGAGGACGCTTCGCTCGAGAGCCGAAAAGAGTTTACGTGACTCGGTTCTTAGGCGCTTCGCTGCTCGTAATTCGAGTGTGGTAGGAATGTCAGTTCAGAATCTCTCAAAATGATTGGAGTCTTTTTCGAGCTACGAGCAGCAACGCGCCCGAGATTCCGAGCTCCGAAAATCATAAAAAAAAGCTTCACCATCTCTCGCCAACAGAGAGATGAGAAGCTTTTGGTTAAGGGAACTAGTTAAATATAAATCTTTTTCGAGCCACGAGCAGCGTAGCGCCCGAGACTCTACCTCCGTTAAGAGAACTGATTCATCGTATTATTCTCACCTGACGCTTTCAGTGCTTGGTCTCCAGAGAAGTACTCTTTGTGATCATCACCGATATTTGAACCTGACATGTCTTGGTGTCTTACAGAAGCTAAACCTTGACGAATCTCTTTACGTTGAACGCCTGCTACGTAAGCTAACATGCCTTGCTCACCAAAGTAGTCTTTCGCCAAGTTATCAGTTGAAAGCGCTGCAGTATGGTAAGTTGGTAGCGTGATCAAGTGGTGGAAAATCCCTGCTTGCGCCGCCGCATCACGTTGGAAACTTTGGATTTTCTCATCCGCTTCTAACGCTAGATCCGAACCGTCATACACTTGATTCATTAATTGGTCACGATCGTAAGCCGATACATCCTTACCTGCTTCTGCCCACATATCGAACACTTGTTGGCGGAAGTTTAATGTCCAGTTGAATGATGGACTATTGTTGTACACCAATTTTGCATTTGGAATTGCTTCGCGGATGCGATTTACCATGCCTGCGATTTGGCCAATATGCGGTTTTTCGGTCTCAATCCATAGTAGATCAGCGCCATTTTGCAGCGAAGTGATGCAATCAAGTACCACACGGTCTTCACCTGTGTTTGGTTTAAAGCGAACTAAGCCATTAGGAAGACGAGTCGGTTTAATCACCGCATCACCTTGTTTTAGTACCATATCACCTGAGCTAAGTTCGCTCAGAGATTGGATCTCAACACCATCAATGTAGGCATTGTATTGGTCGGCTAGATCGCCTGGTGTTTGTGATACTGGGATTTTTTGTGTCAGGCCTGCTCCTAGTGAATCAGTACGCGCGACAATGACACCATCTTCTACGCCAAGTTCTAAGAATGCGTAGCGAACTGCGTTGATTTTTGCCAAGAAATCCTCATGTGGTACGGTTACTTTGCCATCTTGGTGGCCACATTGTTTGGCATCTGATACTTGGTTTTCGATTTGAATACAACATGCACCTGCTTCAATCATCTTTTTCGCCAGTAGGTAGGTCGCTTCTTCATTACCAAAGCCGGCATCGATATCGGCAATGATAGGTACCACATGAGTTTCGAAATTATCGATTTGTTTTTGTACCGCTTGAACCTTCACTTGATCGCCAGATGCTTGCGCCGCATCTAAATCTTTAAATAGATGATTTAATTCACGCGCATCGGCTTGCTTTAAGAAGGTGTACAGTTCTTCAATTAGCATCGGCACAGAGGTTTTCTCGTGCATAGATTGGTCGGGTAGTGGGCCAAATTCAGAACGCATTGCCGCCACCATCCAACCTGAAAGGTATAAGTAACGGCCACGGGTGGTTTCAAAATGCTTTTTAATGGAAATCATTTTTTGTTGGCCGATAAATCCATGCCAGCAACCTAAAGATTGCGTGTAGTTCGCTGGATCTTGGTCATAAGCGTCCATGTCTTCACGCATAATTTTTGCGGTAAAGCGTGCAATATCCAGCCCTGTTCGGAAACGATTTTGCAGACGCATGCGAGCCACGTATTCTGGCGTGATGGCATTCCAGGTGCCTTGGCTTTCGATGGTGTTTTGCGCATCAGTAAGTTGTTGCTTATAGCTATTTTGATCGGTTGTATTTGGCATAATGATTCCCTTCTATGTTTCGTTATCGGATAGTCAAATTGTTGCTGTCGATTTCTTATTAGTTGTAAGTTAATTTGTGTACTTTAATTGGTTCCTGGTTCCTGGTTCCTAGGGCTTTGGCTTTTTCTAGCCGCGAAGCGTTACTAGGGACTAGAAACTAGGGTCTTAATTCCCTTTTGCCCAAACTCGATATTGGTGTAGTAACGGTTCCGTATAACCACTTGGCTGATTTTGGCCTTGGAAAATCAACTCTCTTGCTGCTTGAAACGCTAAGCTTTGCTCAACATTTGGCAGCATAGGTTGATAGCCTTCTGCCCCTGCATTTTGTGTATCTACCACTTGCGCCATTTTGTGCATGCTGTCCATTACTTGCTCTGGGCGGCAAATTTTATGTAATAACCAGTTGGCAATGTGTTGGCTGGAAATTCGCAAAGTTGCGCGATCTTCCATTAATTCGACATTATTAATATCAGGCACTTTTGAGCAGCCAATCCCCATTTCTACCCAACGCACCACATAGCCCAAAATGCCTTGAATATTGTTATCGAGTTCGGCTTCAATTTGTTGTTGAGAAAGTGTTTCCTCTAGCAATTCAAGGGTTAATAAATCCGCTTGATTCGTTGGTGTGCGTTCACTAACGGCTTGTTGCTCGGCAAATACATCCACTTGGTGATAATGCAAAGCGTGCAATGTGGCAGCGGTAGGCGAGGGTACCCAAGCGGTATTGGCGCCAGATTTTGGGTGAGCCACTTTAGTTGCCATCATGGCTTTCATTTCATCGGGCATTGCCCACATGCCTTTGCCAATTTGTGCTTTGCCTGTAAAGCCACACGCTAGTCCGACTTCAACATTGTTGTTTTCATAAGCCTCAATCCAGGTTTGTTGTTTAATATCCGCTTTGGGTTTAAAAGCACCGGCTTGCATGCTGGTGTGGATTTCATCACCAGTGCGGTCAAGAAAACCAGTGTTGATGAACACTACGCGCGATTGTGCGGCGCGGATGCATTCTTTTAGGTTGACGGTTGTGCGACGTTCTTCATCCATAATCCCCATTTTTATGGTATTTGGCTCAAGATCGAGCATTTTCTCTATACGTTCAAATAGGTCATTGCTGAATGCCACCTCTTCTGGGCCATGCATTTTCGGTTTAACAATATAAATGCTGCCAGTTCGGCTATTAGTCACGCGGCATGCTGATGGATTTTTAATTTCAATCGCGCCAATTAAGGCAGTGATCACCGCATCAATTAACCCTTCTGGCATATTTTTGCCTTGCGAGGTTTGAACTAAATCACTGGTCATTAGGTGGCCAACATTACGAACTAATAGTAGTGAGCGACCATGCAAGTTATAGTCATCCCCATTTTTATGGGTGTAACTACGGTCACAGTTCAGCCGACGGATCTGGGTTTGATTACCTTTATTGATCGTGGCCGTTAGGTTGCCAGTGATTAGACCAAACCAATTACGATAGGCTTCCAACTTATCTTGGCTGTCGACTGTGGCAACCGAGTCTTCAAAATCCATAATGGTAGAAAGCGCTGATTCCATTTGAATATCATCCAAGCCGGCAATGTCATGCTGACCAATGGCACCTTTGCGGTTAATTATTAACTCGATGTGTAAGCCGTGATTTTTCAACACGATAGAAGTCGGTTCTACATCTGGATTACTAGAGGCAACAAACTGACAAGGCTGCGCTAAACCAGATTGACTACCATCAGGGAACGTCGCCAATAAGTGATGAAAATACACTGAATAGCTTTGAACATCGTGATGTGAGCCTTGTTTTAGTGGGAAGCTGTCATCTAAAAAGGTTTTGGCAAAATCAATGACATGTTTGCCACGAGCGGGATTGTATTTCTTACCGGCTTTTAACCCTTCCGATTGAGTAATAATGTCACTGCCGTACGTAGCATCATAAAGACTACCCCAGCGAGCATTAGCGGCGTTAAGTGCAAAACGAGCATTTTTAATTGGTACTACAAGTTGTGGTCCTGCAAGTGTAGCAATCTCTTGATCTACATTTTGGGTGCTGATTTGAAAATCGTCGCCTTGTTCAACGAGATAATCAATTTGTTGTAAAAATGCCTGATATTCATCTTGATTAAATCTAGGGTGACTTTTATGCCAGTCATCAATTTGAGTTTGTAGGCGAGTACGAGTTTCTAACAGCGCTTGGTTTTTCGGCGCAAGATCATTCAGCAGTTGGCTGAAATTAGCCCAAAATTTCTGCTGATCGAGATCGGTTAGTGGCAACACTTGTTGATTGACGAATTGAACTAGCTCGGCATTAAAGTTGTGTTGAGTCGCTAATGTAGTCTGTGTGCTGGTCATTGGACCATCGATAGTATGTGCTAAGTTCATATTCGTTCCCTCATGTTACGACTTGTTTTTGAGCCACCGTTTTCTTAATCAGTGACCGCTGTCTTAAAGTTGAACATAAAATGCTGCTTTTTTATCCTGTGACTAAAAGAATAGCGATAAAATAACTAAAATTTCACAAAGAAAATTACACAGTGTAAATTTTACAAATAAGAGGTCAGGGATGAAGGCATCAAGTTCGTTAAATAGACAGTCACACTTTCTCGGCACTAAGGTTCGTAACTTACGGAAACGTAATGGTTTAACCTTGGAAGATTTATCGTCACGTTGCATTAAAATTGACCCTGAAGATGCCCCGTCGGTGTCGTATCTTTCGATGATTGAACGAGGCAAGCGAGTGCCAAGTGAAGCGATGTTGGATGTGATCGCGCAGGTATTTCAAAAGCCGTTGCAGTGGTTTTTAGATGATGCCAGTGAAGAGCAAGAAATCACCCCAGAAAAGGGGAGTCGTGGTGGCATTAATGGTATGGTGCTTGAACCAAGCTTTTTGTTTTCCAATGATATTTTACAAATTGCTATTCCTGAAATGCTGTCACAAACCGGCACTACTGGGCATCAGTTTGCCCATCTTTTGATTCGTGCTCACCAAGAACATCATCAAAATCATTTTCCTGATCTTGAAAAGGCGGCAGAAAAAGTTGGCCAAAAACGTATGCCGTTGTCGGTTGAAGATTTATTGGATATTTGTCAGGAAGTCGGTGTAAAGATCAAATGGTTCGATGAGCCATCACAAGATGTGGAGGATATTCATGGGGTGAAGTCCAAACATATTGTGCGTTCTTATGCTGAAGCACCGGGGGTAATCCGAATCAACCGTGCACTAAAAGCCACCCCAGAAAAACTTAAATATGATTTAGCGGTACACATAGGCCATAAAGTGTTGCACAACAGTGATGGTGAAAAGCATGTTATTGCCTCGGATAATCGTAATTTATCTACTTTAATGCCGGATCAAACACGAGATGTGAATAACCTCGATTCCAAACATATTTTGCAAGCTTGGCGAGACTTTGAATGCTCATTTTTTGCTGGTGCCTTGTTATGCCCGAAAGTACCATTTCGTCAGTTACTCGACCGGCATGGTTATGAGATTAGTGTGAGTAAATTAATTGGCGTGTCAGAGTCAGTTGTCATGCGTCGTATGACTGCGGTATCACCGTATCCTCATTGGCATTATTTCGATGCTTATAATCCCGGTAAGCTAAAAGCAGTATATCGTGGCAATGGTATTCCTCTACCTTGGGGTAATATGCGTATGGTAGAAGATCCGTGTCAGCATTGGTCGGTATTTCGTATGATAGGTATTCCAGGTAATACGCCAGTTGCGCAAATTTCAGTGTTGAATCAAGATGGTGTGCCACATATTTATTGCTGTGAGTCGGTTAAAGTTAAAGACATGGCGGGCAATTACCATGTGCTATGTTCGGGCGTTGATTTGAATCCAGCGTTAGAAGCTCAAGGGGAAGATGCGGTTGCGATAGCCACTGCTCTGCAAAAAGAGTGTGTGCGCAAAGGTGGGCAATGTGAGATCCCTTACCAAATAAAACAACAGCTACTTACCGTGGCGCGGATTTTAAATATTAATTGGATTGAACGCGGCATCGAAAATCAGGCGAGAGTGATTTGTTCACGTGGAGGAATGTGTCCAAGGCAACCGAGGTGTTATAAAGAGAAGTCCCTAGTTTCAAGTTCCTAGTTTCTAGTTTCTAGGAAGTGGAAGAACGTTGATTGTTGGACATAAAAAACCAGAAGCGCACAGTGCGTTTCTGGTTTAGTATTTTTTATAGCGACAGTGTTTTTCTAGGAACCAGGGACTAGCAACCTAGGGACTGCTATTTACGCTCCTATCACCCCACCATCTTCACGAGTGATTTTGATGACGGTAGAACGTGGAATACCATCAATTGCGGAATAAGAACCGGTTGGATGTTGCACGCCAACAAACATGGTTCGGTAATCTGGGCTAAAGGTTAGTCCGGTAATTTCACAACCCGTTGGGCCGGTTAAGAAACGCTTGATTTCACCAGTATTGGGATCGCCACACAACATTTGGTTATTGCCCATACCAGCAAAATCGCCTGAGTTTGAGTAGTTGCCATCGGTTTGAATCCATAAGCGGCCATCTTTATCAAACCCAATGCCATCGGGGCTATTGAACATGTTTTCAGGCGTAATATTATCACTGCCTGAACGGGGATCATCACTGGCATAAATCTCTGGGTTGCCGGCTAATACATAGATATCCCAGAAGAATTGCTCGGAATCGTGTTTGCCATTTTTCGGTTGCCAACGGATGATATGACCGTAGATATTGTCTTCTCGTGGGTTGGCTGGGTTGACTTCTTGGTCGTCACGTACACCACGATATTTATTGTTAGTGAGTGTACAAAAAACTTGCTCATTATCAGGGTGAACGGCAACCCATTCAGGGCGATCCATGGTGGTTGCGCCGACTTGAGTCGCGGCTTTACGTGCAAAAATGAGTACATCTGCTTGGCTATTAAAACCATTTTCTGGGGTTAGGCCATTTTTGCCAAAAGTTAGCTCAAGCCATTCACCTTTACCATGCATATCACCATCTTTGGCGGTAAATTTAGCGACATACAAAGTACCTTCATCCAGTAAATCTCGGTTAGCTTCTGGTTTATGGGCTTTATATTTGCCTTTTGATACAAACTTATAAATATGCTCGCCTCGTTCATCATCCCCAAGGTAGATGATTACACGACCATTTTTGTCGATGGTTAACGCTGCATTTTCATGTTTGAAACGACCTAATGCAGTGCGTTTTTTCGGTTTGGAATTTGGATTCATTGGGTCAATTTCCACTACCCAACCATGGCGATGATTTTCATTCGGTTCTTTTTCGATATCAAAGCGTTCATCAAATTGATGCCAATTAAACCAGCTATTGCCTGAATTAATGCCGTAGCGTGCATCGTCTTCCGGTACTTCAATTTCATTTTGACTACCAAAGAGACCATTAAAATTTTCTTCACAGGTAAGGTAGGTTCCCCAAGGTGTTGCGCCATTGGCACAGTTATTAAAAGTGCCAAGAACTTGTGTGCCTGTTGGGTCAGCGTGGGTTTTGACTTTATCGCTTCCTGCCGCAGGGCCGGTTAATTCCATTTCTGTATAAGCGGTGATGCGACGGTTTAAACGACCATCGACATTGACTTCCCAGCCTTGTGCACCCTTGCGCAATTCAACAATAGAAACACCAACCGCTGCTTGAGAACGACGAACTTTTTCCGCGGTTAGGTTCTCGCCTTGGTCATCAAATAAAGTTCGGTAATCGGTATTTTCATTGTTGACCGCTAATACTGCACGATTGCGACTAAGAGGTAGGAAAGTCATGCCATCATTGTTATCGCCAAATTGCATTTCTTGGTCGACCGCTGAGTTTGATTGAGAAAATGCCGCGGCCGTAGGCTTGATAGCATCACCCCAAGAAATTAAAGATTCTGCACGGTATCCCCTAGGGACAATAACACTATCTTGGGTTGAGGATGATATAGGAGAAAAGCCGAGTAATTCAGGGGCTTTAGGTGGGCGAACCATGGCATTAGCAATCGGAGAGGCGGCAAAAAAAGCGGCTGAGCTACCTGCTGCAGTGGTTTGTAGAAAACGACGACGGCTCAGCCCTTTCTCAATAATTTGTGAAAAATCGCTAATATCAGCTTTAGACGGGTTTTGCTTGCTCATAATTGATTTCCTATTGTTATTATCAAAGATGAGCAGAGGTTAATGATGAAATGTAACGTTAATATTGCAGAGAAGCGGCTGTCAAAATAATTTCATATTGAAAGGACAGAACGGAAGTCACTTGTTTTAAATGATAGGCTTATGGATTAACGTTACGGTTAATTGGGTTTTGTAATGAAATCAGTGTTTCGGTCGATTGCACCTCATCAATCGCTTGTAGTTTATCAATTAAAACGTATTGCAGCTCTTCAATATTTTTACACATCAACTTGACGAAAATATTGTAGGCACCGGTGGTGTAGTAGGCTTCAACTACTTCATCTAATGCATTTAGTTTTTCAATTGCCGAGTGATAATCTCGCGCGGCATTAAGGTTTATTCCAATAAAGCAACACACGTCATAGCCTAGCTTCTTCGCATTAACCACAACTTCAGTGCCTTCGATGACTTTGGCCGCTCGCATTTTTTCAACTCGAACATGCACTGTTGCGGGGCTGACATCAAAGCGTTTGGCCATTTCTGCATAAGGCGTTCGTGCGTCTGCCATTAAAATCTTCAGAATTGCTTTATCAAGCTCATCTAATCGAACATTAGGATCGGGCATGTTGATTCCTTAATTCATTACATTGAGATTATTTAATTTAATTTTTTGCTTTTGCTTACGAATATAACAAACAAAACAGCAAAATAGTTGGTAAGGTTAATAACATAAGTCATTATTGTTAAAGAGAGTTATTACTCGCTTTTTTATTTAGGCACTGAACAATTCGGTGTTACTTTCTCACTAAAGACATAGCTTGCACTAAATGAATGTAGATTTTCGATATTTTATAACTTTGGTTATTACCTTCGCGAGTGATTTCGCTTGGGCAAGTGAGAGTGGATCAAGTATAGAGCCTACTATGCTTGAAACAAACTCACCGGCAGTCATCAGCCAAGCCCAATCTAGTTTTACAGATATTCCTCACCCCAATGATATGCTGCAATTTTTCGTTTATTTCATTGTATTGGCGATGGTTTTATTTTTTATTATTCGTCATTTTAAGCGTGTTCGTATTACTGAAAATCAATCACAGCAAAGTCAGTATTTATTGGAAACGGTTTATGACTTAAGTAGGCAAGCCATTGGTATTGTTGATGAAAAAGGGCGGTTAATCTCTAGTAATCAGACTTTGCAAGAATGGGTGTATGACCCGAATTTTGATTACGGTCACCCCGTTTGGACTTATGGCGGATGGGGAGAAGCGAGTGGTGAAAAAGTTCAACAGGCGTACCTAAAAGCGCAACAAGAAGGGGTAGTTCGCCTTGAGGTTGAATTAATAAGAACGAATATTGGACCGATTATTTTAGATTTAAGTATTAAAAAATTACCAACAGTGGATGGTCATGATGAACAATATTTATTCGAAGGCAAGGATATAACGGCTCATAAATTGGCAGAAAAACGCTTAATTGAGAATGAGGCGAAGTTTAGAAATTACTACCAATTACAGCCGGTGATGATGCTAACCCTTGATGAGCATGATTGTATTCAAGCAGCCAACAAGTTTACTTCTGAAATCTTAGGTTACGATAACTTGTAAATCTTAGGGCGAAAACTGCAAAGTTTTTATGCTCAAACCAGCGAGATCAGTGCGTTAGAAAAGTTACGTCAACCACAAAAAAAACATGCTTTAGTCGCGCGTCGTGAAATCCAATATATTGATCATATGGGTCAGTCTGTGTGGATAAGAGAAAATATTCGTCAAATTCCAGAAACTCGTCAATTATTAATTGTCGGTGAAGATATTACCGAAACTCACTTGTTAGCGGAGCAACTAGAATATCAAGCTCATTACGATGGTTTAACTGGCTTGTATAACCGATATCATTTTGAGCAACAACTCGTCACTGCTTTAAAGGAAGTGAAAGGTAATATACGTGTGCATGCCTTATTTTATCTTGATCTTGACCAGTTTAAATTAATCAATGATACGGTTGGTCATGAAGCTGGAGATGCTGCAATTGTCTATGTCGCTGAGTTGTTAGCTCAATTAATCCCCCAAAAAGCAACACTAGCAAGAACCGGTGGCGATGAGTTTGCCATTTTATTACGTGATTGCGATGAAGAGGAGGTGAGGCAATTTGCTCAGTCGATTCTCGATGCGTTTAATCAAAGCCAGTTTATGTGGCGAGGCATCCACTTTAATTTAAATTGCTCGATCGGGATCCGTAAAATTGATTACACCGCAAAGTCGGTGCAAAGAGTGAATGCCCAGGCAGATACAGCCTGCCATTTAGCTAAAGAAGAAGGACGAAATCGAGCGCATTTTTATAATGGTGATGATAAGAGCTTCCGTCATCGAGAGTTAGAAATGGCCTGTGTCAATCAAGTGCATGACGCCTTGGCTAATGACCGGGTAGAACTTTACGCTCAACCTATTTTAGATATTTCGTCATCTCCAAGCGACAAGTTACACTTTGAAATTTTGGTACGTTTACGTGATAAGAACGATAAACTGATGTCGCCGGGAATTTTTATGCCGGCAATTGAACGCTACAACCTTGCTCATTTGATTGATCGCCAAGTATTTAAGCAAACTTTAGCTTGGTTTGAGGATCATCCAGATGCCATTGATAAGCTAGGCCGTTGCTCGATCAACCTTTCGGGTCAGTCTATGGGTGATAAAGATTTTATTGCTTTTCTGATTGACCTGCTGCAAAACACCACTGTGCCGACAGAAAAAATCTGTATTGAAATCACAGAGACGGCTGCGGTTGGGAACATGCTACAAGCCTCCCAGCTATTTACCCGCTTAAAGCAATTAGGTTGCAAGATTGCATTAGATGATTTTGGTTCAGGCTTGTCTTCTTTTGCTTATTTAAAAACCTTACCGTTAGATATCGTTAAAATTGATGGTTGCTTTGTGCGAGATATGCATCAAGATGAAGTGGACTATATTTTAGTGAAATCAATTCACAATTTAGTTAAGCAACTTGGCAAGCAAACAGTGGCGGAGTTTGTGGAAAATGATGAGATATTATCGTGCTTAATAGATTTAGGTGTCGATTATGCTCAAGGCTACTTGATTAGCGCGCCTAAGCCATTAGCACAATTGGTCGAAGAGTTTATTCCACAACCTGCTTCATCTTATCTTCCAGATAACGGATAATGCCGCGTTATTATTTGAATCTGTATTATTTTTGGAGTTTGTGTGCAGCTGAACTTATGTTGTGATACCCCTTCTCAGCAAGCTCAATTAGATGAGATTGCTGCACGTTGGCAACTTAGCCATCAGCCTGATAGCGTATTTGCTTTGGTTCTTACCGAGCAGCGTTTAGAGTTGCGTAAACTAGATGAACCTAAGCTTGGCGCGATTTATGTGGATTTAGCTGGTGGCGCAGTCGCTCATCGTCGCAAGTTTGGTGGGGGGAAAGGTCAAGCGATCGCTAAAGCTGCGGGCTTAAACAAAGGTGCGACACCTAGTGTGTTGGATGCCACAGCCGGATTAGGACGCGATGCATTTGTACTGGCATCGTTAGGTTGCAAAGTTCAAATGGTAGAGCGTAATCCCGTCGTCGCCGCTTTATTGGATGATGGTTTAATCCGAGCTAAGCAAGATGCTGAAATCGGTGAATGGGTCAGTGAGCGCATGAGCTTATTGCATGCTTCAAGTCACGATGCCTTACAGCGATTAATGGTGCAAAGCGATTTCGTTCAGCCAGATGTGGTCTACCTAGATCCTATGTATCCTCATCCTGAAAATAAAAAGAAAAGCGCGTTAGTTAAAAAAGAAATGCGTGTGTTTCAATCGCTGGTGGGGGCCGATAATGATGCTGATGGGTTATTAGAACCAGCACTGCAACTGGCGACTAAACGAGTAGTGGTAAAGCGCCCAGACTACGCACCATGGCTTAATCAGCAGAAACCGAGCATGGCGATTGAAACCAAAAAAAACCGTTTTGATGTGTATGTTTTGAACAGTATGGTGACACAAAGCTGACATGGTCTAATGAATTAATGTGTGATCATGGTGTCCGAATAAGAGTCGTTCCCAAATGATTGGGATATTTATATTCAGATATTAAAGGTGATTATGAAATTTTCTCAAGTTTTACTGACCGCTTCGTTATTCATTCCTTTATCTTCGCTTGTGGTAGCTGCCGAGCCGCAACAAGATGTCGCTCAATTACTGCAAGATAAAATCGTGGTCGGTGAAAAAGAGTGGGTCACGGTGTTAGATACCGATCAGCGCACTATCGCCAAAATAGATACTGGCGCGACCACTTCGTCAATCAACGCTATTGATATTCATGACTTTGAAAAAGACGGCAAAGATATGGTGTCGTTTAAAATCAAAGCCAAAGATGATGTCAGTAAAGAACTTACCTTGCCAGTGAAGCGCTGGGTGCATATTAAACAATCTTCAAGCCCAGAAACCTCACGTCGCCCTATTGTTGAGCTCGATATTAAGCTGGGAGATAAGACCTATACCACGCCATTTAACTTGGTCGATCGTGACCACATGATCAATGCGATTTTGATTGGTCGATCTTTTCTAGACCCAATTGCTCTAGTTGATGTAGAACAGAAGTACATTCACAAAAAGAAAAAATAATCTGAAAATCAAGCCTTTGTCATAACTGCTTTCAAATGCGAGTAATTTTCACTTGTATTTAATGATATTTAACTCTATAAAGAAATGAGAATCGTTGTTATTTGCCTTATCGTAATTGCGATTGGTCATTTCATTAGGGTGTGTAGTTATGGCAAAGTCTTTATGTAAATTTTCTCGCCGCGATATCAAAGCCGGAAAAATCGACAAGTTAGTGTTGGATTCGCAATTTTATTGTGGCTCTTGCGCACGAACGTCGAATCAAAAAAGCGCACTATGCAAACCTGTCTCTCTTGCCAAGCTTTCTCAATCTAGTCAGCTCGATAAAGCAATGACTCAAGCATTATTGCCTATTCAGGCGAGCAATGTGCCTGACGTGATCGCGAAAGCTAAAGCGATGAAAGCGCAACGTGAATATAGCCAACAAGCAACCATTCAGCCTATGACTAATGGTGTGAATTTAGTAGTGCCATCAAAAGTGATCACTAAGCCTAGTATTGAACCAGCGATGCCAGAACTTGAAGCCCAACCTTTACTTGCTCCTAATGAATTCAAGCAGCAATTACAAATCTTGAAGAAAGGTTTAAAAACACAGAAGAAACAACAGAAACAAATGAAAAAATTGCTGAAAAAGCAGCGTAAGTTAGCCAAGAAACATAAGAAAGTCTTAAAACAAGAACTTAAATTAAAAAAGCAAGAAGCCAAAATTGCGAAACAAGAAGCGCGTATCGAACAACGTTTATCTCACTTTAATTCGGTTGATCCAATCTCGTTTCCGAAAAAAATGACAGGAAAAGTGGTGGGACTTAAATCGCTACATTGAATAACGCCCTTCGGGAGCTTCATCTTGAGGTCATTTGGGGATAGATATCCAGTTAATGCTTAAGTTGAGCATATTGCATCACCAATTCAGCAATACTTTTTGCAGAAAACTTCTTCATTAAATTTGAACGGTGTACTTCGACCGTTCGCACCGCAATACATAACTTATCGGCAATTTGTTGATTCTTCATCCCCTGTACAACCAATCTTAAAATTGCCTGCTCCCGCTCAGTTAAAGATTCAAATGCCTTTTGTATGTTGCTTGCTTGAGCGGCTAGCTCTGAATAATCACACGCTTTGTTGATTGCCTCTACCAATACTTTGCCATCTACAGGCTTTTGTAAGAAGTCCACCGCGCCTTGCTTTAACGCTTCGACTGCCATTGGTATATCACCATGCCCGGTTAAATAAATCACGCCTAATGGACTATGTTGTTGCTGCAACAGTTGGTGTATTTGCTGTCCCCGCATATTGGGCATGCGGCTATCGAGTACTACACAACCTGCCTGGTCGAGTTTAGCTTGTTGGATAAAGGTCTCACCATCAGAAAAGCACTGTACTTGGTATTCAAACTCTTGCAATAAAAAGGCAAGAGAATCGAGTACAGATTCATCATCATCAACTAAATAAATCGGTAACTGAGTCATAGTGATCCTTTAACTATTTTGTTGATTGGCAGAAAGTGGCAAGTAGGGTAATTGAATATGCGCTTCACAACCATGTGGCTCAATGGGAGATAAAGTAAAATGACCATGGTGATGTTCAATAATATCGTGGCAAATTGATAAACCTAAGCCTAATCCTTTTTCTTTGGTACTGACAAAAGCACTTTGTAACTCGCTGATAGGGTGAGCTAAGCCCGCGCCATTATCACGCAAGTAAATATCCAGTTGATGATCGGTATAATGAGTAACAATTTGAATGAGATTGCTTGGTTCTTGAGGGTAGTTGAGACAAGAGTCAGTAGCATTATTGATGATGTTGACGAACACTTGTTGTAAACCGACCGCATCAGCATAAATTTCTCGTGGGTGACCATTTGATAATACTTTAATTTGTATATTTTTATCCGCTAAGTCGTGGTCGAGCAGGGCTAAAGTGTCATCGATTAATGCATTGATATTTAGG
Organism: Vibrio algivorus; assembly: GCF_030161215.1. Classification (NCBI taxonomy): domain Bacteria; kingdom Pseudomonadati; phylum Pseudomonadota; class Gammaproteobacteria; order Vibrionales; family Vibrionaceae; genus Vibrio; species Vibrio algivorus. The sequence continues at coordinate 44,189 of NZ_BSPV01000005.1, forward strand.
TTCTGCTTAGCCAACGTGCGCTTGGTGATTAAAGTTCTCAAGCGTTGCACAATAGCATCGACTCGCACGATTTGTTGTTCAATCTTATCCATAATTGGCGCTAGGCTGGCGGCATCAGCACCTTTTTCAATCCGCAGTTTTGCACCTTGGCTATAATTACGAATTGCTGAAAGAGGTTGATTGATTTCATGGGCTAGATTAGTCCCAAGCCCACCGACAATCGCTACCCGCTGTGCATGCTCTAACATCTGACTTTTTTGTTTTAGATCTAATTGCGCTTTATTGAGTAGTTTTTGGTTGCGATTAAAACGAAATTCTAACCAAAAGTGATAAATATTCAGAGCGATAAATAAAATAGCGGCGCCCCACGCCCATTGTTGATGTTGTTTTAGCCATATTAAAGCCTGTTGCCACCAAGGTGTTTGCTGCGGGTGAATATTAAGGTCACGGTACATTTTTACTACGCTTAATGAACTGATCGGCGATGACCAACCTTGTGATTTAGCGGCAACGGCGGCTAGGCTGTCTTTCGGTAGGTTTAATAATGCTTGAGCTGTGGCAGTGGCGACGACTTCGTTAGCTTTGCTGGTCTTGGCAAATGACCAATTGGGATACAGTGGGGTAGATACGGCGCAAGGAAAGTCTTGTGGTGCGCTATTATTGATTACTCGAAATTGTGATTTATCGATCAGTCCTTCTTTATCCATATTTTCTAATAAGCAGGCTGGGGTGATCGCCACATCGGATTGATGGTCACGCAAGTGATACAACATGGCATCAATCGGAAAGCCCAGATAATCAATTTTTTTGAAGAACCGACTAGGGTCTTGTTGTTGGGATTTTAAGTAGCGACTTAAGGTTAGAAAACCGCCAAACGCATCTGGTGATACGGCAACCGCGTGACTATTTTGTAAATCTTCTAAATCGATAAATGAGCTGTTATTTCTTACCACCAATGCGCTGCCGAGCGCTTGATTGGTGCCATTTGGCCACGGGCTTTTGAGTGTGGCAATCCAAGATAACGGATATTGCCAACCTAATTTTACCGATTGACCAGGATTGGTGAGCACAAATTCTGCGCTGTTATTTTTTATCACTTCTTCCATTTGCTCAAGGTTTCTTGGCCGTAGATAAAATTGATATTGAGGTAATTGTTGATTGAGCCAATCAATGGTCGGTTGCCAGCGTTGTATTGTTTGAGGGTTGCCGCGAGTCGCGAGTACGGCAACTTGAATCGATTGAGTTTGAGATCTAGGTTGAAAGGGAGGCTGTGAACTCTCAGCACGAGCGACAGAGAAAATACTTACCCCAAAGGTAATCAATAATAGGTGAAGCGACCACCATCTAGTTTGAGTGAGTTGTGTCATGAAGCGCTTCACATGCTTTCCTCGTTGAAATAGTTCAGGCAAAACTTGTTTTAGATCAAGTCAGCTTGGGTTATGTGGAAAACCACAATAGAGCAAAAAGTATCCATTAGTGAGAATACCCCTTAAGAGTTATCACCAGCAAGGCTAATCTCATGGATCAAACTAAACGACGCTTTCTCCGCGGTCTCGGTGCAGTTTCTGCCGGAGCTGCCATTATTCCGGTGGCGACCGCCGCACCTATCATTCGTAATAACCAAGAGCCAGGCCGTCAAGGCATGAAAGGTAAACGTTATGCCATGGTAGTAGACCTGCGTAAATGTGTTGGTTGCCAAGCCTGTACAGTTGGTTGCAGTATTGAAAACCAAGCACCAATTGGCCAATTCCGCACGACCGTCAAACAGTATGAAGTGACCTTAGATGATGGTTCCACAGCGCAACAAGAAACCAAGGTGTTTACTTTACCACGCTTGTGTAATCATTGTGAAAATCCTCCTTGTGTAGCGGTTTGCCCCGTACAAGCAACCTTCCAGCGCGAAGATGGTATTGTGATGGTCGATAACAAACGCTGCGTGGCTTGTGCTTATTGCGTGCAAGCTTGTCCTTACGATGCTCGTTTTATCAATGAAGAAACTCTTACCGCTGATAAATGTACTTTTTGTGCTCATCGTTTAGAAGATGGCTTGCTACCAGCGTGCGTGGAAACCTGTGTCGGTGGCGCGCGTGTGATTGGTGATATTAAAGATCCCAATAGTGAAATTAGCCGTTTACTCGCCGAGCATAAAGATCAAATCAAAGTGCTCAAACCGGAAGCGGGAACACAACCGCATGTGTTCTATATCGGTTTGCAAGATGAGTTTACCTCACATATTGAAGGCAAAGCGGCGATTTATGACCCTCAAGGAGAGCACTAATGAATATTACTGAAGTTTTAATTCCGTCTCAGACTGTGGCTTGGCTCCCGTGGGCAGTGCAATACTTTTTCTACATTGGCTCGGCGTATGCAGCGGCAATTTTATTTTTCATCAGCCTAGTGCTACGCGATAAGACGAGTCATACATTACGTGCAGCTTTGGCATTATGTTTAGGTATTTGTGCGATTGTTGGTCCGTTAGCTTTAACCGCTGATTTACACCAACCGGGTCGTGCTTGGCATTTCTTTCCTCATTTAACCTCTTGGTCTTGGATGTCGCGTGGTGCCATTTTATTGCCAATATTTTCTATGTTAGCGGTTCTTTCTGCATGGTTATATTTACGTCCTGAAATAAGCAAACTAGTAAGTAGCGAGAATAAATTACTTCGTCTAGTCGGTTTATTGACACTAGGTCAGTGGCAAGCATCCACTAAATTAATGACTGCGGTTGCTGGAGTAACGGTTCTATCTGGTTTATCAATTGCTCTATACACCGGAATGGAAATTTACGCAGTTGTAGCTCGTCCAATGTGGCACCAACCAGTTTCACCTATTTTATGGTTTGTGACGGCTTTCTTTGGCGCGATTGGCTTTACTTTGTTTATTTTGAATTTGATGCCAAATCAAGATAAGGGCATTGAGCTGACTCACACTGATATGAGGCTGCTGAAACGTTGTGTGGTGATTTGCTCAGTATTGTCGTTAATTTTATTGCCAATCTGGGTATCGAATGGGGCTTATATGAACTTACTGCAATACGGTAGTTGGTTTAGCAATCTAGTGTTAATGATGGCAGCGTTTGCCGCTTGTTTGGTGATGGCGTTAGCCGTAATGCGTGGCCAGCAATTTAAGCGACTTTCATTACTGGCTTGCAGTGCTCTTACTATTGCAACTTGTTGGGCGATTCGTTGGATGACCATGATTGAAGTACAAACTCTGCCGAAATATGACCAAGGTCCGTACCCTTATGATTTGCCATTAGGTGCACCGGGTATGTTAGGGGTCGTCGGCATGGCTGGGTTGTGGTTATTACTGGCAGTGATATTAAGCGAAGTAGTGCAATCTAAATCTGAAAAGTCAGTAGTATCAAACACTCCTTTATTAACTCAAGAGTAAGAGGTCATCATGGATAACAAACGTCGTAAGTTTATTAAATCTGGTCTTGCTGTTGGGGGCGGTGTTGCGTTTGCTGCGGGCTATTCTTCAACTGCAGCTCATACCGCAAAAGGCATTATCGAAGGTACATCTGGAGAGAAAACCAAGCATATTCACTTTGGTAATTCACTTGATCCAGAATACAAGGTAAAAAACGGTAATTTAATCGCTAATCCGAAACAGCGTGTTGCGCCATCAATGTGTTTTGGTTGTTGGACTTTATGTGGGGTTCGTGTTCGTGTTGATAACGAAACCGATGAGATCTTGCGTATTTCAGGCAATCCTTATCATCCACTTTCCAGTGAGCAAAAAATTCCTTTTGAAACACCCGTTAAAGACGCTTATTTATCATTAACCGGTGAAGCAGGTATTGAAGGTCGTTCGACGGCTTGTGCGCGTGGTAATGCCATGATGGATGTACGCACCAGCCCATATCGTATTACTCAACCATTAAAACGTGTTGGTAAGCGTGGTGAAGGTAAGTGGCAGCCAATTAGCTATGAGCAATTATTAAAGGAAGTAGTTGAAGGTGGCGATTTATTTGGTGAAGGTCACGTCGATGGCTTACAAGCGATTCGTGATATTAAAACACCTGTTGATCAGAATAATCCTGAATACGGCCCACTTGCCAACCAATTATTAATGACCAATGCGGGTAATGAAGGTCGTGATGACATCATTAAACGTTTTGCTTTTAATAGCTTTGGTACCCGTAACTTTGGTCACCATGGTTCATATTGTGGTTATGGATTCCGTGCGGGCTCTGGTGCATTTATGAATGATCTGGATAAAAATGCCCACATGAAGCCTGATTTTGAAAATGCAGAATTTGCATTGTTCATTGGGACTGCGCCTGCCCAAGCGGGAAACCCATTTAAACGTCAAGCGCGTCAATTGGCCAATGCACGTACACGTGGTAATTTTGAATACACGGTTGTCACGCCAACTCTGCAAATGTCGACTAGCCTTGCTACGGGTAATAATAACCATTGGTTAGCCATCAAACCGGGAACCGATTCAGCCTTAGTATTAGCCATTATTCAATGGATGATCAGTAACGATAAATACGATAAAAACTTCCTAGCACAGCCTAGTGCTGCAGCGATGAAAAAAGCCGGTAATGCTCACTGGTGTAACGCAACTCATCTAGTGATTGTTGAGCAAGGCCACGAGCGAGAAGGTGGTTTCTTACGTGCGTCGGATCTTGGTTGGGATTATAACGGAGATAAGCTGTCAGATGGTGATGCTTATGTGATTGTTGACGAGTCTAGTGGCGAATTAGCTCTTCATACTCAAGACCAACCTGCGCAGTTATATGTCGATCAAAAGGTCAACACGCCACATGGTGAGGTTGCAGTTCGTTCATCGATGCAACAACTAAAACAGGCGGCATTTGAATACTCTATTGAAGAATTCGCTGAGCTTTGTGGTATTCCTGCCAATCAAATGACTAAATTAGCAGCCAAATTGCATAAACACGGTAGCAAATCTGTTGTCGATACTCATGGCGGCAATATGCACAGCAATGGTTTCTATAATGCCTTCAGTATCGTGATGCTAAACGCCATGTTAGGTAACATCAACAAAAAAGGCGGAATGAAAGCTAAGGCGGGTGGTTATCCTACTTCGGCGGCTGGTCCACGTTATGATTTTACTCAATTTGATGGCATGGTTGCGCCTAAGGGGATATTCCTTTCTCGCTCTAAATTCCCATACCAAAAAACGACTGAATATAAACGTCGTGTTGAAGCCGGTGAATCACCGTATCCAACTCGTGCTCCTTGGTATCCAATTTCAGCGCCATTGCTAACCGAGCATTTATCTGCGGCGATTGATGGTTATCCATATCGCTTAAAAGCTTGGATCAACCATATGGCGAACCCACTATATGGTGTGCCGGGATTAACGACATTATTGCGTGAGAAATTGTGTGATCCGAAAGAGTTACCTTTGATTGTTTCAGTTGATGCTTTTATCAATGAAACCACGGCAATTTCTGACTATATCGTGCCAGATACCGTGACTTATGAAAGTTGGGGAATGGCGGGGCCTTGGCATGATGTTCCAACTAAAGCAGTAACAGCGCGTTGGCCGATTGTGGAAGCTCGTACTGAAAAGACTGCCGATGGTCGTGAGATCTGCTTAGAAACATTCTTAATTGATATGGCCAAAAGTATGAAGCTAGGCGGTTTTGGTGATAAGGCGATTAAAGATACGCAAGGTAACTGGCATGGCATTCATAATGCGGCAGATTTTTACCTACGATCAGCCGCTAATCTTGCTTATGTTGCTGGTGGAACGCCGAATGCCAGCAGTGAAGACATTTACTTTTCTGGGTTAGAGCGTTTATTACCTGATATGCAGCGGGTTTTAAATAAAGATGAATTAGCCAAAGTAGCCTTTATTTATGCTCGTGGTGGACGGTTTGAAAATGCCACTGAAGCTTACAAAGGTGATGTCATGAAGTATCAATGGCAAAAACCAGTGGCGATTTGGAATGAAAAGCTTGGTACCTCGCGTAATACTATGACTGGTGAGTTGTACTCGGGTTGTCCGACTTGGTACCCACAAAAGCTGGCAGATGGTACAGCGATAGAGGATATGTATGCTAAGTCAGAGTGGCCGTTTACTTTAACGAACTTTAAGTCGAATATTCATAGCGCGGTATCAAATCTTTCACCACGTTTGAATTCGATTAAAGGTAACAACCCGGTTTATATTCACCCACAAGATGCCAAACAATACGGTGTGCAAACCGGTGATCAGTTTACGATTGAAACACCAACTCACTCGATCAAAGCAACGGCAATGCTGGTGGATGGAATTCACCGTGGAGTACTCGGCTTTGAACATGGTTTTGGTCATACCGAACTTGGTGAGCGTGCTCATTGGATTGGCGATAAGCAACAACCAGTGAAAATGAAATCTAGTGATGGGGTGAATATCAATGATATCGGCCTCATTGATCCAACTCGCGAAGGCAAAGGTGTACTACTTGATTGGGTTGTCGGTTCTGCCGCTCGTCAGGCATTACCGGGTAAGATTAAGCTGTCTTAATTGGTAGTTTGGAACGAAAGACGGACGATCATTAATTTGAACGTCCGTTTTTTATTTGGAGAATATTTTCGTTTCTCGGTTTATACGCTACACGCCAGTGTTTTACGTTTTACCCAAGTCTCATTAACCCACAGTGACAACATAATCACCGCACCCCCGAGTAATAAACGGGTTAAATCCACATCTCGATTCCAAATCACGATATTGACGATTAACCCTGCCGGTACTAGTGCATTATTCATTACCGCCAATGCGCCGGCGTTAACTAGACAAGCGCCTTTATTCCACAAGAAATACCCTAGCCCCGAAGCAATTAAACCTAAATAGGTCAAAATTCCCCATTGCAAGTTAGTGGTTGGCAGTTTGTCGGTATTCCCCATTAAAGCAAAAGCGATAGAGGCCACGACAAATGCGCCAATATAGAAGTATCCAAATACTGTGCGTTGTGAGATTTCAACCTTATTTTGTTCCATGACATGCTTATAGCCGACTTGACCTAAGGCAAAACAAATATTGGCACCTTGTACGACTAAGAAACCACTTAGAAAGCTTTCATTGATACCGGCAAATTTAATAATGGCAGCACCCGCAACAGCAATAACGGCAGTTAACAAATACCAAGGTGAGAAGCGACCTTTCAGCAGATCATAAATAAGTGTCACATAGATAGGTGTGAAGACAGTGAATAACAAAACTTCGGGTACGGAAAGTAACAGAAATGATTGGTAATAAAAGCAGTACATCAATCCAAGTTGAATACCACCAATCGCCATCAATTTACCGATTAGCTTTGCTGGAATGTCTTTAAATTGAAGGAAAGGAAGAAAGATTAGGCCAGCAAGGGCAATACGCATCCAAACAGAAAACCAAGCGTCAACTTGACCGGCAAGATAGACGCCGATCAAGCTAAATGAAAACGCCCACAAAAGAGTGACCGCAGAAAGATAGAACATAACTCACCAACTTAAATTGAGTGTAAACCAAAAATTGTTTTTTAAGTTTACATTAATTTAAATTGAAAACATATTAGTCCTCTAAAGGTACGATCAGCATATCAACAGATGTATCATTAATGAGCTGGCGAGAAGTGGAAAGTAACTTACTCCAAAAATCTTTATGGTGACCACATAACACTAAATCGACATGTTGTAGTTCAATTGCATGGGAAATTTCATTACATAAATCACCGCTTGATACGATGGTTTCGGTAATCGGAAAATCAATGTTCTCTACAAGAGTTTGAATTTTTTTCTGTGCTGCTTCAAGCATGGCATTTTGGGTTTCGGCAAAATTGATTTCCATGAAACCGGTGTACATGTCTGTGAAATTGACATCAATGTGAATCAGCGACAATTTAGCGTCGCAGGCTTTGGCTAATGCGGCGGCTTTATTGACGAGAATAACGCTGTCATCAGATAGGTCTACAGCTACAAGGATATGTTTGTACGTCATAATGCGCTCTCCAATTATCATTATTTCAGAGCTTAATGGTTAATGTTTTAAGCACTGGCTCTGTATTGAGACTATCATTAACATAGCGCAAAAAGTGTTGCTTATCTCTCACTATTTCTTACATTTTGAGGTGATAAATGACTTTCCATTAATACAACAAACCATTTGTTGGTATACATACATATGGTTGAGAGTGGCTATTTATCCCTAAGTTACTTCAAGATACCAACGGTGAGTTTTGCATCTTGATGTTACTAACGTATAGGCCGTGTTATAGTTTGTGGAGGTGTGTATCAAAATATTGAAGGAGTCACAAATGCTGTCTAAAGCAATGGTTGAACAATTGAATGAGCAAATTAATCTAGAATTTTTCTCATCTAATCTATACTTACAGATGAGTGCTTGGTGTGAAGATAAAGGCTTCGAAGGTGCAGCAGAGTTTCTACGTACTCATGCTACGGAAGAAATGGAACACATGCAGCGTTTGTTTACTTATGTGAGTGAAACGGGTGGCTTACCAATTCTAGGTGCGATTGATGCACCAAAACATGATTTCGATAGCTTAGGTGATGTGTTCCGTGAAACTTATAAACATGAGCAAATGATCACTCAATGTATCAATAAATTGGCTCACTTAGCTTTTACTAGTCAAGATTACTCAACCTTTAACTTTTTGCAGTGGTACGTGGCAGAGCAACACGAAGAAGAAAAATTGTTTAAAGGGATTTTAGACAAGCTTGAGTTGGTTGGTGAAGATGGCAAGGCCTTGTTCTTCATTGATAAAGACTTAGCTGAATTAGCAAAACAAGGTTCATCATCTGTGATGGCAGGTTCTACGACTGTTTAATGGGTCGAGAAAAGTAAAGGCAATGTAACGGTTGTTGAGATTGTCTTTTCCTCCTGCCATTTATGATGTTTGGAGGGAAAGATGATCAGTGCAGATATACTATTAACCGCGTTATCCATTGTTACCCTTATTAATTTAGTGCGTTATATCACCGCACTTCGCTCGCTCATTTTTATTATGAGAGAAGCGCATCCTCTTCTTTATCAGCAAGTCGATGGCCGTGGCTTTTTTAGCACTCACGGCAATATGACCAAGCAAGTTCGCCTCTATCACTATCTGAAAGATAAAGAATACCTTCATCACCATGAAGAAGTCTTTATTAATAAATGCAGTAAAGTTCGCGAACTGTTTGTGTTAACTTCCGGTTTAGCTGGGTTTACTTTATTGATGGCCTTTATGGTTTAGCTTTCACTCTTTCTACTCAACAAATGATGTGACATTGAAAGGATGTGCGTTAAAATCGCGCGTCCTTTTATTTTGCCTATTATTATATATTGGTTTGAAAGGTGCTGACATTCCTTCGCCAATCTTCCTTGCCTAAAGGTTTGGATGATAGCTCTGAGTTCTGCATCTTGACGTCACTTGGGTATATAGGCCGCAGTGCAAGAGAAGTAGTTATGAGTATTCATTATGATGTGGTGATTATCGGTGCTGGTGCCGCGGGCTTAATGTGCGCAGCGGAAGCGGGAAAACGAGGTCGCACAACCTTAGTGATCGATCATGCTAAAAAGCCTGGGCGTAAAATTCTTATCTCTGGTGGTGGTCGTTGTAACTTCACTAATTACGATGTCAGTGCCAATAACTACCTCTGCCAAAATCCGCATTTTGTGAAATCCGCTCTATCGCAATACACCAACTGGGATTTTATCAGCCTAGTGTCGAAATACGGCATTGAGTTTGAAGAGCGTGAACACGGCCAATTATTCTGTGTCGATTCCGCGAAGCAAATCGTTGATATGCTACTCAAGGAATGTGACTACCCAAATGTTTCGCAGCGCTACCGTTGTGATATTCACGATATTGAAAAAACCGATAGCGGCTTTCGTTTTAAAGCCAACAACGATGAAATCACTTGTGAATCGCTAGTGGTGGCAACCGGTGGGCTTTCGATGCCAAAACTCGGCGCAACGCCATTTGGCTATAAAGTCGCAGAGCAATTTGGTTTGTCAGTGCTTAATACCACCGCTGGACTCGTCCCATTTACGCTACACAAAGAAGATAAAGAAGACTTTGCCGAACTTTCCGGTATTGCTATCCCATCTGAAATTACTGCGCAAGATGGTACGGTCTTCAAAGAAGCTTTGCTGTTTACTCACCGTGGTCTATCTGGCCCATCGGTATTACAAATTTCTTCGTACTGGCAGCCGGGTCAAACCGTTACCATCAACCTGATCCCAGAAGCGGATGTTTTAGAATTATTAACCCAATCTCGTGAAAAACATCCCAATCAAAGCCTAAAAAACACCTTAGCCAAAGTGCTGCCTAAGCGTTTAGTTGAAGTGCTGATTGAGCGTAAAATGTTGGAAGACAAACCTCTTAAACAGTTCAACCAAAACCAATTGCAAGCCATCGATCAGCAACTACAAAATTGGCAAGTTCTCCCTAATGGCACCGAAGGTTATCGCACCGCAGAAGTAACACTAGGCGGCGTTGACACTAAACACCTGTCATCAAAAACCATGCAATGTAATAGCGTACAAGGTTTGTATTTTATCGGTGAGGTGATGGATGTCAGCGGTTGGCTCGGAGGGTACAACTTTCAGTGGGCATGGGCCTCTGGTTTTGTTGCAGGGCAGTGGGTGTAGGTTTTTACCCAAGTCGTAACAAGTAGTTCAGGCGGTCAACACAACATAAGAAGTCTTAGATTGACCACTTATGTTGTATCGATATAGCCTAAAGGAACTTACTTGGTTGTTATCTGATAATATTCACAAGCCAGTTCATGATGAAGTGGAGAGGACTCTAGTTCGCAATCTCTTGGCTTATGCAGGTTTCGACGGTTTACTGTGTTAGCTGACCATTTAGCCCATGATGTTTGCAGTTCATATATATAATGATTTAGCACTTTCATATATCCTCCCTTAGCCTTATTTATACCAATGCAGGTAATGTTTTTAGCATTTTCAAGGCATTACTCATGTGATTTTGAGTTGTGATAAAGCCGACTAGATTATTACTGTCATCAAACGCACGGGCGGTGATGCCTTCCTTATCTAATTCAATCGACCATTTTTGAACCGACTGGCCTGTATGCCCTGCTAATTGAATTGGTAGATTAGGTGTTTTTACTTTTACGAGCATTGCTGGCAATTTTAATGTGGCGGTTTGGCTTTCTGTTTGTAATAAGACCTTAGCTAATACGTTGGCACTTAATAAGGTTGGCTGCAAATAAGAGAGAACTTTATTTTCAATTTGAGCACAATCACCAAGAGCATAGATATTTGAGTCGGATGTTTGTAATTGACGATTGACTATGATGCCTTTATCTACCGTTAATCCAGCCTGTTGTGCCAGGTGGATGTTGGGCTTGAGTCCTGAAGCTGAAATAACACTATCGACAAGAAATTGTTCACCAGAATGGAGAGTGATTTCGATGCCAAAGTCCGTTTGTTCGAGTGTTTGTACGGTATTATTTAAATATAACTTCACGCCACCTTGTATTAACTTTTGCTGTAAAGGTGCCGAAATAGCATCAGGTAACAGGGTTTGCATTATGCTGTTACACGGATCAACAACCGACACAGTTTTACCTGATGTGGAGAGATCCATTGCTAATTCAGTGCCAATTAGGCCCGCACCAATAATGAGTACATGCTCTGCTTGATCCAATTTATTCTGTGCTGCTTGGTACTCTATACGGCTATTGAGCGTTATCACATTCTTTACTGCTGAACCATTCATTGGTGGTATAAAGGTTGAAGCACCGGTTGCCAGTACTAATTTTGAATAACTAAGAACATCACCTTTGGTTGTTGTCACGCATTGTGCATGGTGATCAATCGTTTCCACTTTGGTTTGAGTGTAGATTACGATTTCATTATCTTGTGCGAAGTTATCTGCAGTTTGTCGAATAAGCGCATCTGCATTGTGTTTGTTGGTAAACACATGGCTAAGATCGGGCTTATTATAGTCATGGCCATCATCAGCGGTAATCACTGTAATTGGCGCTTGTTTATCTGAACGGCGTAATGCCTTCACTAGTTGATAGGCAGCGAAACCACTGCCTATGATTATAATTGGATTACTCATTACGCCACCTGAGATTGATTATTTTTATCGATATTGTTGCTTAATCTGCTTGCACAAGGTTCAAACACTTCTTTACCAATGCCACATTCAGGGCATAAGAAATCTTCAGGTACGTGATTCCAAGTGGTTCCAGGCTCAACACCTTGGTTTGGTTCACCAAGCTCAGGCTCATAGACCCATTGGCAAACGGTACATAACATCGCTTGCTGATCCTCTGCTGACGAGTTTGTGTTATTCACTGGTTCTACGTTAGTTGCTTCAATAACATTGGCAGGTTGAGAAACTGCTTTGTTTGTCATGATATTAGTGACATTTTTAGGCGCTGAATGATTCACATGTGACAGATCGTGCAATGCCCATTCTTTTGCAATTTGACGACCATAATCACGACATTCTTGCATTGCTTTGCCATCAGGACGCCATTTGGTTTTTTTACTAATTGCTGTTTCAAATCCACAGTCCATCAAGCGTGTGTGGATACGGTCAACTGCACCGCCATTCCAGCCATAACTACCAAATGCCGCAGCTTTTTTATTTTTAAAGCGTAATCCTGTGATTTCTTCTAGCATGCCAGCCACTTTTGGCATCATGACATTATTCATGGTAGAAGAGCCAACCAAGATACCTTTTGAACGGAATACATTAGATAAGATTTCGTTTTTATCGTGCAAAGAGACGTTAAACACTTTAACCGCCACATTTGGATCTACATCATTAATACCTTGAGCAATAGCATCGGCCATCATGCGAGTATTATTCGACATTGAGTCATAAAATAAAGTGATACGGTCTTCTTGGTAGTTATCGGCCCATTCTAAATATTGGTGAATAATTTGAGTTGGGTTATCACGCCATACAATACCGTGAGCCGTTGCGATCATATCAACGGGTAGCTCAAGGCTAAGTACTTCTTTGATTTTTGAGGTCACTAATGGACTAAATGGTGTCAAAATGTTGGCGTAATAACGTAAGCATTGCTCATAAAGCTCAACTTGATCCACTTCATCATTAAATAGGTGTTCATCACAGTAATGCTGACCAAATGCATCGTTACTAAACAGTACGGCATCTCCTGTCATATAAGTCATCATGCTATCTGGCCAATGCAGCATCGGAGATTCGACAAAGACAAGTGCTTTGCCATTACCTAAATCGATACTGTCACCGGTCTTAACTACATTAAAATTCCAATCAGGCTGGTGGTGGTGACCTGTGATTGAATCAACAGCATTCTCGGTACAATAAATTGGAGTATTAGGGATTTTGGCTAAGAGTGCACCTAGAGCACCTGCGTGATCTTCTTCTGCATGGTTGATAACGATGTAATCAATCTCGTTAAGATCAATTTCCATTTCCAAGTTTTGGACGAACTGTTGACTAAAACGGTGATCGACGGTATCGATTAAAACAGTTTTTTCTTCTTTAATTAGATAGCTGTTATAACTGGTACCACGTGTGATTTTATATTCTGTACCATGGAAGTTTTGTACTTCCCAATCACGTTGACCAACCCAGTGGATGTTATTTTTAACATGAATAGACATAAATGACTCCTAAGTATGAATTCTAAATTTCGATAAAAAGTAAATTAATAAACTTGTTATTCATATAATTGCAGTATGCGTGCCAACTTTAAAAATAATTTAAATTCAATTGGTTATGTTTTTTTCTTTATTTTAGCTGTCATAATGACACGAATATATTGATGTCAAAAGGACACTTTGTGTGTCATATTGACATAATATTTAAAGAAGGAAGGTAAATGCAGAAATTTCATTCTCAAATCACTCAACTTGCACTTGATTTGACGTTAGGAATATCCAATCAAGACCGCTTTGATCGTCTTTTAGAAGTATTAAGAAATATTTTAAATTGTGATGCAGCGGCATTGCTTGCCTATCGGAATCAACAGTTTGTGCCATTAGCGATTGATGGCTTATATGATGAAGTGATGGGACGACGATTTAATCTTGATGAGCACCCTCGTTTAGAAGCGATTGCACGAGCGGGTGATGTGGTTCGTTTTCCAGCCGATAGTGATATTGCTGATCCTTATGATGGATTGATCCCTAATAAAGGGGATAAGTTGCATGTCCATGCCTGTGTTGGGCTACCGTTAATTGCACATGGTCATTTAATTGGTGCGCTGACGATTGATGGTTTTGATGCTCATCAGTTTGATACCTTTACCGATGGTAACTTACGAACTATTAGTGCACTGGCTGCGGCAAGTTTACATACCTCCTTATTAGTAAAGCAATTAGAGTCACAGGTCGTTAATACTAGTGATGCTGACTCTCATATCACCAAAGAAATTAACTTAGGTGAGGAGATGATTGGGCAGTCGGGCGCAATGATGGATTTAAGAATGCAGATTCAAGCAGTTGCTAATACAGATCTTTCTGTTTTGATTATGGGAGAAACGGGAGTTGGTAAGGAACTGGTCGCGACAGCTATTCATAATCAATCGAACCGTTCTAAACAAAACCTAGTGTATTTAAACTGTGCGGCTTTACCTGAGTCGGTGGCGGAAAGTGAGTTATTTGGTCATGTAAAAGGTGCCTTTACTGGCGCGATTAGTCACCGTAAAGGGAAGTTTGAATTAGCCGATAATGGCACGCTATTTTTAGATGAAGTCGGTGAATTGCCTTTAGGATTGCAATCTAAGTTATTGCGAGTATTGCAGTATGGTGACTTGCAGCGGGTTGGTGATGACAGCGTACTTAAAGTGAATACCCGCATTGTGGCAGCAACGAATCGAGATTTGCATCGAGATGTGGTGAACGGCAAGTTTAGGGCTGATTTATATCACCGCTTAAGTGTCTTTCCTATTCATGTTCCAGCGCTTAGAGAGCGAACAGGAGATATTACGTTATTGAGTGGCTTTTTTATTGAAAAGTGCAAACACAAACTAAATTTGAATCATTTAAGTATTTCTCCTGCGACTTTGCAGTTATTGGGCCAATATAGTTGGCCGGGTAATATTCGTCAGCTCGAACATGCTATCCACCGCGCGGCCGTATTAGCAAAAACAGAAAATAACCAGTCTAGCCCGATTAGTTTACAACCTCATCATTTTGAATTAATACAAGCAGAATCTACCTCATTACAAGGCATTGAGAATCAAAATCAGCTAGCGGATACCGTTAATTCTGATATAGCTAAGGACTATTCTTTGGGTCTAAAAGTGGCTACTGAAACATTTCAGGCGCAAGTGATTATGGATGCGCTAAACAATAATCAGCAGAACTGGTCTGCTACCGCTCGTGAGTTGAAAATTGACAGTGGTAATTTGCATCGACTAGCAAGACGCTTAGGATTAAAGTAATAGTGCTGCCATACTCAAGAAAATAAGTTCACTAAACCGCGATATCGATCATGATATTAATCGGTAATTAAGGGGAATATATGAGCCATTTAGTCATTCCAAAACATTGGAAAATCCGACGTTCTACTCACTTTTTTACTAAAGATAATGTACCTAAAGCGTTAATTACCCATCACAATACGGCTGCCGGAGTGTTTGGGCAGATCTGTGTAATGCAAGGAACGGTTACTTTTTATGGTTTTGCAAATGAAGAAGCTACTGAGCCAGAACAAGTCGTGGTAATTAATGCTGGTTCGTTTGCCACTAGTCCACCTCAATATTGGCATCGTGTTGAACTTAGCGATGATGCTCAATTTAATATTAATTTTTGGGCTGAAGAAGAGACTGGTAATAAAGCCATGTTTAAGAGCTCAAGAATTCATAGCAAACCAATTGATGGGTTATTAGATAGTGAGTAAGCGGTTTAATCACTTCTAAATGACTAATAGCTTATACCTATCAAATCGATATATTCAATCCATTAGCCCTTATTAACTGTAAGGGCTATTCTATGTCCATAGCAAAGTTAATCACTACTCAATAAGAGAGGCGATAATGGAAAAGAATATGATTGGTTTAAATAAACAACAAACGGCTACATTGGTGGATGATCTCAATCAACTATTGGCGGATTACCAAATTCTCTATACCAATGTACGTGGTTATCATTGGAACATTAAAGGTCGTGATTTCTTTGAATTGCATGCAAAATTTGAAGAGATTTATAACGATTTAGTACTGAAAGTAGATGAAATTGCTGAGCGTATTTTGACACTAGGTGGCACACCGGTACATGCTTTCTCTCGTTATTTAGAGATGTCAGATCTGGAAGAAACCTTGAATGTGTCGAATGGTACTGAAGCGGTGGGTAATATCTTATCGGCTTACCGAGTATTACTGACTAAACAACGTCAAATTGTAAAAACAGCCGCTGATGTTGATGATGAAGGTACGGTTTCATTAATGAGTGACTATATTAGTCAGCAAGAAAAAGAAAGCTGGATGTTAAACGCTTATCTTCAATAAAAATGAATAACCGATAATAACTGAATGGGAGCCCAAGTTTGAATGCTTGGGCTCTTTTTTTAGGTATTTAAATTAACCATAACAAAATAAAGGTTAAAGTGATCACATTTATGAAACAATAAGTTACACCTTGATCACGAACTGTTCTTTTCAGGGTTCTCTTTCAATAAGATATGCTTTAAAAGTACAGCATAATCAACCGTATAATATGCATCATAAGGTGACGAAGTTATGTCAGTATTAACAAAAGAAGAATCAATCCCTGGCGGTTCGCGTTATGTAGGTTTAATTCTCGGTCCTTTGGTTCTTATTTTAACGCTTATCTTTCCTGCGCCATTTGAAGGATTAAGTGAGCCAGCTTGGCGTATGATTGGCTTAGCAACGTTTATGGCTATTTGGTGGGTAACCGAAGCTGCGCCGATTCCTGTTACATCGTTTTTACCGATCATTCTCTCACCGCTACTTGGTACTGCGGATATTAAAACTGCCACCGCAGCCTATGCTAACCCATTAATTTTCTTATTTTTGGGTGGTTTTATGTTGTCGATTGCGATGGAAAAATGGAACTTGCATCGACGCGTAGCACTGATTGCCATGTTAGCCGTGGGCAATAAACCTGCACATCAAGTCGGAGGGTTAATGTTGGTTACAGCGTTTCTTTCTATGTGGATGAGTAATACCGCGACGGCTGTGATGATGTTGCCGATTGGGATGTCGATAATTGGCATGGTATGCGGCGAAAAAGGCGATAAAAATCCACAGTTTGCTAGTGCACTATTACTCGGTATTGCTTACTCCGCAAGTATTGGTGGGCTTGCGACCTTAATCGGTACCCCACCAAATGCTTTGCTTGCGGCATATCTCTCTAACACTTATCAAATTGAACTAGGCTTCGGTCGCTGGATGATGGTGGGCTTACCATTGACGATTGTGATGCTGACACTGGCTTGGGTATGGCTAACTAAAGTGTCTTATAAGCTGCCGAATGAAGAAGCGGGTGATGCGCGCAGCTTATTGAAAAATCAATTGCAGTTATTGGGTAAATTAAGTAAAGGTGAAAAATGGGTGGCGGTAATTTTTGTCGGTGCTGCTATTAGCTGGATTATTCGCCCATTGCTTGCTAAATGGACTGGCTTGCCAATTAACGATACCAGTATCGCGATTTTTGCTGCTTTACTACTGTTTGTTATTCCGGTAAATGTGAAAAAACAAGAGTTTATATTAGATTGGGAAAGCACTAAGAAGTTGCCTTGGGGCGTACTATTGCTATTTGGTGGCGGCTTAAGTTTAGCGGCGCAGATTAAATCATCTGGTTTAGCCGATTTCATTGGCGATAGCCTAGGCGCCACTAATGGTATGCCGATTATTGTTGTGATGCTGATTGTTACTGCGGCAATTATCTTCTTAACCGAAGTGACCAGTAATACCGCTACGGCAGCAGGCTTCCTGCCGTTACTCGGCCCAATAGCCATTGCCATGGGGGAAGGCCCAATGATGCTAGCGATCCCAGCAGCACTCGCGGCAAGTTGTGCCTTTATGATGCCGGTAGCCACACCACCAAACAGTATCGTCTTTGCTTCTGGTCAGCTTAAAATCAAAGAGATGATTCGTGCAGGCTTTGCATTGAATATCATGGGCATTTTCATTATCACAGCGTTAAGTTACACGCTGGCTGCTTGGGTATTTGGGATGTAGGGGAACGTTGATCGAGTGCTTCGCTTCTTGGGCGCTACGCTGCTCGTAACTCGATGATTCTGTAGTGATTTAACTAAGCCGATAAATATTATTGTTATCGGCTTTTTTCTTTTCCGAGATTCGAGCGACGACACGCGAAGCGTCCTAGTTACGTATTCTTATGCTTTTCCAAGTACTCCGCACTTTCTTCCTTCCCCATATATTTCGCTAAAGTACGCTGCGGCACTTTACGTAGATCAACTACAATTAAGCCATCAAGTGCATCATTAAAGTCTTTATCGACATTAAAGCTGATCAATTTGCCATTAAGGTTGAGGTATTGCTTGAGTAGTACAGGAATGCTTTTTTGTCCTAAACGAGTGAGTACTTTGGAGAGTAATTGAATATCGGCTAGTGACGACAACATGTCAGCTCGCCAGAAGCTGTTCTTGCTTTTTTTAAGTGGGTTACTGGCCTTCACTAAGCTAGCACTGTCTTGATCAAAATGATGCATTTCAAGGGTGGACACCATTAATTCTCGAGCGGTAGGGCTGTATTCACTGCTAATACTGACCGGGCCAAATAAGTGAGTATATTGTGGATTTCGATAAGCGTAAGTAGCAATGCCTTTCCATAATAGTAGTAATGCAGTGAGACTACGTTGGTAGGGTAGGTCGATAACCGAACGACCCATTTCAATAGCATGACCAAATTGATTGATCAGCGTTTCATCAAATTGGAAGAGGGTTCGAGAATATAAACCTTTCACGCCTTTATTTTGCAAAATGTGATCGGTTAATCCGAGTCGATATGCGCCGACTAATCGCTGGGCTTCGTTATCCCAAATGAATAGGTGCTGGTAGTAGTGGTCGAATTCATCAAAATCACACTCTTTACCTGTGCCTTCATTGACTAAGCGAAAGTTCGCTTCCCTAATTCGACCAATTTCCAATACGATGTTTGGGATCTCTTCAAATTTGGCACAATAAACATCAAAGTTTTTAAAGTTTAAGAGGTGAGCTGATGTTGGTAGTCCGTGAATATCTGAGATCAATTGATCCTGTAAGATCGGTGCGATCACTGGTGTTTGATGGGGCAAGCTAGGGGCTTGATGTTCGGCTCTAGGAGCCAGTAAGTAAGTATTTAACCTCAGATAATCAACGATGTGTTGCTCGCAAGATAAGCTCTCAATCTCTTTTTTATCAATCAACTCACCAATGGAAATATCAATAACTTGTTGTTTTTTATTTAACATTTCTCGGCCTAGCATTGCAGTTCGCAAGTAAGGATGAACCATACCTGCCCAATAAAAAGGCTTACTATTATGGCCGTTGATATGCATAGCGAGTGCGTTGGCATTGCTACGTTTGATCAATTTAGCGACTGAACGACTCCAAGGTTTGTCATTGAGTTGGCCCTGTTTATCAAAAGTAGAGACTTCACCTGCTGGAAAAACCAATAAGACACCACCGTTTTGTAAATGCTGTAGTCCTTCACGTAACGCTTTGATATTGGCACTGACGGCATTTTTGCCTTCAAACACATCGACACTAATAAAGAGCGGTGCTAATTCTGGCAGCCTCTTTAAAAACTGATTGGCCAATATTTTTACATCAGGACGAACCTGTAACAGCATTTCTGCCAATATGACACCTTCCACTGCGCCGAGTGGATGGTTGGCGACGATCACAAGTGGTCCCGTGGCAGGAATATTACTGAGATGCCCGGAAGCAATTTGATATTGTACGCCTAACTTTTCTAAGGTATGACGTAAAAAGCTTTTTGTATTGAGATGCCTTGGTAATTGTTGATAGTAGGTATCTAAAGTGTGCAACCCAGTCACTCTTTCTGCCGCACGTTCGAGTAGGCGAAAAGGGGTCACGCAGGGTAAACGAAAAGGACTAGTTTGCATATTGAGCTCCTAGATAGCAGCTATCACTTCCACGATTGAGATAATTTACTGGTTAGATCTTACAATTTCTTTACAGCTTGTTTTATTCTTGCTGAAACTCGCATCTTGAAGTTACTTGGGTATACCCCTTTGATTAATCCAAAATGCTTGGCCAGTTTTGATCGGCGGCTTTGATGAAGCTGTCTTTTTTAGGTAGCCAGGTATCTTGCACGCTTTGGTCGTAGTTGATGTAGAGCTTGCCTTGATGGATAGTCCATTGGTGTGGATCGCCTGGTGCTAATTGATTTTTTTCTCCGATAGCCCAAGCGCAATAACCACCATATTGTGGAGCATATTTCTCCGGGTTATCAGTAAACATATCTAAGTGTTCTTTATTGATAAACCACCACTCGGCACCTTGGTATTTCACTTTAAAGTTACTTTTACCTTCAACCGCTTTGCCTTCGGTAAAGTAAGCCACAGTATCATAGCCTTCGAGCGCTTTATTGCTGAAGAAACCAGTATAAATAGGGTCATTTTCCGCCATTACTTGGGGGCTAAATAACGCTTGGCTAACAACGAGCAAAATAAAGGTTAGAGTTTTCCAATAGGCTTTCATGGTTGTATCTCCATTTTGATGGTTCTTGGAATCGCTGAATTATGGAAGGGCTGATGCTGGCATGGTGCACCAGGTTGGTAGTCCATTGTGACTTGATTGCTATCGACATTGATTATGGTAAGGCTAACGGTTTGGGCATCATCACGGTGCATACATACCGAATGAGCACCTGCTTGTGGTTCATGACTAGAATGATAGTTCATTAATTCACATAAACTCGCTTGGGATTGTGAGTTAGTTTGGCGATTAAAATGTGTAACTCGAGCGGCTTGGACTTTCTCAAATTCAAACGAAGATGAAGTAATAGGGCTTTCTTTTTTAGTGTGTTTGACTTCAATACCATCCCAGATAATGGCACTAACTTCTGGTTTTCTTTGAAGCTTATTAAGATCGAAGATTAATAAAGTAAAAGGTGGGAAGTCACTCCAACGAATCGTCCTCAATTGTTTTTCTAATTGTTGCTCGTTAAAGCAAAAAGCAAATTGGCGTACAAGTTGTCCTCGGCTTTTTAGGGCATTATTTTCTTTGACGGTAGTCGGCATTTGGCCTTGATAATTATTCAGTAAGCACAAGCTAAAACCGTGGTTGTTGGTGGCTATCCACGTGCCTTGTCCATCTGGATCAATTGGCATTAATGCGTAGCAATCATCTTGTTGAAAGGTTTGAGGCGGAAGTGCAATCGAACGAGTTTTCTGCTCGTCACGATTAAACAGCACTTGATAACCGTTGTCGGTTATTCTCCAGGTTAAGGTACACATTAGTCTAGACTCCTCATTAGCATTGGCTCCTTAAATAACTGGCGGTCGCTGGCGCATAAGAAAAGATGCTATCGGTTTTAATCTGGCAAGCTTCGGCATTGACTCTCATTACCGAGAAGTGGTGAGTAGTATGGCTCGACACAAATAACAGCTCTCTCTGTAGGCTTGAGGGCATTTGGCATATTTGTTGTTGATAAATTGAGGTTTCACTTTTGATGGTGACCGGCGTTGTTAAGTCTTGTTCGTTTAGCGCGAGTAACCAGCGCTTAATTGCCTGTAACTCATCAATACCTACCTCTCGCTGAGTTTCAACTAATGCCCCGCGACGACGTTGATCGTAATCGATAACCCCTTGCTGGTAGCTCATCAGGGCAAAGTACATATCATTAATATGGCGCAAGTGAGCCCCTATGCTGCTTTGCACATAAGGCGTGGCGATATAGATGTATTGAGTCTTATCAAGTTGCCCAAGTAACTGCAGAGCTTGCTCAATGCCTTCAAGATTGGCACTCACTAATGGATGGTGAGCATTGTGATTGTCTGGTGATGCTGCCATAGATGTCGACATTCCTTACCTTCTTACTCTCTATAAAGTGTTTAAGCTGCGTGTGCTTAAAGCCTTTGATTCGTTTTTTAATCCGTAGCTGGGTAGTGTTTAATCAATTGTTTTTCTTGCTTTAATGCGCGGAATAATTCGTGAAATGTAGGCACTTTATGTCCGGCTTTTCGTTGCAGTGCTCCAATTTCATATAAGCAGCGATATTGATAAAGCAAGGTAGAAAAAATCTCTTTGAGTGGGGTGTTGCTATCCCAAATATGTCCTGCTTCGCTGCTTGCACCATTCATCTCTAAAATATCGAAATCTTTGCCCTGCATTAGGGACTCAATATCTTTGAATTTCACATCTAAACGACCAAAGTGATAGCCAGGGTAGTCATCAAAAATACGATCTAATTTTTCAGCAAGGGCCTTCGTAATATAAGCGTTGCCATTTTTGAAAATGCAGCCTCGACAATGGCTACCAGCAAATGCTAATTGGAAAGGTTTGCCATGTTCTAAAACCTGTTCGAGCTGATCTTGATGGCGAGGTAGGTATAAATGCGCAAGTTGTTTGGCACGTGGATCTTGTTCGATTAATTGACGCAGAGTGTGCTTTCCTGTGCCCACCACTACCGGTGAATATTTAAGAGTAATAGAGAATACTTTGCCTTTTTCTTGGTTGGGGTAGCGGATATAGAACAGTCCTGCTTCGGCTTGATAAGGCGATTTTTTTTGCAGCATGTAACGAGCCTTGTCAGGAAAAGCGGCGATGTATTGTTGTAGCTCTTGGTCGGACTCCATTAATTGCACACCGACACCGCGACAACCTTGGTCTGGCTTGGCAACTATCGGGTAGCTTAATCCTGTTTTTATCATGGCTTGTTTGGCCTCTAACCATTGAGCGGATAAGGAAGAGCGTTCTGATTCGGATTGCTTGGTTAAAGTGACAAATGGTGGGATCCATTGTTTAGCGTAATCCCCTGCGAGTTCTAAAATTTCTTGTTTAGATTCACCAACCATACCGCTGAGTTTGATGTGTGGGTTGGCGACTAAAGGTAGGCGAAAATCGCGATACTTGATGCCATACCATAAGCTTTGTAGAACCACTGGTGTATAGAAGAACCAAGTTGGCCAAAACTCAAATCGAGAGACTGTCTTACCAGAGTCATCCATTTTCGGCATGCCTTTATTCGGTGTGTCTTGATTTTTTGGCAAAGAAGGCTGCGTCAAAATGCTCTCCGATTGGGATTCAGGACTGACATACATATTAAAGTTTCCCTTTTGAAATGCTGTGAGATTGAGATAGCTCGGATAAGCTGTGATTTGATCGTTTTTTATTGCGGTGTAATGAATGTCCTGCAATACGATTTACTCCCCATAATAAAATTAATGCGATCGGACCAAGCAACCATTTCAATGGATGTTGTTGTAAATATTCTGTGCTACCTACTTGATAAATAATGCTGAAGACTAAGGCTGTCCATGCGGCCGTCGCCAATAACACCGCAATCAAGAATTGATGGAATGGAATGCGAAAGTAGCCGCATAAAGTAAAGCTCACACTGCGCAGACCAGGAATAAAGCGGATGATTACAATGTTGATGATAGCGTGATGTTTTAATCGGCGTCTGGCTTGACGCAGTAGTGGCATATTCAATAAACGGTAACGCAGAGATCTCCAACGTCTTGCCCATACACCAAAGGCGTACAACAATGCATCACCACTGGCGATACCAACAAAGATAGCCAATAACGCCACTTCAAAAGGCATCGAACCTTGGCTTGCCATTACCGCTGCAGTGACAATGGCCAGATCTTCTAACAAATACGATAGCAACACGATGCCAATAAAGGCTAGCCATGTATTTTGTTGTATCGTGTTTGGTTGAAGCAAGGTTATGTAATCTTCCATTCGCACCACGTACTTAGTTTTTTGCTTAATAAAACATCACTAATAAAGAACCCATTACGCGCATTTAAATTTCAACTTGGTTCAGTTAATTTATTAACCCGCTGAATTTTTGAGATATTTCATGATCGTATTTAACTTTATTATTGAGGGGTTAAGCTGCAAAATGATGACAGGGTTATATTCGCCCTATTTAATTAATCTAAGATTGATCGGCACTTGGTAAGCTTTACCTTTTAAGCAAGAAACCATGCCGAATAAGCAGAAAACCAAATGGATCGCGCCAAGTAGAG
Source organism: Vibrio algivorus (assembly GCF_030161215.1). Taxonomy (NCBI): domain Bacteria; kingdom Pseudomonadati; phylum Pseudomonadota; class Gammaproteobacteria; order Vibrionales; family Vibrionaceae; genus Vibrio; species Vibrio algivorus. The sequence goes on from NZ_BSPV01000005.1 coordinate 68,303, forward strand.
TGAAAAGAAATTTGCTGCCAAACAATGAGACAACGAGAACCGTTAGCCATAATGTAATACCCCAATTAAGGGCTTCTTTGGCTTGTTGCTGGATGAACGCATCTTCTCGTTTGAAGATTAAGAAAAGTAACCCAGATAATATGCTAAAAAATACGCTCAGAAGCCAAACGATAGCGGCAGTCACCATAGATTTATTCGCTTTCATAGGATTTCCTTTTATCCAAAGGCTATACCCAAGTGACCTCAAGATGCAGAATTCAGAGCTATCATCCAAGTTCTTAGACAAGGAAGATTTATGCGGAATGTAAACACCTTTCAATTAAATCTGACGTAGGCTAAGGTCTTGGATGAAGCTCCCAAAGGGCAAGTTAAAACAAGCTTTATGCTGCGTTAAATTGAACAGAGATAGAATGACTATGATCATATTCAATTTGCCTTGCCTAAAGCTTGTTTTATTCTTGCTGAAACTCGCATCTTGAGGTTACTTGGGTATATTTTTAGTGTAGTTGCCAATGGTGAGAATGAAACCTCATCTTGAACTCTAAAATCCTAGTAAAAGTTCGTGTATACTCCTCTTTTATGTATAAATAACCAGTAGATGACGATGGATCCTTCTTTATTACTCGACGGTCTTAATGACAGACAACGTGAAGCGGTAGCCGCTCCATTGGAAAACTTACTCGTATTGGCGGGCGCAGGTAGTGGTAAAACCCGCGTGTTGGTGCATCGCATTGCTTGGTTATTATCGGTAGAACAAGCGTCGCCGTTTTCAATCATGTCGGTCACCTTTACCAATAAGGCCGCTAAAGAAATGCGTGGTCGTATTGAAGAACTGATGATGGGGACTTCATCGGGTATGTGGAATGGGACTTTCCATGGTATTTGTCATCGTATTTTGCGCGCGCATTATATGGACGCTAAATTGCCGGAAGATTTCCAAATCTTAGATTCGGAAGACCAAATTCGTTTATTGCGTCGTTTGATCAAAGCGCAAAATCTCGATGAAAAGCAGTTTCCGGCTAAGCAAGCAAGTTGGTGGATCAACGGCAAAAAAGATGAAGGCTTACGTCCAAGTCATATCGATACTTATCATGATCCGGTTGCCAAGACCTATTTGCAGATTTACCAAGCGTATCAAGAGGCTTGTGATCGTGCTGGCCTAGTCGATTTTGCCGAAATTCTATTGCGCTGCCATGAATTATTGCGTGATAAGGTGCATGTTCGTGAGCATTACCAAGCGCGTTTTAAGCACATTTTGGTCGACGAATTTCAAGATACCAATAACATTCAATATGCTTGGCTACGCATGATGGCTGGAGCGGATTCACATGTGATGATCGTGGGGGATGATGATCAGTCCATCTATGGTTGGCGTGGTGCACAAATCGAAAATATTCAAAAGTTTCTGCGTGAATTCCCAGGCGCACATACTATTCGTTTGGAGCAAAATTACCGTTCTACTAAAAATATCCTGAATGCTGCCAATGAGCTTATTAGCAATAATACTGAGCGCATGGGTAAAGATTTGTGGACCGATGGCAATGACGGTGAACCGATTTCTTTGTATTCCGCATATAACGATCTCGATGAAGCGCGCTTTGCGGTCAATAAAATTAAAGAATGGCATGAAAAGGGCACCCCCCTAGTCGATTGTGCCATGTTGTATCGTAATAACGCCCAGTCTCGTGTATTAGAAGAAGCATTAATTCAAGCACGCCTGCCGTACCGAATTTATGGCGGTATGCGTTTCTTCGAACGTCAAGAAATCAAAGATGCCTTAAGCTACCTGCGTTTAATGAATAATCGTAATGATGATGCTGCCTTTGAACGTATTGTGAATACTCCAACCCGTGGTCTCGGGGATAAAACCTTAGAAACTATTCGTATGACCGCGCGTGATCGTGGCACGACTTTATGGCACGCCGGCGTTCAATTAATTGATGAAAAAGTATTATCTGGTCGTGCGGCGAGCGCGTTTAGTCGCTTTATTGAATTAGTGAACGCGCTCGAAGATGACACCTTTGATTTAGCGTTACATGAGCAATTTGATCATGTGATCAAATCCTCGGGCTTATTTGCCATGTATGAAATGGAAAAGGGTGAAAAATCTAAAGCACGTATTGAAAACTTGGAAGAATTAGTCACTGCGGCACGTCAGTTTGAAAAGCCTGAAGAAGCAGATGACATGAGTATGTTGTCGGCATTTTTATCACACGCCGCATTAGAGGCAGGTGAAGGGCAAGCGGATGAATTTACTGATGCTGTGCAGTTAATGACATTACATAGTGCTAAAGGTTTGGAATTCCCATTAGTCTTTATGGTCGGTGTTGAAGAGGGCATGTTCCCTAATCAAATGTCGGCAGAAGATGCTGCGCGTTTAGAAGAAGAGCGTCGTTTGTGTTATGTAGGTATGACTCGAGCAATGCAAAAACTTTATATCACCTATGCCGAGATGCGCAGAGTGTATGGGCAAGATAAATACCACAAGCCGTCACGTTTTATTCGTGAAATTCCAGAAAGCTGTGTGGAAGAAGTGCGTATGAAAGCGCAAGTGAGCCGTCCAGCGACTTCGGGACGTTTTGGTGCCACCGCGGTAAAAGACAATTTTAATAGTACTGGCTATTCATTAGGTCAACGAGTGAAACATGCTAAATTTGGCGAAGGTACCATCATTAATTTTGAAGGCAGCGGTGCACAAAGCCGAGTACAAGTCGCCTTTAATGGTGAAGGTATCAAATGGTTAGTCACTGAATATGCTCGTTTAGAGACACTTTAATAGGTTGTTCAAAGATCATGGATAAAACGTATTCTAAGCTAGTCAATTCTGCGGCCTGGGCAGCCATGGTGATTGCGACTATTTTACTATTAGTGAAATTGGTGGCGTGGTGGCAAACCAATTCAGTGAGCTTACTGGCTTCCTTGGTCGATTCATTACTGGATATGGCGGCTTCTCTGACTAATTTATTGGTAGTGCGTTACGCTACTCAACCTGCGGATGATGAACATCAATTTGGTCATGGAAAGGCAGAGTCATTAGCCGCATTAGCACAAGCGATGTTTATTTCCGGTTCAGCGTGTTTCTTATTGCTGAATGGGGTAGATCGTTTTTTCCGCCCACAAGAGTTGGTCTCACCAGAGCTTGGGGTATGGGTCAGTGGGTTTGCTATCTTGCTAACTTCTGGATTAGTGCTGTTTCAAAAGCATGTCGTACGCAAAACCGGCAGCCAAGCAATTGCTGCCGATTCATTGCACTATCAAACTGACTTATTTATGAATATCGCGATAATGATTGCGTTGGTATTAAGTTGGTATGGATTAAAACAAGCTGATGCAGTGTTTGCGGTAGGGATTGGTTTGTACATTCTGTATAGCGCTTATCAAATGGCACAAGAAGCGGTGCAGTCATTATTGGATCGACAATTGCCGGAAGAAGAAGTCCAAGCGATTCATCTGGCTTGTGTGTCAGTGGAAGGAGTACTAGGTGCGCATGATCTACGTACTCGTATGTCAGGTCCGATACGCTTTATTCAAGTGCATATTGAGCTCGATGATAATTTACCTCTGGTTGAAGCTCACCGCATTTCTGATGAGGTAGAGGCTAAATTAGAAGCATTATTTCCTCATTCAGATGTGCTTATTCACCAAGATCCGATATCAGTGGTTCCTGATGCAAAATATCAGCCGCTAAATTAGCCGAAATGCGGTGAATAACATAAAATTATGTGACTTAGCTCATTATTATTGAGACAATTTAGCGGTTAATGTCTATCTTATAGGCAGATAAAAAAAACCGTTGATAGTGATATGAATCAACATCACTAAGCGTCAAGCTTGTATATTATGCTTAGTATTTATTGAGTTGTGTTGTCGTTAACATATGTTGTTTGATAGTAGAGCAATTGTGAGTTAACGAAGATTTGGATTGAGTCACACCGAAAAGTATTAGGCTAGAAAAAAACATAGCCAGTTTGTGTGACTGAATAGAAGAATTTGTTTTTTACTTTTTTAGAGGGTGATCATGGTTAAGAAGATCGGTGTTTTAACAAGTGGTGGCGATGCACCAGGCATGAACGCAGCAATTCGTGGTGTAGTTCGTACTGCGCTAAGCAAAGGTATTGAAGTTTGTGGTATTTACGATGGCTACCTTGGTCTTTATGAAGGTCGTATCGAAAACCTAGATCGTTCAAGCGTTTCTGATGTGATTAACCGTGGTGGTACTTTCCTAGGTTCTGCGCGCTTCCCTGAATTTAAAGAAGTGGCAGTTCGTGAAAAAGCGATTGAAAACCTAAAAGCACACGGCATTGAAGCACTAGTGGTTATCGGTGGTGACGGTTCTTACATGGGCGCCAAAAAACTGACGGAAATGGGTTATCCATGTATTGGTCTACCAGGCACTATTGATAATGATATTGCAGGCACGGACTACACGATTGGTTATTTAACGGCATTAAATACTGTTATTGATGCGATTGACCGTTTACGCGATACCTCTACATCACACCAACGTATTTCTATTGTAGAAATCATGGGGCGTCATTGTGGTGATTTGACTTTGATGTCTGCAATTGCCGGTGGTTGTGAGTACATTATCACCCCCGAGAACAATTTAGATAAACCAGCATTAATCCAAAACATTAAAGATGGTATTGCGAAAGGTAAAAAACACGCAATTATTGCTTTAACTGAATTGCAAATGAATGCCAATGAGTTAGCTAAAGATATCGAAAAAGCTACAGGTCGTGAAACTCGTGCGACAGTACTTGGTCACATTCAACGTGGTGGTCGTCCAACAGCATTTGACCGTGTTTTAGCTTCTCGTATGGGAAATTATGCAGTGCACCTATTAGCTGAAGGTCATGGTGGTCGTTGTGTTGGTATTCAAAAAGAAGATCTAGTTCATCACGATATTATCGATGCGATTGAAAACATGAAACGTCCGGTTCGTAATGACCTTTATAAAGTTGCTGAAGAGTTATTCTAATTCGTTAATCATGATTTGATTGATAAAAACCGTTGGCGAAAGTCAGCGGTTTTTTATGGTCACGAAACACGAAACAAAAAAAAGGCTGGCACTTAGGCCAACCTTCGGTGTTTTTAGCTAGAAACTATTATGCTTTTTTTGCTTCAGCAGCTGCTTTAGCGATAGCGGCAAAGCTTTTCGCGTCAAGTGCAGCACCACCAACTAAAGCACCGTCGATGTCTGGTTGTGCAAAGTAAGCCGCTGCGTTTTCTGGTTTAACAGAACCGCCGTATTGGATTACTACGTTTTTCGCTACTTCTTCTGATTTTTCAGCAATGTGAGCACGGATTTGAGCGTGGATACGTTGCGCATCTTCAGCTGTCGCTGCTTTACCAGTACCGATAGCCCAGATTGGTTCGTAAGCAATGATTGCTCCGTTAAGAGCGTCTACACCTAGAAGGTTGATGACTGCGTCGATTTGACGAGCACATACTGCAACCGTTTCGCCAGCTTCGTTTTGTGCTTCAGATTCACCGATGCAAAGAACTGGAGTTAGGTCGTTTTCTTTTAGGAAAGCGAATTTCTTAGCAACGAACTCGTCTGATTCGTTATGGTATTCACGACGCTCAGAGTGACCGATGATGATGTGAGATGCACCGAATTCTTTCAACATAGCTGGAGACATATCACCTGTGAATGCACCGCTGTTGTTTAAGTCAGTGTTTTGAGCACCAAGAATGATCGCGCTACCCGCGTCAGTTAATGTACGCTCAGCAAGATCGATGAATAGTGCTGGTGGCGCTACTGCAACGTCGACGCCTGTTACGCCTTCAAGTTCAGCATTTAGACCTGTTAGCAAATCAACAACCATTTCTTTGCTGCCGTTTAGTTTCCAGTTACCCATAACTACAGGATGACGCATAGGATGATCTCCATTTAATTTAAGTATCGAAATATTTTAACTACCAAAGAATATAACAGAATAATGTGATGAAATCATGATTCTCATCATGTCAAAACGATCAATAATGATAGTCTAGCTTACTAATGCTTTCTATGAGAGTGAAATAGATTTAAACCTACCTTTGAGTGGTAGGGGATTTAATATTTATAAGGAATTTACATGCCAAATGTTGTGATGGAATACTCTCATTCAATTGAAGAGCGGGCTAATGTGCAAGCGCTATTGGAAGATTTACATCAAGTGACCATTCAAAGCGGTTTATTTGAGATAAGGGATGTAAAATCGAGAACTTTGAGAACACATCACTGGTTAATCGGAGATTTGGATGACAGTGTTGGTTTTATTCATGTCACAGTTGAATTACTGGATGGGCGTAGTGATGAGCAAAAGAGAGCATTATCGGAAGCGTTGATGCAAGCGTTGCAAAATAAGGCTGCTTTTGTTGCTAGCTTAACGGTTAATATTCGTGATATGGAACGTGGTTGCTTTCAAAAAGTGACTAATTTCTAAGGTCAACAGATCCTAATTAATTTCAAAGGTTATTGTAGCTATGACAATTAAACATTGGCTTCTTTCTTTCCAAGGCCGTATTGGACGCCAGCGTTTTTGGATGTGGAATTTATTTTACTACCTAGTGATGCTGGCGATTATTGGTATTGCGGCACAGAACTTATTTGGTAGTTTTAGTGGCGTGGCCATTTTTATTATAAGCGCGGCTTTACTAGTGCCAGATCTAGCGGTAACAGCAAAGCGTTGGCATGACCGCAATAAATCGAATTGGTGGCTGTTAATGCATGTGCCTTTGATTGCTGGTCGTTTGATGGCACCGATTGGTGCTGCTGAAACCGTTGAGCCATCGATGATACAAACGTCTGTATCAATAATTGCGATTATCTGTGGTGCTTGGATGCTGGTCGAATGTGGCCTATTAAAAGGTACCCAAGGTGATAATCGCTACGGACCTGAGCCGACACGAGTCTAAATTTTAATCTTGCTGAAACTCGTATCTTGAAGTTACTTTGGTATATAACTCTGTTATTACCAACAGCTCTGGATTATTCGCTTGAGCTGTTGGTGATGTGTTTAAAGCTTTTACGGAAAATCATCCAAGCATTTAATCCTGCCAACAAATTCCCGAATAAAGCGCCGATAAATAATCCTTTAATACCTCCTAGCTGTGAACCTAACCATAAACAAGGCAGGAAGAAGACAAAGAGGCGTAGTGCGGAAATCCATAAAGCGGAGTAAGAGCGGCCAATTGCATTGGATAAGGATACCATCAACATACAAACGCCTAGAGAACCAAGACTTAACGGTACGATAGTAAGATGCCAATGCAAAATATGTGTCACTTCTTGATCGCTAGTCATTAACTTCGCTAAATCATTAGCAGCCAAAAAGGTGATGAATGCTATGACCAGCTGGAATAGTAAAATAAAGCGAATCGCAATCGCGGTGAGTTTTTTTATATCCTCATACTGCTTAGCGCCTAACAGTCTGCCAACCATCGGTGGCATGGACATGGTAAGTGCTAAGACGGCAACGATGGCGAAGAATTCATAACGTGATCCGATTGCCCATGCAGCAACCGCTGTCGTACCAAAACTGGCTAATAACTTAGTGGCAAGCATCGAAGACACAGGTGGTAGTAGCTGACTCACCATTGCTGGTCCCATAATGTTAGCGAGCGAGCCAATACTGCGACGAATATTTAAGTCGCTCCAGTCAAAATCAATCCAACCTTTAGCCCACACTTTGGGTGTTACCACAATTAAACCAACCGAAAATGAGAGTAATGTTGCGATGGCAGCGCCATTAATTCCCAGGCCAAAAGTAAAGATAAATAGAGGGTCGAGCGCCATATTGAGCAGACTAGTCACCATCATCATACTGCCCGGTAAAATCGTATTACCATTGGCGCGACATAAGCTATAAAAGAAATACAGTAAAGCGCCACACCATGCACTGAGAAGCCAATAAACCCAGTAACTACTTACAATAGGATGAATCGTCTCGGGCGCACTTAATAAGTCGAGAATTGGAATACGTAGACTATAAATAATGCAAGAAAACAAGGCGATACCAACGCTACCGATAGTGACGACCAGTCCACCTAACTGCTTTGCATAGCGAAAATTATTTTGTCCGAGTGCTTTTGAAATGACAGCAGTGGTGGCGATTCCTAAACCCACTTGTAAGCCAATAATGATCATTTGAATTGGTTGAGTAAAGCCTTGTGCCGCAAGAGGTAAAACACCCAGCTGCCCGATAAATGCGCTATCTACCAATTGAAAACTCATAAGCGACAGCACGCCAAATAACATTGGCCAGGTTTGCTGAAATAATTGACGAGCAAGTGAAGAAGTCGGTGATGAAGTCACAAAAATAAAGTTCCTACTTAAGGCGTTTAATGGTGGGTTAATCACCCTTGATAGGGGTAATCAGGTAACAGCAACGATGCGAGCCTGCAATAATGTGTTCTTGGTGAACGACTTTGCATTCGTTTTCCAGTAAGGTTTGGAAGATATTCAGCTCTGATTGACACAATGCTGGGCATTGTTTCGCGGTATGACAAATTGGACAATGGTTTTCAATGAGTTGATATCCAGTCTCTGTAGTTTCAAGCTCCGCCATGTAACCTTCTTGCTCTCGCAATTGAACTAAAGTTTGTAGTTTTTGTTCGGTACTAGAACATTGGGATAAATTTTGCTGATAGCGCTGGAGAATTTTTGCTTCTCTCTGGGCGGTAACCTTTTCAATCCCTTGTTGGCCATAGGCGTGGCCAATAGCGTTGATGATATCAATACTAAGATCTTGGTGGCGATCGATAAATTGGTCATGGCCCTTTTGGGTTAAAGACCAGTGACGGGCTGGGCGTCCCACTTTGACTTTAATGTCGGAGTGGTTTAGTAACCCTTCATCTTCTAACGCTTGTAGATGTTGGCGTGCACCCATGCTGGTGATCGATAACTCATCGGCCAGTTGGCGCGCGGTAATTTTTCCTTCACGCTTTATTTTATGGAGAATTTTATCGCTGCTTTTCATTGATTGCCTTTGGGGGCTGTATTGTGCCGCGTTTTGGAAGTCACTTGGCTATATGATGGCGCAAAAATTAAATAAAGCAAATGCTTAACATACTCTAAAATCCTTTGTAAGGAGAATAAAAAACGCAACCCGAAAGTTGCGTTTGTAAGCTATACCCAAGTAAACTCGAATTATAAGATGTGCTGTCTTACTTCATCATCTTTACGTTCAAGGTAGTGAATCGACTTGATGCGACGAATCGTACGGCTCTTACCACGAATCACTAAGGTTTCTGTGGTTGCGATATTTCCTGTACGAGTGATACCTTCAAGTAGGTCACCTTTGGTAATACCGGTTGCAGCAAAGACTACATTATCACTGCGCGCCATATCATCCATTTTTAAGATCACATTTGCTTGTACACCCATTTCGGCGCAACGTTGTAATTCTAATTCACCGTGAGTGCGGTTTTCTGGAGTATCCCCTTTAACTTCATGACGAGGTAGTAGACGACCTTGCATGTCACCATCTAATGCACGAATGACTGCCGCAGATACAACACCTTCAGGTGCGCCACCAATGCAGTACATCATGTCCACTTCGCTATCTGGCATACAAGTTAAAATAGAAGCTGCAACATCACCATCTGGCACGGCAAAAACACGAGCACCCATTTGTTGAATTTTAGCGATAATCTCGTCATGGCGAGGTTTGGCTAAAGTGATAACAGTCAGTTCATTGAGTGGCTTATTAAGTGCTTTAGCGACATTTAAGATGTTATCTTCAACCGATTTAGAAAGATCAAGACAACCTTTAGCACCAGGACCCACGACAAGTTTTTCCATATACATATCAGGAGCTTTTAAGAAGCTACCTTTTTCGCCTGCTGCCAGTACTGCTAGTGCATTCGACTGACCCATAGCGGTCATACGGGTGCCTTCGATTGGGTCAACCGCGATATCGACTGCATCGCCACCTAGGCCAACTTGCTCACCAATATAAAGCATTGGTGCTTCATCAATTTCACCTTCACCGATAACAATTTCACCGCTGATTTCTGTGTCATTCAGTAGGGTACGCATTACGGCTACTGCAGCGCCATCGGCTGCGTTCTTATCGCCTCGGCCTAACCATTTATATCCGGCAAGCGCAGCACCTTCTGTGACTCGAGAAAATGCCAATGCTAAATCGCGTTTCATACTGACTCCAAATAAAACAAAGGGAAGAAAATTATGCGGCGCATTTTAGCACAGCCAGAACGGTAACGTTTGCTTTTTTGGTTGGATCATTACGCAACGATAGCTACAGAGGTCTTCATAGAGCTCATTAAAGGGAGTCAATATGCGGGCTAATGTCATAATTGAGTTAGCTTTGCTGTTTTTTTGCGCAACCGAACAAAAATAGTTAAATAAGACGGTGGCGCTTACAACGAAGCTGAGTAGAATGAGGGTAACAAACGTGATAGGGCGTGACCTTGGGTTAGCTTTATTGCTCACCATGATCATTTTATAGGTATCAGAGATGTCTTTCGAAGTATTAGAACAGCTAGAAGCAAAAATTCAAACCGCGGTAGATACTATTGCATTATTACAAATGGAAGTTGACGAGCTTAAAGAAAAGAATCAACAACTAGCTTCAGAAGCCGGTCAACTACGCGAAGGTCGTGAAGAGTTAGAACAACAAACTCAAGCGATGCGCCAAGAGCAGCAAGCATGGCAAGAGCGTATCCGTAACCTACTTGGTAAAATGGATGACGTTGAATAATTAAAGCTATTATCGTTTTATACCCGTCATACTTGAAGCTGCAGTTTTGTTGTCAGTGTTCATTCACTTGTCTCCTCACTGCAACTCCAATGACTTTGGGTATAGATAGCAGTAGATAAACAAAAAACAGAGCCGATTGAGCTCTGTTTTTTTGTTTATAAGAATTTGAGGAGATGAGATTAACGGTTTAAAGGCTCAACGTCGTCTAGTTCTTCATCTAACTCTAGATCAACATCTAACGGTTCTTGAGAAATGATCACACCAGTATTGTCGGCATAAAGGTGATCTTCAGGTAAGAAGGTAACCCCACCAAAGTTGACCGGTACATCGACTTCACCGATGTTGTTCTGAGTGGCTCCGACAGGAATAGCAGCAATGGCTTGAATGCCAATTTCCATTTCTTCTAAGTCATCAATTTCACGAACACAGCCGTAAACCACTAGGCCTTCCCAGTCATTTTCTTCTGCTAACGCGGCAATCTCAGCATCAATCAGTGCACGACGCAGTGAGCCGCCGCCATCAATTAATAGCACTCGACCAGTACCATCTTCTTGTAAAATAGAACGAATAATGCCGTTATCTTCAAAGCATTTCACTGTGGTTAATTGGCCTGCGAATGAGGTTAAGCCACCAAAATTACTGAACATAGGCTCAACAACATCAACTTGGTCTTGGTAAATATCACACAGTGCAGAGGTATTATATTCCATAGTGGTTTTCTCTTTGCTTGCGGAGGATGGTTAAGAGTACATGACTAACGAGTATATAGGGTCATTATTGCTTTGCAATGACAAAGGACAATTTCCTGAAAAGACTTTGATCTCATCAGGGTAATCGTCCTGAACAGAGTGTTATTGGCCTAAAACCATAACAATTGAAAATACGATATTGGTGATAAAGGCACATTTCACCATATCCGGTAACATAGGTACAAACTGCTTAGCTTGTTGGATATTCCAGATAGTCTTGCCATGTTTGAATATGAGCAGCAGTGGTAATAACATAAACACATTTAGCCAGATTGGTTGAGTGTGCATAACCAGGTAAATGGCCATAGTTAGCCAACCGAAAGCCAACAAACCTAGGTGATAGCATTTGGCTTTTTCAATGCCTATCCTAACCACTAAGGTGCGCTTGTTACTCACTGTGTCATTTTCCACATCACGCATATTGTTGATATTCAACACGCCCATTGAGAATAAACCAGAGCCAATTGCTGGTAGTAGCAAGTCTGTTTTAACCGTGCCGGTATGTAAGAAGTAGGTACCTAAAATGGCTAATAGACCAAAGAAAATAAATACCGAAATATCACCAAGGCCGATGTAGCCATAAGGCTTGCTACCCATGGTGTAGGCGATTGAGCTAATAATTGACAGTAAGCCTAAAAATATGAAAGCCATAATACTGGTTGGACTTTGTAGGGCATAAAACACCAGAGCCAATCCACTGATCACAATAAAGACAATATTCAGTGTGATCGCTTTTTTCATCCCAGCTTGGGTGATCATTCCTTGTTGCATGCCACGAATTGGACCTATTCGGTTTTCATTATCGGTGCCTTGGACGGCATCTCCGTAGTCATTAGCAAGGTTAGATAAGATTTGCAGTAGGGTTGCTGTAAGTAATGCCAAAAGAGAAATCGCAAGTGAAAAATGGTGGTCGGCATAAGCAAGGCTACTTCCTGTTGCAATCGCAGCGATCGCAAGCAGTAAGGTTTTGGGTCTAGCGGCATCAAGCCAAATAGCTAAGGATGATTTCATAGTCTCATACAGTTAAGGTTACTTGAGTGTAATTATATCAAGTCGTTGTCAAAAATAACAAAAGCCCGCAATGGTGCGAGCTTTTAGTTTGTTTTATTTAAGACTAGTTTACAGGATAAAGCGACTTAAATCTTCATCTGCAACAAATTCACCTAGGCGTTGCTTAACGTAATCGCCATCAATTGAGATCTTCATCCCAGGGTTATCGGTGGCATCAAATGAAATATCATCCATTAGGCGTTCCATAACCGTATGCAAGCGACGTGCACCAATGTTTTCGGTGGTTTCGTTGACTTGCCATGCAGCTTCAGCAATTTGAGTAATCCCGTCTTCGGTAAATTCAATGTTGACATTTTCCGTGGCCATTAATGCGCAATATTGCTCGGTTAATGATGCATTCGGTTCAGTCAAAATACGTTTAAAGTCATGACTACTTAGCGCTTCTAATTCAACGCGAATTGGTAAGCGGCCTTGTAATTCAGGGATTAAATCTGAAGGGCGAGCTACTTGGAATGCACCTGATGCTACAAACAAAATATGATCTGTACGAACCATACCGTGTTTAGTTGACACTGTGCTGCCTTCGACTAATGGTAGCAAGTCACGTTGTACACCTTCACGAGAAACATCACCACCGCCGCTTTGATCGGCACGTTTACAAATTTTATCAATCTCATCAATGAACACGATGCCGTTGTTTTCAACATTGAAAATCGCTTGTTCTTTTAAGTCTTCTTGATTGACGAGTTTGGCCGCTTCTTCTTCGGTCAATGCTTTGAAGGCATCTTTAATTTTCATCTTACGGCTTTTTTTAGTATCGCCCGCAAGGTTTTGGAACATGCCTTGAAGTTGATTGGTCATCTCTTCCATACCTGGAGGTGCCATGATTTCTACACCCATTTGCGGGGCGGCAACATCAACATCAATTTCTTTATCGTCTAACTGGCCTTCACGTAGCTTTTTACGGAATACTTGGCGAGTATTAGAAGTGCTTTCTTGTGACTTTTCGTCTTGTCCCCAGCCTTCACGAGGTGGTGGGAGTAAGGCGTCAAGAATACGTTCTTCCGCTTGTTCTTCGGCGCGAAATTGTACTTTTTCCATTTCACGCTGGTGAGTCAGTTTGATCGATACATCCGTTAGATCACGAATGATAGATTCGACTTCTTTACCAACATAACCCACTTCGGTGAATTTGGTTGCTTCGACTTTAATGAATGGCGCATGAGCTAATTTCGCTAAGCGGCGAGCAATTTCTGTTTTACCCACACCAGTTGGACCGATCATTAAAATATTTTTTGGGGTCACTTCTGCGCGTAGATTTTCATCGAGTTGCATACGACGCCAACGGTTACGCAGTGCAATCGCAACCGCACGTTTCGCTTTATCTTGACCAATGATGTGTTGATTGAGTTCATGAACAATTTCACGAGGTGTCATCTCAGACATAACGTTATCCTTTTACCCTATAAGTGATCCATGAGTGTCAGTCATGGGTGGTAAATCTTGTGTGGCCTTGAGCTCGAGCGCGAAATACAAAGGCCAGATGAGATTTATAGTTCTTCGATGGTGTGGTGGTGGTTAGTGAACACACAAATATCGCCAGCAATCGTTAAGGCTTTTTCAGCGATTTCGCGAGCTTCAAGGTCAGTATTTTCAAGTAGTGCTGTCGCAGCTGCTTGAGCAAAATTACCGCCAGAGCCAATAGCAATTAAGTCATTTTCAGGTTGAACTACATCGCCATTACCTGTGATGATAAGAGATGCCGTCTCATCAGCAACTGCTAATAATGCTTCTAGCTTACGTAACGCGCGATCACTACGCCAATCTTTAGCAAGCTCTACTGCTGCTTTGGTTAGGTGACCTTGGTGCATTTCTAGCTTACGTTCAAAACGTTCAAAAAGCGTGAATGCATCAGCGGTACCGCCAGCAAACCCTGCTAACACTTTATCATTATATAAACGGCGAACTTTTTTAGCGTTGCCTTTCATGACAGTGTTGCCTAATGAAACTTGGCCATCACCAGCGATGACGACTTTATTGTTGCGGCGTACAGATACAATAGTAGTCACGAGAAACCTCTTAGTTATTCTGCTGTTTTAACTGATATGAGGTTAGGACAAAAAGAATTCAAGAGAAAGGGCAATAAAATGTCGAGGGAGGAGGTTCATCAGAAAAATTGTCATCTCGGAAACGAGGGGCGAGTTATCCGGGATCTATCTATAGCGCGCTTTAAGTAGATCCCTGATGTCGCCTTACGGCTCTTCAGGGATGACGGTTTATATAAAATCTAGATTGATGTTGCAGGTTCTTTCTTTGTCGAGATACGAGCAGCGTAGCGATCGACCAACGAGACTCGATTCTGCTTTTTCTAGCAACTAGGAACTCGAAACTAGGGACTGTCTTTCCAAGAAACGATAAGCGAAGCGCCCAAGTAACGAGATACGTTTTTACTGCAACGTATCCTTCATGATGATACAAGGTTCAATTTTAGCGCGCTGTAGTACGTGTTGCTCTTTTACTGCATCACGTTTGAAGGTATATGGACCAAGAATAATGCGATACCAACTACTGCCTTCTAGCTTAACCACTTTGCTACTTAAGCCTTGAAACGCAATATTGGCTTTGCGCTGTTCTGCTTGAGATGGTGTTTTGTAAGCACCACATTGCATAATGTATGGAATCTTAGGTACTTCAACCTCTTTAGCCTTAACCTCAATTTCACGCTTAGGTAAGGTTTCCATGTAATCCCATTTTTCTTGTGGTGGTGGTGGAATGACTTCGGTGTTTTTCGGTTTTGGTGCCACATTCACCGGTAGGGTATTGGTTGCAGGAGCGGCTGGCTCTGGATCATTGTTTAGAACCGACAATAGATAGATAAATCCTGCGAGTAGAAGCACGGCAATAATTGCAGCTTTCCATGGAATAGCACGAGATGCCGGTTTCTTTTTTTGAGCCGGTCTTCTTTGGTTTCTATTGTTTTTCTTATTAGGAGTTGGACTCTTTCTTACGTAATCTCGGTTAGCCACGGTATTTTCAATAACTCAATAGAATAAAAAAGGAGCTATATGTTAATGCAGTTTTTTAACCAATACTATTATTAATCCAGTAAGAAGAGAGCCACGGTCTTAGTTACTGAAACCGCAGCGTGGTTGGTGATGTTGATTTACCTCGCTGCGCTTCGAATTACGCTACTCTAATTTTAACTTCTCGGTGGCGCAGCACTGTTTCGGACGACAAGGTTGGCTTCCAATAATCGTGAACCAGCACGAACCTCTCTACCTTTTAATATCTCTAACAACATCAACATGGATTGTTTGCCGATCTCATAACGGGGTTGAGCAATAGTGGTGAGCGGCGGATCGCAGTATTGAGAGAATTGGATATCGTCAAAGCCAACAATCGAAAGGTCTTGTGGTACTCGAAAGCCTTGTTTTTTCGCTTGCTGAATAGCACCGATGGCCATGCTGTCATTGTGACAAAAAATTGCAGTCGGAGGCTCAGGCAAAGAAAGTAATTTATTGGCAGCAGTGACGCCAGACTCTAATGTGAAGTCACCATGAACTTGATAGTTAGGATTCATCTCGATTCCAGCACGGCGCAGGGCTTGTTGAAATCCTTGATGACGGAACTGGCAAAGTGAAGCTTCTGCAGGACCAGACATTTCAGCGACTTTCTTATGACCCATTTGAGTGAGGTAGTTTACTACATCGAAAGCAGCGGTTAGGTTGTCGATGTGTACGGTTGGTAACTCTAATTCAGGGGCATATTCGCAAGCCATAACTAAAGGAGGGAGATTTTTTTGCTCAGGTTTACTGACATCAAAAGGAACGTCAGTCCCGAGTAGTAACATACCATCGGCTTGTTTGGTGAAAACGAGATTAACAAAACTGCTTTCACGTTTGAGTTGTTGGCCACTGTCACCTAGCAGGACTAAGTAATTATGTTCTGCCGCAGTATCCTCTATGCCGCGAATGATTTCGGTGAAGTAGGGATCACAGATATCCGGCACAATCACAATAATGGTTTTAGATTCATTACGTCGTAGATTTCGAGCTAAAGAGTTTGGTGAATAACCTGATTCTAATACCGCATCTTCGACACGCTTGCGTGTTGCATTGGAGACTTTCTCAGGGTTCATCAGCGCACGGGAGACCGTTGCTGTTGATACTCCGGCTAGTTGGGCAACCTCCTTCATTGTCGCCATAAGTTTTCCTCTCTTTCACTTTTTTATACCCAAATGGGTAAGCCAAAAACGCTTATATAAAAACGGTCTACCCATTTGGGTGTAAACATATAAGCAAAATGTGAGGGATTATCCTAATTAGGTTTTGTTCCTCAGCAATAACGACTTCTTAATGTTATCTACCCAAGTGAAGTTACTCGGGTATATAAACATTTTATGTTCTAAATTAGCTGGTTAATAGCTCGAGCATGGTAATTCTTACATTCCAATGGTGATATGCATCACATAGAGGGTTTTTAATACCCTTAGTTTTTACTCAACTTAGGTCCTGAGGTTCTATATCCATATTCCAGCGTACTTTTTTGGCGAGTGGTAATAATTGAATCGCCGGTTTAGATGAGCCAATAAGACGCTGCATTTGACTGCGAGTTGTCACTTGTAGCATCAGTTGCCAACGATACTTACCAGCACGTTTAGCGAGTGGGGCTGGCATTGGACCTAGTACCATGCATTGCTCATCATAAAGTGGGTTGGCTTCAATCGTGTGGCGTACCTGACGTAAAAAGGCCTCAACCTCATCATTATTGTTGCCTTCTGCGCGAAATAGCGTCAAAAAACTATAAGGTGGAAGTTGCGCCATTTTGCGTTCTTCCAGTGCGGTTTGAGCAAAGTGTTGGTAGTCTTTATGCAGCAGTGATTGCAATAACGCATGCTCAGGGTGGTGAGTTTGCAATAAAACCTCACCGGGTTTACTGGCGCGGCCTGAGCGTCCTGCAACTTGAATAAATAACTGAGCAAGACGCTCCGATGCTCGAAAGTCACTACTATAAAGTGAACCATCAACATCCAATAATCCAACTAGGGTGACATCCGGGAAATGGTGACCTTTCGCCAACATTTGTGTGCCAATTAGAATTTGATATTCACCACGACGAATTGATTCTAATGCACTTTCTAAGCTGCCTTTTCGGCGAGTACTATCACGGTCAATTCGAATAGTTTTAAATTCAGGGAATAGTAATTCTAATTGCTTTTCGAGTTGCTCAGTACCAACGCCAACTGAAACAAGTTGAGTTGAGCCACAGCCTTGGCATTGCTGGATCACAGGGCGTTGTGATCCACAATGGTGACAGCGAACTTCTTGGCTACCTTGATGGAAGGTGTAGTAAGCATCGCAACGTTTACATTCTGCCAGCCAGCCACATTCATGACACATTAATGCTGGGGAGAATCCACGACGGTTCAAAAACAGCATCACCTGATTACCCGAATTAAGATGACGCCGCATTTGAGCGATCAAGGGTGCTGATAATCCACCTTCTAAGTATAAACCTTTGATATCGAGTACATGATGTTTGGCTGGCTGCGCATTGCCAGCACGCTTGCTTAACGATAAATAATGATATTTACCCGTTTTAGCATTATGTAACGTTTCTAATGCAGGCGTTGCGGAACCAAGCACTACTGGAAAATTTTCTTTGTGACCACGCATGACTGCCACATCACGAGCGTGATAGCGTAGAGTATCTTGTTGTTTATAAGAGGCATCATGTTCTTCATCGACAATAATGACACCGAGGTTTGCAAATGGAGTAAACAACGCAGAACGCGTACCAATAATGATACCCGCTTGTTTATCACGGGCTGAAAGCCATGCATTTAAACGTTCGGTATCATTTAAGCCCGAGTGCATGACTTCAACAGGTACATTAAAGCGGCGTTTGAAGCGGTTGATGGTCTGCGGTGTTAATCCTATCTCCGGTACTAAGACTAATGCTTGTTTACCTTGTTCAAGCACAGGTTTGATAATATTTAAATAGACTTCGGTTTTACCTGAGCCGGTTACGCCATCAATTAAAAAGCAGCCAAATCCCGGATGGTTATTTATGCTGGCGACCGCAATGGCTTGTTCTTCATTTAAGTGCGGTTTGTGTTGTTCGTTTTCTAATTGTGCTGGCCATTCCGGTTGCGTTGGTTGAGTGTGTTTTGCTTCAATCCAGCCTTTATTTTGCAGTGTTTTTAGCGTGGCGCTGCTGATGTCCTCGTCGATCATTGCTTGATGAGGAAGTGGTCCATGATCTAGCATGCGTACCACTTTGGCTTGCAGGTGAGCTCGACCAAACCCAGCCGCTAACTGGTTTTTTCCGGCTTCGGTAATGTGCCACTCTTTGAGACTAGTAAAATCAGCCGCTTTACCTTTTTTAAGTAATGATGGCAGAGCCATTGCTAGCGTATCGCCAAGTGGGTATTGATAAAACTGACTACACCAATGTAATAGTTGATAGAGTGGTTTTGGCCAGACAGGCTTGGCATCTAAGCAAGCTTTAATGGGTTTTAATTGCTCAACAGGGAAGTCAGAATGATCGACAATATCTACTACAATACCAATTAAGGTTTGGCGGCCGAAAGGTACAGAAACGCGGCCACCAATTACGGGAAATAAATAATTAGGAATAAGGTAGTCAAAGCACTTATCTAAAGGAACAGGTAGGGCAACTTGAGCAATATTTGGCTGCATAAGTAAGAAAATTGTCCTTGAGACAGTAGGGAAAGACAAACGAAAGGCTATGATAAAGCAGTCGTTATCGATATAAAACTGAAATATTGTAGAAAAAGGGAGCAAATGTGTTGATCGATGGAGACGGATTCACTATTATACTGCGCCTCTAACGATGTATATTTTTACATCATTTTTTAGTAACAACGTATGGTGTCTGACTGCTTTGATACTCGCAAGAGAAATTTAGAGTAAGAATCAGATAGCGATACGGACCAATAAAAGGTTTGTCCTATGAAAACTGGTATCCACCCAGAATACAAAGCTGTAACAGCAACTTGTTCTTGCGGTAACTCTTTTGAGTTCAATTCTACGTTAGCAAAAGAATCTATCCACCTAGACGTATGTGACAAATGTCACCCGTTCTACACTGGTAAGCAACGTATCGTTGATACAGGCGGTCGTGTTGATCGCTTCAACAAGCGTTTTGGTGCACTTAGCAGCAAAAAATAATCTTCTACTAAACTATTTTAGTGAAAGACAGAATTTGAAAGGGATGCTTCGGCATCCCTTTTTTATTGCTTGAAATTAACGGTATTGACTACCAAGTTAAGTTTTGATCCTTTAAAATCATTCTCCCCCCCTACGAAATAGAATAATTAGGAAACGTTCACTATGTCTGATGATCAGCAACAAAATGATTTTCGCCAAAAAGCATTGGATTACCACGCCCAACCTACCGCAGGTAAAATTGCCATTGCTTTAACTAAACCAGCCGATACGGCGGAAGATCTGGCTTTGGCTTATAGTCCAGGCGTTGCTGAACCGGTACGTGAAATCGCACTTAATCCTGATAATGCTTATAAATATACCGCCAAAGGCAATACGGTTGCGGTTATTTCAAATGGTACGGCTATTTTAGGTCTAGGCAATTTAGGCCCATTGGCATCAAAACCTGTTATGGAAGGTAAAGCCCTTTTATTTAAGCGTTTTGCTGGCTTAGATTCGATTGATATTCAAGTGAAGCACCGCACTATCGATGAATTTGTCGATACGGTTGCTAATATCGCTGATACTTTTGGTGGTATTAACCTAGAAGATATTAAAGCGCCAGATTGTTTTGAAATTGAGCGCCAGTTAATTGAGCGTTGTGATGTACCCGTTTTCCATGACGATCAACACGGTACGGCGATTGTTACCGCAGCAGGTATGCTAAAT
This sequence comes from Vibrio algivorus, assembly GCF_030161215.1. Classification (NCBI taxonomy): domain Bacteria; kingdom Pseudomonadati; phylum Pseudomonadota; class Gammaproteobacteria; order Vibrionales; family Vibrionaceae; genus Vibrio; species Vibrio algivorus. The sequence goes on from NZ_BSPV01000005.1 coordinate 88,673, forward strand.
GCAATTGAGCTACAGGGCAAAAAATTGTCTGAGTGTAAAATTGTTTGTCTAGGCGCTGGAGCTGCAGCGGTTGCGTGTATGGAGCTATTGATCAAATGTGGCGCATTACGTGAAAAAATCTACATGTTAGATCGTAAAGGCGTTATTCATACTCGTCGTGATGATTTGAATGAATATAAGCAATTGTTCGCTAACAACACAGACATGCGTACTTTGGAAGATGTGATTGCAGGGGCTGACTTATTCTTAGGTGTTTCTGGTCCAAATTTACTCCCACCGGAAGCGCTAGCATTAATGGCTGATAAGCCTGTGGTATTTGCTTGTTCAAACCCAGACCCTGAAATTAAACCTGAATTGGCGGCAAAAGTTCGTAATGATTTAATCATGGGGACAGGTCGTAGTGACTACCCGAACCAAGTGAATAATGTTATTTGTTTCCCATTCATTTTCCGTGGTGCGTTAGATGTACGCGCGAGTGAAATTAATACCGAAATGAAATTAGCAGCAGTGGAAGCGATTCGTCAGTTAGCTAAACAAGAAGTACCAGCTGAAGTTCTAAAAGCAGCTGGTGTTGAGTCACTATCATTTGGCCCAGACTACATTATTCCAAAACCAATGGATCCACGTTTGCTTTCTGAAGTAGCAGGCGCAGTGGCTCGTGCAGCAGTAGAATCTGGTGTTGCTCGCATTGAATTGCCGGAAGAGTATAAGCGATAACGGAACTCGAATTTCGTTTCTCGTGATCCGAAAAAGCCAGAACGTTTTGATTCGTTCTGGCTTTTTATTGTGAGTAACTAAAACGTTATAGTGATTAATTAAAATGAGAAAGAATATTCGAGAAACGAGCCACGAGTATCCGAGACACGTTTTTAATCATCAAAATTCTCAAACTCAATACCCATTTCGGTCATTAAGCGTTTTACTTCTGTCGGAATATCATCTGGGCGATCTTTACGCAAATCTTCATCGGTTGGTAAAGGTTGGCCAGTATAAGCATGTAAGAATGCTTCACACAGTAGTTCACTGTTGGTCGCATGGCGCAAGTTGTTGACTTGGCGGCGTGTGCGTTCATCGGTTAATACTTTAAGAACTTTTAATGGGATAGAAACCGTGATTTTTTTAACTTGTTCACTTTTCTTTCCATGCTCTGCATATGGGCTAATGTACTCACCGTTCCAATCTGCCATCACGCACCTTCGTTGTTTAATATCTGTAATTTTAGTGGCTAAGTGCTAATTCTAGGAGCATTTACTGCCGAAAGTAAAGACATTTAGATGGCCAGAAGTCTTGACGTCCTATGTTGTGAGGGATAAAGTACCGTTATATATTGTTTCACACATGCCACTGTAAGTGGATTTGTATACTTAACCTCAGGTTTGGATGGCTTTAGTTATCCAAATTTGAGGTTACTTAGGTATATGCTCCTTACTACTTTAAAGTAGTAAATAGTTTCAGTTTTTTAAATTGAGTTTGTGCCAATAGCGCTTTGGAAAGATTTTAGTATATACCCAAGTGACTTCAAGATGCAGAATTCAGAGCTATCATCCAAGTCTTTAAACAAGAAAGATTCGTGTAGGAATGTAAGCACCTTTCAAATGAATCTGACGCAGTGTAAAGGCTTGGATGAAGCTCCCGAAGGGCAAGTTAAAACAAGCTTTATGCGGCGTTAAATTAAATAGAGATAGAATCATGATCATATTCAATTTGCCTTGCCTAAAACTTGTTTTAATCTTGCTGAAACTCGCATCTTGAAGTTACTTGGGTATAGTGGATCGAGTGTCTGTGTATATTGATTGCGATTGCAAGAGAAAAGGAATACGCCAATGAGTTCAAGAAAGCCAGCAACTGTCGCCGTTCGTACCGGTATTGAATCGGATAGCCAATATCATGCGGTGGTTCCACCTATTTATCTATCGACCAATTATGGCTTTCCGGCTTTTGGTGAAGTACCTAAGTATGACTATACTCGTTCGGGAAACCCTAATCGTGGTTTGCTTGAGCAAGCTTTATCTGAGCTTGAAGAAGGCGCTGGTGCAGTGATCACCAACTGTGGCACATCTGCACTGAATTTATGGGTTTCCGCCTTTATTGGCCCAGATGATTTGATTATCGCACCTCATGACTGTTATGGCGGTACTTACCGTTTATTTAATACTCGAGCACAAAAAGGCGACTTTAAAGTTCAGTTTGTTGACCAATCAAACCAAGCGGAATTTGATGCCGCCATCGCTAAAAAGCCAAAATTGATTTTATTAGAAACACCATCAAACCCATTGGTGCGTGTGGTTGATATTGCCAAATCTTGTGCAAAAGCTAAGCAAGTAGGCGCATTAGTGGCGGTTGATAACACCTTCTTGACACCGGTATATCAAAAACCATTAACCTTGGGTGCAGATTTTGTTATTCACTCCACGACTAAGTACATCAATGGACATTCCGATGTCATCGGTGGGGTGATTATTTCTAAAGATCCTGAGCATGTAGAAACACTTTCATGGTGGGGCAATTGCATTGGTGCAACCGGTACACCGTTTGATAGCTACATGACATTACGTGGTTTAAGAACCTTAGCGGCGCGTATGCGAGTACATGAAGAAAGTGCACAACACTTATTAGCTTACTTACAAGAGCAACCATTAGTGGGCACTATTTATCACCCGAGCTTACCCGATCACCCTGGACATGATATCGCCAAAGCGCAACAAAGTGGTTTTGGCTCAATGCTGAGTTTTGAAATTAATGGCAGCATGGAACAGTTAAAGGCCTTTGTTGGTCAATTAGAATTATTCTCTCTGGCTGAATCGTTAGGCGGAGTAGAGAGCTTGATGTGTCATCCATCATCTATGACCCATCGAGCGATGTCAGATGAAGCACAAGCAGAAGCAGGGATCTCACCTTTGCTGTTGCGTGTTTCTGTTGGATTAGAAGATAGTCAGGATTTAATCGCTGATTTAGAGCAAGCTTTCAAAAAAGCACAAGAGGTAGCGTAAATGACATCTGCTCGTCAGTTACACAAATTTGGTGGTAGTAGTCTGGCTAATCCAGAGTGCTACAAACGAGTCGCCAACATCTTAAAAGAATATTCATCTCCCGCTGATTTAGTAGTGGTATCGGCTGCCGGTAGTACTACCAACCGATTAATTGAGTGGATTAGTGCGCTAGAAAAAGATGGCCGTATTGCTCATGAAATATTGCAGGAATTACGTCAGTTCCAAATTAAGTTAATAGATGAGCTGCTGCCAGAAGAAAAAGCACAGCCGTTGCTTGAGTTAATTAATCAAGAGTTTATGGCATTGGGGGAGATCAATTTCCCAGTGACTGAAGTGATGCGAGCTAGCATTCTAGGCCATGGTGAAGTCTGGTCATCTCGTTTATTGGCCGCATTACTTTCGTACCTTGATATGGAAGCGGTGCAGCTGGATTCGCGTGATTTCTTACGAGCTGAGCGTGGTGCACAACCCGAAGTTGATCGTGGTCGTTCATTGCCTCTGCTAAAAGAAAAATTAGCTCAACACGGAAAACTACGTGTGGTGATAACAGGTTTCATGGCACGTAATGATGCAGGTGAAACCGTATTGCTTGGTCGTAATGGTTCAGACTACTCTGCCACGGTGATTGGCGCATTAGCTGAAGCCTCTCGAGTGACGATTTGGAGTGATGTGGCAGGAGTATATAGCGCAGATCCTCGTAAAGTCACTGATGCTTGTTTGCTCCCTTTGCTTCGTTTAGATGAAGCCAGTGAATTGGCCCGTTTAGCCGCGCCAGTATTACACAGCCGTACCTTGCAGCCAGTTGCGCAAAGTGCCATGGATTTAAGTCTACGTTGTAGCTACCAGCCTGAATCAGGTTCTACTCGTATTGAACGAGTATTGGCATCAGGCCGGGGCGCAAAAATCATTACTTCACTTGATGAAGTGCTACTGATTCAAATTCACTTTGGTGCAGGGCATGATTTTACGCGTTTAGAATCAGATTTAATGCGTTCGTTAACTCGAGCACAATTGCAGCCATTGGCTATGCAGTCTCAACCTGATCAAGGTTTAGTCTCTTTGGCATATACCGCTGAAATTGCTGCAAGCGCAATGACATATTTACAAGACACCGCAGTCGGCGCAGAGATTAAATTGCGTGAAGGTTATTCGATGGTCGCAGCAGTTGGTGCAGGGGTAACGATTAACCCAAATCATTGTTATGGTTTTTACCAGAAACTTAAAAATGCACCGGTTGAATTTATTTCAGAAGCCGATTCCGGTTTAAGCCTAGTGGCCATTTTGCGTAAAACCAATGTCGCTGAGCTGGTGGTTGATGTTCATTCTCAATTATTCCAAGCACAGAAACGAGTTGCGATTGCCTTATGTGGTAAAGGTAATATTGGTTCAAGTTGGTTGGAATTATTTGCTGAGCAAAAAGCCGAACTAGAAAAGCGTCGTGGAATGAGCTTTGATTTAGTTGCCGTAGTCGATAGTCAAACTTATTGGCTGGATTTGAATGGTATCGATCCTACTCAAGCGATTACTCGCTTTGAAGATGAATCCGTTGTGAATGATGGTCAAGCTTGGTTGCACACCTTAGCGCACCAAACTGATTATCATGAAGTCGTCGTAATGGATGTGACGGCTAGTGCTGAGCTAGCAAGCCAATATGAAGCTATTGCCGAGCATGGTATGCATCTTATTTGTGCCAATAAAGTTGCAGGCTCTGCTTCAACGCAAGACTACCAACGTGTGGTAAATGCCTTTGATAAAACCGGTCGACATTGGTTGTATAACGCGACGGTAGGTGCAGGCTTACCCGTTAACTATGCGATTCGAGATTTGCGCAATAGCGGTGACCAAATTACCGCAGTATCGGGTATATTCTCAGGTACTTTGTCTTGGTTATTTCAGCAGTTTGATGGCTCAGTACCTTTCACTGATTTAGTCGACTTAGCGTGGCAACAAGGTTTAACTGAACCAGACCCTCGCTCAGATCTCGATGGCTCGGATGTGATGCGTAAGTTGGTAATTGTGGCGCGTGAATCTGGGTTAGAAATAGAACCAGAAAGCGTTAAAGTCGAGTCACTGGTTCCCGATGAGCTAAAAGATCTTTCAACCGATGACTTTTTCGATAAAGGCAAAGTGTTGAATGAGTTGTTATCAGAGCGTTTAGCTAAAGCTCAGAAGCAAGGTAAAGTGTTGCGTTATATTGCCCGTTTATCTCGAGATGGCAAAGCAACGGTTGGCGTTGAAGCGTTATCTCCAGATCATGCGTTAGCTAACTTGTTACCTTGCGATAACGTATTTGCGATTGAGAGTAAGTGGTACAAAGATAACCCGTTAGTGATTAAAGGCCCTGGGGCTGGGCGATCAGTTACAGCAGGCGCATTACAATCGGATCTGAATCGTTTATCTAATTTGATTTAGTCGCTGGGTATAACACTATTAAATCAATGACTTATTAATGCTACTTCAGTAATGAGGTGGCATTTTTTGTATTTGAGAGTTATTCAGCATTATTATGAAGAAAATTCATGATAAGAGGATTGACTTTATATCCTATTCAATTCATTCTGTAGACATATAGACGTCTAAATGACTTCGGGAAATTTTAATTAGGTACGATAGAGATAAGGATGCTTTTCAGATTCGTACTTTTTAGGTGAGTTAAGTGGCTTGTCCACAGGGAGTAAAACATGAGTTATTCACACGCAGGCCATATTGATGCGCTAAACCATAATATTGCTGATCTAGAAGGCAAGATTAATGTTTCTTTTGAATTTTTCCCACCAAGTAGTGAGAAAATGGAAGAGACGCTGTGGAATTCAATTCACCGCTTAAAAACCCTACAACCTAAATTTGTCTCAGTAACTTACGGTGCGAACTCTGGTGAACGTGACCGTACTCACTCAATTATTAAAGAAATTAAAGATCAAACTGGCTTGATTGCCGCACCACATTTAACTTGTATTGATGCCTCTCGTGATGAGCTGAAAGAGATTGCGCAAGATTACTGGAATAATGGAATTCGCGATATCGTTGCTTTACGTGGCGATCTACCGCCAAATGGTGGCAAACCAGATATGTATGCTTCTGATTTGGTTGAGTTGCTAAAAGGTGTTGCGGACTTTGATATTTCGGTTGCTGCTTACCCTGAAGTGCACCCAGAAGCCAAAAATGCCCAAGCGGACTTAATCAACTTAAAACGTAAAGTCGATGCCGGGGCGAACCGTGCGATCACGCAGTTTTTCTTCGATGTAGAAAGCTACCTACGTTTCCGTGATCGTTGCGTAACTGCTGGCATTGATGTGGAAATTATCCCAGGCATTCTACCTGTGTCAAATTATAAGCAAGCGAAGCGCTTTGCCGATATGACCAATGTTCGTATTCCAAGCTGGATGGCCAAACAATACGAAGGCCTAGATGACGATCCAGTAACACGTCAAATGGTTGGTGCGAGTCAAGCAATTGATATGGTGAGAACGCTGAGCCGTGAAGGTGTGAAGGATTTCCATTTCTATACACTTAACCGTTCTGAGATGACTTATGCGCTTTGCCACACACTAGGTGTACGTCCGCGCTAATTGTTCTTATCTGTATCAAAGCATTAAGATATATACCCAAGTGACTTCAAGATGCAGGATTCAGAGCTACCATTCAACCCTTTAGGCAAGGAAGATTGGCGAAGGAATGTAAACACCTTTCAAACCAATCTGACGCGGCATAAAGGTTTGAATGAAGCTCCCGAAGGGCAAGTTAAAAAAAGCTTTATGCTGCGTTAAATTGAACAGAGATAGAATAACTATGATCATATTCAATTTGCCTTGCCTACAGCTTGTTTTATTCTTGCTGAAACTCGCATCTTGAAGTTACTTGGGTATAAACCATAAAGGCTTACTGACTTTCAGTAAGCCTTTTTGCTACTTGTTAGCTCAGAAGCCGGAAAGGTTTCGAGTTGTTGTTTTACTTCGGTTGCCCATCCAACCCAAGTTTGTCTCTCTAAAATATTACGTCTTAAAATTAAGCGCTCTAGCTTCGCATGTGGTTCAAGAGACTCTGGACTGTGGTAAAACTGGCTTTCGAGTTGTTGATAATGCTGCAATAAGCATTGCGCCTCAGGGAGCAATTCGTTTAATTGTTGAATAAAACTGTTTACCGATTCAACACTACAAGCCATTAATTTAGCCGAGAATTCATCACGAGTAGCGGTATAAGGGGTAGGCTGGTTAAACCAAGCGGTTAATTTTGAGCGCCCTAATGGCAATATGGTATAGATTTTTTTATCAGGTTTGCCGACTTGAGGGTGAAGTTCTGATGTTACCCACTCTAGCTGAGTCATTTTAGCTAATTCACGATATACCTGTTGGTGGCTAGCCTTCCAAAAGTGTCCAACACTATGTGAAAACGCTTTGCTGATGTCGTAACCGGTCGCCGGCTCTCGACTTAAAATAGTTAAAATAACGTAGGGCAGTGACATGTCAGCTTCTAAGTTGGCTAATAAGTAGATAACTAAGATAGCGTAGTTTCATTCATTTATGTACTGATGAAAAAATAATATTTAAAACAAAAAGAGAAGCCGTACTTAACAAATTAAGTACGGCTTTTATATTTAAACAATATCTATCAGCTGATTAAGTGTATTAACCAGTGTTACGCATACCTGCTGCGATACCAGCAATTGTCAGCATTAACGCTTCTTCTAGCTCTGCAGATGGATTGTCGCTTTGACGAGTACGGTATAGCAACTCGGCTTGTAGCATGTTCAATGGCTCAACGTAGATGTTACGTAAGCGGATTGACTCTAAACCCCAAGGGTCGCTTTGCATTAGGTTCTCGTTATTTTCTACGTTCAGAACTGTCACAATATCTTTTTGCAATTGTTCACGTAAACGCTCACCAAGAGGCCAAAGTGACTCATCAGTTAGGCGTTGATCGTAGTAGCGTGAAATATCAATATTACACTTCGAGTAAACCATCTCTAGCATGCCAAGGCGTGTTGAGAAGAATGGCCATTCACGACACATGTCTTCAAGCATTGGCTGGTGGCCTTGTTCAATTGCATGTTGTATTGCTTCACCGGCACCTAGCCACGCGGGTAGTACTAAGCGGTTTTGACTCCATGAGAAAATCCATGGAATTGCACGCAAGCTTTCAACACCACCATTTGGATTACGTTTTGATGGGCGCGAGCCTAAAGGCAATTTACCAAGTTCTAGTTCTGGAGTTGCGGCGCGGAAATAAGGAACAAAATCCGGTTCGCCACGCACTACTGAGCGATAGGCTTCACAAGAAACATCAGAAAGCGTATGCATCATTTCACGCCATTCTTGCTTTGGCTCAGGAGGTGGAAGTAAGTTTGCTTCCAAAATGGCACTGGCGTATAGGTTAAAGCTGTTTACCGCGACATCTGGTAAGCCTAACTTAAAGCGAATCATCTCACCTTGTTCAGTTACACGTAAGCCACCTTTTAAGCTGCGAGGTGGTTGGGAAAGAAGTGCCGCATGTGCTGGTGCACCACCGCGACCTACCGTACCACCACGGCCGTGGAATAGCGTTAAGTCGATGCCTTCTGCATCTGAAACCTTAACGAGTTTATCCATCGCGTCGTACTGTGCCCAACCTGCTGCCATTACACCAGCATCTTTAGCAGAGTCGGAATAGCCGATCATCACCATTTGGTGGTTATTGATAAAGTTACGATACCAATCGAGCGAGAACAATTGCTTCATAACCGCTTCAGAATTGTTCAAATCATCTAAGGTTTCAAACAGTGGGCAAACATCCATACGGAATTTGCAACCGGCTTCTTGCAAAATCAAATGTACGGCGAGGACGTCAGATGCCGTACGTGCCATCGAAATAACATAAGCCCCAAAAGCTTCGCGAGGGTGTTCAGCCATTACTCGACAAGTATTAAGAACTTCTTGTACTTCTGCTGAAGGCTCCCAGTTACGCGGCAATAGTGGGCGTTTTGAGCTAAGTTCTTTAATTAAGAATTCAACTTTTTCGTCTTCAGTCCATTGATCGTATTCGCCAATTTCTAGGAAGCGTGTCATTTCAGTGATCACATCTGAATGACGAGTACTTTCTTGACGAATATCCAAACGGACTAGGTGAATACCAAATGCTTTCACACGACGTAGAGTATCGAGTAGTGAACCTTCTGCGATGATGCTCATGCCACATTCGTGTAGTGATTGGTAACAAGCTAGTAGTGGATCCCAAAGTTGCTCAACACGCTCTAAAATTGGCAAATTAGGCACTTCAGTACCATTGATGCGTGCATCCAGTACGGTACAAGTATTGTTTAACAGAGTACGTAAGCGTTTCAGAATTGCACGGTACGGTTCATGTTCTTCACCTGATAATTCACGTACGGTATCGTTACAAGCTGTCATTGACAGTTCGGTGATCAAATCTTGAATATCGGTTAGATATAGATCGGCTGCTTTCCAGCGAGACAATAACAATACTTCAGCGGTAATTGGGTGGGTAACATTAGGGTTACCATCACGGTCACCGCCCATCCAAGATGAGAAATGTACTGGGCGAGCATCGATAGGCAAAGCTTCACCAGTGAAATTTTTCACTCGATCATTAAACTCACGTAAGAACTCAGGCACGGCTTGCCATAATGAGTTTTCAACGACTGCAAAGCCCCATTTCGCTTCATCTAATGGGGTTGGACGTTGTTGGCGAATGACATCTGAGTGCCAAGATTGAGCTATTAGACCTTCTAAGCGACGTTCTGTTTTCAGACGCTCACGAGTAGAAAGATCACTGTGTTCTAATTGCGATAAGCACTTATTGATTTTGACCAATTTATTGATCATGGTGCGGCGAGCAATTTCTGTTGGGTGTGCGGTCAGTACCAATTCAATATTCAGCTCTTTGATTGCTTGTGCGGCTTTTTCTTTGCTGATGTCATTGGAAGCTAACTTACCAAATAAAGAGTTAATTGCGTCTGGTTCACATACGTGTTCTTCACAGTGGCGAGAAATAGTATGAAATTGTTCTGCAATATTGGTTAAGTTAAGAAATTGACTGAAGGCATGTGCAACAGGCGTGAGTTGTTCGTTAGGTAGGTTTTTGATTTCTTCGATTAAGCTTTCGCGGTCTTCCTGACTACCAGCACGTGCTGATTTGGAAAGCTTACGAATGGTTTCAACTTTATCAAGAATAGCATCACCATGAGCTTCTTGAATGGTTGCGCCGAGTAAGTCTCCGAGCATGCGAACATTGCCCGTTAAAGCGGCATATTTTTCATTCATCGTCGTTTCACCTTGTAATTTAATTACATCCATTTAATTCTTTATACCAGCCACAACATGAGTCAGTAGTCTAAGTTCGCATAAGAAAAGCTTGATAACAAAGCATGAATTTTTGTTAGTAGCTGTTCTACTTACAAATTTCATTACATAGTTAGCTCGGCTTTCAACAAGCTATGAAGATTAGTTGCTCGTTGCGATTGGTATAATCACTACAATCTATCGAAAATATTTGCACTGAGTCAAATATTTGCCGCGTTCATGAAAAAATAATACAAATATCATTGACCTAAATCAGTTATCAATGAATGGGTAAAACCAGTTTGATTGCAGTGTGAAACCTTTGTTACTTATACCATATTTGATTTTTTCGACCGCACTCAAATGGTTTGAATGCGGCATGATTCATTATTTCAACTTCTCAGATTGTATCCAATTTACTCAAAGCGCCTATTTAATAAAAGTATCGGCTTATTCAAAGCAATAGTGGCGCATCGACTTGGATAAAATATTGATAGTCGGGTCGATAAATTCAAATGCTAAGAATTCGTCAGGTTGGTGGGCTTGGTCAATTGAACCGGGTCCCATTACCAGTGTTGGGCAAACTTCTTGTAAGAAAGGGGCTTCAGTACAGTAGTTAACGGTTTCCGATGGCATTTGAGTTAGCTCTTCCATAGTCTTGATGAAAGGGTGATCATGTTGGCATTCATAACCCGCAATTGGTTCGTGTAATGGTTTGATCTCAATGCGTTCTGGCCACTTGGCTTGTACTTCTTTAAGTGCGGCTTGCAACATGTTGTTTAAGCCATCTAAGCTGATCCCCGGTAGTGGGCGAACATCATAATGCAACTCACAACAACCACAGATACGGTTAGCACTGTCGCCGCCATGAATGTGACCGAGGTTTAAAGTAGGCGTTGGGATTTCAAAACCCGGGTGGTGATATTCTTTAATTAGTTGATTGCGTAGCTGCATTAATGCAAATAGTACTTCATGCATAATTTCAATCGCATTAACGCCGAGAGCTGGGTTAGATGAATGGCCAGAGTGGCCAGTAACACGAATCGCATTAGCTACATGGCCTTTATGTCCGCGTATAGGCTTTAGGCTAGTTGGCTCACCAATGATGCAATAATCCGGTTTATACGGTGCGTCCCCATTTAAGCACGATTCTGTAAAGTGACGTGCACCCAGCATGCTGGTTTCTTCATCGCAGGTTGCCAGAATATAAAGCGGTTTGGTTTGGTTTGCCCAATCGACTTTTTTGACCGCTTCAATAATAAAGGCGAAAAAACCTTTCATATCCGCAGTACCTAATCCGTAGAATCGATTGTTATGTTCGGTTAAGGCGTGTGGATCAAAGTTCCAGCGGCCTTCATCAAAAGGCACGGTATCAGAGTGACCAGATAGCAATAGTCCACCTTCACCTTGGCCTTTTTTAGCGATTAGATTGTGTTTTCCCGGCGCGACTTCAATGACTTCTACCGAAAAATCGAGATCTTTTAACCATTGCGCCAACTTGGCGATGACTTCGGTATTACCTTCATCCCAAGTGGGATCAGTTGCACTAATTGAAGAGGTAGAAATTAATCCGCGATAAACATCTAAAAATTGAGGTGTGCCCATAAAAACTCCATTTCGTGTGATGACTTTGCCTGTATGCAAAGATCAACAGACCCTAAATAAAACCATTGTGGTTGATAACCGTGCTATTGACAAGAAGGTTATAAAACGATAAAACACATATTAAATCATTATTTGTGAATAAAAAATCAAATAATCAGGTTTTTTTAGAGTGGATAATCATATTTTTACGTTTGGTAGAGACTTGTTTTCAGTATGAAAATAATACGATGGTTTAACGAATACCACTTGAACAAATATAAATAGTACATATACCCAAGTGAGTTCAAGATACAGAATTCAGAGCTATCATCCAAACCTTTAGGCAAGGAAGATTGGCGAAGGAATGTAGACACCTTTCAAACCAATCTGACGCGGCATAAAGGTTTGAATGAAGCTCCCGAAGGGCAAGTTAAAACAAGCTTTATGCGGCGTTAAATTGAACAGAGATAGAATAACTATGAACATGTCCAATTTTCCTTGCCTAAAGCTTGTTTTATTCTTGCTGAAACTTGTATCTTGAAGTTACTTGGGTATAAAGCAAACGGTACAAAACAAACGGATAGGTGAGTATGCTAAAAACAGTCATTATTGGAGCAAGCGGTTATACTGGTGCGGAGTTGGCCTTGATGGTCGAAAAGCACCCTGAGCTGACTTTATCTGGTTTATATGTATCAAAGAATAGTGTCGATGCTGGTAAACCTATTTCTCAACTACATGGGAAATTGCATGGATTAATTGATCTTACCGTGCAACCGCTAACCTCCCCCCAAGAAGTCGCACAACAATGTGATGTCGTTTTTCTTGCTACTGCTCATGAAGTTAGTCACGACCTTGCGCCGACTTTTCTTGCTCATGACTGTGTTGTTTTGGATTTATCCGGTGCTTACCGAGTTAAAGCTGATGGTTTTTATCCTCAATACTATGGCTTTGAACATACAGAGTCTCAGTGGTTAGACCAAGCAGCTTACGGCTTAGCAGAATGGAATGCTTCTCAAGTTGAACAAGCTCAATTAATTGCCGTCCCAGGCTGCTACCCAACGGCATCTCAACTGGCGATTAAACCGTTAATTGAATCGCAACTTCTCGATTTGAATCAATGGCCAGTAATCAATGCCACTAGTGGCGTGACAGGAGCGGGTCGTAAAGCCTCCATGACGAATAGTTTTTGTGAAGTGAGTTTGCAACCTTATGGCGTATTCACTCACCGTCACCAACCTGAAATTGCCTCACACTTAGGTTGCGATGTGATCTTTACTCCTCACCTTGGCAATTTTAAGCGTGGTATTTTAGCCACTATTACCATGAAGCTGGTTGATGGGGTGAGTGAGAAACAAATTCAACAAGCCTTCGAACAAGCGTATAAAGATAAGCCAGCAGTACGGTTACTTGATGAACTGCCTCGTTTGCAAAATGTCGAAAATACCCCGTTTTGTGATATTGGCTGGAAGATTCAAGGTCAGCATATTATTGTGGTGTCAGCGATTGATAACTTATTAAAAGGTGCATCAAGTCAGGCAATGCAATGTCTGAATATTCGTTATGGATTCCCTATTTTAACTTCATTAGTTTAAGGGGAATTGAACGTGACTGAATCAATCAATAAACCATTAGTTATTAAATTAGGTGGCGCAGTTTTATCTGATATGGATACCTTGGCGTTATTGTTTAAAGCAATTGCAAGTTATCAACAGCAAGCGAAGCGCGAAATTGTGATCGTGCATGGCGGAGGCTATTTGGTTGATGAGTTGATGGATAAACTGCAGCTTGCAACAGTAAAAAAGAATGGCTTACGCGTCACACCTTTCGAGCACATTAATTATATTAGTGGTGCATTAGCAGGAACAGCAAACAAGTTATTACAAGGCCAAGCGATGAAGCTAGGTTTAACCGCGGTAGGGTTAAGCTTGGCAGATGGTGGTTTGTGTCAGGTTACTCAACTATCTGATGAACTAGGCGCAGTTGGCGAAGCAAAAGCTGGAGAGGCTTCAGTGCTAAGTGCAATTTTAAATGCAAATGCTTTGCCAATTATTAGCTCCATTGGCATTACTGCACAAGGTCAGTTGATGAATGTCAATGCCGATCAAGCAGCGGTAGCGGTGGCGACGGCACTGGATGCTGAGCTTGCATTGCTTTCAGATGTTGCAGGTGTACTCGATGCGGATAAGCAACTTATTTCACAACTAGACCAATCACAAGTCGACCGCTTAATTGAACAAAAAGTCATTACCGATGGCATGATTGTTAAAGTACAAGCGGCTTTAGATGCGGCAAATCAACTCGGTCGAGCGATTGAAGTTGCGGGTTGGAAAAGCCCTGAAAAGCTAACCCAACTTTTTGCGGGTCAAAGCATAGGAACTCGTTTCTTGCCTCAATAAAGGGAAGAAGCAAATTAAATAATCCAAGGAATTCACCCAAACATGATTCCAGGGAAGGCAATATACCCCACAGTACAACGGGTAAAAATATATTTTGGAGAAGTAACATGGCTAAACTAAGTGTCGATAAAGCAAGCATTAACAAAGTAGTTGTTGCATATTCGGGTGGATTAGATACCTCAGTTATCATTCCATGGTTAAAAGAAAACTATGATTGTGAAGTTGTCGCTTTTGTAGCTGATGTAGGCCAAGGTGATGAAGAGTTAGTGGGCATTGAAGAAAAAGCCATCGCGTCAGGGGCATCAGAATGCTACATCGCTGACCTTAAAGAAGAGATGGTGGCGGATTACATTTACCCAACGCTAAAAACGGGTGCTTACTATGAAGGTAAATACCTATTAGGTACGTCAATGGCGCGTCCAATCATTGCTAAAGCCCAAGTAGAAGTGGCACGTAAAGTGGGGGCTGATGCGTTATGTCATGGTTGTACTGGTAAAGGTAATGACCAAGTTCGTTTTGAAGGTGCTTTTGCGGCGCTTGCCCCAGATCTACATGTGATTGCGCCTTGGCGTGAGTGGGACTTAGTAAGCCGTGAGGAATGTTTAGACTACCTTGCTGAGCGTAATATTCCTTGTACCGCTTCTCTAACTAAAATCTATTCACGTGATGCGAATGCATGGCACATCTCAACTGAAGGTGGCGTGCTGGAAGATACTTGGAATGCACCGAATGATGATTGCTGGGCATGGACAGTCGATCCTGAGCAAGCACCGGATCAAGCAGAATATGTAACATTGAAAGTAGAAAAAGGCGCAGTAGTTGAAGTTGATGGCCAAGCACTTTCTCCTTACCAAGCTCTAGTGGCGCTAAACGAAAAAGGTGTGAAGCATGGTGTTGGTCGTATTGATATCGTAGAAAACCGTTTAGTTGGTATGAAATCTCGTGGTTGTTATGAAACTCCAGGAGGCACGATCATGATGGAAGCGCTTCGTGCGGTTGAGCAGTTAGTGCTTGATAAAGCGTCTTTTGAATTCCGTGAAGAGTTGGCGGTAAAAGCTTCTCATCTTGTTTATGATGGCCGTTGGTTCACGCCATTGTGTAAATCTCTTCTTGCCGCAACTGAAGAGTTGGCACAAGATGTGAACGGTGAAGTGGTGATTAAACTATACAAAGGTCAAGCAACAGTTACACAGAAACGTTCAGATAACAGCTTGTACTCTGAAGAGTTTGCTACTTTTGGTGATGATACTGTATACGACCAAAGCCACGCAGGCGGATTTATTCGTTTGTACTCACTAGCAAGCCGTATTCGTGCGTTGAACGAAGCGAAGAAGAAGTAAAAACGAGTCTCGTGGCTCGAATGCTCGTGAATCGATAGTGTGCGCTTTGATTCATGAGCATTGGTTTAACTATATTGAATACCAAACACCCTAAAAATATAAAATAAAGTGGAAATTCGAGAAGCGTAGCGCTCTAGCTACGAGAAACGAAGTGTTCGAAACTCGACAATACAATGGATTAAGCAGGAGATTCACAATGGCATTATGGGGCGGAAGGTTTACCCAAGCAGCAGACACTCGGTTTAAGCAGTTCAATGACTCATTGCGCTTTGATTACCGATTGGCTGAGCAAGACATTGTGGGGTCGATTGCTTGGTCTAAATCTTTGTTATCAGTTGGCGTATTAACAGAGGAAGAGCAGCAAAGATTAGAGCTAGCACTGAATGAATTGAAACTGGCGGTGATGGAAGATCCCGAGCAGATTCTAAAGTCAGATGCAGAAGATATTCATAGCTGGGTAGAAACACAACTGATTAGCCGTGTCGGTGATTTGGGCAAAAAACTGCATACTGGTCGTTCGCGTAATGACCAAGTGGCGACCGATTTAAAACTGTGGTGTCGTCAGCAGGGTCATCAGCTATTAATGGCACTCGATCGCCTGCAATCACAAATGGTGTCGGTGGCGCGTGAACATCAAGCGACGGTACTTCCTGGCTATACTCACTTACAACGAGCTCAGCCTGTGACCTTTGCTCACTGGTGTCTGGCTTATGTCGAAATGTTTGAGCGTGATTATTCTCGTTTAGATGATGCGATTAAGCGTCTTGATACCTGTCCACTTGGTTCTGGAGCGCTAGCGGGTACTGCTTATCCTATGGATCGTGAGCAACTGGCTCATAACTTAGGTTTCCAACGTGCCACTCGTAACAGCTTGGATTCTGTATCTGACCGTGATCATGTGATGGAGCTGATGTCGATTGCTTCGATTTCCATGTTGCACCTTTCCCGCCTGGCTGAAGATATGATCTTCTACAACTCGGGTGAATCTGGTTTTATTGAATTGGCTGATACCGTCACTTCCGGCTCATCATTAATGCCACAGAAGAAAAACCCAGATGCGCTTGAACTAATCCGAGGTAAAACTGGCCGAGTATATGGTTCGCTTGCTGCCATGATGATGACAGTAAAAGCGCTGCCATTGGCGTATAACAAAGACATGCAAGAAGATAAGGAAGGGTTGTTTGATGCGCTCGATACTTGGAATGATTGTATGGAAATGGCCGCATTATGTTTTGATGGCATTAAAGTGAATGGCGAGCGTACTCTAGAAGCAGCGAAGCAAGGTTATGCTAACTCAACTGAGCTGGCTGATTATTTAGTCGCTAAAGGCATTCCATTCCGTGAAGCACACCATATTGTCGGCGTGGCGGTAGTCAGCGCAATTGAACAATCTTGCGCACTAGAAGAATTATCACTTGAGCAACTTAAAGCTTTCTCTTCTGTGATTGAATCGGATGTATATAACATTCTTACTATTGAATCGTGTTTAGAAAAACGTTCAGCATTAGGCGGTGTATCACCTAAACAAGTGAATTATGCGGTGACTCAAGCTCAGAAACGCTTGGATGAACGCGATAATTCTGGTGTGACGGTTCGCGCCGCACGTTTAACCGATATCGATGCACTTGAAGGCATGGTGGCTTATTGGGCTGGTCTAGGTGAGAACTTACCACGTAGCCGTAATGAATTGATTCGTGATATTGGCTCGTTTGCAGTATCTGAGCATCATGGTGAAGTCACTGGCTGTGCTTCCTTGTATGTCTATGACTCTGGTCTAGCGGAAATTCGTTCATTAGGCATTGAAGCCGGTTGGCAAGGCCAAGGCCAAGGTGCGGCGATTATTAAACATTTGGTGGATAAAGCACGTCAAATGGCGATTAAAAAGGTATTCGTGTTAACTCGTGTACCTGAGTTCTTTATGAAGCAAGACTTCATTCCAACTTCGAAAACATTGTTACCGGAAAAAGTATTAAAAGACTGTGACCAATGTCCTCGTCAACATGCTTGTGATGAAGTTGCATTAGAGATTAACTTGAATGAACAAGTGATCATGAAGGTAAGTGTTGCTTAGACGCAAATAATTAATAGTAGTTTTAATACATTTTGGTGGCTGCTTTTTGTACTAATCCTGCGTAAGCCATGTAAAAAAACAACTAACCTTTGTTTTGTCTTTGGCGTATAATCTGCCCCAAGCTAGTTTATCAGCTTGGGGTTGTTTGTATTTTACATAAACACTTTTCTAATTATCCCCTTACCAATTTATGAACTAGTCGCCATACTATTTCTCTTCTGGCATCTAATCGCTTAAACGCTAATATCATAAAAGGACATTATGTTTGCGTTCACTCTAGGGTGAAACGTTGGCGTACTCGATTTTATGATTATGACTTATCAAAGGTGTGCGTTTGAACGTTGAATTTCTTCAAGTAGGTCTTCCTATCTCCGATTTAATCGTCGGTGCTTCACTGTATTTTCCACCAATATTTAAAGCCTTTTTACTGGGTATATTGCTGTGGGGAGTTATTCATCGGTTATTAAGAAACTGGATGTATTCTGGTGAGGTATGGCACCCGACGTTAATGGATCTATCCTTGTTTGTGTTATCAGTCTTCGTCGCTTTAATCTTAATTATGCGGGTGACATGATTGGTACATAAAATATGGGTAGTACTTTGTAATTTTATCTAAAACTCTAATCACAAAAGGTCGATCGACCTAGGTAATGTATGAAATTTAAAACGTTAAGATATTTTTCAACTGTCGCTGTGTTTACCGTGGCTTTGTGTGCAGCTTGGTGGATGTGGAATTACTATATGCAATCACCTTGGACTCGTGATGGTAAGATCCGTGCTGATGTCGTAGATATTGCTTCTAGCGTTAATGGTACTGTGGCTTCGCTACATGTTGAAGATAATCAGTTTGTTAAAAAAGGCGGCTTGCTGATGACCATTGATCCTGAACCTTTCTTGATTGAAATTGATGAAGCGAAAGCCGCTTTAGAAACCGCGCAAGCCAATGCAGAAAATGCTCAGCGTGAGTACACTCGCCGTCGCAATATGAAAGAAAGTACTATTTCTAAAGAAGAACTGGAGTCAGCACAAAGCAATGCCAAAGCAACTGCAGCGCAATATAAGTCAGCTCAAGCGGCATTAGCGAAAGCTGAGTGGAAGCTACGAGAAACCAAAGTATATGCGCCAGTTGATGGTTATATTAGCCACCTAAAAGTACGTGAAGGTCGTTATGCTATTTTGGGAATTCCTTTAATTGGACTTATTGATGCCAATTCATTTTATGTACAAGGTTACTTTGAAGAAACCAAATTAAAACATATTCAAGAAGGTAGCCAGGCGGATATTACTTTGTTCTCTTCGAATCAAAAATTAACTGGAGAAGTGGAAAGCATTGGTCGGGGTATTGTCGATCAAAGCGAAGCTACGTCTTCTGAACTCCTTGCTAATATCAAACCAAACGTACCTTGGGTACAGTTAGCTCAACGTGTTCCTGTACGTATTAAATTGACCGAACTACCGGAAGATCTGCGCTTAATAGCGGGTACTACTTGTAGCATTTCAATTCATTACTAATTTGAGTGAATTATGAGCTTTCATTGGTTAGATTGGTCACAAACTCCATGGGGAAGGGCAACGGCTTCTCAATGGCGATATGCGATTCGCAATGCGTTGGCATTAACATTGGCCTTATATGTGTCGTTTGTGCTCGATCTAGAGCAGCCATATTGGGCATTAACCTCTGCGGCAGTGGTGAGTTTTCCAACGTTTGGTAGTGTGATTAGTAAAAGCTTGGGCCGTATATTTGGTAGTTTATTAGGCGCTTTTGCTACCTATCATATTGTTGGCCATACTTTAAATGACCCATGGTTATTTACCTTTTATATGTCGCTGTGGATGGCTATCTGTACTTATATAGCCAGTCACTATGAAAACAATGTTTCTTATGCTTTTCAGTTAGCAGGTTATACTGCGGCCATTATTGGTTATACAACAGTGAATAGCACCGATACTCACATGCTATTTGAAGTTACTCAGGCGCGCGTGTGTGAAGTCATTGTCGGTATTTTGTGTAGTGGCATGATGATGATGATCTTACCGAGCACTTCAGATGGTGTGACACTAATTAGTACGCTACGCCAGATGCATGCCAAATTACTTGAACATTTTGAATTGCTCTCACATCCTGAATCCTATCATCCAGACGTTCATAATAAAGATCTTCATGACAAGATCCGCCTTTCCCATGAGACGGTGATTGGCAAAATCCTTTCCATGAATTTATTACGAGTGCAAGCTTATTGGAGCCATTACCAATTACGTTATCAAGACAGTTATCTTAATCACTTATTGCAGCAACAACTGCAAATGACCAGTCATATTTCTAGTTTGCGTAGAATGCTGGTGAACTGGCCACATCCGCCAGAAAATCTCTCTAGTGTTTTGCTGGATATTCAACAAGGTTTAAAAACAGGCCAGTTGAATCAATACAGCCTAGCGCAGAAGTTGGCATTAATTAAACCATTACGTGATGATGATTTTCGCCACCATGCTTTTTGGTTGCGTTTATGCCAGTTTTGTAAACTGTATTTACGTTGTTCTGATACCTTACATTCGATTGAAAATATGTCTCCAGGCCATCAACGTTCGTTAGGAGTAGTACCGAAACGCAGCCGAATTCGTCGTCATACCGATAATACAGAAGCTTTATACAACGGGCTGCGTACCTTTGTTTGTTTAGTTGCTTGTAGTTGGTTTTGGATTAACTCTCAATGGGATATGGGGGCAGGGGCTGCAACCCTAGCAGCAGTGAGTTGTTTATTAAACTCTACCAGCCCTGCGCCTATGGTTGCGATTACGACCATGTTCCGTTCAGTGTTATGGCTTTGTGTTGCTGTATTTATTTTGAAATTTGGCATTTTGCTGCAAATTAGTACCTTTGGGCCATTCGCCATCTTATTGATCCTAGCGGTAATAACCATGGAGCTAAAAAAGCTTCAATCGGTTCGAAATGCAGGTCTATGGGGGATCTTGATCGTGTTTATGGGAACTTTTATTGCGATTACTAACCCACCTACGTATGACTATCAAAGTTTTGTGAACACTTGCCTCAGTATGATTGTTGGAATCTTATTCTCAGCAGTGGCATTTCATGTATTTAAGCCGAGTTCAGACCGTCGTAAAGGGTTGCGTATTGCTAAATCATTAAGACGTGACGTATTGACTCAGTTAAGTTCTCGTTCAGGAATGGGGCATTATGAATTTGAATCTTTAATCTATAATCGCGTTAACCGCTTAAGCCAAAGTAAAGACCAATGTACTCGCTTAGGGTTATTACGCTTAGGTGTGGTGACATTGAACTGTCAGCATGCTGTTTATCAACTAAAAACAATGCAATCAGTAATAGCGGCTGAAACACTGAAAATGGCTGAAGGTTATTTATATCAAGTCTATAACTCGATGAAGATAAAGCAGGCTTGGTTTATTACTCATAATTGGGAATTCCACTATTCCCATGATGAAGCGCAATTACAGAAATCACTTAATTCATTGATGCAATTGAGTGAATCATTGGCAAGTGAAGGGCAAATAGCAATATCTGGTGTTGTTTGGCGTTTGTATTGTAGTTTACTGCAATTACAACAAGTGAATGTAGCAGGTGATGGAAAAAGTTTGGAACTTAAAACTCAACCTTGAGTCTTAATAAATACCACTGCTTTTTCTTAATTTAAATCCTGTGATTAAAAATTTAAGATGGCCCCGTATTCAAATTTGAAGTACGGGGTTTTTTGTTTTTATCAATTTTTATTCATCAATGCTGTTACCAATCTGAGCTTCTTGACCAATCTTGTTTTAAATCGTTATTTGAAAAGTAGTAAGCAGCATGTAAGCCATCTTGGATTTTAGAGATTTGTTTGATTAATTTTTTCATTACTTACCTCGAAAAAAAAGAGGCCAAAGGGGTAGCCTCAAAGTAGTGAAGTGCGTTTATTTGTTTCTATTATGATGAAAAATTTTTGATAGCCCCAATCGTTTAGTGCTATTGTTTTGATAGTTTTTTACTATGGAGTTGTGTGTGAATATCCGTGATTTTGAATATTTAGTTGCACTAGCGGAACATAAACATTTTCGTAAAGCGGCGGAAGCGTGTTTTGTTAGCCAGCCGACGTTAAGTGGTCAAATTAGAAAAATGGAAGATGAGCTAGGTACTTCGTTACTTGAGCGTAGTAGCCGTCGAGTCTTATTTACTGATTCCGGTTTACAACTGGTATCTCAAGCTAAGCGAGTATTGGCTGAGGTGAAAACCTTTACTGATATGGCCAATTTGCAAGGCAAAGAAATGAGTGGGCCACTGCATATTGGTTTTATCCCAACTATTGGCCCTTATTTGTTACCACGGATCATTCAACCATTAAAAAAGGCTTTTCCTGATCTCGAATTATTTTTGCATGAAGCGCAAACTAATCAATTAGTGAGACAATTAGAAGAGGGGCGTTTAGATTGTATCGTTCTTGCTTCGGTTGCGGAGACGCAGCCCTTTATTGAGCTTGAAATATTTGATGAGCCATTAATGATGGCGGTACCCGAAGCGCATCCATGGGCTGAAAAGACAGAGTTAGAAATGGAACAATTAAAAGGCCATACCGTACTCTCTCTTGGCGATGGTCATTGCTTGCGTGATCAAGCTTTAGGTTTTTGTTTTGCAGCAGGTGCTAATGATGATGACCGTTTTAAAGCGACCAGTTTAGAAACCTTACGGAATATGGTAGCAGCTGGTGGTGGTGTCACTTTATTACCACAATTGTCAGTTCCTAAAGAGAAAATTAAAGATGGTGTGTGTTATTTAAAAGCGATCAACCCCACGCCTAGTCGCAAAGTGGTTCTTGCTTATCGGCCGGGTTCACCATTAAGAAAGCGTTTTGAGCAGCTTGCTGAATTTATTGCATGTAATCTGAAGCAAAATAATACCAATTCCAGTAAATAAATGGTCTAAATTGGCGTAGAGAAAAAGCTTGATAACAAGGCATAAAATTTCTGTTAGTAGTGGTTTTACAGACAAATTTTATAACGAAGTTAGCGAGTTTTTAACAAGCCAAGATGATCTGCTATTTGTTGGAATTGGTATATACCCAAGTGACTTCAAGATGCAGAATTCAGAGCTATCATCCAAACCTTTAAGCAAGGAAGATTGGCGAAGGAATGTAAGCACCTTTCAAACCAATCTGACGCGGCATAAAGGTTTGGATGAAGCTCCCGAAGGGCAAGTTCAAACAAGCTTTATGCCGCGTTGAATTGAGTAGAGATAGAATAACTATGATCATATTCAATTTGCCTTGCCTAAAGCTTGTTTTATTCTTGCTGAAACTCGCATCTTGAAGTTACTTGGGTATAGATATTGAATAAAAAAGAGGCCATCGTTTATATCGATGGCCTCTCTGTTATTTAGATACTCTTAAAGTAAGAGTTAGAATAAGCTATCGCCATCTTCATCTTCGGAATAGAGATCGGTACCTTGATCTTCTACTACTGACTCCGTTGGCTGAGTACCCGCTTCAAAGTATTCCCACATTGAAGAATCATCATTTTTATCGGTGAGTAGGCCACTGTCACGGTCAATACGCACACGAATAATTCCTGGTGGTAGTTGCTTTTCTTGTTCAGGTATATCTTTCAAGGCAACTTTCATAAACTCAACCCAAGCTGGTTGAGCCGTGGTTGCACCCGATTCACCGCCATTATATTGCTCTTTGCGATCAAAGTTTGCGTTAGCAGCTGTATAACCTAGTGGGCGGTTAGCGCCATCAAAGCCTACCCAAGTACTCGCAACAATGCCTGGAGCATAGCCATTATACCAAGTATCGACTGAGTCGTTGGTGGTACCGGTTTTACCTCCGATATCACGGCGTTTTAATACTTGCCCACGCCAGCCTGTACCGTTCCAGCCAGTGCCGTTACTCCAAACACCCCCGCCCCAAATATTGCTGTACATCATTTCACGTACGAGAAATGCGGTTTGTGGAGAAATCACTTTTTCAGCGTATTTAGGCTGTTCTTCAGTACCTTGATCATCCACTACGATAGGCTCGTGTGAACAGTTATTTTCACACACTTTCGTAGGGTTTGAACGGAAAATTAAATCACCGTATGGACTGTTAACGTGATCAATATAATAAGGTTCTACGTAGTAACCACCGTTGGCGAATACTGCAATACCTTGTGCCATTTTGATTGGCGTTAAGCTACCAGCGCCCAGTGCGATAGTTTCTGAGTGCGGCAGTTTTTCCGGGTCGAAACCAAAGCGAGGTAGGTAGTCTAGTACATTATCTAGGCCAACACGGCGTAGCGTACGTACTGCCATTACGTTTTTCGATTGAGCTAAACCACGGCGTAGCATGGTTGGGCCTAAATAGACCGGTGGTGAGTTCTTAGGACGCCATGCAGTACCTTGACCTTCATCCCACTGGTTAATTGGGGCATCGTTAATTAAGGTTGCTAAGGTTAAGCCTTTATCTATTGCAGATGAGTAAATGAAAGGTTTAATACTCGAACCTACTTGACGCTCCGCCATAGTGGCACGGTCAAACTTACTGTGAACAAAGTTGAAACCACCAACTAATGATAGTACTGCGCCGTCATCAGGGTTCAATGCGACAAAAGCAGTATTCACAATAGGAACTTGGCTTAATTGCCAGGTTGAATTAGCCATTGGATCAACGGCTTCTTCTTCGGCGTTTGCTTGTTGGTCTAAAGCATTTTCCGTTTCTTCTGCCGTAGGTTTATCTTCCAAAACGCCCATTGGACGAACCCAGATTTGCTGACCGATTTCTAGCATGTCAGCTGCTTTAGTTGGCGCTGGACCTTGACGTTTATCGTTATAATATTTACGCGCCCATTTTAAACCATCCCATTCGATGGTTTGTTCACCGCGGTTTTTGATGTAGACGGTGGCTGAGCGTTGAGAAATACCGGTTACCAGAGCAGGGTGGATCAAACCAAAAGTCGGCTTGTCTTTTAGGTATTTATCCATTTGCTCTTGAGTAAAGGCGGTATCTTGTGGTTTCCAAGCCACTGCCTCAGCGCCGCGGTAGCCATGACGTTCGTCATAGTTAAGTAGATTACCAATCGCAGCTTGGTTTGCGGCTTCTTGCAAGTTGGATTTTACCGTAGTGTAAACCTGCATACCTGAGCTATAAGCATCTTCACCGTAACGTTTTACTGCCCAACTACGTGCTAATTCAGCTACATAAGGGGCATTCACTTCAATATGAGCGCCATGATATTTGCCATCAATAGGTTCAGCATCGGCAGCATCAAACTCTTCTTGAGTGATGTATTTTTCTTCTAGCATACGAAGCAATACAACATGACGGCGAGTTTTCGCACGATCAATTGAGTAGATAGGGTTCATGGTTGATGGCGCTTTCGGAAGACCGGCAATAATCGCCATTTCACCTAGGGTCAAATCTTTCGGTTCTTTACCAAAATAACTTAAAGAAGCTGCACCTACACCATAAGAGCGATATCCCAAATAAATTTTGTTGAGATACAGCTCTAGGATCTCCTGTTTATTCAGAATTTGCTCAATATGAATCGCGATGAAAATCTCTTTGATTTTACGCATGATCTTTTTGTCATTCGACAAGAAGAAGTTACGCGCAAGCTGCTGAGTAATTGTACTCGCGCCTTGTTTTGCTGAGCCAGACATTGCCACCACGACAGCGGCACGCACGATACCAATCGGGTCAATACCATAGTGTTGATAATAGCGGCTATCTTCTGTTGCGATGAAGGCTTCTTGCATCTGCAGAGGAATATCATCGAGCTTAAGAGGGATGCGTCGTTTTTCACCAAACTGAGCAATCAGCTTTCCATCTTGGCTATAGACTTGCATTGGAGTTTGCAGTTGTACGTTTTTCAAAGTTGCAACGTCTGGGAGCTGAGGTTTTAGGTAGTAATAGAACCCAAAAATTGTGGTCACTCCAAGAATCATGCAAACAAATG
Organism: Vibrio algivorus; assembly: GCF_030161215.1. Classification (NCBI taxonomy): domain Bacteria; kingdom Pseudomonadati; phylum Pseudomonadota; class Gammaproteobacteria; order Vibrionales; family Vibrionaceae; genus Vibrio; species Vibrio algivorus. The sequence goes on from NZ_BSPV01000005.1 coordinate 114,266, forward strand.
AAAAAATGAGCAATGGCTTTATGAACTTCACCGGATATTCCCTGATTGAGTAAGGATGTGTCGATATAAACACCTGTACAGTAGGTGCACATATTAGCATATCGCTAAAAAAATGCGTTCTTAACTTTTATTTCAATTCAATAAAGAACCTTCATTTCAATAAGGGATTTAGCTCCCATAACTGAAGTGATGTGAATTTTAGTAAATCGGCCTATCGGTTTACTAAATGGTTAAGTGCGCTTATTTATTCATCCAACCTTTGTTGAGGAGTGATTCCTCTAGCTGGAGCCTAGCAATATGGGTAAATCTTTCGTCACGGGCATCGATATTGGTCACCATAGTATTAAAGCTGTGGTTATGAAACCCGCTGGAGAACTGTTTGAACTGGTGAGTTACAAAGAGGTGCCAGCAACGGAGGCTATTTTTTCAGATAACCATACCTTTGATCATCAAGAGATTGTCAAAAAACTAAAAGAGTTAAAAAAACAGCTGCCGATGATGGCCAGAAATGTTGTGTTATCCGTTCCAGACAATGCGGTGATCAGCAAAGTTCTGCATATTGATAGTGAGTTGGAGGAGCGAGAAAAAGAATTCGCTATTTACCAAGTGTTTGGTCAGCAATCGCCTTTCCCGGTGGAAGATTTAAGCTTGGATTATGTCAAAGTGGAATCGGATACTTTAAAACGAGCACCGACTTCGACGTATCAAGTTTATGCTACTCGTAAAGAAGTGATAGAAAGTCGCATGGATGCGGTGAAAAAATCCGGCTTCAAGCCCATTGTGATGGACATACAAGCCCATGGCCTGCTTCGTGTATGGCAATTGGCGACTCAAGTTGACCCAACCAAACAAAGTTGGTTGCTAGTTGATATCGGTCATAGCCAAACTTCATTATGTATTGCTCCAAATAATCGCCCTGCTTATTACAAAGACCTTCCTTTTGGTACGCAAAATATCAAGCCCTCGATGGCATTCAATCTCGATAGTGACTCACCAAGTGTTGAATTGAATCAGCAAGATGAATTTATTGCCGAATTAGCGGAGCGTTTAACTCGCCAGCTTAGTATGTATGGCTCGGTTAACCAGCAACAAAAAATTGAAGGGGTTTGGTTAACCGGTGGCGGCGCAACCTTAGCAGCGATTGATGAATATTTATCAGAAAAGCTCGATCTTGCGGTTGAGGTGCTTGATCCATTAAAGCTGTTACAAGGCAAAGTGAAAAATAATATTGAATCAGAAGCATGCACCTTTAGCGTGGCGGCTGGATTAGCCATACGCGGCATTCAATGGCAAGGAGGAAAGCATGTTGCATGATATTAACCTATTGCCATGGCGAGAGGAGAAGCGTCAACAGTATAAGCAGCGCTTCTATGGAATGGTGGTACTAGGGATCTTGGCCGCATTGATGCTGCAATGGTTTGCCAGCTTATATATCGATCATTTAAAAGATCAGCAAAAGAGTCGTAATCAACAACTGCAAGCTTATATCACCAAACTTGATAAAGAGTTAGTGAATCTAAAAGAAATTGAAGCCAAACATAAGTCGATATTAACTCGGTTAAGGTTGGTTGAATCGCTACAAAATGAACGAAATAAAACCACGGATTTTATGAACCTTATGCCGGAATTAGTTCCAGAAGGCGTTTATGTCGACAAGATAAAAATGAGTGGTAGAGAAGTAGAAATGGCTGGAGTGAGTGATAGTACCGCTCGTCTGGCGACTATGCTGGATAACTTCGAAAACTCTATGTGGTTAGTCGATGTGGAAATGCATTCAATAATTTCAGGGAAGGTACTTTTTGGTAAGAAGTTTCAAAGTTTTAAATTGTCATTTCGTTTTGAAGAAGAACCGCCAGAACAAGCTAAAGATGGACAGACTATTGCTAAACAAGGAGGTCAGTAATGGTCGATTTTCGAGAACTTGATTTTGAAGATATGCCGGAATGGCCACTACTTCCTCAGTTATTGGCGATTGGCGCTTTGGTGATCGTTCTACAAGTTGTTGGTGCCTGGTTTTATCTATCTCCACAACAAGATGAGCTTGAACAGATTCGTCAACAAGAAGTCACGCTAAAAAGCTCAATTCGTATTAAAGCGGCCAAAGTGGCAGCACTACCACAACTACAAGCGCAACTCGATGAATTGAATACTCGCTATCAATATTTATTAAAGCAGTTACCTGTACAAAAAGAGTTGGCGAGCATGCTGTCTTCAGTCAACGACATTGGTATTAAAAATGATTTGAGCTTTACCCGAGTAGATTGGGGTGAAAAACAAGTGCAGGAGTTTTTATATCGTTTACCGCTCAATATTGAGCTTACCGGGGCTTATAACAACATCGGCCAGTTCTCAGAAGCCGTTGCCAAATTGCCACGCATTATCAGCTTGCACAATGTGGAGTGGCAACGAGTGAGTCAAGAAAGTAGCACGTTGCATTTCCGTGTTCGTGCTTATACCTACCAGTTTAAGCCGGAGGATAGCCAATGATGAAATCAAATTTGATGATGCTTTCTACGTTGGTATTGGTTGGTTGTCAGCAATCAAATGATTCGATTCCTAATTTTATTTCTCAAGTGGAAAATCAATCGCGCAAAGAAATTGCTCAGTTGGAGCCAGAAAAGCCGTTTAAAGCGACGCAATATAGCGGCACGAGTTTACGAGCACCTTTTAGTTTACCTGCTATTGCGGTGGCCAATCAGCCTCGTACTAAGCAAGATTGCTGGCAACCGGGATTGCGTAGTAAGACGGGTCAGCTTGAGCAGTACCCACTAGAGCAATTACATCTCAGAGGGGTAATGGGAAGCAAAGATGACATTTCTGGCTTAGTACAAACTCCGAAAGGCACTTTAGTGAAGGTTCAACCTGGAGAATATGTTGGATTGAATAACGGTAAGGTGGCTCAAGTGACACCAAAATTTATTTTGATCAAAGAGACACTCCCAGATGGATTGGGGTGTTGGCAGCAGCGAAACGTTAAGTTAGCGCTGAAGTAATCACAACGACGTGAAGATAATAATTGAGTATTAAATTATGTATAAAGGATTAACGCTGACAGCTTGGACTCGCCAATTCACTTTGATGTCGACCATTGCTTGTACCCTTCTTTCAGGGCCAACCGCCGTTGCTGCGACGACCTCTTCTAAGACTTCTAGCTCGGCAACACAATCAGAGCAAGGGTTGAGTAATAAATTTGTTGGCCTTGACTTTCATTTAAATAAAGAGAAAGAAGGGGTAATAGTCGTCAAACTAGGCTCTTCGGCTTCGGCGGTGGATATCAAGAAGAACCCTCAAGGTTTAACGATTGACTTAATACATACTCAGGTTAGTGATGATGACTTGTATGTGATCGACGTGAAAGATTTCTCTACGGCAGTCAAAACGGTTGAGGTATTTCGAGATGAACCGAGCACTCGTCTGCAAGCTTTGATTTCTGGTGATTTTACCTATGACTATCGTTTGAAAGGTAAGAATTTAGAAATTACCGTGACAGAAGTTAAATCTAAATCTAAGTCGGTAACAGCTAAACAAAAAACGGCTTTAGATAAAGAAAACAAAGTGATCTCCATTAACTTTCAAGACATACCAGTGCGTAACGTATTACAGTTAATCGCTGATTATAATGGCTTTAACCTCGTAGTTTCGGATTCAGTGACAGGTAACTTAACGCTGCGTCTAGATGGTGTGCCTTGGCAGCAAGTCCTGGATATTATCCTGCAAGTGAAAGGCTTAGATAAAAGGGTTGAAGGCAACGTTGTTTTAGTCGCACCAAAAGCTGAGTTAGATGCACAACAAAAACAACGTTTAGAGCAAGCCCGTATGGAGGAAGAGCTTGGAGATTTAAGCTCGGAATTGATTCAAGTTAATTTTGCTAAAGCTTCGGATATCGCTGGGTTAATTGGTGGTGAGGGTGAGCTTAGTATGTTATCAAGTCGCGGTAATATCACCGTCGATGAGCGAACCAATTCATTACTTATTCGCGATCTACCAAATAATATCGATATCATCAAAGGTATTGTTGAATCATTAGATATTCCAGTTAAGCAAGTTCAAATTGAAGCGCGTATCGTTACGGTCAACGAAGGTAATATGCAAGATCTAGGGGTTCGTTGGGGGATTGCAGAAACCAATGGCTCTTTTTCTGCTGGTGGCTCGATAGAAAGTAATGTTGGCCAAATTGGTATTTCTGATGGCGGAAGTGGTATCGATTTTGCTGGTGGCGATAACAAAGTAGGAATAGAAGACTTTCTTAATGTCAATTTAGCTGCGACAAGCTCAAATGCATCTAGTATTGCTTTTCAGGTCGCCAAATTAGGCTCTGATACTTTGTTGGATTTAGAGTTATCTGCGCTACAAGCTGAATCAAAAGCCGAAATCATTTCGAGCCCTCGTTTGATTACCACTAATAAACAGCCAGCTTACATTGAGCAAGGTACCGAGATTCCTTATTTAGAGGCATCATCAAGTGGGGCGACGTCTGTAAGCTTTAAAAAAGCGGTATTAAGCTTAAAAGTAACACCACAAATTACACCGGATAATCGCTTAGTACTTGATTTAAGTGTGACGCAAGACCGACCTGGATCAGTGGTGAAAACCGGTGATGGTGAAGCGGTGGCAATTGATACCCAACGCATCGGAACTCAGGTATTGGTTGATAATGGAGAAACAGTAGTACTTGGTGGTATTTACCAACATTCTGTACAAACTAGTGTCGATAAAGTGCCATTATTGGGTGACATCCCATACTTAGGAGCGCTATTCCGCCGTAGTTATGAAAATTATGGCAAAAGTGAGTTATTGATTTTCGTGACACCAAAAGTAGTCTTACAGTAGTGAGGTCGGTGCTTTGCAAGCGATTTGGTTCATTAAAGAATCAAGATAAATGCGTTGTAAGCAAAATTAAAGTTGCATTAGTGGCACCATACTTAGATAATTTCGGGTCTGATCACGAATTATCTGTGAGGAATTAGGTGCCACAATGATATCTAATGAGGCTTTTGCACGCATAAAGCAAACTTCATAATAGAATATCGGATGGCAATTTCATTAAATTAACGTTGAATTACTGCTAAACATGGCCGAAAAACGCAATATTTTTCTTGTTGGCCCAATGGGTGCCGGCAAAAGTACAATTGGTAGACATCTAGCTCAACAGCTGCACATGGAGTTCTTAGATTCTGATACGGTTATTGAACAAAGAACTGGTGCAGATATCAGTTGGGTATTTGATGTTGAAGGTGAAGAAGGTTTCCGCGTTCGCGAAGAAGCTGTCATCGATGACTTAACTCAAGAGCAAGGTATCGTACTGGCAACAGGTGGCGGCTCAATTAAGAGCAAAGATAATCGTAATTATTTATCTGCACGAGGCATTGTGGTTTACCTTGAAACGACAATTGAAAAGCAACTTGCCCGTACCAATCGCGATAAAAAACGCCCTTTATTACAAACGGGTGAACCGCGTGAAGTATTAGAAGCATTGGCTGCTGAACGCAATCCTCTGTATGAAGAAATCGCCGATTATACTGTGCGCACTGATGATCAAAGTGCCAAAGTAGTGGCTAACCTTATTGTAAAAATGCTAGAAGAAAACTAGCCGATAGCTTGGGAGACCCAAACCATGGAACGGATAAATGTGGATCTTGCTGAGCGAAGCTATCCTATCTCTATTGGCGCTGGATTGTTAACGAATCCAGCGCTTTTCTCTCATTTAAAAGCCAATCAAAAAGTGGTCGTGGTCACTAATGATACGGTTGCTCCTCTGTACGCTGATCGTTTAATTCAAACATTGACGAGCCTGCAATGCCAAGTTGATTTGTTAACTCTGCCAGATGGTGAGCAATATAAATCGTTGGAAACCTTCAATAGCATTATGAGTTTTCTGCTTGAGGGTAACTACAGCCGTGATGTGGTATTAGTGGCACTTGGTGGTGGTGTGATTGGTGATTTAGTTGGCTTTGCCGCTGCTTGTTATCAGCGTGGTGTTGACTTTATCCAAGTCCCAACCACTTTGCTATCACAGGTTGATTCATCTGTTGGGGGGAAAACCGCAGTTAATCATCCGCTTGGTAAAAATATGATTGGGGCTTTTTATCAGCCTAAATCAGTGATTATTGATACCGATTGTTTGGATAGCTTACCTGAACGTGAGTTTGCTGCTGGAATGGCCGAGGTCATTAAATACGGCATCATCATTGATGGTGATTTCTTCACTTGGCTTGAACAGAATATGACAAAGTTAGTTGCATTGGATAATCAAGCTTTGTGCTATGCGATTGCACGTTGTTGTCAAATTAAAGCGGATGTGGTTGCAGCTGATGAAAAAGAATCTGGTGTTCGTGCTTTGCTTAACCTAGGCCACACTTATGGTCACGCGATTGAAGCTGAAATGGGTTATGGAAACTGGTTGCACGGCGAAGCGGTTGCTGCTGGTACTATGATGGCAGCTCATACTTCTTTGCTTCGAGGCCTAATCAGTTCAGAACAAGTTGAACGAATTCAGAGTATTTTGGTCGAAGCTAAGCTTCCTATACACACACCAGAGACGATGACTTATGAGCATTTTATTAAACATATGATGCGAGATAAGAAGGTTTTGGCTGGTCAATTGCGTTTAATTTTACCTACTGGAATAGGCTCATCTGAAGTGTTAGGAAATACCGATGAGACAATCATCAGACAAGCGATAGAAGCTTGTCGATAACGTTATATTTAAGTGATATATAACACCGCATTTTAGATGGCAAATAGTGTAAAAATCAACGTGGTAGAATCTCTATTACGTTGATTTTCCTGTTTATAATACTGAAAATGATATTAATCATGGCAGTTGGGTAGTTTTTTCATAAACTATTAACTTATTGTGTTTTTTTAACATTTTTTAGTTGATAGCATGCTATTTATAGAGCATTCCTATTTTGACGTATTTAAGAGGCTAGTAATGAGCATGACTCATGATGGTGCACACATGGTGCAATTGGAATCGCAAACCGATATTCTTGATGGTTTGCAAATGTTTACTCGCCTTGATTCTAACGTAATATACGTTGAAGGAGAGAAAGGTTCTGGTAAATCGTGGCTTGCGCAACGCTTCCTTAATACCGATAAAAAAATTCAGACATTATCTTTTCTAATTTGCTTATCGACTCAAACGGCGGAGCAACAACGTAGTGTATTACTTGGTCAGCTATTGTCTGATAGTTTTTGTACTGGCGAAGAAACGTTACTTGAGAGTTTGTCGGTATTTCGTAAAGATCAAGAGTGCAAAGCAACGATTATCGTTGATGACGCAAACTTGTTGGCGGAACACTTACTTGATGAACTCGCACAACTAGTATTAGCCGCGCAACAAAACCCATTATGGCAAATCAGCGTTATTCTGTTTGCAAAGCCTAATGAGATTGATGAATCATCATTAAATACCGATCCGAAACCAGAATTTAAGCATATAACCATCTTACCGTTAACTGATAGCGAAGCGACGGATTTTATCGAGCAATTAGTCATTCCAGTATCCCACATTGACTCTGACAAGAAAAAACAAGCCATTCATCGTGCGGCACAGTCTGTAGTGAATTACCCTGCTAATTTATTAGCATTATCTGACTCGCATAAAAAGCCAGTAGTATGTTGGGTTAAGCGATCATTGATTGCTTTAATTATTATTTTATTGGCATTAGGTGGTTGGTCTTGGTGGACTAGCTATCAGGCTCGAGTTCAAGATCAGCAAACGGAAACCGATATCATTGGGCAAGATGAAGCTAAGCAAGATACGCTACCGAATCAAGTTAGTTCAGCAAGTGATACAACATCAGGTACGCAATCGACATTAGATGCCGATCAAACTCAAGAAGACGACACTCTACCGCAGGCGGTAACCGATAAAACGTTAACGGTAGGAGATGAGTCTGATTCTGAACAAAAGCGTGTTGTGGTTCCTTCCAAGGTTGTCGATGCATTACTTGATGGCGATTCACCGAAAGATGCCAAAGTTTCCAATGATGAGGTGATATCCGCTCAAGCTTCATCGGTTCAAAAGACGAACAGCTCATTGAAAGGCGATCAGCTTACGTTAGCCGATGAGGCGTTATTAGCGTTACCAGCAGAACGATATACGTTGCAATTAGCGGCAGTAACCAAACAAGACGAAGCGGTTAGCTTCATTAAGATGTATGGTTTAGATGGGCAAGTTCGAGTTTACCGTACGTTACGCAATCAGCAACCTTGGTATATTGTGACTTACCAAGATTTTGCTAGCATCAAGGAAACTCGAGAAGCAGCCCAAGAACTATCATTAGCGCTACAAAAAGAACAACCATGGCCGAAATCGATAGCTCAAGTTCATCAAGAAATTGAACGGGTGAAATAGCGCAGACCCTAGCGCGGAAATATGTTACATTCCCCAGCCCATCAACAATTTCGATGGGTTGGTGAAAACACTTGTGGTCGGTGAGTAGTAAAATAAATGAAGAAGCAGCGAGCTTTCCTCAAATGGGCAGGCGGTAAATACGGTTTAGTTGAAGATATTCAACGTCACCTACCAGAAGGTAGAAAGCTAGTTGAACCTTTCGTCGGAGCAGGTTCGGTATTTTTGAATACCGACTATGACCAATATCTATTGGCCGATATCAATCCAGACTTAATTAATCTGTATAACTTATTAAAACAGCAACCGGACTTGTTTATTCAAGAGGCGCAGCGCTTTTTCACACCTGAATATAACCGTAAAGAAATTTACCTAGGCGTACGCGCTGACTTCAACCAGAGTCAAGATACTTTTTTCCGTTCCCTTGCTTTTCTATATATGAATCGATTTGGTTTTAATGGCTTATGTCGTTATAACAAAAAAGGTGGTTTCAATGTGCCTTTTGGTTCTTATAAAAAACCCTACTTTCCAGAAAATGAAATGTTGAATTTTGCTGAAAAAGCAAAAAAAGCAACGTTTGTTTGTGAAGGTTACCCACAGACTTTTGCTCGAGCGCGCAAAGGTTGTGTTGTGTATTGCGATCCTCCTTATGCCCCTTTAGCCCAAGCAAGTAACTTTACTTCTTACGCGGGTAATGGCTTTTCATTAGACGACCAAGCAAAATTGGCAAGTATTGCAGAACACACCGCAGTACAACGCGATATCCCAGTATTGATTTCCAATCACGACACCGCATTAACTCGCCGCCTATATAAGGGAGCTCAGTTGAATGTGGTTAAAGTAAAGCGCACTATCAGCCGCAATGGCGCTGGCCGTAACAAGGTTGATGAATTATTAGCGTTGTTTGAAGCGAAGGAATAAATTTTGTTTCTCGTTTCTCGTTTCTCGTTTCTCGGCTTGAATCTTTTTCGTAATACGAGAAGCGAAGCGCTCTAGCAACGAGAACCGAAATAAATATCGTGACTACTGACTCGTAACTCCCCACTTATCTTGTATATAAACGTTTGCTTGGGTAAACTTGCGCCAATTTCATCCCATTGATTTAGGCCATACTCGGAGTTAGCCATGAAAGACTTTCTGATCGCACCATCCATCCTCTCTGCTGATTTTGCTCGTTTAGGCGAAGACGTCGAAAGAGTATTGGCCGCGGGTGCTGATGTTGTTCACTTTGATGTGATGGACAATCACTATGTGCCTAACCTGACTTTTGGTGCGCCAATCTGTAAAGCGTTGCGTGACTACGGAATAACTGCGCCTATTGATGTTCACTTAATGGTGAAACCCGTCGATAGTATTGTGCCTGAGTTTGCTAAAGCGGGTGCGTCAATGATTACTTTTCATATTGAAGCTTCTGAGCACGTTGATCGTACTTTGCAATTAATTAAAGAACACGGTTGCCAGGCAGGTGTTGTCTTTAACCCAGCGACGCCACTTCATCATCTAGACTACATCATGGATAAAGTTGATATGATTTTGTTGATGTCAGTGAACCCAGGTTTTGGTGGTCAATCTTTCATTCCGTCTACCTTAGATAAACTACGTGAAGTCCGTAAGCGTATTGATGCGAGTGGTCGTAATATTCGTCTTGAAATTGATGGTGGTGTGAAAGTGGATAATATCCGAGAAATTGCTGAAGCGGGTGCAGATATGTTCGTGGCAGGTTCAGCTATTTTTAATCAACCAGACTACAAGCAAGTAATTGACCAAATGCGCGAAGAGTTAGCGAAAGCAAAATAAACTCTATACCCTTTGTACTTGAAGCTACAGCTTTGTTAACGGCGTTCATTCGCCCCAATCACATAGACTAGCTATGCTCTGAGGCCTCTTTCACTTGTTGCCTCACTGTAACTCCAATTACTTTGGGTATAAATGCCCTTAGGTAACTAGTGGTCGATATCAAAAGAGGCTTGAGATACACTCAAGCCTCTTTTTTGTTTCTGAATGGAAGTTTGTTGTAAATGGAAACTGTGATGACCCTACAAGATATTCAATTAATCGCATTTGATTTAGATGGAACGTTACTTGATAGCGTACCTGATCTGGCGGTTGCAGCCGATCAAGCAGTACAAAGCTTAGATTTTCCATCGGTAACGGAAGAACAAGTTCGAGATTGGGTCGGTAATGGTGCAGACATACTAATTGGTCGTGCATTAAGTCAAAACATTAAGGTTGATGAGTCCTTAGATTTAGATCTGTTGAAGCAAGCGCGTGTACGTTTTGATGAGTATTATCACCAAGGTGGCCATCAATTAAGTCATTTATATTCTAATGTGACGTCGACATTGAAAGCCTTACATCAAGCGGGCTACAAAATGGCAATTGTCACGAATAAGCCTTCCGCTTTTGTTCCTGATATCTTGCAACAGCATGGCATTGCCGATTTATTTGTTGATGTGATTGGCGGTGATGATTTCCCCAATAAAAAGCCCGATCCTATGGCACTCAATTGGTTACTAGATAAGCATCAAGTGAGCGCTCAACAAATGTTGATGGTTGGTGATTCAAAAAATGATGTATTAGCCGCGAAAAATGCCGGCTGTCATAGTTTTGCTCTGACCTATGGCTACAATCACGGTGAGCCGATTTCTGATTCTGCGCCAGAGTATGTTGCCGACAATATTGCGGAACTACTAGATGTGCTTAGTGTTTCTCAATAATTGCGATGATTCGATCAATTAACTTGATAAAACGCTAGTCAAACCGACTTAGATCAGTAAACTGAAATGCCTGTTTATCTCACATTCCAGAGGATGTGAGAGCAGGCATTATTATTTTTAATTTCAGCCCAATATTCGATAATGAGTATTAATTGGGGCGACAGTAAGGGAAAAGAAACATGAGCAAACCCATAGTATTAAGTGGTGTTCAACCATCTGGTGAACTAAGTATTGGTAACTACTTGGGTGCTCTACGTCAATGGCAACAAATGCAAGATGACTATGATTGCCAATACTGCGTTGTTGATCTTCATGCAATTACGGTTCGTCAAGATCCTAAAGCTCTGTATGAAGCGACATTAGATGCATTAGCAGTATGTCTTGCGGTTGGTGTTGATCCTAAGAAGAGCACGTTATTTGTCCAGTCACATGTACCGGAACATGCTCAACTAGGTTGGCTTCTTAACTGTTATACCCAAATGGGCGAATTGAATCGTATGACTCAGTTCAAGGATAAATCACAGCGTTACGCCAATGATGTCAATGCTGGGCTTTTTGCGTACCCAGTATTAATGGCGGCGGATATTTTGTTGTATGGTGCTCACCAAGTCCCTGTTGGTAATGATCAGAAGCAGCATCTAGAGCTAGCCCGTGATATCGCGACTCGCTTTAATAATGTGTATAGTCCTGAAAATCCAATTTTCCAAATTCCAGAGCCATACATTCCACAAGTAAATGCTCGCGTAATGAGCTTGCAAGATGCGACGAAGAAAATGTCTAAATCGGATGATAACCGTAAAAATGTTATTACCATTTTAGAAGATCCCAAGTCGATTCTGAAGAAGATCAATAAAGCGCAAACGGATGCAGAAACACCACCACGTATTGCACATGATGTAGAAAGCAAAGCAGGTATTTCAAACTTGATGGGGCTGTATTCGGCTGCAACGGGTAAAACCTATCAAGAAATTGAAGCGCAATATGCCGGCGTTGAGATGTATGGTCCATTTAAGAAAGATGTAGGTGAAGCAGTTGTTGCTATGCTTGAGCCGATTCAATCTGAATATAAACGCATTCGCGAAGATCGTGCTTACATGAATGAAGTGATGAAAGTCGGCGCAGAAAAAGCCTCAGCAAAAGCTGCTGTGACTTTAGCCAAAGCTTATCAAGCGGTAGGTTTTGTGCCTCGCGGTTAAACAGCACCTCAGATATAGGTATATCAATAAATAACCGCTGAAATGATACTTTCAGCGGTTTTTTGTTTTTATCGATTTTTGCTTTTACTATGCCGTACGTAATTCTCGACGCAGTACTTTACCGACGGTTGATTTTGGTAACTCTTTAAGGAATAAAATTTTGCGTGGAACCTTATAGGCCGCTAAGTTTTCGCGACAATAAGTCTCAATATCTTTTTCTGTGAGTTCACTGTCTAGTGTCGTGACTAGGTGAGCAACCACTTTTTCTCCGGTTTTTTCATCTTCCTCTCCAACAACGGCTGCTTCAATTATTTCTGGGTGCTGGCATAAGACTTCTTCAATTTCATTTGGGTAAACATTAAACCCCGATACTATGATCATATCTTTCATTCTATCGACGATTTGAATGGCACCGTTTGGCAGAATAAGCCCAACATCTCCAGTTAGAAAGTAACCATTAATAATGCTCTTTTCGGTATCTTCAGGGCGGTTCCAATAACCTTTCATTACTTGTGGGCCTTTAATAACTAATTCACCCACTTCACCTTGTGGTAATGGTTGATTGTCTTCATTCCACACTTGTATATCGGTGTCACCAAGAGGAGTGCCTACGCTACCAGGTTGCTGCTGACCAAACTCATTTAAAGTGAGAACAGGAGAGGTTTCAGACAATCCCCAACCTTCGGTGATGGTACAACCAGTAACCTTTTTCCATAAATTAAAGGTTGAGCTATTTAATGCTGAGCCACCAGATATTGTTAGTTTAAAGTTTGAAAAATCTAAATCTTTAAATTCAGGATGTTGGCATAAACCAACAAAGAGGGTGTTGATGCCTGACATTCCAATAAATGGTGTCGATTTCAGTGTTTCAACAAAGCCTGCAATGTCTCTTGGGTTTGGAATTAAAGTATTGGTTACGCCTAAACCAAATAGTGCGACCATATTAACGGTGAATGCATAAATATGGTAAAGAGGCAGCGGACAAATAAAGCTTCCACCGTCTAATGGAGGGAGTTGCTCCAGTCGCTGTGCCATTTGAGATGCATTGGTCAGTATATTTGCGTGGGTAAGGCTGGCACCTTTTGCGACTCCGGTTGTGCCCCCTGTATATTGTAATACCGCAATATCATCGGGTTTAGCTTGAATCGGCAGTTGCTCAGGTAGTGACTTTCCTTGCTCAAGTAGTGACATTAAGTCGAAGTATTGGTGAGTGGGTTCGGTAACTTTTAATAAATCGGCTGCTCTGGTGACAATGACTTGTTCAATGCCAATTTTATCTTTGATAGCTTCATATTTTGGTAGTAGATCTTCGAGAATAATTAAAGCTTTAGCACCAGAGTCATTGAATTGATGATGCATTTCTCTTGGTGTATATAGAGGGTTCGTATTGACGATGATTAAACCCGCTTTAAGTGCACCATAAGCGACGATTGGATATTGAGTTAAGTTGGGTAGTTGGATTGCAATTCGATCGCCCGGTTGTAAGTCACTTTCGTGTTGTATCCACTGAGCAAAGTACGTAGAAAGTTGTTCAATTTCAGCATAACTATGGCCTTTTCCTAAGCACTGGTAAGCTTGTTTTTCTGGGGCACTTACACAAGTGCTTTCAATAAATTGAACAAGATTTTGGTGTTGTAAAATAGATTGCCAGTTGCTCATTGAAGCCTTCCTTACTGAGGGTATTTAGACCACTTACTTATTTAGACTAGTATATATCCGTTGTATTTTAAGTGGCAGTTTGGTTGACGATGCTTATTCGCCTCACTGCAGCTTTAATTACTCTGGATATAATTAATTACGTATTATTAACATATTTATCACTAAGTGTTGGTTTAGAGATGAAAATAATGTGGAGTCAAACACGTGTTTGAATAAAAATGATGGTGTTTTTATGAACGAAATCATCTTGTAATGGGAAAATTTATTCACTTTATCGTGTGAGAAGCTTGCCTTTATTTGTCGCTATTGCAGAATAGCCACTTCTGATTTGGTATTAAGAACTTAAAATGCTGCTGATTATTGATAATTACGATTCCTTCACTTACAACCTCTACCAATACTTTTGTGAGTTAGGGGCCAAAGTGCAAGTAATACGTAATGATGAAATTGATATCGCCGGTATCGAAGCGCTTAATCCTAGCCACTTAGTGATATCTCCAGGGCCATGTACCCCAAATGAAGCGGGGATCTCTCTACAAGCCATAGAGCACTTTGCGGGCAAGTTACCAATATTAGGAGTTTGTTTAGGCCATCAAGCGATCGCACAAGTGTTTGGAGGTGAGGTAGTAAGAGCAAGGCAAGTGATGCATGGCAAAACATCGCCGGTTGTTCATACCGGGCAAAGTGTATTTCGTGGTTTACCTAATCCTTTAACGGTGACTCGTTATCATTCTTTAGTCGTTGAAACGGGCAGCTTACCTGAGTGTTTCGAATTAACGGCATGGACCACATTGACCAACGGTGAGTTCGATGAAATTATGGGTTACCAGCATAAAACCTTGCCGATAGAGGCTGTGCAGTTTCACCCCGAGTCGATCAAGACCGAATGTGGTCATCAAATCTTAGCTAATTTTCTTCAGCGATAAATCCTGCCTAAAAGTTACAAAAACGTTAATTGTTCCACAACCTTGCGATTTAGATTTTATCCTATTCTATAATTCCACTATCCTCTAAGAATAAACATGAATGCTTGAATTTCTTTTATCAGGCCTATTGTTTTTTTTTGAATAAATATTTATAAAAAATAAATAAAAAGTCATTGATGCGTTTCATCTACTTAGCTAAATTAGTAGTCGGTGAATAAACGAAGAGGATTAGGGATGTCAGTCGATACGCAAGTGCAAAGAAGTTGGTTTGAAGATGTCATGGTACCTTGTTACAACCCGATGGAAATGATTCCAGTACGCGGACAAGGTTCTGTTGTTTGGGATCAACAAGGTAAGGAGTATATTGATTTCGCAGGTGGTATTGCGGTGAGCTGTCTTGGTCACTGTCACCCTGTGATGGTTGAAGCATTGATGGAGCAAGCCAATAAAATTTGGCACTTGAGCAATGTAATGACTAATGAACCGGCATTACGTTTAGCTAAGAAACTGACGGAAATTAGTTTCGCTGAAAAAGTATTTTTTGCCAACTCTGGCGCAGAAGCAAATGAAGCAGCACTGAAATTAGCTCGCCGCTGGGCAAAAGAAACCCATGGTGAAGAAAAAAGTGAAATTATCGCCTTTACCCAAGGTTTTCATGGACGTACCTTCTTCACTGTTACCGTTGGTGGTCAACCTGCCTATTCCGATGGTTTTGGCCCTAAACCAGGCGGTATTACCCATATTCCTTATAACGATCTTGAAGCATTAAAAGCGCACTTATCTGATAAAACCTGTGCAGTGATGATGGAGCCTTTGCAAGGTGAGGGTGGTGTCGTTTCTCCAGATCCTGAATTTGTACAAGCGGTGAGAGATCTTTGTGATCAACACCATGCGTTATTGATCTTTGACGAAGTGCAAACGGGTAACGGCAGAACTGGACATTTTTATGCTTATCAAGAGCTTGGCGTGACGCCAGATATTCTATCTACTGCAAAATCTCTTGGTGGTGGTTTCCCAATTGGTGCGATGCTTACCACAACCGAACTAGCGCAGCATATGAAACCTGGTGTACATGGCTCAACCTATGGCGGTAACCCATTAGCATGTGCGGTCGCTGAAGCGGTAGTCAATCACATTAGTCAACCCTCAGTGCTACAAGGTGTAGCTGAGCGTGAGCAATGGCTCAAGCAAGGCTTATCTGGATTAAACGATAAGTACGGCTTATTTGCAGACATTCGTGGTAAAGGGTTACTGATTGGTGCCGAACTTAATGATGAGTGGAAAGGGCGGGCGCGCGATATTTTAGTCGCGGCAGGTCAACATGGCTTATTACTATTAGTAGCAGGCGCTAACGTAGTGCGTTTTACGCCGTCTTTAGTGATAACCCAAAAAGAAATCGCTCAAGGTTTGGAGAAACTCGATCAAGCCATCGCCTCACTTGTTTAATCTTTTTCTACCATTCAAATACTAGGGCAGCTCAGGTTGCCCTATGATTTATGGAGACTCTATCCCAAGTGGACTCTGCATCTTAAAGTTCTTGGGTATATTTTAAGGCTATTGCCCTTAACAACAGTGTCCTTAAGAAAAGGAAGGAGGCAATATGATCATCGTTCGACCGATTCAATTGTCTGATTATGATGCGCTGTATCGTTGCGCTGAAGAGTCCGGTCATGGTTTTACTTCTTTACCGCTTAACCAAGAGATTCTGACTCGCCGTATTGAAAATTCACAACAAAGCTTTTTAAAATCATCACAAGACGGCCAATTTATACGTCAGGATGAAAGTTATCTTATGGTGGCGGTCGATAGTGAAACCAACGAAATTATTGGTACAACTGGCATTGAAGCATCGATTGGTTGGGATGTGCCAGCTTATAGTTATCACATCAGTAAAGTCGTCCACAGTTCAAATCGGCTGAAAGTACGTAATGAAGTACAAGTACTGACGCTTGGTAATAACTACACTGGCAGCAGCGAGTTATGCACTTTATTTTTACGGCCAGAATACCGCCAAGGCCTTAATGGTCGATTATTATCTAAGTGTCGTTTTTTAATGTTGGCACAATTTCCGGAACGTTTTTCTGACACTATTATTGCTGAAATGCGTGGTGTTAGTGATGCACAAGGCAACTCACCATTTTGGCAATGGCTTAAGCAACATTTTTTCTCGATTGATTTCACATTGGCCGATTACTTAACCGGTATTGGTAGTAAAGGGTTTATCGCTGATTTAATGCCTAAGCTGCCGATTTATGTCAATTTGCTTAGTCCTGAAGCACAAGCAGTGATTGGTAAGGTTCATCAACAAACTGCTCCGGCATTAAAGTTGCTGGAACGAGAAGGGTTTTCTTGCCGTGGTTATGTCGATATTTTTGACGCAGGACCAACGGTTGAATGCGATCGTGAGCGTATTCACTCGATACAGCAATCGCTGCTAACTAAAGTGGAAGTGCGTACTCATTCTTCTTCACAGCAATACCTTATTGCCAATACGAAGCTACAAGAATTTAGAGCGACGTTGGCAAAAGCTGCTTACGATTCTGAACGCAATACGATTTATCTTGCACCAGATGTTGCAGAGCAATTATTAGTGGAAACTGGCGATAGCTTAAGAGTATTAGCTCAATAAAAACGCTGGGGTTTGTGAGTTTTTAGAAAGTTATTAATACCTTAAATAATAGTCACTTGGGTATAGAACTTGAACTATAGTTAATTGAATCATGATTATTGGAGAGGAAGCCATGGTAACGGTTGAAAAATTATTTGAACAACTTTGGCAAGATTACGTCAAACGTTTGTGTCCTTCGGCATCAAAAGTTCAAAAACTATTGAGTCAAAAAAGCGACAAATTAATCAACGACCATATTGCGTTACGAACCTTTTCAGGCAGTAAATTAGGATTAGCTCAACTGGCTAAGCATTTTGTACAGCTTGGCTATCAACCAGCCGGAGAGTACCACTTTGAAGCGAAAAAGTTGTACGCCCAACACTATCAACATCCTGATCCATTATTTCCCAAAGTATTTATTAGCGAATTATGCTTAGATCAATGTTCTGACACGCTTAACCAAATCGTTAATAAGCTGCTTCATGATTTACCAAGCCAATATAGTGATGATGTGCGGTTCTTATCTCAAGGACGGCCTTGGCGTGTCAGCAAAGAAGATTATCAAACTCTAGCGCAAGAAAGTGAATATGCAGCTTGGGTTGCTGCACATGGCTTTGGGGCGAATCATTTTACTGTGAGCGTCAATCATCTAGCGGGTTTTCTAGATCTTGAACAAGTGAATGACTTCTTAGTGTGGCATCACTTTGAAATGAATCATGCTGGTGGGGATATTAAAGGCAGTCAAGAGGTTGGTTTACAGCAATCTTCTACTTTAGCGGATAAGGTAAAAGTAGAATTTATCGATGGTGAGTTGGAGATCCCTGGTGGATTTTATGAATTTGCTAAGCGATTTGAGCAAGAAGATGGAGAGTTGTATCAAGGCTTTGTCACCGCTTCCGCGGATAAGATTTTTGAAAGTACTAATATGTAAAATATGAAGTCACTTGGGTATATACGTTTCTCGAAAAATTAAGCTTTTTCGAGAAACGAACTCTCTAGTTACGCGCTCGACGTACTTTTAATGCATGTGGCATTACACGGATACGTCTCATAATTTCAGCAAGATGCACTCGATCTTTGGTCGTCAATAATAGCGTGATGGTATACAAGCGACCATCACGTTCTTCTGTCGCAATGCCATGAATGTTTGAACCAGTAGAAGAGACTACATTCGTTAAATCAGCTAGTGCACCCTGACGGTTCTGCATGTCGACTTTTAACTCAGTAATGAATTCTTGTTCAAAATCTTTTGACCACTCAACCGCCATATAACGCTCAGGCTCTTTTTGATAGCCACGAACATTCGGACAGGTTTCACGGTGGATGACTAGGCCACGACCCGGTGAAACATGCGCAATAATGTGATCATCTGGAATTGGATGACAGCATTTCGCATAAGTGAGCAAAATACCTTCTGCGCCACGAATAGGTAGTTTCTTTTTCTTCGAGTTGCTAGAAGCGTTCGCTTCATCTTCAGGTACTGGCATTTCGGTCAGTTCGTCAGCATCGCCGAGTAGTCGACGTGCAATCACGATACTCATAAGCTCACCTAAACCAATGGCTGCCAGTAACTCATCGAGTGTTTTCAGTTTAAGATCGGAAAGTACATGTTTAATGTTGCCTTCACTAATGTCGCTGATAGACAGATCGCCTAGTGCGTGGTTGAGCAAGCGACGACCTAATGCCACCGATTCATCACGACGCATGGTCTTCAATACTTGGCGTATCTTAGTACGAGCGCGAGAAGTTACTACATAGTTGAGCCATGCGGCATTAGGGCGAGCCCCAGGTGCACTGATGATCTCAATGGTTTGGCCATTCTTCAGAGCTTTGCTAAGTGGGTATGGATTACGATCAACACGAGCACCAACACAGGTGTTGCCGACATCCGTGTGTACGGCATAGGCAAAGTCAACTGCGGTTGCGCCTGCCGGTAATTCAATGATGCGACCTTTTGGTGTAAAGACAAAAATCTCATCAGGGAATAAATCGGACTTAACGTGCTCGATAAACTCAAACGAGTTACCCGCACTTTGTTGTAATTCGAGTAGGCTCTGCATCCAACGCTGTGCTTTAATTTGCGCAGTGGTGCCGGAGCTATCGCCATTGGCTTTATAAGACCAGTGTGCAGCGACACCTTTATCAGCCATTTGATCCATATCTTCGGTACGGATCTGTACTTCAACCGGCACCCCGTGTGGGCCTACCATTGAAGTATGTAAAGATTGATAGCCATTGGCCTTAGGTACCGCAATGTAGTCTTTCATACGGCCTGGGCGTGGCTTATACAGGTTATGTACTTGACCTAATACTCGGTAGCAAGTGTCTGCGGTATCAACAATCACACGGAAAGCATAGATATCCATAATGGTATGGAAACGCTGCTCTTTAGTTCGCATTTTATTGTAGATAGAGTAAAGGTTTTTTTCTCGTCCGAGTACACGAACTTGTAAACCTGCTTCTTGTAAGCGGCCTTCAAGTTCACTGTGAATTCGTTGGATCATTTCTTTTCGATTGCCACGTGCTGCTTTGACGACTTCTTTCAAGACGCGATAGCGATTAGGGTACAAAGCTTCAAAACCGAGTTCTTCAAGTTCAGTTTTTATATTGTGGATACCTAAACGGTGGGCAAGGGGGGAAAAAATCTCAACCGTTTCACGTGCGATACGGCGACGTTTATCTGGGCGTAATGCGCCAAGAGTGCGCATATTGTGGGTGCGGTCAGCCAGCTTAATTAAGATCACGCGAATGTCTTGCACCATGGCTAAGATCATTTTACGGAAGTTTTCAGCTTGAGCTTCTTTACGATCGCGGAATTTGAGTTTATCGAGTTTAGAGACACCATCGACTAATTCAGCCACCGTTTCACCAAATTGAGCAGCAAGCTCTTCTTTAGTGACCTCGGTATCTTCTATTACATCATGTAATAACGCCGCCATTAAGGTTTCGTTATCAAGGTGCATTTCCGCCAGAATACGGGCTACCGCAACTGGATGAATGATGTAAGGTTCGCCGCTTGAACGACTTTGACCTTCATGAGCCTCTTTTGCGACCAAAAAGGCTTCACGCAGAGTCTCGATTTGAGACTCTGGTAAATATTCTTGGGCAACGGCCTTTAAACTTTCAAATAAGTACAATTGTTATACGCCCAGAATAGAGAGATTAACGGTGGTGAACGATGCTGCTTACTGCTGCTAATTCTGCCGCGTCTTGCTCTTGTTGTTCTTGGCGCTCACGTGCGTCGAGTACTTCTTTAGTGATCAAGCCTTCTTCGATTTCACGTAGTGCGATAACAGTAGTCTTATCATTTTCTTCAGGAACCAATGCATCTTTGTTGCCAGTTTGCATTTGACGAGCGCGGCGAGCCGCAATTAGGACTAGGTCGAAACGGTTACCGACTTTTTCAACAGCGTCTTGGACAGTTACGCGTGCCATGGTTGACTCCAATTAGTGAATTTTATTTAGAATGACGGGAAATTATACAGCCTTACTGTAACAGTTTCTAGCAATAACATTCCCGTTGAGAAATTTACTTTGTTCGCGCGTGTGCAGGAAATTACTCTGCCAACAACGCTTTTAACATGCCGTTATATTTAACCGCTTGTTTGTCTTGTTTTAGACGCTCTGCACGAATAATAGCTTTAAAGTCCATTAATGCAGCATCAAAGTCATCATTGATGATCAGATAATCATATTCATCATAATGAGAAATTTCAGATTTTGCCTTGCTCATGCGACCAGCGATCACTTCTTCGCTATCTTGTCCACGAGTATTTAAACGTCGCTCTAACTCACCATTAGATGGCGGTAAAATAAAGATACCTTTGGCGTGTGGCATTTGAGTGCGAATTTGACGTGCGCCTTGCCAATCGATATCTAAGAAAATATCGATACCTTTATTTAGGTTTTCTTCGATCCACACACGAGAAGTGCCGTAATAATTACCAAACACTTCAGCATGCTCTAGAAATACACCTTGTTCCATTAATTCAACAAAGTGTTGTTTTTCAACAAAGTGATAATGAATGCCATCTTCTTCTCCAGGACGTTTTTCACGTGTGGTGTGTGAAATAGAGACCTTCATTGCGTAGTTAGGGTTTCTTTCTAACATAGCAGAGATGAGGCTAGACTTACCCGCACCACTCGGTGCAGAAACAATATAAAGGGTACCTTTACCGATCATTATTCATTCACTTTTGTTGAGGCTTATCGTTACCATTTTAGTCAACTCGACAGTTTAGCCAAAGCATTAAAAACAATAAGGATAAAAAAGGGGAGCGAAGAGTAGCATAAGGGATAGGGAATTTGAATTAGTAAGCCCGTTTTGTCGATAAAATTAAATCGATATTCCCAAGTAACGTCAAGATGCAACGTGACGTTACTTGGGGATAGAATAGATAAGAGGCTTTACTTAGGAGTGACGATTTTTCACAAATACCGCAATGATTGCGCAAACAGCCAAAATTAAGCAGTAGAAAGAGTTCGAGACAATGTCTAGTGGTGACAATTGAAATACTGAGCCGAGTAATAATATTTGTGCGCCATAAGGTAAAAGACCTTGAGTGACACAAGAGAAAATATCCAACAGACTTGCAGAACGTTTCGCACTTACATCGTTTTGTACTGATAATTCACGCGCCACACTGCCTGAAACAATGATGGCTACCGTATTATTCGCAGTACAGAAGTTGGTTAGAGACACTAAAATTGCAATGCCTAATTCACTGGCTCTTGAGTTGGCTTTGGCAGAATGCTTTGCGCCAAATTGATGAATAATACGGCTCACTAGTTGCGTTAAAAAGGTTAAACCACCTTGCTGGCGCATTAATTCACTTAGACCTCCAATTAGCATCGACAATAAGAAGATTTCTTGCATATTGCCAAAGCCAGCATAAATATCTTTGCCTAACTGAGCGAATGCGTAATCTGGCACTGAATATAAGCTTACCCCACCGGCTAGAATAATCCCTAAAGTTAACACGACAAATACATTCAGACCTGAAACTGCTAAAACTAGAATGGTTAGATAAGGTAGAATTTTCAGCCATTCGATATCACCGGTTGCAGGTGTTTGAGTGGCTGTGCTGCTTAAAGCAAAAATCACAATTGCGATTAACGCTGCTGGAATGGCAATTTTGACGTTTTCGCGGAATTTATCTTTCATCTCACAACCTTGTGAGCGAGTGGCCGCGATAGTGGTATCAGAGATGATCGACAAGTTATCGCCAAACATCGCACCGCTTAATACTACCCCAGCGGTTAGTGGCATGCTCATGCCAGCTGATTGAGCAATACCAACCGCAACCGGAGCAACGGCAGCAATAGTGCCCATTGAAGTGCCCATTGCGGTAGCGATAAATGCCGAGATTAAAAAGATACCTGGTAAGATCATATTGGTAGGCAGCAAAGACAAGCCAAGGTTTACTGTGGCATCTACCCCACCAGATGCTTTAGCCACCGCCGCAAAGGCTCCGGCAAGCAAGTAGATCATGCACATTGCGATAATGTCTTGGTGACCAACCCCATTTAAAAATTGCTCAATCGCTTTATTGATTTTTTCTTTGCTTAATAAGATTGCAACAACAATGGCTGGCAAGGTAGCAATCGGAGCTGGCAGTTGATAAAACGCAAAATCAACACCTTGAATGGTTAAGTAAGTGCCGACGCCAATGAATAATGTTAGGAATACACCGAGTGGTAGTAATGCCAATGCGGACGGTGCAGGGCGATGAGGTGGAGTGGGTTTTGATGATTCAGGGGCAGACATAACACACCAATATAAATGGAAGAACAAAAACAAAATAGGCCGCGCAGAGTAAAGCTTGTACAGTGAGATGTCAACGTCTAGACGTCTAAATGTCTGTGTGAGGTGTTCTAAATCAGAATCGATATAAGACAGGAACAACGAAAAAGGCGACTTGATGGTCGCCTTTGTTTCACCGGTTATGTTCTTTTCAAGTTATCCAAACCTGAGATTATTTAGCGAGTTGCGCTTGGATAATAGGTTCTAACTTTTCAATGGGTAAATATCCTGGAATTACTTCATCACCAATTAACATTGCAGGGGTGCCTTGTAAGCCAAGTTGAGCAAATAATTGGTAGTTTTTAGTCACTTGTTGTTGGGTTTTATTTATCTCTTCTAATTGCTCACGAGTATCCGTTTTCTTTGCCACTTGAAGTAGTGACGCAGGGTTGTGACTACCTGGTTTGTTGACTAATAATTCACTGACCTCGGCAAACTTGCTTGGCTTATTTTGCCAAGTATTTAACGCATAAGTCGCCGAGTTTTGTTTACTATTGATCTCTTTTAGTGGCACTAAAATATCGATGACTTTTATCTCAGGATATTTTTTGGTTAGTTGCTGTAATACCGGCGTCAATTTTTTACACCAAGGACAGCTGTAGTCGGTGAAAAACGCAATTGTTAGCTTGGGATCTTTCGCGCCATAAGACGGCTGATCAGGGTTGTTATAGATATAGTCATTATTTTGTTGTAGTACGGCATCAAATTGGTTTTGCTGGTGGATATAGCGCTGTAAGCTTTCGTGTAGACTATCAACTACCTGTGGGTTATCGCGTAATATTTGATTGATCTCGTTAATTTTTTGCTCCGTCTCTTGTGGCAGTGCTGCAGCGTGTAGTGTGGCTGTCGTTAAGCTCATCATGAGAAGGCTAATCCAAATAAATGCGCGTTGTTTGTGTGTTGTTTTCATCATATTTCCTAAAAAGAGTTCTTAAATAATTTGCTAGAAAGTGGCAGTGTTAACTGATCCAAAGGCGAGCCAGTAAACCGATTGGTGAAGTAAAGCCCGTGGTAATGTGTTTTATTTCACCATTGCGAATAACAAAAATTGTCGGCGTGACATTAACCCCCCATTTCTGGCCTATTTGGCTATGAGGATCGTTAATGTTGGCAAAGTCCAATTGCTTATATTCAAAATATCGCTGCAGCTTGTGGGATTCTCCGGATGACAAAGAAACGCCGACGGTAGGGTAGTAATCACTTACCCAGTTGACACTTGGTGTGACAAATTGACATACCGAACACCAACTCGCCCAGAAATACACCACCACAGGTTTTTGTTGGCTAAGTGCCTCAATATCGATCCATTGTTGATGGATATCTTGTGCCTTGAGATTGAAATTGGCTTGCGTTGGTACCGACTGGCTGCGCCACAGATCGACCGCAACAGATACTACAATCAGTAAGACTAGATACTTAAATATTGCGATGAACTTTGACTTTAACGATTTCATTGAGCCCCTCCCGATGCTTGAGCTAGGGCTTGCATCACATCGTCACTGGAGTAGATCACCGGCAAAGCAATACCTCGTGGCGCTTGTGGTCCGTAGACAATATTAAACGGCACGCCAAAACGATTGTACGATTGTAAGTATTCACTCACTTGTGGATTAGGCACTGTCCAATCACCTTGCATACGGATAACTTTGTCTTGTTGCAATGCGTCATAAACCGGTTGTTGTAGCAGTACGCCGATCTTGTTGGCTTTACAGGTGATGCACCAATCTGCCGTCACATCAACAAACACTGTATTACCTATCGCGACTTGTTGTTTAATTGTCTGAGTATCTAGCGGTTGCCAGCTTAATTCGGCTGGTAATGGTGAGCGCCAATAATCAGCCGTTAAGCTTGCGATGAAAAAAATGACCGATGAGGCAATCAAAGCGATACAGCTAGTGATCGCCACTGAGCGTCCGCCAAACACCTGCACACTACGCCAAATCAGTAACAGTGAACCTAAGACGCTGATTGCCCATAAGAGTCCAGCCGATAGATGGGAAGAAAGTAAGCTAATTAGCCACACACAAGTCGACAGCATCATCAAACCAAAGAGGTTTTTAAGGCGATTCATCCATTTACCCGGCTTGGGTAGTTTTAAGGCGAGTGAAGGGCGCAGCGCCACCAATAACCAAGGCAGTGCCATACCGATTCCTAGACCGGTAAAAATCAGAAATAAAGTTGCCCAAGAAGCGCCGAGAGCAAACGCCACTGCGGTACCAAGAAAGGGCGCAGAACAAGGTGTGGCTAATAAGGTGGCAAACATCCCTTGCATAAAGTGACCCGAATGCTTGTTGCTTCCCTTAGTTGCCATCCAAGTATTGACCGATGAAGGTAAACGTAATTCAAACAAACCAAGCATATTGGTACCAAAAATCGCCGTCACCAATACCATTAAGCCAAGGAAACCTGCGCTTTGAAATTGAATGCCCCAACCAATGGATTGACCAGACCATTTGAGTATCGCCAAGCTGGCGGCAATTAACCAAAACGAGCTGATGATACCCGCTGCTGAGGCTAAAAACTGCATCCGTATTTGTGATTTCTGTTGGCGTTCGGCGCTTAATACTGAGGTAAGCTTCATACCTAACACTGGCAGTACACACGGCATCACATTAAGAATTAAGCCACCTAGTAAAGCAAATGCAAACATGGTTAATAATGATGAGCCAGTACTTGCTTCGCTTACACTTCCATCGGTTAATGCAATGGTTTGTTCGGCAATAAATTGTTTACCGACGATGGTGATTTGAATCGATTCGCCACTCAAATCCGGCTCGCCTAGCCAGTTAGAAACATCAAACCAAGCGGTTAACTGATTACCATCAATTGACAACCTAGGATGAGAAAAACTGCTGTCTGCAACCTTTTCTGCCTTACCATCAATAAATAAGTCCGGTTGCTGCCAACCTTGTTGACTGGTGAGGGAAACTTGTAGCTTATTGCTCGCTGCATCCCATTTGGCTTGAGTCTCTGTCAACATTGAGGAACCTTGCGGTACTAAGCTCATCGCTTGAGCATAGCGACGCATAGCATCTGGTTCGGCTTTTAACTCAGAGGCTGTGAAATTGAGTTCTAACGGATAGTCGGTGATAACGCATACCGTTGAACAAGACGATAAGCTTAAATTGGCCTTAAAGGTGGCAGGTTGATGACGATTTGCGATTTTTATCGACAGTGGAAACACCACATCATGTTTGTAGCCGAGGGTTTCAATGCCTAAAACATCGAAACGCTGAGGATAAGGCCAGTGCCAATCTACCTGATTAATATTGCTTGATGCTTGCCAATTAAGTTCCGGTGACACGCCACCTTCACCCGGAGAGCGCCAATAGGTTTTCCACTCATCGGCGAGCTTAACTTCAATAAAACCAGCGGCGTTATTGTTCTCATCAACCTGTCCGGTTAACACAAATTGCACCTCAACTGGTGGATGTTGTTCAGCCTTTATCCAGCCGGTGGTCGGCGGGGCCGCCATTAAATGGGCGCTAAATAATGCGCATAGCCCTAATAACCAAGCACTTAATCGAGAAAGCTTTGGCTGGAAGCATATGAATACAGTAAAAAATTGCATTGGTATTCCTAAAAATGAAAATAACAAGATACGGCTTCTAAAATACGGTCTCTTAATAAAAAGAGAATGATGAAAAGAGTTAGTCGTTATTAGTCATTCTTGGAAAGTACAAAGCTCCAAGTGACGTCGCCGTTTGGGAACGGGAGGTTTATGGAAGATTTGGTGGGATGTGAGGCTAAACCAAAGGAAAGCCGCAATCATTAAGCTCGGCAGTAGGTTACTAATGACCACACTGTCGAGTTGATGAAAATGAAATTGCAGCAGCTTTTCTGATAAATGGCATTCACTAGTGTTATTAGATTCAGCCTTTTCATTGCTGCTTAGTAAAGTTAATTCTTGAGTGTTGTTCGTTGGTTGAGAAGCTGACACTGAACAAGCTGCCGATAACACATTCATATTTTTCATCAGACACACCAAAATCACCCACAGCACAAGAATTAGCGCCCAGTGAGTTGAGTTAGATGTACGAAGATGATGCAGTGTTTTCAAAGCATGCCTTTGTGAATGATACTACCTAGCTACTATAGAAAGACAGATGATGATAGCTTGAGTTCGAATAGGCATCTTTTTGATTGTAACTAGGTGTGAATGTCTTTAACACAAACAACAAAAAGCCCTCAACAAAGAGGGCTCGTTTGGTATTGATTTTATGCTATTGATTACTCAATATTCTGGATCTGCTCACGCATCTGCTCAATCAATACTTTCAATTCCACACCCGATGCTGTCACATCGGTGCTGATCGACTTAGACGCAAGCGTATTGGCTTCACGGTTGAATTCTTGCATCATGAAATCCAGTTTACGACCACATGCACCACCTTTTTTCATGATGTTAGTGGCTTCTTTGACATGAGAATCTAGGCGATCTAGCTCTTCTGCGACGTCTGATTTTTGCGCCAGTAGAATCAGTTCTTGTTCAACCCGTGAGCTGTCGAGTTCAATTTTCGCTTCTTCAAATTTGTTGAGTAGGCGGTCGCGTTGCCATTGTAGGATCTCTGGCATGCGAGCGCGTACTTTGGCGGCTTCTGCCGTGATCGCTTCAAGGCGTTGGTCGATCAAGGCTTTCATGTTGGAACCTTCACGGCCACGCGCATCAATGAAATCGCTCATTGCTTCTTCAAACGCTTCAAGTAATTCTTTTTGGATGGTATCCATGTCTTGCTCTGGTGCTTCCATCACACCCGGCCAGTTCATCACTTGGAATGGGTTGATACGAGACTCTTCACCGGTTAGAGACATCACTTGATTGGCCGCTTTGATCACTTGCTTGGCCAGATCTTCATTAATGTTAAGATCGCTTTGCGCTTTTGAGTTGGCTTCAAAACGTAGGTGACACTCCACTTTGCCGCGTGCTAAACGCTTACGAAAACGCTCACGTAAGATTGGCTCTAGGCCGCGAAATTGCTCTGGTAGGCGGAAGTACGTTTCTAGGTAACGTTGGTTGACACTGCGGATTTCCCACACTGCGTTGCCCCAATCAGATTTGATTTCTTTACGGGCATAAGCGGTCATGCTGTAGATCATTAGACTTTCCTAAAAGCGAGAATATGGATAATTTTCTGTCGCTCATGTTAGCACAAGTCATGGCGAAAATGAGTAAACTCGCAACGTCAAGATCGCTTTTTGATGGCAAGATCGTTATAATCGGCCCCCAATTCTATCGCTAATCAGGTATTTCTTTATGTCTTCAAGTTTACGCCCAAATGATCGCGCTGCTGATCAAGTTCGTCCTATTAAAATGACTCGTAACTATACGGCTTATGCTGAAGGTTCAGTATTGGTGGAATTTGGTAATACCAAAGTATTGTGTAATGCCAGTGTTGAAGAAAAAGTACCAGGTTGGTTAAAAGGCCGAGGTAAAGGTTGGGTCACCGCTGAATACGGTATGTTGCCTCGTGCGACTCATACGCGTAACCGTCGTGAAGCCGCCAGCGGTAAACAAGGCGGTCGTACTATGGAAATCCAACGTTTAATCGCGCGTAGTTTACGTGCTGTCGTCGATTTGGATGTACTAGGCGAAATGATGATCACGGTTGATTGTGATGTGATTCAAGCAGATGGCGGTACACGTACTGCCTCTATCTCGGGTGCAAGTGTGGCATTGGCCGATGCAATTCAATCACTAGTCGCTTCAGGTAAATTGAAAAAGAACCCAATGAAGTGTCATGTTGCCGCGGTTTCTGTGGGAATTTTAGGCGAGCATGCATTATGTGATTTAGAGTATGTAGAAGACTCTGCTGCCGATACCGATATGAACGTCGTAATGACCGAAGAAGGTAAGATGATTGAGGTTCAAGGTACCGCAGAAGGCGAAGCGTTTTCTCGTACAGAGTTGAACCAATTATTGGATTTAGCCGAAAAAGGCATCAACGATATTATCGCAGTCCAGAAAGCCACTCTGGCGGAATAGTTTGTTTTTATAGCTCCTCATTGAGGGGCTATTTTTTTGAGTATAGTTTGAGTCTGTTATGTTCATTACAGCTGAAATTGAAGATGAAACCCTCTAGTGACTAGAAACTAAGAACTAGAGATTAAATAGAGATATTTTATGAAAGCATATCAACGTGAATTTATTGAGTTTGCCTTAGAAAAGGAAGTTCTGAAGTTTGGCGAGTTTACTTTAAAATCTGGCCGCATTAGCCCATATTTCTTTAATGCCGGTTTATTTAATACTGGACGTGATTTAGCTCGTTTAGGTCGTTTTTATGCTGCTGCTTTAGCGGATTCAGGCATTGAATTTGATGTGCTATTTGGCCCAGCTTATAAAGGTATCCCTATTGCAACGACGACCGCGGTAGCACTGGCGGATCATCATGAAATTGATACACCATACTGCTTTAACCGTAAAGAAGCGAAAGACCACGGTGAAGGTGGTAACTTAGTTGGTAATCCACTTGAAGGCCGTATTATGTTGGTCGATGATGTGATTACTGCAGGTACCGCGATTCGTGAGTCGATGGAAATCATTAAGGCTAATGGCGCTGATTTAGCTGGCGTATTGGTCGCGATTGACCGTCAAGAAAAAGGCAAAGGTGAATTGTCTGCGATTCAAGAAGTGGAGCGTGATTTCGGTTGCGCAGTCATTTCGATCATTAGCCTAGGTGATCTGGTGACTTATCTTGAAGAAAAAGGTGATAACGCTCAGCAGTTAGAATCAGTAAAAGCTTATCGTGAGCAATACGGTATTTAATTTTTTCAATTAACACTCTTAATCGATCTAACCCTGTGGCTATCTTAGTCATGGGGTTTATTTTTATTTACAGTGTGTAACTTTTTATATACACCATAACAAAAACGTCATTTTAGGTAGATTTGCAGAATATTTAATCAATTTTGTATTTTGTAACCTCGATTTACTGCTAGAAACTGGGTAATGTGTCAGCTTAATATTCCGTAAAACAATAAAAGAAAAAGCAGATGAGTAGTTCAAAGATTTTAGGCAGTACTTTGATTATTGCTGGCACGACAATAGGCGCAGGTATGTTGGCGTTGCCAATTGCTTCGGCAGGCTTAGGTTTTAGCACTTCTTTAATCATCATGATTGGTATGTGGGCCTTAATGGCGTATACCGCATTGCTGATGCTAGAGCTGCACCAACATGCCGATTACGATGCCACTCTACACACGTTAGCGAAACAGTTTTTGGGTGACAAAGGTAAATGGGTTGCAACGTTTGCCATGTTGTTCCTTTTTTATGCGCTATGTGCAGCTTATATCGCTGGTGGCGGTGGTCAGTTTAATGCCAAGTTACATAATTGGTTTGCTATTGATGTTTCTAATGGTATTGGAACGCTGATTTTTACCATTATTATTGCGGCGATTGTGACGTTTGGTACTCAATCAGTGGATCGGGTAAACCGCGTGCTATTCACCTGTAAATTGATTGCCATGGCGGTCATGCTGTTCTTCTTAACGCCTAATATTCAAGCGGTTCATCTACTTAATATGCCATTAGAAAAAGGCCTGATTATTGCTGCATTGCCAGTGATTTTTACCTCTTTCGGTTTTCACGGCAGTATCCCTGCGGTAGTTCGCTATTTAAATCTCGACATGAAAGCTTTGAAGAAGGTAATGGTTCTCGGTTCTTTATTGCCGCTAGTGGTTTATATTTTATGGCAGTTGGCCACGCTAGGGGTGGTTGACCAAGCGACATTATCTCAAGCCGGTGATGTAACGGCATTAGTCGGTACTTTATCTCAAGTGATTCATAGCTCGGTTATTTCTCAAGTGGTCTCAGTGTTTGCTGATTTAGCATTAATTACTTCTTTCCTCGGGGTGAGTTTAGGGCTATTTGAATTTTTAGGCGACAGCTTGAATAAAAACCAAAGTAAAGGTGGCCGTGTTGTTATTGCGGTGGTGACCTTCTTGCCACCGCTGTGTTTTGCTTTGTTTTATCCACAAGGCTTTATCATGGCTCTAGGTTATGCGGCGATTGCATTGGCGATACTCGCTATTTTATTGCCGGTGACGATGGTGATGAAATCTCGTGCACAACACCAAGATAAACAAGACTTCACCGTCTCTGGTGGGACGCCAGCTCTAATGCTAACGCTAGCAGCTGGTGTGGTGATTATTGTAGTGCAGGTGATGATTAGTCTTGGAGTGTTGCCGGCGATAGGGTAAATTAGTTCCTAGTTCCTAGTTCCTAGTTCCTAGTTCCTAGTTCCTAGTTCCTAGTTCCTAGTTCCTAGTTCCTAGTTCCTAGTTCCTAGTTCCTAGTTCCTAGTTCCTAGAAGAAGAATATAGGGGATTTACTCAAAGCGCGCCGAATCGTTAAGCTCATAATAGTTTACAGCGCGCGGCATGAGATTCCCGCTCTCGCTAAGGCTCGTCTGGAATGATGTTTTTTCGGGCTAGTCACCTGTTTCGTGTAACAGCGAGTGTATTATTAAATGGTAATCGTCATCCTGAAAAGCGACGTAGGAGCGCAGTTCAGGATCTCCCAAAGCGTGCTGAGATTGGACTATTTCTTTGGTGAGTAATGTGCGGTAGGAGATCCTGAACTACGTTCGTGCCTCACTATTCAGGATGACGGGGTTTATTTTTTGTATCCGCTTGTCTCTTTATCCTTGAGACTCGAAGCGCCCTAGGTTGTCGTGACAACAATTCGCTGCAAAAATCATCACTACGTCAACGCTCACTTTGTTAGTTTAAATTTATGAGAACAGCACTTAAGATGATGCTTTCGATAATCTTTTCGCTTTTTCTAGCAGCGAAGCGAAACTAGGGACTAGCACCTAGAAACCTAACAAAAAAGCCACTGAACTTACCATTCAGTGGCTTTTGGTTTTCTTATACGACTCAACGCGATGTAAAGGCTTAACGCGTTCCGTATACCACGATAGTTTTACCGTGTGCAGAAATCAGGTTCTGCTCTTCTAGCATCTTCAAGATACGGCCAACAGTTTCACGTGAACAGCCTACAATCTGACCGATCTCTTGACGAGTGATCTTGATTTGCATGCCATCTGGGTGAGTCATTGCATCGGGTTGTTTTGCTAGGTTAAGGAGTGTTTGAGCGATACGACCTGTTACGTCTAGGAATGCTAAGTCACCAACTTTTTGGCTAGTGATTTGCAAACGTTTTGCCATTTGGGCAGAAAGGCGCATCAAAATATCTGGGTTAACTTGGATAAGTTGACGGAATTTCTTAAATGAGATTTCTGCAACTTCACAAGGAGATTTTGCACGAACCCAAGCGGTGCGCTCTTGGTCTTCTTCAAAAAGACCTAATTCACCAATGAAGTCACCTTGGTTCAAGTAAGACAAGATCATCTCTTTGCCTTCTTCATCCTTGATTAATACTGCCACAGACCCTTTAACAATGTAATACAGAGTTTCTGCTTTCTCACCAGCGTGGATCAAAGTACTTTTTGATGGGTACTTGTGAATATGACAGTGAGATAGAAACCACTCTAATGTTGGATCTGTTTGAGGTTTACCTAGAACCATAATTTGTTACTTCCTCTACAAGGCTTGCTCAGTTTTGAGTCATTCATCCTGAGACCGGCTAAACTGGTCAAATAGAATAGGTGTTAATTGTTATTGCTGCAAGTCGTGTTGCAGTTGTGCATTTATACTACCCCTTTCTAGGTCGGATTTCTTGACTTTGATCGGGTAACTATGGGGTTTTTCACCTTTAAATTGTGTTCAGTGTCACAGACTAGTCACTAAGTGTGTTCTGAGTAACACTTTTAGGCGATTTTGCCTGTTTCGATTAGCTGATGAAGCAGTGGTTGAATGATTAATTCCATTGCAAAACTCATCTTGCCACCAGGCACTACAAGGGTGTTATGGCGTGACATGAATGAGCCTTCAATCATTGACAGTAGATATGGGAAGTCGACGTTTTTAATCCCACGTAAGCGAATCACCACAAAGCTTTCATCTAAACTTGGTATGCCCTTGGCATTAAGAGGGTTGGAAGTATCGACAGTGGGTACGCGCTGAAAGTTGATGTGAGTACGAGAAAACTGCGGTGTAATGTAATTTAAATAGTCGTCCATTGAGCGAACAATCGAATCCATCACGGCTTCTCGTGAATGGCCGCGATCACGGGTGTCACGGACGAACTTTTGAATCCATTCAAGGTTTACAATCGGCACCATGCCAATCAAAAAATCCACATGTTTAGAAACACTCACATCGCCATCGACGACGCCACCATGTAAGCCTTCATAAAACAATACATCGGTATTTTCAGGTAGGTCTTGCCATGGAGTAAAGGTACCGGGCATTTGGTTATAAGGGACAGCTTCATCAAAGCTATGCAAGTAACGGCGAACTTTGCCGCTGCCATTTTTACCGTATTGATTAAAGAATTCAGATAGAGCAGGGAAGTCATTGGCTTCAGGGCCAAAGTAACTGATGTGTTTACCTTGTTCTTTGGCTTTACGGATCGCAACGTCCATTTCGGGGCGAGTGTAGCGATGGAAGCTATCACCTTCTACCCAAGACGCTTTAATATCCATCATATTGAACATTTTTCGGAAGGTTTCTGAGGTAGTGGTGGTACCCGCACCAGAAGAGCCCGTTACCGCAATAATAGGATGTTTTGCCGACATGATAATCCTTTCTTTCGACTTATATTTTGAATGACAGTGTAGAGGAATGACTGGCAAGAATAAATAGTGGTGCGTATTGACTCTAATTCAATTCATTAATCGGTTTAATATCCACGCTTTCATGCAGCTCAGAAAAGACAATGGCTACACTGCCAGACTTTAACTGCCCTTTGACCTGCTTTATTTTGGTTTCAAGTGAGGTTTCCTGCATACCGTAGTCGGTGCCCTCACGTAAAATAAATTCTTTGATAAGATTCTCTAAGGTGTCAGGATCGATGTCTTGCCATGGAATGATCATTGATGTGGCCTTTAATTATGGGAATGTTAAAAACGTTGACGATAGCCAAGGGTCAGTGAAAAATCAGCAGAATTATCGCTGTTGATGACATTTTCAGTAAAGGAGAATTCAACTGCTGCAAACCCGAGGCTGTAACGATAGCCGACAATCGGTTCAAAGCTAACCATACTTAATTCATTTTCATCGTTATGAGTTGCGCCTTGTTGCATTCTAAATTCCGCTAAAATGGAATGTCGCTCATTGAATAAGTATTGATAGCTTATACTGCCATTGGTGGTGAATTCACGTAAATTAACTAGATCAATACTATCAGTATCATGATGGACAAAGTTGACACTGGTATAAAAACGGTTGGCATCGGTTAAGTAAAAAGCGTAGTTCAATTGAATGGCTTGCTCGAAAGAGGATTGAGCGAAGTTGCCATTAAATACTTTGTTGTAATACAGTGCGCCACCTAGTGATAGTGCTTGGCGTTTAGTTTCGAATACTGTTTTTTCAACATACAGGTTTAATGCATTATTTAATGTATCGCCCTGAAAGTCCTCAAGCGTAGTCCCCGTTTTTTTGTTTTTAATATAAAAGCGATCGTTATCGACATCGTGCCGACCATTATCATCTAATCCGAGTGCATCATGAAAACCGTTCACTAGGCCATCAAGTTTGTTATTGCCGGCAAAGCGATATAAATAGTTAACGTCGATTTTCCAATCGTCGGCAGGCGCGTAAATAAACCCGATATTGACATCATTTTGATAGTAATCAGCGATATAATCCGCTCCATCAGCCCATACGCTTGATACCGTGCCTTGACCATATACTTCAAGAGTGCCTTTTTCCCAACCAAAGGCATCACGAGTTTTCAATGATAAGCCCATGGCTGGGATTGGTGCCTGGGTTAAGGTCAATAATGGTCCGAAATCAGTATAATTATCTGGCGCTGAGTTTGTCGCATGTACTTGCAGTGATAGTAAGCCGAATAGTATTAACATGGAGTGCTGTAGCGGAGACATGGTTTTGATCCCTTTACTTTTCAGCGCTATAAAAAATTTGAGATAACCGTTGAGCGCCAATTTTTTGACAATAGACATGAGTCATTGGTTGGCCGGTTCTTGGAGACAAATCAAGCAGGTTAATACAATGCACCAAATCAGCTTGTTGCTGGCGTTCTAACTGTAATTCAAATTGTAGCGATTCACGGTAAAGCGTATCCGGTAAATGAGGTTTTACTTTTCGTCGGTAATCACGAAATTGCTGTAATAAAGGTTCGGTTCGCTCAATAGCGTTATCTAATTGCAGCCATTGTTCTTCAGTTAGACTTAATTCGTGTTCATCAAGCCATTTTAATAACAAGACTAGGTTGACCTTACCTTTATACCTATTTTGTAATACTAGGCAGGCTTCCTTAATTTCACGTACGCCATAATGCTGCAAACTAAATTGCCATAAGCGTTCGAAGGTTAAAGGTAGAGGTCTATATTGGTTCATTAGGGATTCAGTGATTCCAGTTCTTCTTGTAGTGCCATCCATTCCATCTCAACTTCTTCTAATTGAGCTTTACTGTTGGCTTGCAATGTTAATACTTGGGTAAGTTTAGCTTTGTTTTCATCTTGATAGAGTGATACATCGCCAAGTTGTTGTTCGGCATCCGCTAATTGCTCGCCTAGTTTGTCCATTTTTGCTTCGAGTTGTGTCAGCTTTTTGCGAATTGGTGCAGTTTGTTTGCGTAATTCAGCTTCTAGGCGCTTTTGTTCTTTACGTGCCGCGGCGCTATTTTGGCTAGGCTCTAAGTTTGTCTCTGGCTGTGCATCTTTCTTATCTTGTTTTTGTTGTTCGGTCAGCCATTTGTAGTAATCCGCTAAATCACCATCGAAAGGGACAACTTGTTTGGCATCGACAAGGTATAAGTCGTCGGTCGTAGCGCGCAATAAGTAACGATCGTGGCTGACAATGACCATTGCCCCTTCAAAGGTTTGTAATGCCATCGTTAATGCTTGACGCATATCTAGATCAAGGTGGTTAGTCGGTTCATCGAGCAAGAGTAAGTTTGGTTTTTGCCACACTACTAAGGCTAGAACGAGCCGAGCTTTTTCGCCACCAGAGAATGGGGCTACTTTATCGAGTGCTTTATCGCCAACGAACCCAAAGCTACCTAAATAGTCTCGCAATTGTTGCTCGGTATGATTAGGGGCAATTTGCATCATGTGTTGCAGTGGCGTTTCTTCAGGATGCAAGGTTTCTAACTGATGCTGAGCGAAGTAACCAATTTTCACCCCTTGCGAGTAAGTTAAATCTCCGCTTTGTGGGTTTAGTTCACCTGATAACAATTTAATTAAGGTTGATTTACCAGCACCATTGCGACCAAGTAGGCCAATGCGACTGCCAGGGACGAGGTTTAGGCGAATGTGTTCTAGAATTAAATTGTCGCCATAGCCTGCAGATACTTGATCCATCATCATGATTGGGTTGGGAAGCGCGGCAGGTTCCCTAAATTCAAAGCTAAATGGGTTATCGAATTGTGCGGGCAAGACTTTTTCCATCTTCTCTAAGGCTTTAATTCGGCTTTGTGCCTGACGAGCTTTCGAAGCTTTGTAACGGAAACGGTCGATGTAGCTTTGCATGTGTGACATCTGCTTTTGCTGTTTGGCATACATGGCTTGCTGTTGCATTAATTTTTGCGCACGTTGGGTTTCAAATGACGAGTAGTTGCCGGTGTATTCGTTGAGTAATTGGTTTTCGACATGAATGATACGTCCGACGATAGGATCTAGGAAATCCCGGTCGTGTGAGATCAAAATTAATGTACCAGGGTAGTTCTGTAGCCATTTTTCAAGCCAGAGTACTGCATCGAGATCTAAGTGGTTGGTCGGTTCATCAAGTAATAATAAATCAGAACGACAAAGTAGGGCTTGGGCGAGGTTTAGGCGCATACGCCAACCACCAGAAAATTGGGTGAGGCTCCATTGCATTTGCTCTTGACTAAAGCCTAGACCATTTAACAATTCCGCAGCGCGAGATTTAATCGTGTAGCCACCAACGGTTTCTAATTTACCATGTAATTCCGCCACTAGGGTGCCATTGTCTACTTGCTCTGCTACTGCAAGATCTTGCTCTAGTTGACGATATTCACGATCGCCATCAATCACATATTCTAACGCCGCGCGCTCTAATGCTGGGGTCTCTTGAGCAACCCAAGCTAGCTCCCAGTGCGCTGGCATTTGGAAGTTACCCGCATCAATGGATAATTCATCTTTCAATAATGCGAAGAGTGTGGATTTACCACAGCCATTTTTTCCGACGAGGCCAACTTTGTCGCCTGGATGAATCGTCGCTGAAGCTTGTTCTAAAAGTGGCTTACCACCACGCAGCAATTGAATATCTGAAAATGTAATCATAGAAGTCTTATTTTAGGCATGAAAAATGAGAAAATGCAGCGGCTTGAATATTAGGCGTTTCAAGGATAAATGTCGATTATTATACGATTTACGATATGATGATTAACAATCTTTGTCACAAAGACCTTAGGTTGTGAAAAGTGATAAAATCGTGCACCTTTGGGTGTTAATAAAGGAATGTAAGGGGGCAAGGATGTCAGATATTAGCCAACATACTACTACATCCATTAAAGATGACGAGCAAAGCACACAACAACCTCGCGTGCTGGTCATTTATGCGCATCCCGATCCTGATAATTCGATCGCTAACCAAGTCTTACTCAAAGCAGCTCAAGGGCTACCTCATGTGACGGTGCACGACTTGTATGCTCATTATCCAGACTTTTTCATTGATGTTACCGCTGAACACCGATTATTACTCGAGCATGATGTAATTGTCTTTCAGCACCCAATGTTTATGTATTCCTGCCCTGCTTTAATGAAGGAGTGGATGGATACGGTACTTGGCAAAGGTTTCGCATTCGGTAAAGGGCGCGCACTTAAAGACAAATATTGGCGGAGTGTGGTGACGACCGGAGGATCTAAAGAAGCTTTCTCGGCTCATGGTTATAACCAATATCCTTTGGAGCAAATTTTGCAGCCTTTTGAGTTGACCGCCAAATTATGTCAGATGCATTGGGTTGAGCCCTTGGTCTTATATTGGGCAAGAAATGTCGAACAAGCGGTACGTATTGAGCATGCTCAGGCTTACCGCTATTGGTTGTTGCACCCACTAGAAAGCAGTAAATAGTACAGGGAAGGATTATGGCATCAACAATTGATTTTTTAGAAAGTGGTGTGGTGTTTCTGGCCGCCGCTGTGGTCGCTGTCCCTTTGGCACAACGTTTAGGTTTAGGTTCAGTATTAGGCTATTTGCTGGCGGGTATTGTGATTGGTCCATGGGGATTAGGATTAATTAGCGACGTTGATAGTGTGATGCATTTTTCCGAACTCGGAGTGGTGTTATTACTGTTTTTGATTGGCCTTGAATTAAATCCTAAAAAACTCTGGCAAATGCGCATGCCGATCCTAGGTTTAGGTGGTGCGCAGGTGGTAGTAACAACTCTAATCATTTCGATGATCGCCAATGCTTTTGGCATTAGTTGGCAAAATAGCTTAGTGATCGGTATGGGATTAGCACTTTCTTCAACTGCAATCGCATTACGGGTTATTGAAGAGCAAGGGTTAGCGGGAACTGAAACCGGGCAATCTGGTTTTTCAGTTTTGCTTTTCCAAGATATCGCGGTGATTCCTATGCTGGCGGTATTGCCATTATTGGCTGGTAATGTCGGTGGTGACTGGCTAGATGCGGTTTGGATGATTGGTGGGGTAGTCGGATTATTAGTTGGTGGTCACTACCTGTTACGACCTATTTTTCGCTATGTGGTGATGAGCCGAGTTCGCGAGTTATTTACGGTAGCAGCCTTGCTATTGGTGATTGGCATTTCCGTCATTATGCAGCAGCTTGGTCTATCTATGGCATTAGGCACATTCTTAGCTGGCGTGTTATTGGCAGAAAGTGAATATCGCCATGAATTAGAAAGCGCTATTGAGCCATTTAAAGGCTTGTTGCTTGGCTTGTTCTTTATGTCGGTTGGTATGGCAGTTAATCTTGAGTTACTAACGCTTTACCCTATTAAAATTTTGGCCGCGGTAGTGGCATTGGTGACGATTAAAGGCTTAATTCTTTATCTACTTGCTCGTCTTATGGGCACTAGGGCAAAAGCACGTAGTCGTATGGCGGCAATTTTAAGCCAAGGCGGTGAGTTTGCTTTTGTCTTGTTTACCGCCGCAAAAGGTCATGGTCTACTCGGTGCTGAAGTCAGCTCTTTCTTGCTAGTGGTGGTGAGTCTATCGATGATGACGACGCCTTTGATATTGCTTGCTCAGCAAAAATGGTTTAACCGCATGATTAACGTTAGCGACAACATGCAATCAGATGTGGTAGATGAAGAGCCGAAAGTGATCATTGCAGGCTTCGGCCGTTTTGGACAAGTAGTGGGGCGTTTGTTGTATGCCAATAAGATCCGTATCACGGTATTAGAAAGTGATGCCAGCCAAATTCAACTTTTACGTAAATTTGGCTACAAAGTGTATTACGGTGATGCGACTCAACTTGATTTATTGCGAGCCGCAGGCGCTGAAAAAGCGAAAGCCATCGCCATTTGTACCGACTCGCCTGATGAAGTGTTAAAGATCGCTGAATTGTGTAAACAACATTTTCCTCATTTGAAAGTCCTTGCACGTGCTCGTAGCCGAGTTGAGGCTTATCAATTAATGAATATTGGTGTGACATTATTTTCGAGAGAGACCTTTCTAGGTGCTCTCGATTTAGGGCGACAAGTGTTAACTCAATTGGGGATGCATCCTTATCAAGCCAAGCGTGCAGAGGCGCATTTTAGAAAACTCGATACCACGATGTTAAAAGAATTACTGCCTTTGCATATGGAAGATAAGGATATGGGAATTCGAGCTAAAGAAGCCCGTAAAGAGCTAGAAGAAATTTTTGACCGAGAGATGGAAAGCGATCGTCAGACTCAACAGCACTGGGACTAGAGCACTGAGACTAGAGCACTGAGACTAGCTCCACTCCAGCTATGAAATAGGATAGTTATGAAAACGAAAAAGAGATTTATTGCTGGCGCTAACTGCCCAAACTGTAAACAAAGCGATAGTTTACGAGTGTGGGAAGAGAATCAAATTGAAGTGGTTGAGTGTGTTGAATGTGATTATGTTGAACAAAAGACACCACAAGCAGTAGAAGCCCGTTCACATAGCTCTAGTTCTCCTAATTCAGAACAATTAATTGGTATTTTTAAGCCAGAATAATGGTTGCTAAGCGCAAGATATCTGTCAGGTTTGTAAAATAATCCTTTATTAGCGATTGAAATCTGTCTGGCTTATCCCCATTATCTTGCACATAGAGATTAAGTGCTCACACATTCTCACGCTTAATCTGAATTTGGAGCGAATATGAAAATTGAAAAAAACGTTGTTGTTAGCTTGGCATACCAAGTAAAAGTAGAAGACGGTGTGGTAGTAGACCAATCAACGGTTGAAGCACCACTAGACTACCTACATGGCCACAACAACCTAATTACAGGTCTAGAAAAAGAGCTAGAAGGTAAAGTTGCTGGTGATAAATTCTCAGCAACCATTGCTCCAGAAGATGCTTACGGTGAGCACAATGAAGGTTTAGTTCAACGTGTTCCTGCTAACGTATTTCACGGCGTGGATGAAATCGAAGTTGGTATGCGTTTCCTTGCGGATACCGACCAAGGTCAGATCCCTGTAGAAATTACAGAAGTAGATGGCGATGAAGTTGTGGTTGACGGTAACCATATGCTTGCAGGCCAAACATTAACGTTTGATGTTGAAGTTGTAGCCGTTCGTGAAGCAACAGAAGAAGAAGTGGCTCACGGTCATGTACATCAAGCTGGTGGTCATCACCACGATCACGATGGCGACTGCTGTGGCCATGATCATGAAGAGAAAAAAGAAGGTTGTGATGGAAATGGCGGCTGTGGCTGCTCTCACTAATCTTAAAAAAAACGCCAGCGTCTAACGTTGGCGTTTTTGATCATAGAAACAACTTACTTATTAGAAAAGACAAAAAGCAACAATGTGAATTAAGCAATGTGAATTAGTAGTGCGGTGGTGGTGTTTCTTCCGATGCATCGGCTAAGTTTGAAGTATCTAAGTTTTTTACTTTGCCGACGACAAACTTCATTTGATCTTGCATGCGAGTAATCAACAGTTGCTGTTGACTCAAGGCATCATTAAGTTCATTGATGGTTTGTTCTTGGAAAGCGACTTGACACTCTAGACCATCAATTCTTTGTTTTAATTCGTTTTCAAGATTATCTGAATGCATTTTATTCACTGTTAAGTTATTAAATCGACTGTACTCAAATTATACCTGAAAGATGCCGTACTGTAGATCATTGATTGAGTCGTGGTATCGCGAAAATAATGTCACTTAAGTCGTGTTTTGTTGAAACACAAAGTAATAAGCGGATTATTTTTATGGGTTAAGGCGGAACTTTGCTAAAAAAATACAGTCAATTAACAATAGCTTAAATTAAGCACGTGATAGTGTTAATGTAGATCAATCGCATTTAGAGTGACTAGATATAGAACTTGAACGTTCTAACACATTGATAGAATAAATTTTTATACATCATAACGATGGTTTTCCATCATGCTGGAGAAGTTAATGAAACCGATTTTTAAAGTATCGTTGCTTGCAGCCACTGTTTTACTTGCAGTTGGTTGTCAGAAAGAAGAATCAAAAGATGCACAAACCACAGCAAAAGCTGAGCAGGCGCAATCTGCAGCGGCATCAACACTATATAAAACTGATGATGAGAAAGCGGCATATGCGATTGGTGTTTCTTTTGCTAACTACCTAAATACTAGCATTGAGAAACCAGCAGAAATCGGTATCAACCTAGATAAAGATATCGTATTAAAAGGTATCGAAGACGTATTTGCTCAAAAAGCAGGGATGACAGAAGAAGAAACACATCAAGCACTACAAGAGCTAGATAAGCGTGTTTCTGAAAAGATGCAAGCTCAAGCCGCTGAAAAATCAGCCGCAGCTAAAAAAGCCGGTGATGATTTCCGTGCAAAGTTCGCTAAAGAAGATGGTGTGAAGAAGACTGAATCAGGCATTCTTTACAAAGTTGAAAAAGAAGGCGACGGCATTTCACCAAAAGCAACGGATACAGTCGTAGTTAACTACGAAGGTACTTTGGTTGATGGTACTAAGTTTGACAGCTCATACGATCGTAAAGAGCCTGCAACTTTCCCACTTAACCGTGTTATCCCTGGTTGGACTGAATCAGTACAGCTAATGAAAGTGGGCTCTAAATATAAAGTTGTGATCCCACCAGAGCTTGCTTACGGTGAACAAGACACACCAACAATTCCTGCTAACTCAACATTAGTGTTTGAAATTGAGTTAATGTCAGTGAAATCAGCGGAAGCACCAGAGGCACCTGCTGCAAATTAATTGAACTAGCTAGTTTACTTAAGGCTCATCAATATGATGGGCCTTTTTTGTTTTGAAAGCTTAAAAATACGATCCATAATTTGTTCTAAATCATCATATTGAAGTTAGATCCGTGCCTCTTTCAAATTTTCTGATAAACTTACGTTAATTTGTTTAATTGTTCGACAATTTTAATAAACGATTTTCTATCGGAGTAGAGGTGAGTGTGAGTCAGTCTGAAGTGGTACATTCGGAAGCATTGTTAGAAATGGAATCTGTCCATGTTATGCCCTTTACAGAGCACGATAAAATTATTTTGCATTCTTATGAAGCGGTAGTCGATGGTCTTGCTAGTTTGATCGGTAACTATTGTGAAATCGTGTTGCACTCGTTAGAGGACTTAAATACCTCGGCAGTCAAAATTGCTAATGGTGAAAATACCGGCCGTCAAGTCGGATCTCCGATTACGGATTTAGCGTTAAAGATGCTAAAAGATATTGAAGGTTCGCAGCGTAATTTCTCTCGCTCTTACTTTACACGCGCCAAAGGTGGCGTATTGATGAAGTCGATCACTATTGCGATCCGTAATGGCGAGCAACGAGTGATTGGATTACTGTGTATCAATATCAATTTAGATGCGCCATTTTCTCAAGTGTTACACGCCTTTATGCCTACTGCGGAAGCAGAAGAAGCGGCTTCGTCAGTTAACTTTGCTAGTGATGTTGAAGAGCTGGTGGATCAAACGGTTGAACGCACTATTGAAGAAATCAATGCTGATAAATCGGTATCAAACAATACCAAGAATCGCCAAATTGTGATGGATCTTTATGATAAAGGGATCTTTGATATCAAAGATGCGATTAATCGGGTAGCTGACCGTTTAAATATTTCTAAACACACGGTTTATTTATATATTCGTCAACGCAAAATTGAGGACGGCGAAAAGTGAGCCAATGTTTCCCCTTGCCAGAAAAAGTACTAACTTATAGTTTGCTGGTTAATGGCTCAGTTTATGGTAATCAATCTGCACTTAATGCCTATCAGTTTGCTTGTGCTTTGATTGAAAGAGGCCACAAGTTAGTCAGCGTGTTTTTCTATCAAGATGGCGTTCATCATGCTTCTAGTTTAGTTGTGCCTGCGAATGATGAATTTGATCTAGTTAAAGCTTGGCAGCAATTGAGTGAACAACATGAGGTGCGTTTGGAGTCTTGTGTTGCAGCGTCATTGCGCCGCGGCATTCTAGATAGTAATGAGGCCAAAACGCATGGGCGAGATAGCTGCAATGTGGCTCAAGGTTTTGAATTGGCTGGACTAGGTGGGCTTGCTGAAGCCATGTTAGTACAAGATAGGGTGGTACAGTTTTAATGCGTTTAGGTTTTGTATTTCGCTCTCACCCTCATACGAGCGCAAAAGGTAGAGAAGGGCTGGATG
This sequence comes from Vibrio algivorus, assembly GCF_030161215.1. Taxonomy (NCBI): domain Bacteria; kingdom Pseudomonadati; phylum Pseudomonadota; class Gammaproteobacteria; order Vibrionales; family Vibrionaceae; genus Vibrio; species Vibrio algivorus. The sequence goes on from NZ_BSPV01000005.1 coordinate 158,324, forward strand.
CATTGTTAGCCGCTTCGGCTTACTGTGAAGATATTGATGTGTTTTTTATCGGTGCAGGGGTGACTCAGTTACTGCCAGCGCAACAGCCGGCAAGCATTTTGTCTAGAGATTATATTTCAGCCTTTAAATTGTTGGATTTATATGAGATTGATAACATTTATACCTGTCAATCATCATTAAACGACTACCAAATAAACTCAGACGACTTGCTGATTGAAAATAGCGCATTAAGCCAAGCTGAAATGGTCGAAAAATTCCAACAGTGCCAAAAGATCCTGACATTTTAATAGGGCGAATAGACATGCTACATATTATAAAAAGCCCATCAGGATTGACTGATGCGATCAACTTGATCCAACCTGATGATGCAATATTACTCGTTGAAGATGCGGTTTACGCACTTTTTCGCCAATCAAGCTCACTAATTGGATTGAAAGATCAAAAAGATCGTTGCTGGGTGTTACAAGAGGATCTTGTGGCGCGTGGTTTGGTTGATTTAGTAAATGTTGATGCTCAGTTGACTGATTTTAAAGGCTTTGTTTGTCTTACCGAACAGCACACTCAATCAATCACTTGGGATTAATCTCAGTATTATTGACACTTTTCTTATTGCCAGAGAAAAAAACTCGGCAGCACGATTGTATATTTCTTGACACATCCCCCCTTGATGAATAAAATTTCGCGTCCTTATTTCTCGCTGCGTGTAAATGTTGCCGGGAATTAGGATTAGATTTTTCACAAGCTTATTTTCGTAAATCAGGAGCTATTTAATGGCAACTATTAACCAGTTGGTACGCAAGCCACGTGCAAAGCAAGTTGTTAAAAGCAACGTGCCTGCGCTAGAAGCGTGTCCACAAAAACGTGGTGTATGTACTCGCGTATATACTACTACTCCTAAGAAACCGAACTCAGCATTACGTAAAGTATGTCGTGTTCGTTTAACTAACGGCTTTGAAGTGACTTCATACATCGGCGGTGAAGGTCACAACCTTCAAGAGCACAGTGTTGTTCTAATCCGTGGTGGTCGTGTTAAAGATTTACCAGGTGTGCGTTACCACACCGTTCGCGGCGCTCTTGACTGTGCTGGCGTAAACGACCGTAAACAAGGTCGTTCTAAGTATGGTGTTAAACGTCCTAAGTCTTAATAGCTTTCTGTTTTAACAGAAAAGCGTTAAGTAAGGCCAAACACTAAAATTATATAATTTTGATGAAACTGAAAAGTTTTGGATAACCTGAAGAAGACAACGGAGAAACATCCATGCCACGTCGTCGCGTAATAGGCCAGCGTAAGATCCTTCCAGATCCTAAATTCAAATCTGAATTGCTGGCGAAATTTGTAAACATCCTTATGGTTGATGGTAAGAAATCAACTGCTGAAAAAATTGTTTACACTGCACTAGATACTATGGCTGAGAAATCTGGTAAAGATCACTTAGCTGTATTTGAAGAAGCTCTTGAAAATGTTCGTCCAGCGGTAGAAGTTAAATCTCGCCGTGTGGGTGGTTCAACTTACCAAGTACCTGTAGAAGTTCGTCCGGTTCGCCGTAACGCTCTTGCTATGCGTTGGTTGGTTGAAGCTGCGCGTAAGCGTGGTGAAAAATCTATGGCACAACGTCTTGCAGCAGAAATGCTAGACGCGTCAGAAAACAAAGGTACTGCTGTTAAGAAACGTGAAGACGTTCACCGTATGGCAGACGCGAACAAAGCGTTCGCACACTACCGTTGGTAATCGCTTCTTTGCTCGCAAAGAAACAACGTTAGTTATACCTTCTGTGCTGCAGGATATCCTGCAGCACATTTTTGCTATTTATCGACTCTCAAATATGTTGATAAATAGATGGAACTACCTAAGGGTTCCCTTAGTAAGAGGATACAATCGTGGCTCGTAAAACTCCTATTGAGCGCTACCGTAATATTGGTATTTGTGCGCACGTAGATGCAGGTAAAACAACCACAACTGAGCGTATTCTGTTCTACACAGGCCTTTCTCATAAAATTGGTGAAGTTCACGATGGCGCAGCAACCATGGACTGGATGGAGCAGGAGCAAGAGCGTGGTATCACTATCACATCTGCTGCTACTACAACTTTCTGGCGTGGTATGGAAGCTCAATTCGAAGAACATCGCGTCAATATCATTGATACCCCTGGACACGTTGACTTTACAATCGAAGTAGAGCGCTCATTGCGTGTGCTTGATGGTGCAGTGGTTGTTTTTTGTGGATCATCTGGTGTTGAACCTCAGTCTGAAACTGTATGGCGTCAAGCGGACAAATATCACGTACCTCGTTTGGTGTTCGTGAATAAGATGGACCGCGCCGGTGCAGATTTCCTACGCGTTGTTGACCAAATTAAAAATCGTCTTGGTGCAACTCCCGTTCCAATCCAATTAAATATTGGTGCGGAAGAAGAGTTTAAGGGTGTCATCGACCTTATCAAGATGAAAGCAATCAACTGGAATGAAGCCGATCAAGGCATGACCTTCACATACGAAGAAATTCCAGCAGATATGCAAGAACTCGCTGAAGAATGGCGTAGCCATTTAGTAGAAGCGGCAGCAGAAGCTTCAGAAGAGTTGATGGATAAATACCTTGAAGGTGAAGAGCTAAGTGAAGCTGAAATTAAGCAGGCACTACGCGCTCGTACTTTGAATAACGAGATTGTATTAGCAACTTGTGGTTCAGCCTTCAAAAATAAAGGGGTTCAAGCAGTACTTGATGCTGTAATTGACTTCTTACCATCGCCAATCGAAGTACCTGCAATTAAAGGTATTGATGAGAATGAAAATGAAGTCGAGCGTTATGCCGATGATAAAGAACCATTCTCAGCACTTGCCTTTAAAATTGCTACCGACCCATTTGTTGGGACGTTAACTTTCATGCGCGTTTATTCTGGTACTGTTAATTCAGGTGATACCGTTTATAACTCAGTGAAAGAGAAACGTGAGCGCTTTGGACGTATTGTTCAAATGCACTCTAATAAGCGTGAAGAAATTAAAGAAGTATTGGCAGGTGATATTGCCGCCGCTATCGGCCTTAAAGATGTGACAACCGGTGACACCTTATGTTCTCTTGATCATAAAGTTATCCTAGAGCGCATGGAATTCCCAGAGCCTGTAATTCAAATAGCGGTAGAGCCTCGCTCACAAGCTGACCAAGAAAAAATGAGCATTGCACTAGGTAAACTAGCTGCAGAAGATCCCTCTTTCCGCGTGGAAACCGATGATGAAACTGGCCAAACCTTAATCTCAGGTATGGGTGAGCTTCATTTAGACATTATCGTCGATCGTATGAAGCGTGAATTCAGTGTGGATTGCAACGTGGGTAAACCTCAAGTTGCGTACCGTGAAACCATTCGTGGTAAAACGGAAGTCGAAGGCAAATTCATTCGTCAATCTGGCGGTCGTGGGCAATATGGTCACGTATGGCTTAAACTTGAACCATCAGAGCCGGGTGAAGGGTTTGTGTTTGTCGACGAAATCGTGGGTGGTGCTGTTCCTCGTGAATACATCAACTCAGTGTCGAAAGGTATTGAAGAGCAAATGAACAATGGTGTACTAGCTGGATATCCTGTATTGGATGTTAAAGCAACCTTGTTCGATGGCTCATACCACGATGTCGATTCAAACGAGATGGCGTTTAAAATTGCTGGCTCAATGGCTTTCAAAAAAGGTGCACTAGAAGCGCAACCAGTGCTGCTAGAGCCTATGATGAAAGTAGAAGTAACTACCCCTGAAGACTGGATGGGGGATGTGGTTGGTGATCTTAACCGTCGCCGCGGCATCATTGAAGGAATGGATGAAGGTTACGGTGGCTTGAAAATTATTCGAGCGCAAGTACCATTATCTGTGATGTTTGGTTACGCAACTGACTTACGTTCTGCAACTCAAGGTCGTGCATCATACTCAATGGAATTTTCCGAGTATGCTGAAGTGCCTAAAAATGTTGCTGAAGCAATTATCGCAGAGCGCGGTTAAGGTTGATTTGGCGATGAGTTTAATCACTGATCGCCTTATTAAACAATGAATCTATTGCGTTGATGAAAATTGACGCATAAAATAGCAAATTCTGGCGCGTTTTGACGCAAACTTTTGTCAAAGCGAATCATAACTAGGAAGGAACACGATTGTGTCTAAAGAAAAATTTGAACGTACGAAACCGCACGTAAACGTTGGTACTATCGGCCACGTTGACCACGGTAAAACAACTCTTACTGCTGCTATCTGTACTACACTTGCAAAAGTGTACGGCGGTGTAGCAAAAGACTTTGCATCTATCGATAACGCTCCAGAAGAGCGCGAGCGTGGTATCACAATCGCAACTTCTCACGTTGAGTACGATACTCCAGCACGTCACTACGCACACGTAGACTGCCCAGGACACGCCGATTATGTTA
>NZ_BSPV01000006.1:0-491268 GCF_030161215.1 Vibrio algivorus
GCCGCAAGGTGTGAGAGTTCAAGTCTCTCCGACCGCACCATTATTCAGTTGGGCTATCGCCAAGCGGTAAGGCACCGGCTTTTGATGCCGGCATTCCCTGGTTCGAATCCAGGTAGCCCAGCCATATAATAGTTCCTAGTCCCTAGTTTTCTAGTTACTAGGAATGTACTTCAAAAAATTGAAGTACATCTCGAAAAGCAAGCTTAACCAATCAGCTTGCTTTTTTTATCGAGAAAATTGAGAGCACTACTCTCAAACACGAACATGCGGACGTGGCGGAATTGGTAGACGCACCAGATTTAGGTTCTGGCGCCGCAAGGTGTGAGAGTTCAAGTCTCTCCGTCCGCACCATTATCTTCAAAGCCCACTTCATTGTGGGCTTTGTCGTTTTTAAATTGATAACTTTTCTAACTTTGTAATCCACATCACTTTTCACTTCTCAATTTTCGTTTCTTTATTCTTTATACCCAAGTAACCTCAAGATGCGAGTTTCAGCAAGATAACCGTAACTGTATATAAAGTAGGAAGAAATATGACAGAGTTATCTCTTATCATCAGTGGTTATAGTCATCAAGACGATCAGAATGGTCTTTATCGAGCAGAGTTAAACACTCGGACGAGTAAGCTTAATATTGAACCACTTAATATAGAACTAAAGCATCCATCCTACTTCGATTACTCAAACCATCAATTGAGTGTCGTATCCGAAGTATTAGAAACACAGGCTCCCGTCGTTTGCCAATATCAACTGACGAATGGAGCTCCTTTACTGTTATCTAAACAACCTATATGTGGTAGTAAGCCCTGCTACATTGAGCATTCATCAACACTACAATTCATTGCGACTGCGCAATATGGTACAGGTCATGTCGATATTTTTTCCTGTAATAGTCTAGGCACTATCGAGCAATATACTCAAACGATAGACAGCCAATCTTTTACGAATTCGGAAGAATTTGAATCTCACGCCCATCAAGCCACTTTCCTACCACTAAGCAATACACTAGTTACGGTTGATCTCGGTTGTGACAGCTTGCGTTTCTTTCCTTTAGAGCCATCAACAAACACATTCTCTGTAGCACATTCGTATAACATAGCTCTAGCTAATGAAAGTGGTCCTAGACATGCAGTTTTCACTAAAGATGAAACTTTCGGCTTGGTGTTATGCGAAATATCAGAGCAATTAATCACCTTGCATAAGGTACAAAATAAATGGCAAGTATTACGATCTCAATCAGCTTTGCCTAATACCGAAAACGGCCAAGCAGCAGGCGCAATTAAATTCTCGCCAGATGAACGATTTGTGTATGTGACAGGAAGACGCCAGAACTTAATTGCATGTTTTGAGTTTGATGGACAAAGTGGTGAATGCGCTCACCAATTTTCGATAAATTGTGGTGGTGAATTCGCCCGTGATTTTGCGATTTCAGATGATGGCAATTGGTTAGTAATAGCGAACCAACTAAGTAATAATCTTGTTGTGTTCAAGCGTGATAACCAAACGGGTGAACTGCAAGATACAAATATCAGACATAACATCCCCTCACCCACCTGTGTGAAATTTATCTGATCATACAGGATACGAGATACGAGATACGAGATACGAGATACGAGATAAATTTTAGTAGCAGCTTGCCATTTCGCAAGCTGCATACATTTCTAAGAGATTTATAACCCTAGAGCATACTTGAGCACTTGTTTCTTGATTTCACCAGAATGCTCGGCCGCTTTTAAAGCGACATTTCTAAGTAGTTTTAGGGGAGGAATATCATTACTGAACGTCTTATAGAAGAAATCCATTCCACTTTGCATCAATAGATTATCCGTACGCCTTTGCTTTTGATAATCGACAAAAGCCTGTTCAGAGTCGAGCCCTTTATCGGCAATGGTATCCAGCAGAACCGCGACATCTTTAAAACCTAAGTTAACGCCCTGCCCTGCTAATGGATTAATCGTATGAGCTGAATCACCAACCAATACACAACGATTCGCAAAATATTGTTGCGCATGGCGACGAGTAAGAGGGAAAGATCCGGCTTGAAGCACCGTAACATCACCAAGTTCTTTAGGGAAATGCGTCAGTACTTCTTGGCGTAAAGCTTCCGGTGATAAAGATTGCAATTGTTTAATGCGTTTAGAGCTGTCATACCACACCAATGATCCTTGCTGAACACCATCACTAGTCTTAGCTAACGGTAAGAACGAACGAGGGCCTGAAGGAGTAAACCATTGCCATGTCACATCACGTTGACTGCCATCAACTAAATCAGGTAACGCAACATTAATCAACATGCAGCGTTGGCGATAATCCCATGCCGTAATTCCGATATTCGCCTGTTGACGTACTTTGGAGTTGGCACCATCTGCACCCACAACCCATAAAGCTTCTAAACATTCACCAGAGTCCAAGTAAACTTTGGTTGATTCAGTCAGAAACTCTAATCTGTCTAAGCTATTTGGGCACATAATAGTTAAATTAGGGTAAGCATCAAATTGCTCCCACAAACCTAATTGTAATAGGCGGTTTTCAACCATATAGCCGAGTTTATCGAGATTAATATCATGAGCATGAAATCGAGTACGACATTCAGGATGTTCCCAAGTTTCGAGCCCCAAATATGGCGTAACACGTTTATCTTCTACTGACTGCCAAGCACCAAGCTGGCTTAGAAGATCAACCGAGGCTTTTGAAATAGCAGACACTCGTAGATCCATTGGCTGTGATGGTGCAAATGGCAATGGAGGTTTACCTTCAACCAAAGCAACCGTCTTTTTTTGCTTCGCGAGCCCAACTGCTAGAGCGGCTCCAACCATCCCACCACCAATGATCACCACATCAAACTTAGACATAACAAACCTCAAAAAAATATCTTGTGAGCATTCTACTCTACCTTGCAAATTTTTCAGCCATGTACCTCAAATTATTCAGTTTTCAGCAAGAACATTTCCTTACTGAAAATATGGCTATAATTCAATCAAGGCTTTGTACACTCTAAGATCTAGTCAGGTTGGATTTAAACCAGTACAATACGCGGCTTGCTAGATTTAAGCCTGATTTAAAACGGCACTCAACTAGCATAACGATGAGCAAAAGCTCAACCCAACACTGATTTAATACGAGCGAATGTGAAATGAGTAAGAAACTGCTAATTAAAACTTGGGGCTGTCAGATGAACGAATACGATTCATCGAAAATGGCCGACCTACTTAATGCCGCAAATGGATATGAGCTAACCGAAGATCCAGCGGAAGCAGATGTATTATTACTCAATACATGTTCGATTCGTGAAAAAGCACAAGAGAAAGTTTTCCACCAGCTTGGTCGTTGGAAAACACTAAAAGACAAAAAGGAAGGTGTGGTTATTGGTGTGGGTGGTTGTGTGGCTACCCAAGAAGGCGACCACATCCGCCAACGTGCGCCGTTTGTTGATGTTATCTTTGGCCCACAAACCCTTCACCGTCTACCTGAGATGATCAAACAATCACAAGCCAACACTGGCCCTGTGATGGATATTTCATTCCCAGAGATCGAAAAATTCGACAGCTTACCTGAACCTCGTGCTGACGGTGCGACTGCATTCGTTTCGATCATGGAAGGCTGCTCTAAATACTGTACTTACTGCGTAGTGCCTTATACTCGTGGTGAAGAAGTGAGCCGCCCAATGGACGATGTATTATTTGAAATCGCCCAGCTTGCCGAACAAGGTGTACGTGAAGTAAACCTACTAGGTCAAAACGTTAATGCGTACCGTGGCCCGATGCACGATGGCGATGATACCTGTACTTTTGCTGAATTGTTACGCTTAGTGGCGTCTATTGATGGTATCGACCGCATTCGTTTTACTACAAGCCACCCATTAGAGTTTGGTGATGACATCATTGCAGTATACGAAGATACTCCAGAATTGGTGAGTTTCTTACACCTACCAGTACAAAGTGGCTCAGATCGCATTCTTACCATGATGAAGCGTCCACACACTGGCCTTGAGTATAAATCGATTATTCGCAAGCTACGTAAAGCTCGTCCTGACATCCAAATCAGCTCTGATTTTATTGTTGGCTTCCCTGGTGAATCGAAGAAAGATTTTGAAGATACAATGAAGCTTATCAAAGATGTTGATTTTGACATGAGTTTTAGCTTTATTTTCTCTCCTCGCCCAGGTACACCAGCAGCAGACTACCCATGCGATGTGTCAGAATCAGAGAAGAAAGAAAGATTGTATGAACTCCAACAACAAATCAATGCACAAGCTATGCGATACTCTCGCTTAATGCTTGATACTGAACAACGCATTCTTGTTGAAGGGCCATCGAAAAGAAACTTGATGGAATTACGTGGCCGTACAGAAAACAACCGAGTCGTTAACTTTGAAGGTTCAGCAGACTTAATTGGTCAATTTGTTGACGTTCATATTACTGAAGTTCACCCTAATTCACTTCGTGGTACATTAATTCGTACTGAAGCTGAAATGGGCTTACGCTCAGCGGTATCTCCGGCTGAAATGATGAAAAAAACACGCAAAGAAGATGAATTAGGGGTTGTTACTTTCACGCCCTAACACCATCTTAAAAAGATAAGTTTAATAAAGCGGTTCGAATGGCTGATATAAAAAGCACGAACCGCTTATAGCGAGGGAAAACGTGAGCAATAAAATCGTAACGCTTGAAGTAAACCTAGAACCTTCCGATAACCACAGACTTTCGAGCCTTTGTGGCCCGTTTGATGACAATATCAAACATCTTGAACGTCGTTTAGGCGTTGAAATTAACCACCGCAGCAACTTTTTCACAATCACCGGCAAGCCTCATACTGCCGCTGCTGCGTTAGATATAATCAAAGATTTGTATGTCGACACGGCCCCTGTACGTGGAACGATTCCTGATCTAGAGCCCGAGCAAATTCATCTCGCGGTAAAAGAATCCGGCATTCTTGAGCAACACCAAGAACAACCGATGGAATACGGCAAAGAAGTCTTCATCAAAACGAAAAAAGGCGTGATCAAGCCTCGTACGCCAAATCAAGGTCAATACCTAGTCAACATGGTTACTCATGATATTAGTTTTGGTATAGGCCCTGCCGGTACAGGTAAAACCTATCTTGCGGTTGCTGCAGCCGTTGATGCATTAGAGCGTCAAGAGATTCGTCGTATTCTATTAACTCGCCCAGCCGTAGAGGCAGGTGAAAAACTCGGTTTCTTACCAGGGGATCTCAGCCAGAAAGTGGACCCATATTTACGTCCACTTTATGATGCCTTATTTGAAATGCTAGGCTTTGAACGCGTTGAAAAGTTAATTGAACGTAACGTTATTGAAGTAGCCCCCCTTGCTTATATGCGTGGTCGTACTTTAAATGATGCCTTTATCATTCTTGATGAGAGCCAAAATACTACCGTCGAACAAATGAAAATGTTCCTAACCCGTATCGGCTTTAACTCACGAGCAGTAATTACAGGCGACGTTACTCAAATCGATTTACCTCGTGGGGCTCGCTCAGGCTTGCGTCATGCCATCGAAGTGCTGTCAGAAGTAGAAGACATTAGCTTTAATTTCTTCCTAGCCGATGACGTAGTTCGTCACCCTGTCGTTGCTCGTATCGTTAACGCGTATGAGAAATGGGAAGCTCAAGATCAAAAAGAAAAAAAAGCGATAGAAAAGCGTCGCCGAGAAGAAAGAGAACAGCGTGAAGCTCAAGCAGCAGCGTTATTTTCAGCTGCTAATCCTCAGCAAGCAAGTCCTCAACAAGAGCAAGATGCGGAATAATACAAACTATGGCTATTGAACTCGATCTTCAAATTGCAGTCGAAGAAACGACAGGGCTTCCTACTGAGGCCCAATTACAACAATGGCTGGAATCGGCTATTACCTTATTTCAACCTCAAGCTGAAGTCACTATTCGCATTGTTGAAAATGAAGAAAGCCAACAATTAAATCGTGATTACCGAGGCAAAGATAAGCCAACTAACGTGCTATCATTCCCTTTTGAAGCGCCTCCAGGTATCGAAATCGACTTACTTGGTGATCTCATTATTTGTAAGCAAGTGGTTGAAGCGGAAGCAAAAGAGCAAGATAAGCCACTGTCAGCACATTGGGCGCATATGGTTGTACACGGTAGTCTTCATCTGCTAGGTTATGACCATATTGAAGATGAAGAAGCTGAAGAAATGGAAAGCATTGAAACCGAAATCATGCAAAAGCTCGGATTTGATGACCCGTACATTTCTGAAAAAGAATAGGTGCACCGTTACTTATTTTGATTAATATAATTGAATAACTATATCCAAGGTAATTGAAGTTGCAGTGAGGCGACAAGTGAATGAGGCCTCATGAGTTTAGCTTGCCTAAATGATTGGGGTGAATGAGCGCCGTCAACAAAGCTGCTACTTCAAGTACGAAGGATATCGCGAGCTATCCGCTTTTGATAGCGTTAACGAAAGAGTAGACATGAACGACAGTACCTCGCCTTCACATAATGAAGGCAATAATGATAAATCAGAAGGTCCCAGTAGAAAATCCTTCTTCGAACGCCTAGCTCACTTATTTCAAGGTGATCCTAAAGATCGTCAAGAGCTTGTCGAAGTATTTCGTGATTCAGAAGAGAATGATCTTATCGATCCTGACACACGAGATATGCTCGAAGGAGTGATGGAAATATCGGAAATGCGAGTGCGTGATATTATGATCCCACGCTCGCAAATGGTCACCATTAGCCGTGACTATGACCTAGATTCTTTAGCTACCTTAATCATTGACGCGACTCACTCTCGTTACCCTGTGATTAATGAAGACAAAGACCATATCGAAGGTATTTTACTTGCCAAGGATTTATTACGTTACTTGGTATCAGACAGTACTGAATTCATATTAAATGAAGTGGTACGCCCTGCGGTTGTTGTACCGGAGAGTAAACGAGTCGACCGTCTACTAAAGGAATTCCGTGAAGAGCGTTACCACATGGCAATTGTGGTAGATGAGTTTGGTGGCGTTTCTGGTCTTGTCACCATCGAGGATATTCTCGAAGAAATCGTAGGTGAAATCGAAGATGAATTCGACGATGAAGAAGCCGCCGATATTCGCCAACTCAGCAAGCATACCTTCTCAGTTCGTGCATTGACCGATATTGATGATTTCAACGATGCCTTTAACACTAATTTCAGTGATGAAGAAGTCGATACTATTGGTGGACTTGTCACTCTAACCTTTGGCCATCTACCAGAACGTGGTGAAGTGGTTGAACTTGATGGCTACAACTTTAAAGTGACGGCAGCAGACAACCGTAAGGTGATTCAGCTACAAGTCACGATTCCAACCAACTCAGAAACTAATATCGAGCCTGAAAGTAACGATTAGCAGCGAAGCCTCACTAACCTACGAAAGCAATCTGAACCTATGAAAACAATTTGGATTCAGCGCATTGGGCGGCCTTTATTGGCCGCTTTTATTGGCGCAACAACTACCCTTGCGTTTGCGCCATTTTCTTACTGGCCAATTGCTATTTTAAGCCCTTTCATTTTACTACTACTCCTTAATAAACAATCCGCTAAATTTGGCTTTTGGATTGCCTTTGCTTGGGGCTTAGGCCAATTTGGCACGGGTATCAATTGGGTACATGTCAGTATTGATACTTTTGGTGGCATGCCTAAAATTGCCAGCGTGACCCTAATGAGTGTACTGGTGGCTTATTTAGCACTCTACCCTGCTCTGTTTGGTGGCTTGCTCAACCGTTTTTTCCCGAAAATAAATGCTCAGCGTTTAGTCATTGCTGCTCCCATCATTTGGCTCATTACCGACTGGTTGCGCGGCTGGGTAATGACAGGCTTTCCATGGCTATGGTTAGGATACAGCCAAATTGATAGCCCGCTAAATGCCTATGCGCCGATCTCTGGTGTTGAAGCGATTACCCTCATGCTATGGATTCTTGCTGGTAGTTTTGCCTTAATCACCATAACAAAAAAGTGGGCTTACTTAGCGGTACCTACTGCTGTTTTCGTGGTCGCTTTTGCTTTAAATCAAATTTCATGGGTCAAGCCTGATCCTTCTACCAAAACTTCATTTGCACTTATCCAAGGCAATATTGATCAAAAAATGAAGTGGGTGCCTAGCCATCGCTGGCCTACCTTGATGAAATACACCGATATCAGCCGAGACAATTGGGGCACCGATATTATCATTTGGCCTGAAGCAGCAATTCCTGCTTTAGAATCTGATTTACCAGCATTTTTACATAATTTAGATACCGCAGCAAAAGCCAATAACAGCGCTTTAATTACTGGTGTGCTATCACAAGATGATATGGGACACTTTTATAACAACGTTCTGACGCTCGGCCAAAATGGTTTAGGCCCGTACGATTACGACACGGCTAAACGCTATAGCAAACACCATTTATTACCTTTTGGTGAGTTTGTACCATTTGGTGACTTACTGCGCCCTATCGCACCTTTCTTTAATTTACCAATGTCATCATTCCAGCGCGGTGATTTCATCCAACCAAACCTCATAGCCAATGGTCGTCACTTAGTCGCCGCTTTATGCTATGAGATCATTTTCAGCGAGCAAGTACGTCAAAATGTTACCCCTGATACAGACTTCATCTTAACGCTTTCTAATGATGCTTGGTTTGGCCATTCGATTGGTCCACTACAACATATGGAAATTGCGCGTATGCGAGCCCTAGAGCTTGGTAAGCCGCTTATCCGTGCCACCAACAACGGTGTAACTGCTGTCACCGATTACAAAGGCCGCATTACGCAACAAGTACCACAGTTCCAAACGGAAGTATTAAAAGCCGAAGTGACCTCAACATCAGGCAATACGCCTTATAGAACACTAGGATCTTGGTTGTTGTACTTATGGTGTACCCTGGGATTATTTGCTATTTGGTTTCAACAAAGAAAAGCGAATAAATAGAAATACGCTCTGATCAAAAAAGTAGATTAATAAACAACAATAAAGTCGCACAAGTCACTAAACTTATGCGGCTTTTTTATCAACCTTTTTTATCAACAAAGACATATCACTTATCAGTGTGGTTGGTATTATATTCAAATGACTTGAATATATACCCAAGTGACTTCAATATGCAGAATTCAGAGCTATCATCCAAGCCTTTAGGCAAGGAAGATTGTCGAAGGAATGTAGGTACCTTTCAAACCAATCTGACGCTGTATAAAGGTTTGGATGAAGCTCCCCAAGGGCAAGTTAAAACAAGCTTTATGCTGCGTTAAATTGAACAGAGATAGAATAACTATGATCATCTTCAATTTGCCTTGCCTAAAACTTGTTTTATTCTTGCTGAAACATGCACCTTGACGTTACTTGGGTATATTAAGCAAAGCTTTTTAAAACACTGGCTAATAAATCAATACGAGGTTTGATCGAATCAATCAGTAGGTATTCTTTGTCAGAATGGAAACCAGCACCCATTGGACCAAAACCATCTAACGTTGGCGTACCGACATTAGCCGTAAAGTTACCATCAGAGCCGCCACCAGCATCTTCCCAACCATATTGAATACCTAGTGCGTCCGCTTTTTCACTGACAAGCTTAATCATTTCTTCAGTGGCATCAGTTGGCTGCATTGATGGTTTAAACGCCAAGCGATTCACCTCAACACTTGCGCCTTTTTCAAACGGTGTGTTCGCCATTTTACGCAGCTTAGCATCAATCGATTCTGCTTCTTCATTATTCCAGAAACGAAGGTCAACCGTCGCTTTGGCGTAATCTGGCACAACGTTCACCGCAAGGCCACCTTCGATAATACCAACATTCATAGTAGTGCCCGTTTCAAGGTTAACCAGATCTTTAATCGCTAGCGACCAGTGGCTCAACTCATAAATCGCTGATACACCATCTTGCAGTGCAGAACCGGCGTGAGAAGCCACTCCTTTAAACACTAATTCATATTTAGCATTCCCTTTACGTGAGCGAATTAAATTACCGCTAACTCGAGCGGCTTCACACACCAATACTCGTTTACTCTTTCTCGCCATAGCTTCAATCCATGGACGAGAATACATAGAACCAATTTCTTCATCGCAGTTTAACGCCACGAGTATTGCAAGATTATTTTTTTCTTCATCGGTCAGTTGTTGCAGCGCATACCAAGCACTTAAGATGCCTGATTTCATATCTGAGGTGCCTGGGCCATAAATCTTTTCTTCATCAAAAGTTAATGGTCGTTGTGCGACAGTACCTTCAGGGAAAACCGTGTCCATGTGACCACTCAACATCACATCGTATTGTTCCGCCTCTGGCTTATTGGTAATTTCCAAACATGGGCCGGCCTTATCATCAATATGGTGACGAACCACCGTAAAGCCAATTTGTTCAAACATCGGAGTTAGAATGTCGGCAATTTTAGCCACACCTTGTGGAGTACGAGTACCGCAATCAACATTAACTAATGTTTCTAACTGTTGGATATAAGTTTTAAGATCAAATGAGTGAGACATAAACGCTCCTAAAAAATAAAAGCCCACAAACCTGTGAGCTTTTGAAAATCAATTTATTATTAAGCTGCCATCATTGGTACTAAGAACACAGTCCCTATAATCACCGTTGCCAGACCACAAATAACCGGCACAAAAGTACGTTTAACGACATCAAATGGGCTTACTTGTCCCATACCTGAGGTAGCAACAATAACCCCCGAAACTGGAGAAATCGTACGACCTAAATTGGAAGCTTGTAGCATTGGAATAATTAAGAATGCAGGGTTGATACCCATTTTAGCAGCAAGAGATGGTGCTAATTCAACAAATGCATAAAATGATGCATTACCTGAACCCGTTGCAATAGAAGCAGCAACTGTAATAGCCGTAAGAAGTAACATCAATGCCACTGCACCTGCACCTGCGTTATCCGCAAGACCAAGTAACGCATCAATCGCACCAACCGACATTAAGCCTTGAGCAAACAAACCAGCACCAACCAATAGCATTACCACGCCTTTAAACGCATCGGCCATACCTTGGTAACATACTTCTAAATCTTCTACCGCTTTTTTGCCATCAAAACGATTAGAAACGTAATGCACCACAGCACCAATAAAGATAGAAAGTACCACAATAGTATAAATATCTAGCGTCATACCTGGGATGGTTTCTCCATTAAATAAGAACACGCCCACAATTGGTAGAAATGGTAAAATAGAATAATAAGCTGGCGCACTTGTATCAATATGAGAAATATCGACTTTTTCCATTGGCGTATTGTCTTTCTTGTCTAGGTACTTGTTCCAGAAGAAAGCAGCAATAGCCATTACGATAATTGCTGAAATAGATACTGGTAATACCGTTTCAACCGCAAAAACATGCAGAGGAATACCAGATTTCTGTGCGGCAATAACCACATCACCAGAAGTTGGAGATAAGATAATTGCGGCAGGAGAGGCACATACTGCGACGGCTGCTGGACGAGAAATCCCCATTGCAGTCATCATTGGGAATAATGTCGCCATTAACAGCACACCAAGCCCAGTAGCTGAACTTACCGCAAGTGACATTAAGCATGCAACAATATAAGCTGCCACCAAAAGAACATAAGGTGACTTGATAAAAGATAAAGGTTTAGAAAACTGCTTCACAACAATATTGTTAGCACCAATATGTGTCATGTAAGAAGCAAAACCACATAACAACATAATTTGTAGCCCTAAACCGCCATTATAACCTTGCAAAGTATTTTTTAAGAAAAACAGCGCATCAGTAAAAAAGCTACCCGTTGACTCCATCCCTTCTGGTAATACTGAATGACCTAATGGTTTTGCTAACAATAGCAATAATGTACCGGCGGTTAATAGTACACCAGTAGGTTTATAACCTTTTACAATAAAATAGCCCACCGCAATGGTCACAACCAGACCAACTAATAGTTCTAACATAAATGTTTGCCTTTATCTTTTAGAAGTTTTTATATACCCAAGTGGCTTCAAGATCTTGTAAAACTCACACCTTGAAGTTAGTTGGGTACAAAACTTCAAATTTTTAGTAATTTTGGTTGCAGGAAATTACCAAAAGGCATCACAACAAATATTAATCTCTATCAATTTTTAGGCTTGTAGCGCTGAATTTGGGTGCCTCAACACATATTTATTGATTTATCGCATATAAAGACACTTTTACCATGACACTACGGTTTTAAAGGAACGCGAGTAAAGGCTCCATTACCACATTGGATACAAGGGGTGATTTCGCGTGGGTGACTATATTCTTGCCTGTGGCCACATTTTTCACATACTAAAGCGCCCAGCCCAATCACATCACCAACTTCATAGAGTCCTTTATGCTCAATATCTTGAAATACTTCCATCCACTCGATTTGTGTTTTATCAGTAATATCAAGTAAACCTTGCCAAATAGATTCGGCAATGACGTCTCTAAATGGGTCATTCGCTATCGCTTCTTTGTCTTTTTCATAATTTTCCGCAAACTCTTTAAGATCCGATTTCACGTATCGACTAATAAGTTCGTACTCATCTTTAGTCATATCCTTAGTCGCTTGCCACATCTTTTTTGGTGTATCGAGCGCTTTATTTAACTCTTCCGGTGTATGCTTTAAGTTATCAATAATCTCTTCTAACAACTTTTTATAATCTTGATTACGCTTTGACATATTGCTCTCCTTAACCATCTAGTTAACTACAGGGTCACATTGCCTATTGTTGTGCGCAACCCCTTTAAGGTATTCTATGCTGATCAAGTATTATCGGTTTTAACCGATCTCACAAATCTACGATTACCGGATATCATCGATGCAAGAGCATAAAGTGAAATTATCAGAACATTATAATCCTCAAGATATTGAGCCAAAGGTTCAACAACACTGGGATGACAGCAAAATATTTGAAGTAACAGAAGATCCAAACAAAGAAAAATTCTACTGTTTGTCTATGTTCCCTTACCCAAGTGGCCGCCTGCACATGGGGCACGTTCGTAATTACACTATCGGTGATGTAGTTTCTCGCTATCAACGTCTACAAGGTAAAAACGTCATGCAACCTATTGGTTGGGATGCGTTTGGCCTACCGGCTGAAAATGCTGCAGTAAAAAATAAAACTGCACCAGCACCATGGACTTACGAAAACATCGAATACATGAAAAACCAGCTTAAACTATTAGGCTTTGGTTATGACTGGAATCGTGAGTTTGCGACTTGTACTCCTGAATACTACCGTTGGGAGCAAGAGTTCTTTACTAAGCTGTATGAAAAAGGCCTAGTTTACAAAAAAACCTCTTCTGTGAACTGGTGTCCTAATGACATGACCGTTCTCGCCAACGAACAAGTAGAAGATGGTTGCTGCTGGCGTTGTGATACTCCAGTTGAACAAAAAGAAATTCCACAGTGGTTTATTAAAATTACTGAATACGCACAAGAGCTACTTGACGATCTTGATAACTTAGACGGCTGGCCTGAGATGGTTAAAACCATGCAGCGCAACTGGATTGGCCGCTCTGAAGGTGTTGAATTAACCTTTAAAGTTAACGGTCAAGCGGATCTAGAAGTGTATACCACGCGTCCTGACACGCTAATGGGTGTGACTTATGTTGGTATCGCTGCTGGCCACCCACTTGCAACTATTGCAGCACAAAATAACCCTGAACTTGCCGCTTTCTGTGAAGAGTGCAAAAACACCAAAGTTGCTGAAGCTGAATTAGCAACAATGGAAAAGAAAGGCATGGATACTGGCCTAACTGCTATTCACCCATTAAACGGCAAAGAAGTGCCTGTTTATGTAGCGAACTTCGTATTAATGGATTATGGCACAGGTGCGGTAATGGCGGTTCCTGCTCACGATCAACGTGACTTTGAATTTGCTACTAAATACGGTCTAAACATCGGAGCTGTTATTCTTAATGAAGAAGGTAACCAACCAGATGTTAGCGATGCTGCTTACACTGAAAAAGGTAAGCTATTCAACTCTGGTGAATTTGATGGTCTTGATTTCCAAGATGCCTTTGATGCAATCGCAGCCAAGCTAGAATCTGAAGGTAAAGGCAAGAAAACCGTAAACTTCCGTCTACGTGACTGGGGGGTATCTCGCCAACGTTACTGGGGTGCGCCAATTCCAATGGTGACCACTGATGATGGTGAAGTACATCCTGTTCCTGCTGACCAACTTCCGGTTATCCTACCTGAAGATGTGGTAATGGATGGCGTAACTAGCCCAATTAAAGCCGACAAAGCTTGGGCAGAAACCACTTTCAATGGCGAACATGCATTACGTGAAACAGATACTTTCGATACCTTCATGGAATCCTCTTGGTACTATGCACGTTACTGCTCTCCACAAGCCGATGACATTCTCGACCCAGAAAAAGCCAACTACTGGCTACCTGTTGATCAATATGTCGGTGGTATCGAACATGCTTGTATGCACCTATTATACTCACGTTTCTTCCACAAATTATTACGCGATGCAGGTTATGTCACTTCTGATGAGCCGTTCAAGCAACTGCTTTGTCAAGGCATGGTACTCGCCGATGCTTTCTACCACACCAACGAGAAAGGCACAAAAGAGTGGATCGCCCCAACAGATGTAACGGTTGAGCGTGATGGTAAAGGTCGTATTGAAAAAGCGGTTGATAACCAAGGTCGTAACGTTGAACACTCAGGCATGATCAAAATGTCTAAGTCGAAAAACAATGGTATCGATCCGCAAGAAATGGTGGATAAATACGGCGCAGATACCGTTCGTTTATTCATGATGTTTGCTTCACCTGCTGATATGACGCTGGAGTGGCAAGAATCAGGTGTAGAAGGTGCAAACCGCTTCTTACGTCGTGTATGGAAACTAGTTGGTGAGCATACTTCTAAAGGTGACGTTGAAGCCTTAGATGTTGCTGCGTTAACTGGCGATCAAAAAGCACTGCGTCGTGATGTTCATAAAACTATTGCTAAAGTAAGTGATGATGTTGGCCGTCGTCAGACATTTAATACCGCGATTGCTGCCATCATGGAATTAATGAATAAACTTGGTAAAGCTTCACAAGAAAGCGTACAAGATCGAGCTATCCTTGATGAAGCATTAAAAGCTGTGGTTCGTATGCTCTACCCTATCACTCCTCATATTTGTCATGAATTATGGAACGCTTTAGGTGAATCTGATGTCGATAGCTGTGAGTGGCCGACATTTGATGAAAAAGCGTTAGTAGAAGATGAAAAACTCATCATCGTTCAGGTTAATGGCAAGCTACGCGCGAAACTAACGGTTCCTGCGGATATTAGCAAAGATGATATTGAAGCGATGGGCTTAAGTGATGAGAACGTGACTAAGTTCACCGACGGTTTGACTGTACGTAAAGTCATTTATGTTCCAGGAAAACTATTGAATATAGTCGCAAACTAAATTCAGTTTAACGACAATACTAAACGAGGCGTAAATGGGCATAAGTCCATTTACGCTTATGTTTATCTTATGGGTTTTTATCTCAAGAACTTATAAGATAAACATTAAATAAAACCAACTAATTAGATAGAGGTGATCCTTAGTGGCACATTTGTTTTCTCGCTCTCGCGTTCGTCTTCTTGCCATTTTAGGTCTTGCCATGATGACCAGTGCATGTGGTTTCCACTTCAGAGGTAACTACCTATTACCCGAAGAAGTTTCAACTATTTCCGTCACCAGCTTTGACTCTTACAACCAAATCACCCGTGATGTGAAAAATCAATTACGTCTTAATGGTGTTGATGTTGTTTCACCAGGTGCCAACATCACTAACCTACACCTAGTTCGTGAAACCGCCAATGATGACAGTGATAATGGCCGAACTTTATCCTTGTACCAAAACTCACGAGCGGCGGAATATGAATTATCTTATCGTGTTTCTTACCAAGTATCGGTTCCGGGTTATGACAAGAAAACTTTTAACGTCAATATTACTCGTAGCTATTTAGATAACCCATTAGCGGCATTGGCTAAGTCGGTTGAACGAGATCTGATAGTTAAAGAAATGCGCGAACAAGCCGCTGAGCAAATTATACGCCAAATGGCACGCTTAAAAGCCCAATTAGTGGTGACGCCGGCTGGAAGTGATGAATTACAAGACTTCCCAACCGATATTGATGGTACTGAAAATCAACTAGAAACCACCACTATTGACGAAGGCGTAGAGCAAACCATATCGACGAATGAAGTATCAAACGATAGTGATGGCTCAGTCACCAACGACTCTCAAACTGAAACGCCATAATAACAATGCGTATATTTGCCGATAAGCTGGCTGAAAATCTTGAACGAAAATCCTTCCCTATTTATTTATTTATGGGGAATGAGCCTTTATTGCTACAAGAAAGCAAAGATCTACTATATAAACATGCTAAAGAGAAAGGCTTCTTAGATAAACAGCGGTTTACTCTGGATAAGCAAGTTGACTGGAATCAGATATTTGACTGCTGTCAGGCATTAAGCCTATTTTCCAACCAACAAATCATTGAGTTAGAAATACCAGAAACAGGTGTTACTGCCGCAAGTGCCAAAGAGTTGGTTAACTTAGCAGGCATGCTTAATCCTGACATTTTATTGGTCGTGATTGGTAATAAACTATCGCGTGCTCAAGAAAATACCAAGTGGTTTAAAGCATTACACCAAAATGGTCTATTAGTCAGCTGTAATAGCCCTGAGCTACGTCTGTTACCACAGTTTGTTCAGCACCGTTGTCGTAAATTAAAACTCACACCCGATGCAGAAGCCGTACAAATGCTGGCTCAATGGCACGAAGGTAATTTACTGGCACTAGCGCAAAGCTTAGAAAAATTGGCGCTATTGTACCCAGACGGCAACCTGACTTTGCCAAGAGTAGAGTCATCACTGAGTCGACACAACCACTTTACTCCTTTTCAATGGACCGATGCTCTTCTTGCTGGGCAAGCTAAACGAGCCCAGCGAATCTTGCGCCAATTGCAAGCAGAAGGCCAAGAAGCGATCATATTGCTGCGTACTATACAAAAAGAGCTCTTCCTGCTCATCGAAATGAGACAAGCTTTTGATCATGGCGCAGTACTCGGCAAAATATTTGACCAACATCGAATCTGGCAAAACAAGCGCCCGCTCTATACATCGGCACTGCAACGATTAAACTTAGCGTTTTTACAAAAACAGGTTCATCTGTTGTGCCAATTAGAATTGTCTGTCAAAACAACGTTTGATCAAGAACCTTGGCCAAAGCTTAGCCAGTTATCAATCGAACTATGCCAACCGACAGCGGCGCTATCTCGTTTAGAACAACCTATTTAACCTGAACTCTGGATAAGAAAGTCAATTAAACATGTATATCAATAAATTAGTAATTCATTATTACAGTGCATCTATTTTTGATGAATAACTAGGCAAAATCATAAGTCAATAGCTAGTCTATTGCGTTGATTTTAACGACGTTAGGCGCAAAAAGAGATGTGCTGTGAGGCTTAAATTATCCAAAGTTCAGGTTATTTAACCACCCACTAAACTTTCAATTTAGTGGTTTCTTTCCAAACCCGGTATTTCCCCTTACCATTAAGAAGTACCATTAAATACCATATTAAAGAGGCAATACTTTGCAACTGAATGAGTTAAAAGATTTTCTTGCTGATAAAGCAGATGACATGAAAGCTGAAAACATCATCACTCTTGATGTTAAAGGTAAATCAAGTGTAACTGACTACATGATCGTATGTACTGGCACTTCAAAGCGCCACGTTGCTTCAATTGCAGATAATGTTGCGAAAGAAGCGAAAATCGCCGGCATTGAAGCTTTAGGTATTGATGGTGAAGAAGAAGGCGAATGGGTCGTGGTAGATATGGGATCTGTCATGGTTCATATCATGCAAGAATCATCTCGCGATTTATACCAATTGGAAAAATTGTGGGGTTAATCCCCCACCACACTGTTGGAGCCAGTAAGTGAAAATTCAACTTATTGCAGTCGGAACCAAGATGCCTAAATGGGTCGAAGACGGCTTTTACGAATATCAGCGTCGCTTTCCAAGTGATATGCCGTTTGATTTAGTCGAAATTCCAGCCGGAAAACGTGGTAAAAATGCCGATATTGCAAGAATTTTGCAAAAAGAAGGCGAAGCGATGCTAGCCGCTGTACCTAAAGGAAATCGCATTATAACATTAGACATTCCAGGAAAACGTTGGGATACCGGTCAATTGGCTTCTCAACTCGATGCTTGGAAATTAGATGGCCGTGATGTATCGATTTTAATTGGTGGACCAGAAGGGCTTGCTCCAGCGTGTAAAGCGGCTGCCGATCAAAGTTGGTCTCTTTCACCACTGACTTTGCCACACCCAATGGTTCGCGTCATTATGGCAGAAAGCCTGTACCGAGCTTGGAGCGTCACAGCTAATCACCCGTACCACCGAGAATAATAAAGAATGAGACGTAGACGTAGCCAAATACGCGATTACACTGCTGAAGCTAAATTGTTCGCACGACGCTCAATTGTTGCGTTTATAGGCATCATTATGTTGGTTGGTATTTTGCTAGCCAACCTTTATTACATTCAAGTCGAACAGTATCAAGACTATAAAACTCGTTCAAACGATAACCGTATTAAAATAGTCCCGATCGCGCCCAATCGTGGTCTTATTTACGATCGTAATGGTAAATTACTGGCATCTAACCGTCCGGTATATAACCTTGAGATTACGCCAGAGAAAGTTCCGGATATCGATAAGACTATCGAAGAGCTGCGTAAAATTTTACCCATTACTGATGAGCAAGTTGCCGCCTTCCAAAAAGAGCGACTGCATATTAGACACTACAAGCCCGTTCCATTACTAACCCAGTTAACTAACGAGCAAGTGGCAAAATTTTCTGTCGACCAATATAAGTTTCCAGGGGTAGAGATCACCGCCGTATTAAAACGTTACTACCCATACGGTTCAGTGTTAACTCATGTTTTAGGGTATGTTTCTCGTATCAATGATCGCGATATATTACGTTTAACCGAAGAAGATAAAGTCTCAAATTATCAAGCGACTCGTGATATTGGTAAATTAGGTATCGAACGTTATTACGAAGATGTTTTACACGGCACATCTGGTTATCAGGAGGTAGAGGTCAATAGCCGGGGTCGTATCATTCGCACCCTAAAATACGTGCCACCGATCCCAGGTAAAGATATTGTTCTGAACTTAGATATTAACCTACAACAATACGCTTATAAGTTAATGGATGACCGACGAGGCTCGATCATTATTCTCGATCCAGCTGATAATGGAGTTTTAGCAATGGTATCCAGCCCAAGCTATGATCCAAATGCTTTTGTTCATGGCATCAGTGGCAAGGCCTATAATAAGTTATTGAATGATCCAAACCGCCCACTCGTCAACCGAGCAACTTTAGGTATCTATCCACCCGCTTCGACGGTTAAACCCTTTATTGCGGTATCAGCATTAACCGAAGGTGTGATCACCACTAAAACCACCCGTAATGATCCGGGAATTTGGTATATTCCGCACGCACGAAGCCATAAAGGTTATCGAGACTGGAGCCGCTGGGGACATGGTGTGGTTGATGTGAAAAAATCAATTGAAGAATCGGTTGATACCTTTTACTACCAAATCGCATTTGATTTAGGCATCGATCGCCTCTCTAAATGGATGAATAAATTTGGTTTTGGTGAATATACCGGAATTGATTTACACGAAGAAAGCAGCGCAAATATGCCTACTCGTGACTGGAAAATGGCTCGTCACCGCACTCCTTGGTATCAAGGTGATACTATACCTGTCGGAATTGGACAGGGTTATTGGACAGCAACACCAATGCAAATAGCCAAAGCATTATCGGTTTTAGTTTCACACGGCAAAGTGCGAGCACCTCACCTCCTACGGGCTACTATCGACAAAGCTGAACCTAATCAAAAACCAGTATTAAGCCCAATAAAAACATTCCCAACCATTAAAGGGGTTAAAGATTCAGATTGGGAAATCGCCAAAGAAGGTATGCACTTGGTTGCTACAGGATCACGAGGTACAGCACGCCGCTCATTCTATGGCGCAAAGTATGAAGCTGCCGTCAAATCAGGGACCGCACAAGTCTATGGGTTAAAGGAAGGTGAGAAATATAATGCTGATGAGGTTGCTGAACACTTACGCGATCACGCCTTATTAATGGGCTTCGCACCATTGGAAGATCCTAAACTTATCGTCGCCATGGTTCTTGAAAATGCCGGTGGTGGTTCTGGCGTAGGTGGTCCAATCGCCCGTGAAATCTTTGACCATGTACTCGTTGAATCACCAAATGATACGGATAAAGAGGATAAAAAGTAGTATGAAAATGGATCCTGCCACAGGGCAAAACCGTTCATTCTTCGAACGACTGCATATCGACCTGCCTCTACTACTTGGTATCTTATTATTAATGGGGATTGGCCTAGTTGTCATGTATAGCGCCAGTGGGCAAAGCTATGAAATGATGGATAAACAAGCCATGAGGATGCTGCTATCTCTAACTGTCATGTTTGCTGTCGCCCAAGTAAAACCTAGAACAATGGAGTCATTAGCTCCAAGCTTATACTGCATCGGAATCATTTTACTTCTCGGTGTATTATTTTTTGGGGAAACCTCTAAAGGTGCTCAACGATGGCTAAGCCTAGGCTTTGGCCCACGCTTTCAGCCATCTGAAATTTTGAAGTTAGTTGTGCCTTTAATGATTGCAAGATATATAGGCAAACAACCTCTACCACCAACATTTCGAACCTTAGTGGTTTCATTAATATTGGTCTGCTTGCCGACTATTTTAATTGCGAAACAACCAGACTTAGGGACATCAATACTAATCGCAGCTTCAGGTATTTTCGTTATTTTCTTAGCAGGTATTCGTTGGAGAATTATCATTGCCGCCGCTGCCGCTATCGGTGGATTCATTCCAATCCTCTGGTTCTTTTTAATGCACGAATACCAAAAAACTCGGGTGAGAACATTATTTGATCCAGAATCTGATCCACTCGGAGCGGGTTACCATATTATTCAAAGTAAAATCGCGATTGGCTCTGGCGGCTTGACAGGCAAAGGCTGGCTGCATGGAACCCAATCTCAACTTGAATTTGTTCCAGAGCGACATACTGACTTTATCTTTGCAGTTATCGCGGAAGAATGGGGTATTATCGGCGTAACATTCTTGCTCTCAGTGTACTTATTTATCATTGCACGTGGTTTATATTTAGCGACACAAGCTCAAACCGCTTTCGGTCGAATGATGGCAGGTAGTGTTGTACTTAGCTTTTTTGTTTATGTTTTTGTAAATATTGGCATGGTAAGCGGTATTTTACCTGTCGTTGGTGTACCTTTACCGCTGATCAGCTACGGCGGTACCTCCATGATAACTCTGTTGGTTGGCTTCGGTATTTTAATGTCAATTCACACTCACAGAAAAATGCTTTCAAAGGCGAATTAAATTGATGAAAAAATATTACCGTTATGGCCTATGGATGGCTTTTGCTCTTTTAGCGGGTTGCTCATCGTCTCCAGATGAACGATACAAACTATCTGATGATGTTGCTCCTGAAGCCCCGATTTCTGTCGCCAATGTAGAAGATGCTCATCCTCGTTATGAACCTTTTAGTCGAGGTGGCAACCGTGACTACACCCTACGTGGTAAAGATTATAAAATCGTTAAAGACACCAAAAACTTTACTCAATCAGGCTATGCCTCATGGTACGGTAAGAAATTTCATGGCCATTTGACGTCAAACGGCGAAGTGTACGATATGTATTCCATGTCAGCGGCGCACAAAACCTTGCCTATTCCTAGCTATGTAAAAGTCACTAATACCGCAAATGGTAAAACCGCTATCGTTCGAGTTAACGACCGTGGGCCTTTCCATGACGGGCGTATTATTGATTTAAGTTACGCCGCAGCTTACAAACTCGGTGTCTATCAAGCTGGCACCGCTCCAGTCAAAATTGACTACATAACAGTTCCCAAAAGCAAAGTAGATCACGCTTATTCAAAGCAAGAATACCTGATCCAAGTCGCCGCGGTTTCTGATTCTGAAAAAGCACGAACTTTAGCGAAAAATCTTGGTCAAAAGTACGCATCACAATACAGTGTCGAAAGTTCAAGCAGTATTAATCGTATTATGCTTGGGCCTTGGAAAGATCAAAGCAAAGCAAATGAAGTACTTCGCAAACTTCAACAAAGCGGCTACCAATCCGCCTTTATGAAGCACCGAACACGTAAATAGAATAAACCAAGCTTTAGCTCTTTATCGTATAACGGTTAAACGACATTTCTAATTTCGTAGACTTTGATCCATATCTGATTTCTAGAAAAGTTTCTGTTAGAATACGAAAAATTTACTTCCACTAAAATATTGATAGCATTTATCTCATGAAAAATACGGCTAAATATCTAACATCTTTGCTAATTCCTTCATTAGCACTTTCCGCATCTTTGATTTCATTGAATGCTTCTGCATCCGATCCTATCGTAGTGCCTAATGCACCAGAAATTGCAGCACAAAGCTTTGTGTTAATGGATTACCACTCAGGCAAAATCTTAGCTGAGAAAAATATGGATGAGCGTCGCCACCCTGCGAGCTTAACTAAAATGCTAACCAGCTATGTAATTGGGCAAGAACTTAAATCGGGTAGCATTTCACGTTCTGATGAAGTTGTGATCAGCGAAAAAGCTTGGGCAAAAAACTTCCCTGATTCTTCAAAAATGTTCATTGAAGTAGGCAAAACCGTAACTGTTGATGAATTGAACCAAGGTATTATCGTCACTTCAGGTAACGATGCTTGTGTTGCGATGGCAGAGCACATTGCAGGGTCTGAAGATTCATTTGTTGATTTAATGAATCAATGGGCACAAAAAATTGGCATGGTGAACTCTCACTTTGTGAACGTTCACGGCTTGGACAATGATGAGCACTACTCGACCGCCCACGACTTTGCTATTTTAGGTGCTGCATTAATTCGTGATGTACCGGAAGAGTACAAACTCTACGCTCAAAAATCATTTACTTACAATGGTATTACGCAATACAACCGTAATGGTCTATTGTGGGATAAAAGCATGAACGTAGATGGTATTAAAACTGGCCATACAAGCGGTGCAGGTTATAACTTAGTGACCTCTGCAACTGAAGGTGATATGCGTCTAGTGTCTGTCGTTATGGGTACTAAGAGTGAAAATGCTCGTAAAGCCGAGAGCAAAAAGCTTCTAAACTTTGGCTTCCGCTTCTTTGAAACGGTTGCGCCACACAAAGCGAGCGAAGAGTTTGTTAAAGAAAAAATTTGGATGGGCGATAAGAGCGAAATCTCTTTAGGTGTACAAGAAGATACTTTTGTTACTGTACCTCGTGGCCAAGCGAAAAACCTAGCGGCTAGCTTTGTGTTAGATAAAGAGCTTAAAGCCCCTATCAACAAAGGTGAAGTAGTTGGTAAACTGTTCTACCAATTAAATGGTAAAGACGTAGCTGAGTACCCACTTGTTGCTCAAGAAGATGTTAAAGAAGGTGGTATTTTCAGCCGCTTAATCGATTACATTGTTCTACTATTTAAGAGCTGGTTCTAAGTTACTTACAACGAGTAAATAGAGTTAACTGACATCAAAAGCCGCTTTCATTGCGGCTTTTTTGTTTTTTTAATTCTCATAATTTCTATACGATAAATTATTAATTTTACTTACATTACTAGTATTCAATATTCTCCCTAAAAACAAAACTGCATAAACTAGATAATATCGATAGGTAGTGATAGTTGAGATCCTCCGTCAATCCCATTACTATTCACGCTTTATCGCATCTTCCCTTTTCAGGAGCACGGTATGCAAGAGCAACCAAAACTAAAAGATTTACTTGAATTCCCATGCCAATTTACCTACAAAGTTATGGGCTATGCGAAACCAGAATTACCGGATCTTGTTTTAAGTGTTATCCAAAAACACGCACCTGGTGATTACTCTCCAAGTGTCAAACCAAGTGGTAAAGGTACTTACAACTCAGTATCAGTAACCATTACTGCTACTTCAATTGAGCAAGTTGAAACTTTATATAAAGAACTTGGTGAAATTGAAATCGTACGTATGGTTTTATAACTCTTCTTTTTATAAAGAGAATGTTTTATAAATCGCTTTTTTATAAACCGATAGTTTTAAGTTGGATCAGTTCAAATAACGACAACAAACCGCTATACCCTTACTGCAAGTGAGTAGTTACCAGCACTAAAGAGGTTTATAATCGTTAGCTGATCCAGTTTTAGCCTCCTTCACTACATATCACTCTGCGTTAGGATTTTTCACATGGATAGTCAATCAGCTCAGGCCGAGATATTAGAGTCCACTACTGCGTCGCCAAATCATGTTGTGATTAGACAGCTCGGTCGTCAAGATTACCTTCCTGTTTGGCAAGCGATGCATCAATTTACTGACCAAAGAGATGCTCAAACAATTGATGAAGTTTGGCTAGTTGAACACAATCCAGTCTTCACCCAAGGACAAGCTGGAAAAGTTGAACATTTATTAAATACTGGTGATATTCCAGTGGTTCAGAGTGACCGTGGCGGTCAAGTAACCTATCATGGGCCAGGGCAAATTATCGCTTACTTTATGATAAACTTGCGCCGCAAAAATATCGGTGTACGTGAACTGGTGACAAATATCGAAAATATCGTCATTGCCACCCTCAATGACTTTGGCATCACGTCAGCGGCACGACCAGATGCTCCAGGTGTGTATGTTGAACAGCGTAAAATCTGCTCATTAGGTTTACGTATTCGTAAAGGATGTTCTTTTCATGGCCTAGCCTTAAACGTCAATATGGATTTATCACCATTTTTGCGCATTAATCCTTGTGGGTATGCTGGCATGGAAATGATACAAGTGAAAGACGTCAACGGTCCTGGCTCTGTTGCCACCGTCGAGTCTGTGTTAATCGAAAAAATCACTCAGCAACTTGAATACACTCAAGTTGACGTTACGACAGAAAGCCGCTGAAATCAGCACCCGCTTTAAAAAGTAAGTAGGAAGTTATGAGTAAACCAATCCAAATGGAAAAAGGCGTTAAGTATCGTGACGCTGATAAAATGGCACTAATTCCAACCAAGACGGTTGCAGTAGAAAAGACGGAGATCTTACGCAAGCCGGAATGGATGAAAATAAAACTGCCTGCTGATAGTCAGCGCATTCAAGATATTAAAGCCGCGATGCGTAAAAATGATCTTCACTCAGTTTGTGAAGAAGCATCTTGCCCTAACCTTGCAGAATGCTTTAATCATGGTACAGCAACCTTTATGATCTTAGGGGCTATTTGTACTCGCCGCTGCCCTTTCTGTGATGTAGCACATGGACGCCCTAACGCACCTGAAGCGAATGAGCCACAAAAGCTCGCACAAACTATTTCTGATATGAAGCTAAAATACGTGGTAATCACCTCCGTTGACCGTGATGATCTACGTGATGGTGGCGCACAACACTTTGCTGAGTGTAATAAAGCGATTCGTGAAAAAAATCCAAATATTAAAATTGAAACGTTAGTACCTGATTTTCGTGGTCGTATGGATGTGGCATTAGAATTAATGAAAGACAATCCACCCGATGTATTCAACCACAACCTAGAAACTGCGCCTCGCCTATATCGCCGAGCTCGCCCTGGTGCGAATTACAAATGGTCTTTACAACTCCTACAGAAATTTAAAGAACAGCATCCGCATATTCCAACCAAGTCTGGCTTAATGATGGGCTTGGGTGAAACTAAAGAAGAGATAGTCGAAGTACTAAAAGATTTACGTGCTCACGGCGTAACTATGCTGACACTAGGGCAATACTTAGCACCTAGCCGTCACCACTTACCGGTTGAACGCTATGTACCACCATCTGAGTTTGATGAACTAAAAGAAATTGCTCTAGAACTAGGCTTTACCCACGCGGCATGTGGACCGTTTGTTCGTTCTTCGTACCATGCGGATATGCAAGCGCAAGGGATTGAGATTAAATAAATCAACGGGGCTCGGTCTTCGGGCGCTTCGCTGCTCGTGGCTCGAAAGAGAGTCGCTGGGTTTCGAGTTTCGAGTTTCGAGTTTCGAGTTTCGAGTTTCGAGTTTCGAGTTTCGAGTTTCGAGTTTCGAGTTTCGAGTTTCGAGAGAAGCATAAAAAAGATCGTGGTGGAATCCACGATCTTTTTTATTTTGAACTATAGAGAATTTCAAGAGCAAAAGTTGAATTTTAAACTACCAGTCTTCTTGCGCTTTTTCTCGCAACTCGAAGCTCAGCGCTCTCGGAACTAGCAACCTCCGCGCAGCGGACTAGCTTCGAATTAAATAATCCGCCTTACCTACCCACTTATAGCTTGTGAGCTCTTCTAAGCCCATAGGGCCACGTGCATGCAGCTTTTGAGTTGACACAGCCACTTCTGCACCCAAACCAAACTGAGCACCATCAGTGAAGCGTGTAGAAGCATTAACATATACTGCCGCCGAACCTGCCGAGTTAATGAATAATTCAGCATTTCGGATTGATTCCGTCATGATGGCATCAGAGTGACTAGCATTATGCACTTGCATATGGTCAATCGCCTCCGCAATATCAGTGACCACTTTAATGCCTAAGGTATAACTTAACCATTCAGTATCAAAATCACCTTCTTGAGCATCTCGCACTTGCGGATTCTCGCCTAATATTGCTTTTGCTGTTGGCTCAACCACTAAAGCTACTTTTTCACCGAGCTGTTCTGCTAATTTAGGTAAAAATTCAGCGGCAATTTTTTCATGCACTAGTAAGGTATCAAGAGAGTTACAAGCCGATGGACGTTGTACTTTCGCATTTTCAATAACATCGATAGATTTCGCTAAATCTGCGGTTTCATCGACAAAAATATGACTGATCCCAAATCCACCAATGATCACCGGAATCGTGCTATTTTCTTTGCACATTTTGTGCAAACCCGCACCCCCACGAGGAATGATCATATCGACATATTCATCGAGTTTTAGTAATTGTGAAACTAATTCACGATCAGGTTTTTCAATGTATTGCACTGATGCAGCAGGTAAGCCGGCTTTTTCAAGCGCACTTTGAATCACTTTGACCAATTCCATATTAGAAAAGAAGGTCTCTTTTCCACCACGTAAAATGCTGGCATTACCTGTTTTTAAACACAAGGCAGCAATATCAATGGTCACATTTGGGCGAGCTTCATAAATCACCCCAACGACACCTAAAGGTACACGACGACGTGAAAGTGACATACCATTTTCTAAAATTTTACTATCAATCTCACTACCAACCGGATCATTAAGATTAATCACATTACGAACATCAGCCGCAATGCCCTCTAAACGAGATTCATTGAGAAGCAAACGATCTAAAAGAGCATCAGTTAAGCCTGCTTGGCGACCTAATTCAATATCTTGAGCATTGGCCGCTAAAATCGTATTCGCGTTTGCTTCAAGCTCATCAGCAATAATCGAGAGTGCTTTATTTTTTTGAGCGGTTGAAGCGGTCGCTAACTGAAATGCAGCTTGCTTTGCCGCTTGACCCATTAATGTTAAATCCACAATCTTTTCCTTAAATTTTTTTGGCTAAACTATTCTTGAATAATAACAAGATCATCACGATGAACAATGGTTGCACCATACGCATAGCCTAATGTCGCTTCAATCTCAGTACTGTGTTTGCCAATCAATAGCCCTAACTCAGTATCGGAATAGCTAACAATACCTTTGGCTAACAGTTGCCCTTGCTGATTACGCAAGCGAACCACATCTCCGCGAGAAAAAGTACCTTGAGTTTGTGTGATTCCTTTGGCTAATAAGCTACTGCCTCGCTCAATAACCGCTTTGGCGGCACCATCATCTAAAATTAAATCGCCTACAGAAGCTGGGCCAGCTAAGATCCAACGTTTACGATTTTCTAATGACTCTTCTAAAGCCAGAAAACGTGTACCTTGAGGGGTATTACTTAAGGTATCAACAATCACATTCGGACTACTTCCTGCTGCGATCACCACTTCAATACCTGTACGTCTTGCAATATCAGCTGCCTGTAACTTTGTCGCCATGCCACCGGTACCTAACGTTGTGCCACTACCACCGGCGATTTTACGCAATGTCTCGTCAATGGTTTTAACTTCACGGATCAATTCTGCATCAGGATTTTTTCTAGGATCAGCGGTGAATAAACCAGACTGATCGGTCAATAACAATAATTTATCGGCTCCACATAAAATACCAACCAATGCTGAAAGGTTATCGTTATCACCAACTTTGATTTCTGTTGTTGCTACCGCATCATTTTCATTAACAACTGGCACAATACCGTGTTCAATCAAAGCATTAATAGTATCTCGTGCGTTCAAGAAACGTTCACGGTCTTTCAAATCAGCACGTGTGAGGAGCATTTGGCCAATTTTAATTCCGTACAATTCAAATAAGGACTCCCAAAC
Organism: Vibrio algivorus; assembly: GCF_030161215.1. NCBI lineage: Bacteria > Pseudomonadati > Pseudomonadota > Gammaproteobacteria > Vibrionales > Vibrionaceae > Vibrio > Vibrio algivorus. The sequence continues at coordinate 28,373 of NZ_BSPV01000006.1, forward strand.
TTGAATTAAGCGACTTTGGCCAACGGCGGCTAATAACTGTTTGCTTGCCATCGAGTTGGGTAGTGCGGGGTAGCCAAGATGCTCTCGCCCTGCAGCAATTGCACCAGAAGAAACAATTACGATTTGATGGCCTTGATTTTTTAGCTCTGCACACTGACGAACAAGATCAACCATACGAGCTTTATTAATTTCTAAGGTTCCGCCGGTCAGCACGCTGGTTCCCAGCTTTACCACTATGGTTTGAGATTTCAGTTGGCTGTTGTTTGCGCTTTGATTTGAAGAGGCTTGAGTTGACATGTGTTTCCTGTCAAAAGTGAAAATAATAAAAGATTATACCCAAGTGACTTCAAGATGCAGAATTCAGAGCTATCATCCAAATCTTTAGACAAGGAAGATTTATGCGGAATGTAAACACCTTTCAAGTAAATCTAACGCAGGCTAAGGGCTTGGGTGACGCTCCCGAAGGGCAAGTTAAAATTACTTGGGTATATATTCTAATGTTGTATCAATACGAGCGCCATTTCACAAGTAAAAGATAAGGCGTGTTGCGGATAATCCACCAACACGCCTTACAATATTCTCTAATCGGATTAATTACAGAGTATCAACCGAATTTTTATGAAGACTAACCGTGTAGTTGTAATTTCCAGACAACACAGAAACAAGCTTTTTATGGAATTCTTCCAATGTTCTTTCCACTTCAAGTTGTGACTTTTTAGGTATTACTATATCAACCCAATCACCTTTTTCATCGTATTTACCTAAGGTGTAGTTGGCGACAAAGTTATCTTCTTCTTTGCTTAATTCTAACCACCAGCCCCAAAATTCTCTTACCTCTGGTGATTTTTTATCATCCACACAAACAGATAAGCAATCAAATAAATAAGTACCCGACTCGCATTCACCTTCACGTAAATAAGGGCCAATCGCTTTCAAAGCGGTCATTAAACGATAGTGCGTTGGTGCAGAAGCGTCAGTCATTGAATTCTCCATACATTATTATAATTTAAGCAGATCAATAATCCATTGACCTCAACTATCTATAGTTCACTATTCGATCACAAATGTCACTTTTTGAGTGCGACTTTCAACCAGTCGACAGCAGAAGTGAGTGCTTGATCATAACCTTGTGAAATTGACTTTGTTCTCAGTTCAATCGCTTTACCACCCTGGCTAAAACTTGCCAGACTTTGATTATCCATCTTTGAACCGACAGGATCGCCTTCCAGCCCCAACGCTAAAATTGGTACCGTTGTTTTTCTTCCGGCAAGCAAACCTTGAGATTTCAATGACCAAGCTCGAACTTGTTTAGAAAAGCTGTCAATATCCACGGCGTTTTTTCCCATTCGAGAAGCCAGAGCATCCAAGTACATTTTCGGCATTATGCTAAATTTATTCGCATCAGACAGTAGATCATGAATTGGCGCACCTAAAGCAACGCATGCTGCTATTTTATCTTGCTCAATAAACGAAAGCCTTGCCATCACATTACCGGCAAATCGAAAGCCAAGTAATCCAACTTTATAGTGATCAACCCAAGGAATATTAGGTAACTCATTAAGTACCGCTTGATGTAGGCAACTTGAATCTTCAGTCATTGACCAATGGATATTTGCACCCACCCCAGGCATATCTACTGTAAGCATGCCAATCTCATGTTTGGCGAGAAAATCTCGAAACAAACGCCACATATCCGTTTGTAGGCTATCAATTCCAGCACTCACGATCACAACAGGAAGCGATTTTTCAGTATGAGGTAGATGGAGGTTGGCCATAATCTTTTTGTTTTTATATGGGATCTTCAGTTGCTTTATGACATAAGGGCTATGTTCCATCGCATCAGAGTATGTTTTATTGGCCAGTACTTGAGCCTGAATAGAGAGGTTGTCTCCTTTAAGGTGTGGATAACTGGCAACACCAAAGCATAAGCTAGCGATAAAGTATTCATTTGATGCGGCTTCACCTTTTAATAAGGCTGCTTTTCTTTGATGAATCGCTCCTTGTTGACTCCATTCATACGACCAATTTCCTGGGCGGTAGCCTGCTATCGTATCAAGCCAATCTGGATGATTATGTTTATTTCCTGAGCTGGCGATGCGAGCAAGGACTGATTCAATTTCAATCGGATCTAAACCCTGCCAAATCCACTGCATACGACGCAAAGCTCTATACCATGCACTTTTGCTACGTTTTTGATTTGCATCCAATAGTGCCTGACTTTCTGACAAGTAACTGATGAAACTCGACGTTTCTTTGGCATGTTGATGTTTTTTGAACAGTGATTCAGATAAATTCTTACTTGGTTCCAAGGGATATCTCCACTCGTTTTTTCAATCGTTATTTCGCCAGTAAATGCTGCCATTGGGTATGACGCTCTAGATATACAACGGCATAACTACAAACCGGTCGAACTTTTAGATTATGCGACTCAATATCAGCCAACACGGTTTCCATTAAGGCTTTACCACAACCTTGTCCACGTAATTCATCAGGCACAAAAGTATGGGTTATAGTTAAAACGTCACTATGTTGGAGGTAGTCTAAATGTGCCCAATAATTTGGTGCCACTTCGACTTCATAACGCTGCTTAGATTTATCATGTTTGAGTGTGGTCATATGTAAATCCTTCAAATAAAAATCAATAGCTCTGATGAGAAGAACTAGGATAACGCTTACCACCTAGGTTATGCCAATCAATTCCTCGCAAAACAAATAAAAAACCCCACACCGTAGTGCAGGGTTTGTTTCATCAGTCAATAAAGCAGTGAATTAATTACTTTTGCTTGCGATTAACTGGCTCTTCAAATTGAAGCGTCATATCCCAAGGTTGCTCAATCCATGTATCTTGAGCAATATCGACAATATAATCATCAACAAGATCTTGACCGGCAGGCTTAGCGCATACTGTAATAAGCTTAGCTTTAGGGTACATTTCGCGAATATGACGAGCTGTATCACCACTATCCACTAAATCATCGACGATAAGGAAACCTTCACCGTCACCTTCGATGGTTTTTAAAACTTTCATTTCACGCTGGTGATCGTGGTCGTAGCTAGAGATACAAATTGTATCAACATAGCGAATACCAAGTTCACGAGCCAAAATAGCTGCAGGTACTAAACCACCACGGCTAACACCAACAATACCCTTCCACTGCTCAGCTGGCATTTGCTTGGCCGCTAATTGACGACAATACATTTGCATATTGTCCCAAGTGATAATGAATTTATTACTCATAAAATAAAACCTGCTTTGTTTTTGTTTCTAAGATGCAATTAAGCACCCGTAAGAATGAATTTCAACAAGAATATTAAGGCTAGAATCCAAACGCCAATGTTCACTTCACGCGCTTTACCGCTGAGTAGTTTAATCGCTGCATAGGTCACAAAACCCATTGCGATACCTTCAGCAATCGAGAAAGTTAATGGCATTAATAAGCAAACTACTGCAACAGGTGCCGCTTCACTTAAATCATCCCACTCAATATTAACGAGGCCTGATAACATCAAGATAGCCACATAAAATAATGCGCCTGTTGTTGCATAGGCTGGAACCATACCGGCTAATGGTGAGAAGAATAATGCAAGAAGGAATAAAATACCAACGACAACTGCAGTTAAGCCTGTACGACCACCTACAGCAACACCTGCAGTACTTTCAACAAACGATGTAGTATTTGATGTACCTAGCAATGCACCAATCGAAGTAGCTGTTGAGTCAGATAATAGCGCTTTATTCAAACGAGGGATTTTACCATCTTTACCAATAAAGCCAGCTTTGTTTGCTACCCCTACCAATGTGCCAGCCGTATCAAACAAATCGACAAACAAGAAAGCAAACACGACTGAAATCATGCCTACATCTAAAATTGCAGAGAAATCAAGTTGTAAGAAAGTAGGTGCGATGCTTGGTGGCATAGAAACAATCCCGCCATAAGCAACATTGCCTAAAATCACGCCAATCGCAGTGATCGCCAAAATAGCAATCATTACCGCCGCTTTAAATCCACGATGAACAAGTACAATGGTTAATACAAAGCCTAGTGCACCTAAAACTGCAGGTATTGAAGTTAAATCCCCAACGGTAACTAATGTTGCAGGGCTACCTACCACTATACCAGCGTTCTTTAATGCAATTAATGCTAAGAAAAGACCAATACCAGCGGAAATACCTAAACGCAATGACATAGGGATAGAGTTAATAATAAGCTCACGAATTTTAAATAAGCTTAATATGATGAATAAAATACCCGAGCAGAATACTGCTGCCAAAGCGACCTGCCAAGTGTGTCCCATACCTAGTACTACCGTGTAGGTAAAGAAAGCATTTAGCCCCATACCTGGCGCTTGAGCAATTGGGTAATTGGCGTAAAAGCCCATAATAAAACAGCCAATTGCAGCAGCAAGACACGTAGCCACAAACACTGAGCCATGATCCATTCCAGCTTGAGATAAAATTGCAGGGTTAACAAAAATAATATAAGCCATCGTCAAGAACGTCGTAACGCCGGCTAAGACTTCGGTTTTCACGTTGGTACCGTGCTCCGATAACTTAAATAACTTTTCTAACATGTGATGTCCCTAAAGTGTGCGTAGCAGCAAAATTTAAACGATTGCGCAATCGTTTTAATAAAAAGGCGTGTAGTTTTCCAAATAATGCTAATGAAAGCAATCTGTATCTGATACAAATATCAATTTTAATACTTTTTGCTCGAGGTATCTCAATGAGATTTATCTCCCAAATGATTTCAAGATGTCAGTTGCTTCAGTATATGAATAAAAAAAGCCACCTAAACAGTAGGTGGCAATAGAATTCTGTAACCTTAGCGACCCATCTATTCTAAACAAAAGGGGGTAACACAAACATCGGATCTCGTCAATAACTAGTAGCCATAAATAATGGATACCGTCTGCTATCAGTAAATCAATATTTGTACACATCCAAGACAGTAATTGATTCATGTTTACTATCATCAAGAAGTAACGAGATAATACAGGGCCGGTAATTAAATTACTAATTATTCTTTTTCATCATACTAAAAAAGAAAGTTATGCAATGATAACCACAATAAATGGTAATAAAATTACACAAAAATAAGAGTAACGGATCTTTAAAGTTTGATACACCTCAATTGAAGGCATTTATCTTATCTCTATGCTGTACATCCGGCCTTTCAAGTAGCATTATTCTACTCATACTATTTATACCCATAGTAATTATCGTTGCAGTGAGGTGACAAGTGAATGAGCCCTATGAGCATAGCTCGTCTATTCAATTGGGGTAAATAAACGCTAGCAACAGAACTGCACCTTGAAGTTACTTGGCTATAAATCACCTATTTCAACTATCCTAATTAACATAATCAGGGTAGATAAATCAGTTAGGAGTCTTTTGTGTCGAATCAACATTCTGAAATCAGTCAACTATCCCCTCAACCTGTCTGGCAATTTTTCGATAAAATCTGCTCCATTCCTCATCCTTCAAAGCATGAAGAAGCACTTGCTCAGTACATCGTTGAATGGGCAACCTCACAAAACTTACCCGTTAAACGTGATGATGCTGGTAATGTTTTTATTACTAAGCCTGCAACAGCTGGAATGGAAAACAAAAAGAAAGTCGTTCTTCAAGCGCATATTGATATGGTGCCACAAAAGAATGAAGACACAACGCACGACTTCACCAAAGATCCAATTCAGCCTTACATTGATGGTGAGTGGGTAACCGCGAAAGGTACAACACTAGGTGCTGATAATGGTATGGGCATGGCTTCATGTTTAGCGGTTCTGGCTTCAACAGACATTAAACACGGCCCATTAGAAGTACTGCTGACTATTGATGAAGAGGCTGGAATGACAGGTGCTTTTGCACTACAAGAAGGTTGGCTTGATGCTGATATTCTACTTAACACTGATTCAGAGCAAGAAGGCGAAATCTACATGGGTTGTGCCGGTGGTGTAAATGCTTCAATCATTTTTGATTTAGAGCGTGACGCAATGCCAAGTGACCATATCACTCTCAAACTTGCTGTTAAAGGTTTAAAGGGTGGCCACTCAGGTTGTGATATTCACACAGGTCGCGGTAATGCCAATAAATTCCTCGCTCGCTTCCTAGCCAACCACGCGAAAAGTTTGGATTTACGTGTGATTGAATTCCAAGGTGGTAGTCTTCGTAATGCGATTCCACGTGAAGCCGCAGCGATTCTCGCCGTACCAAGAGCAAAACAAGATGAACTAACAAAAGCATTCAACCAATACACAACTTTAGTTCAGCAAGAACTCGGTCAGATTGAAACCACACTAACTAGTCAAGTTACTGAAGCTAGCAGCCAATTTTCCCCATTAGCTCAACCTGTTCAATCTCGCTTTATTGCCGCATTGAATAGCTGTCCAAATGGAGTGATTCGCATGGATGACAATATTAAAGGTGTGGTTGAAACGTCATTAAATGTCGGTGTAATTACTACTGAAGAAGACAAAATCACCATTCTTTGCCTCGTCCGTTCATTGATTGATTCTGGCCGCGAAATGGTTGAAGGCACGCTGGCATCGTTAGCTGAACTTGCAGGCGCAAATATTCAATTTGATGGTGCCTACCCTGGTTGGAAGCCGGATCCAGACTCACAAATCATGCATATTTTCCGTGATGTTTATGAAGGCATTTATGGCTATAAACCAAATATTATGGTGATCCACGCTGGTCTAGAATGTGGCCTATTCAAAAAGCCGTATCCAAATATGGATATGATTTCGTTTGGTCCAACCATTAAATTCCCACACTCTCCAGATGAAAAGGTAGAGATTGCTAGTGTGGCTCTTTACTGGGAACAAATGATCGCGATCTTGGAAAATATTCCAGAAAAAGATTAAAGGTAACTAGTTTTAAGTTCCTAGTCCCTAGAGTTTTTGGACAATGCAAGTTATGCACTATCTTTAATCTTTAGGGACTTTCTTCTCGTTTATTCTTTTTCCAATAAGTTGCTTTTCCTAGAGACTCTAGCCTAGTAACTTTCTATATCAAACACAGCTGCCTTTCCATTTCCTCAGGTTTCAGCATGACACTCAATCCAAGTAAACGTATTTCACGCCCCTTTTGACGAGTCAGCACTTCTTGTAGCAATTCTTTATAATCTTCTAACTTAAATAATTGAACAGTATGTTCAATAGTGGTTTGTTGAAAATCAGCAAACTTCACTTTGATACCTTGTTTGGTGATTGCTTTTGATGGTGAAACTTTAAGTAATCGCTTATCTAATTCTGGATAAAGGATTTGTTCAATAACCTGCCAACACTCATCAAAACTTGAAATATTCTCACTAAAAGTCCTTTCAACTCCCAAAGATTTACGATTGCGTTCAACCATCACTTCACGATTATCAATGCCATTACTTTTCTTCCATAAAGAAGCCCCAAGCAAACCAAACTGTCCTAATAAATCACGATAATTCGATTGCCTAATATCCAAACAAGTATACAAACCGGCTTGATGTAGCTTCTCAATTGTTACCTTGCCAACACCCGGAATTTTTTCCAGCGTTAAGCCATCAATCGTTTGCTGAACTTTCTCAGGTGGAATAACGGTAATACCATTGGGTTTATTGAGATCAGAAGCTATCTTGGCTAAGAATTTGAGTGGCGCAACGCCAGCAGAGGCTGTGAGATTTAATTCACGCTCAATATCGGCCCGAATGGCTTGCGCAATTAAGGTTGCTGAACCATGCAACATTTTACTATTGGTGACATCTAAATAAGCTTCATCTAGAGATAACGGTTCAATCAGTGAAGTATAACGAGAAAAAATTTCTCGGATCTGCTTTGAGACTTGGCGATAAACATCCATTCGTCCATGTACCAAAGTTAAATGTGGACATAGTTGATAAGCTTTTGCCGTGGGTAACGCTGATCGCACTCCATATTGACGAGCTATATAATTACAAGTGCTGATCACACCGCGTTGCTTACTGCTTCCTCCTACCGCTAGTGGGATATCGCGATACTGAGGAAAATCTCTCATTTCCACTGCTGCAAAAAAACAGTCCATATCAATATGAATAATTTTACGATCAGCCATCACTATAACCCATACAAAATACTGTATATAAAAACAGTTAAATGATAGCGCTATTTCTTAAAAGTACCAAGCAATAAAAATGCCCCTACTCTTTCAAGAAGGGGCATACCAAGAGAAAGTAACTCTCAAATCATTACATGATTCGCTCGTTTTCCCATTTGGCTAATTTTTCCGCTCTTAACGCCGCTTTAGCTTCACGCTTTTTACGTGCATCACAGGGTTCAGGACAATTGCAGACCTTATCGACACCAACTGCACCTAGGCCACCACAGCTACCTTTTACCACTTTCTTTTGAAAGATGTAACCAACTGACATCGCTGCAATGACAGCCAAAAATATTAAAAATGTAATTCCATAAGTTGCCATAAAGCACCTCGTTTAATGTGTGTCTTTCAAATACGGCTTAAACGCATCTGAACTGAATTCTTTAAAACCATCGTCTGTTTTTACAATATATAAAACAGGGATATTATTTTGATTAGCAATACGCAATCCGTCTTTTTCACCCAATACCATCAGGCCAGTCGACAGCCCATCCGCTGTCATACAAGATGGATTTAGAACAGTCACTGAAACCACTTTATTATTAATTGGGTTACCTGTCTTTGGATTAATAATATGCGAGTATCGAACACCGTTTTCTTCAAAATAATTACGGTAATCACCTGAAGTCGCAATCGCCATATCACCTGGTTCAATAATATTTTCAACTGAACGCTGATTAGCTACTGGCTTTTCTACCGCGATACGCCATGGTACACCATCACGGTTCTTACCTTTAACGCGAATTTCACCACCAACTTCCACCATGTAATTATGAATGCCTACAGACTCTAAATAATCTGCAACTTCATCTGTACCACGACCTTTCGCAATACTTGATAAATCAACATATAACTCTGGAATATCTTTAATTAACGCATCACCCGTTTCGCTTAAATGCTCAATACCCGTCACTTTACGACGTTCAGACAGCATTTCTGGTGTTGGTACTATATCAGGGCGGTCTTCAGGTCCAAAGCCCCAAAGGTTTACAATAGGTCCAACCGTTACATCCATCGCCCCTTCCGTCAGCTTATTAATACGCAATGCTTCACGTACTACCGCGGCAGTATCACTGGAGACAGGAAAAGGTTCATTACTTGTATGTTGGTTAAAACGACTTAATTCAGAGTCCTCTCTGTAGGTCGACATTTCATCGTTGACCTTTTCCAACACTTTGTCGATTTCTTTTTGTAAAACGTCAGGCTTTGGCTGCTCATCTTGAACAATGTACTTAACATTATAGCCTGTTCCCATAGTCGGTCCTGACAAATGCACTTGTTCTACAGGCTTAGAGCAACCTGCTAACAATAACACTGAAACAATAATAAAAAGCCAAGTTTGCACTGACTTAGCAAGTTGAATCATTCGTAATTTCACTTGCTTACTCCTTTAGAAGGTATAAATAAAAACATTAGAAATCAGCGATAAATACTTTATCGATCTACCTATTTCTAATGATTCTAAAAAACTATTCGCTCTAAAAAACAATGGCTGACTTAAGTAAGCCAGCCATTATTATCAGAGGCTTAGTGATTAGCCACCGAAATCATCCAATAGAATGTTTTCGTCTTCTACACCAAGATCTTTCAACAATCCGATAACGGCTGCGTTCATCATTGGTGGACCACACATGTAGTATTCACAATCTTCAGGCGCTTCATGATCTCTCAAGTAGCTTTCATATAGAACATTGTGGATAAAGCCTGTCTTACCTTCCCAATTATCTTCTGGAAGTGGATCAGACAATGCACAGTGCCATTCAAAGTTATCATTCTCAGCAGCTAGGCCATCAAAATCTTCTACGTAGAACATTTCACGCTTAGAACGAGCACCATACCAGAAGCTCATCTTACGCTTAGACTTCAGACGCTTAAGCTGATCGAAGATGTGTGAACGCATTGGAGCCATACCAGCACCACCACCAACAAACACCATTTCCGCATCAGTATCTTTCGCGAAGAACTCACCAAATGGTCCTGAAATCGTACACTTGTCACCTGGTTTCAGAGACCAAATGTAAGAAGACATGATACCCGGTGGGACATCAGGATTATTAGGCGGCGGCGTAGCGATACGCACGTTTAGCATAATAATACCTTCTTCTTCTGGGTAGTTCGCCATCGAGTATGCACGGATGGTTTCTTCTTCCACTTTTGACTCGTAGCGGAACAAGTTGAACTTTTCCCAGTCTTCACGATATTCCTGAGGAATATCAAAATCAGAGTATTTGATATGGTGCGCTGGTGCTTCAATTTGAATGTAGCCACCTGCACGGAATGGTACAGACTCACCATCTGGGATCGCAATCTTAAATTCTTTGATAAAGGTTGCTTCATTATTGTTAGAAATAACTTCACATTCCCATTTTTTCACACCAAAGATTTCTTCAGGCAATTCAATCTCCATGTCGGTTTTCACGTTAACTTGGCAAGCTAAACGTTCACCTTCACGGGCTTCACCTTTAGAGATGTGATCCAACTCTGTTGGTAGAATATCACCACCACCAGATTTAATTTTAACGCGACACTGGCCACAAGAACCACCGCCACCACAAGCAGAAGACACGAAGATGCCTGAGCTTGATAGTGCACCTAGTAGCTTGCTACCGGCAGTCGTAATAATGGCTTTTTCAGGATCGCCATTTACAGAAATCGTAATGTCACCATCTGGAACCAGTTTAGACTTAGCAAATAAAATCACTAAAACTAACGCTAGAACGATCAGAGTAAACATCGCGACGCCAAGGAGAATAACATTAGTATCCATCGATTATTCCTTATGTTTGGGGGCGTTTACCCTAAAGTTGAATACCAGAGAAAGACATGAAGCCTAACGCCATAAGACCCGCAGTGATGAAAGTAATACCTAGGCCACGTAGACCTGGAGGTACATCTGAGTATTTCATCTTCTCACGGATACCTGCTAACGCAACGATAGCTAACATCCAACCTAAACCCGAACCGAAACCATATACGATTGACTCAGTGAAGTTATAGTCACGTTGAACCATGAACGACACACCACCAAAAATGGCACAGTTAACGGTAATTAACGGCAGGAAAATACCTAGTGCGTTGTACAAAGGTGGGAAAAAGCGGTCAAGCACCATTTCCAAGATTTGTACTAGTGCGGCAATAACACCGATGAAAGTGATGAAGTTTAGGAAGCTTAAATCCACTCCCTGAACCAAGGCATCTTCTTTCAGAATATAGGTATAAACTAGGTTGTTTACTGGTACCGCCACAGTTAGTACTACAACAACCGCAATACCAAGACCGATAGAGGTTTTTACTTTTTTCGATACCGCTAGGAACGTACACATGCCTAAGAAGAAAGACAGTGCCATGTTCTCAATGAAGATCGAACGAACGAGTAAGCTAATATAATGTTCCACTGCGATTACTCCTTAGCTTCTACTTGTTCTGGTTTCATTGTACGGATAGCCCAAATTAAGAAACCAATGATGAAGAATGCAGAAGGCGCAAGTAACATCATACCGTTTGGCTGATACCAACCACCGTCTGAAATTAATGGCAATACTTGCATACCGAAGATACTACCTGAACCTAAAAGCTCACGGAAGAAGCCTACTACGATCAATACAAAACCGTAGCCGAGACCATTCGCAATACCATCAATAAATGATGGGAATGGTGCTTCTTTCATTGCAAATGCTTCAGCACGGCCCATTACGATACAGTTAGTAATGATCAAACCAACGAATACCGATAGCTGCTTCGAAATATCGAAGAAGTATGCGCGTAATACTTGGTCTACCACGATTACTAACGATGCAATGATCGCCATTTGCACAATAATACGAACACTGTTAGGAATGTGATTACGCATTAGAGATACGAACAAGTTAGAAAATGCGGTTACAAACATTACAGCTAATGTCATAACAAATGCGGTTTCCAACTTAGTTGTTACTGCCAATGCAGAACAAACACCTAGCACTTGTAGTGCAATCGGGTTGTTATCTAACACTGGAGAAACAATAGATTTTCTTAAGTCTTTTGCACTCATTAGTTCAGTTCTCCTGCTCGTACTTTAGCGAGGAAAGGACCGTAGGCCTTATCACCTAACCAGAAGTCGAAAATGTGCTGAACACCATTACTTGTTAGCGTTGCGCCAGACAAACCATCAATACCGTGTTCAGATCCTTCAGGTGCTCCACCTTTTACGATCTTAATTGCAGGCTGATTGTTTTCATCAAACAATTTTTTGCCTTCAAATTGAGCACGCCATTTAGGGTTTTCAACTTCACCACCAAGTCCCGGAGTTTCACCTTGTTCATAGAATGTGATGTCACTTACTGTGTTACCGTCCGTTTGCACAGCAACGAATGCATACATCATAGACCAAAGGCCACTACCATTAATTGGTAAAATAACTTCTTTAACTTGCTCACCGTCTTTCACTAAGTAAACCAAGCCTTTATTCGGAAGACGCATAATTTTAGCGATATCTTCATCAGCTGGTAGCTTAGTAGATTGACTTGGATCTTTTGCTGCAGCACGCATGTCATATTGAGTTGCGTCACCTTCTGCAAATTCTCCAGTAGAGAAGTCAATTAAACGAGGTTCAATGCTTTCATGGTAGATAGATTGGATCTCGTCTGCATTTTTCGCATCAAAACCAGCAACCGCTACGATGTTACTTTGAACATCAAGTTTAGCATTTGCTACCTGTTTTGGTTTTAATAGTACCGCTGCCGTTGATACTACAACTGAACACACAAGGCTCAGAGCAATAACGGTAACTAGGGTACCTTTAATGGAGTCTTTATTTGCCATAGCGAGCTTGTCTCCTCTTGACGTTCTTCTCAACGACAAAGTAATCAAATAGAGGTGCAAATAGGTTAGCAAATAGGATCGCTAGCATCATACCCTCAGGGTAGGCAGGGTTAACTACACGGATAAGCACACACATCACACCGATCAATGCACCGTACGCCCACTTACCTTTATTAGTAAATGATGCTGATACAGGGTCTGTCGCCATGAAGATCATACCAAATGCAAAACCACCTAACACTAGGTGCCAGTACCAAGGCATAGCAAACATTGGGTTAGTGTCTGAACCGATAAGGTTAAACATTGTTGATACAGCAGCCATACCAATCATTACACCGGCAATGATGCGCCATGATGCAATTCGCATATAAACAATCATCAAACCGCCAAAAATTAGAGCTAAGGTTGAAACCTCACCCATAGAACCTGGGATATTACCGATGAATGCGTCCATCCAAGAAATTGAATGACCTGTTACTGTATTTACTAGTGAACCGTGACCACCTTGTGCCCACTGGCTAAGCGCCGTCGCACCAGAGAAGCCATCTGCCGCAGTCCAGACTGCATCGCCAGAAATTTGCGCTGGGTATGCAAAGAATAGGAACGCACGGCCAGCCAATGCTGGGTTTAGGAAGTTACGGCCAGTACCACCAAAGATTTCTTTAGCGACAACAACACCAAAAGTAATACCTAAAGCAGCTTGCCATAGTGGTAATGTTGGCGGCACGATTAGCGCAAACAAGATAGAAGTAACAAAGAAACCTTCGTTAACTTCATGCTTACGAATCATACAGAACAATACTTCCCAGAAGCCACCTACAGCAAAAACAACTGCGTAGATAGGTAGGAAGTAAGTTGCACCAAGCAGCATCATACTGCCCCAACCGGCTTGGTCGGTCAGTGTGCCGCCGAGCATTTCAGTTAGCCAGTAGTGCCAATCACCAGAAATAATTGTGGCAAGTTGCTCACCAGAATACATGTGGTTAAGCGCGACAATTGCTTGATGGCCAGTATTGTACATACCCCAGAACATTGCTGGGAATACTGCTAGCCAAACCATGATCATAATACGTTTTAAATCAACGCTATCACGAACATGAGAACTGCGTTTTGTTACAGTACCTGGGGTGTAAAATAGCGTTGCTGCGGCTTCATACAAAGCAAACCAACGCTCATGTTTCCCGCCAGGTTCAAAATGCGGTTCAATATCTTCTATAAATTTCTTAAGGCCCATGAATTAACCTTCCTTCTCGATCTTGTCTAGGCAATCGCGAAGTAAATCGCCATATTCATATTTGCCAGGACATACAAAGGTACATAACGCCAAATCTTCTTCATCCAGCTCTAAAACGCCTAAACGTTGTGCGCTATCAGAATCCCCAGCACAGATATCACGAAGCAACAATGTTGGTTCGATATCTAATGGCATTACACGCTCATAGTTACCGATTGGCACCATAGAACGATCACTACCATTTGTCGTAGTGGTCATATTGAACACACGGCTTGGGAATAAGTGGCTTAAGAAAGAACGAGTCACAGAGAATTTGTGCGCGCCAGGCATAGCCCAACCAAAAAGCTCTTTTTCACGACCTTCATGAAGAACAGATACTTGAGTATGGTAACGACCAAGGTAAGCGTGAGAGCCAGATGCTGTAGTACCTGATAACACTGAACCAGAAATCACACGAGCTTCACCCGGTAAAATTTCACCTTCAGTTAAATCATCCAAGTTTGCACCAATACTAGTACGAACTAAGCGAGGTTCTTTGATCGCAGGACCCGCTAATGAAATCACACGATCAGTGAAAATCTCACCAGTAAGGAATAACTTACCGAACGCGATAACGTCTTGGTAGTTTATGCTCCAAGCAACATTTGCTAGGCTCACTGGGTACAAGTGATGCATGTGAGTTCCCGCTAAACCAGCTGGATGAACACCTGCAAACACATGTTCTTCTACATTAGATTGAGAAGATTGCGGCAATGTTGTTGACGCTTTACACACGTATACCTTGCCATCTGTTAATACAGATAGAAGATCAAGACCTGCTGTAAAGGCTTCTGCTTGCTCATTAATAATCACGGCAGGATCTGCTGCTAGTGGATTAGTATCCATTGCAGTAACAAAGATTGCCTGAGTGGTCGAATCGATTGCTGGAACCTTGCTGAACGGACGAGTTCGCAATGCAGTCCACACACCAGATTCAACAAGTTGAGTCTTAACCACTTCACGGTCAAGCTTCGCTAGTTGATCGGCAGTGTAGCTTTCGAAAGTCACTTGGTCATTACCTGAAACTTCAATCACAACAGATTGAAGAACACGTTTTGCACCACGATTCACTTCGATAACTTTACCGCTTGCAGGTGAAGTGTATTGAACGCCTGGGTTCTTTTTATCTACAAAAAGAACTTGACCCTTTTTCACTTCATCATCAACGCGAACATGCATTGTTGGACGCATACCCACGTACTCTTCGCCAAGCAAGGCGACTGTTTTGATGGACTTGCCATCATTAATCACCTGAGCAGGAACTCCAGCAATAGGAAGATCCAAGCCCTTTTTTATTGTAATCATACGCACTTGCACTACTTTATTTTAGGGAAATAAGATTCTTTTAATTGCGTAACTTAAAGACACGACTTTTTTGTGTCCGGCCCTGGATTTAGAGAAAAAACAGGATCGCAACATTTATACCCAAGTGACTTCAAGATGCAGAATTCAGAGCTATCATCCAAACCTTTAGGCAGGAAGATTGGCAAAGGAATGTAAACACCTTTCAAACCAATCTGACGCGGCATAAAGGTTTGAATGAAGCTCCCGAAGGGCAAGTTAAAACAAGCTCTATGCTGCGTTAAATTGAACAGAGATAGAATGACTATGGTCATATTCAATTTGCCTTGCCTAAAGCTTGTTTTCTTCTTGCTGAAACTCGCACCTTGAAGTTACTTGGGTACATATAAAAAGGCCTAATTTTATCAATAAGCTCTTCTAGGTGGCGTATTCTAGCATCTTTTATGAATGCCTTGCCATTCTCATTAGGGGTATTCAGCTATTTTTTTGCTGCTAAGTTAACGGGATTAAATACAAAATTGTATATATTTGAAGCACACCACAATTATCGTTATTCGTTTATTCTGAATAATGTTCTTATCGAATGAAGCTAGTCCTTGATAAAAGTAAGGATTACCCTCAATCTTCGGCATTTACTTACCGCCACCCGCGCATTTTGGTGATTCTGGTACTGCCCCACTCACCTGTTGCCATTCTAATTGAGTATAAGCATGAATCGATAAGGCATGGATATGATTCTCTAATTCATCACTTAGTGCTGCATTAATTGCACGGTGACGAGCTATCAATTTTTTATCTTCAAATTGCTCACTGACCACGACCACTTTAAAATGACTTTCAGAACCCGGTGGTACGTTATGCATATAGCTTTCATTTTGAACATCTAAATGAATAGGATTAAAAGCTGCTTGTAGTTTTCTTTCGATTAGATCTTGAATCATGTTACTCACCTTCTAATTATTTCTTTCAAGATGCCATGAAAACGGTTCAAAGCTCAATGGAATTAATGTAACCATGACATTCATATACCCAAGTGACTTCAAGATGCGAGTTTCAGCAAGAATAAAACAAGCTTTAGGCAAGGCAAATTGAATATGACCATAGTCATTCTATCTCTGTTCAATTTAACGCAGCATAAAGCTTGTTTTAACTTGCCCTTCGGGAGCTTCATTCAAACCTTTATGCCGCGTCAGATTGGTTTGAAAGGTGTTTTCCTTCCCCAATCTTCCTTGCCTAAAGGTTTAAATGATAGCTCTGAATTCCGTATCTTGAAATTACTTGGGTATAACTATGTTTCTACTATCTTGTTCAAACACCTTCTGCGACAATACAACACCTGAAGTGCCTTAAGACACAGAATAAAGATAAAGTATGAAGACTGAATTAATATTACATGATCGCACCTTAACCTTGTCCCGCTTTCCTAAACGTGCCAATGAAACATTACAAGCTTGGGATGCTGGCGATGAATATTTGATTAATCATGTAGAAGAAATGGCTCTCCCTGCGGGTCAAAACATCCTCATTCTCAACGACCACTTTGGTGCGCTCTCATGTTGGTTCTCAGCACAACATAACGTCACAATGATGAGCGATTCATTTATTTCCCACAAAGGTACTCTAAGAAATTTACAGCGGAATAAATGCCCTAAAATCCAATTTTTAAATTGCTTGCAAGAGATCCCTCAACAAGTTGACTTAGTATTAATGCAGCTACCAAAAAGTAATCGCTTACTAACTTGGCAGCTATCTCAATTACGTAATTCTCTTTCAGAAAACTGCTCAATCATTGGAGTAAATAAAGCCAAAGAAATCCATACATCTACTCTTAATTTGTTTGAGAAATACTTAGGTGAAACTAAAACCTCATTGGCTTGGAAAAAACACCGCTTAGTTTTTTCGCAAGCCAATTGCCACCCTATCACTCCTGTACCAGCAGAATGTGAATGGCAAGTAGACAATGAAGATATCGTCTTATCTAACTATGCCAATGTCTATTCAGGTGAAAGCTTAGATCTCGGCGCAAGATTCATGCTGGAACATATTCCGGTTGATGAAGAATTACGACACATCATTGATCTTGGTTGTGGTAACGGAGTGTTATCTATCAAAGCTGGTCAACTTAACCCTCAAGCGAGAATTACGAGTATTGATGAAAGCTTTATGGCAGTGGCCTCAGCACAGAAAAATTTAGAAAAGAATCTAGGCCCAGATAGAAACATTCAAGTTATCGCTAATAACTGTTTAGATGGTATGAAAGACAACAGTAGCTACCTTATATTATGTAACCCTCCTTTCCATCAAAACAACACCATTACCGATCATATTGCTTGGCAAATGTTTTGCGATGCCAAAGATGCATTGAACCATAATGGTAAATTGCTGGTCGTAGGGAATCGACACTTAGAATATCCAACCAAGTTATCGCGCTTGTTTGGTCATCAACAAGTGACAATCGTGGCGGAAAATAATAAGTTCGTCATTATAGAAGCGATTAAAAACAACGATTTAAATAAAAAACCGAATATTAAATAAGGATATACAAGATGAAAAAGCTGATTATGTTATGCGCCGCTTTGGTGTTAACGGCTTGTGCCAGTGTTTCTCAGACTGATTTGATTAACCTCACGCCATCTTCAACACTTAGCTCAAGTAAAGTGACTGATGGTTTAGCCTTTACTCTCACTAGCCAAGATATTCGCAGTGCGCAATTTATTGCCGTAATCAAGCATGATGGTGAAGAACAAGCTCAACCTATGCACGCAAAACAAAATGTGCGTAAAGCCTATGAAGCAGCGGTTTATCAACAGTTCTTCTCGCAAGGCTTTACCATGACCAAAAACAGCAACAACATTGTTAATGTACAAGTAGTTGATGCGCTAGCGACCGTAAGCCAAGCACCAGTAAAATACGATATTGAAGGTAAAGTGACACTAAAAATCACCGCTGAGACACCTAACGGTAAGTTTGTTCGTACTTATACCGGTTCAGGCACCAAATCAGGTTCATTTACCGCAGATAAAACAGATATTGAAGAAGTGATTAACCGCGTATCAAGCCGTGTATTAACCACCATTGCCAAAGATTCAGAACTAACAAAGTATATGAAAGGTAACTTTTAATGAAAAAAATCTTATTTGGATTACTGATGTTATTTAGTGCAACAAGCTTTGCTGCACCAAGCGTTGAGTTTGAAACCACTATTGGTAATTTCACTATCGAACTTAACCAAAAACAAGCGCCTATTACTGTAGAAAACTTTCTAAAATACGTTAATGATGGTAGTTATGTGGGCACTCAATTTCACCGTGTAATTCCTGGCTTTATGGCACAAGGTGGTGGCTTTGATAAAGATATGAATGAGCGTTCAAGCTATGCACCAATTCGTAATGAAGCAAGCAACGGACTTGAAAACTTAACCGCAACGGTGGCGATGGCACGTACTAACAATCCGAATTCAGCCACTCGTCAGTTTTTCATCAACCTGAACGATAACGACTTTTTAAACTTCTCTCGTAACTCTGCCGGTTATGCAGTATTTGGTAAAGTCACAGAAGGTTTTGATGTTGTTAGAGCAATGGGTCAAAAACCAACTCGCTCACTAGGTATGATGAAAGATGTACCTATCACACCGATTTTCATCACTAAAGTCACGGTAAAATAACCAATCTCAAAATAATGACAAAACAATGACCTATTCAGCCATCTTTATATGATGGCTGATTTTTCTATGCAGCATATTGATTTACTTTTTAGCATAGCCAAGTACAACCAAGGAGAAACTCATGGCCTCTATGACCTGGAAGGCAACTATACAAACCTACTTAGATAAGCGTTTATTGTGGGTGTTCATGTTAGGTTGCTCTAGCGGTTTTCCTTGGGTATTAATTGGCTCAAACATGTCAGGCTGGCTCAGTGATGCAGGCCTCAACCGTGCAACGATTGGCTATTTTGGCGCTGTTTTTGCAGTTTATGCGATTAACTTTTTATGGGCACCGTTAATTGACCGAGTAAAAATCCCGCTACTTCACAAATGGCTAGGCCAGCGACGTAGTTGGATTTTTTTATGCCAAGCCATGATGCTAATCTGCACCTTCTTCTTAGCAGGTTTAAACCCTGGTAATAACTTAATTTTAATTTCAGCGTTTGCATTGGCAATCTCAACGGCTTCCGCTACTCAAGATATTGCCATTGATGCTTTTCGTATCGATAGCTTCCCTAAGAGTAACAATAGTAAACTACCACAAGCATCAGCAATGGCAGTAATAGGTTGGTGGACAGGCTACTCTCTTCCCGGTTACCTCGCTTTTTCCAATGCTGATACTTATGGCTGGAACGATGTCTATTATGGCATGACCTTAGTAATCGTACTCTTGATGCTGTTCACTTTACTGACTGGTGAACCTGAAACTCAGCGTGATCAACTGCAACATCAAGCAGAAAAACGCCATGCAAAAGTTGTTAATTCAAAAGTCGCGGCTTGGCTTACGGTAACCGTTGTTGAGCCTTTTCTTGATTTCTTCCGTCGCAATGGTGTTGGTGTCGCCATCACCTTATTGCTATTTGTTTTCCTATTCAAAATTGGCGAAGCTTTTCTTGGCCGCATGTCGATTGTCTTTTATAAAGAAATCGGCTTTACCAATGAACAAATCGGTGAGTATTCAAAACTGATCGGCTGGGGCGCAACCATGTTGTTTACCTTTGTTGGTAGTATGTTCAATGTTCGCTTTGGTATCGTAAAAGGGTTAATGATGGGCGGTATTGCTATGGCAAGCAGCAACTTAATGTTTGCTTGGATTGCCTCAGTTGGCCCTAATGAACACCTACTGCTTGCGACAGTATTAGTCGATAACTTCACTACTGCATTCTCAACAGTGGCATTTGTCTCTTTCTTAACCGTATTAACTGGACAAGCATTCTCAGCGACCCAATATGCATTACTGGCTTCATTGGGTAACTTTGGCCGAACGACTCTAGCCTCATTCAGTGGTGAATTGGCGGATAGTTTGAATAGCTGGCCGCTGTTTTTTGTTATTACCGCGATAATGGTGATCCCAAGCTTGATTATGCTTTATGCCTTACGCCACTATTTTCATGACCTATTAGAAAAAGCGCGTAATCAACAATAACGCCTGAACCATTTCATTAACTAAGCATGAATAAACGCCAAGGCAACCGCTTGCCTTGGCGTTTTTTTGTTCTAAACTCAAAAATCTGCACAGCTTTTGACAACTAGTTCCATCAAACATTCAAACAATGTGACATTTATCACAATTTATTTTTTGGTTTGCAGGTTTTATCACTTACAAATGAGAGGGAAACGGATATTATCTGCGCCACTTAAAGCCCACACCATTAATCGGTGTACCTATAAATTTAACTTAGATTAAAAGAGAGCCTCACTCATGCGTAAAACACTTTTAGCTCTTAGTCTTGTTGCTGCGTCAGCGCCAGTTTTAGCTGCAGACTACTCAGATGACATTCATAAGAATGACTATAAGTTTCTTCAATTTAACTTGATGTATGCGTTAAATGAAAAACCTCAAACATCGCTAGATACAACTACAGGTCATGATTATCTAGAAATGGAATTTGGTGGTCGCTCAGGTATCTTTGATCTATACGGCTACGTTGATGTATTTAACTTATTAAGTGGCAATGACGACCATAACGATAAGAAAAATGGCGAAGCAGATAAAATATTCATGAAGTTTGCGCCTCGTATGTCTATCGATGCAATGACAGGTTACGACTTATCTTTCGGCCCAGTTCAAGAGCTATATGTAGCGACCTTAATGGAATGGGATGGTGGCCAAAATACGGCCTCTGGCGTTAATACCCAAAAAGTTGGTCTAGGTTCTGACATCAATGTGCCTTGGTTTGGTAAAATGGGCTTAAACCTATACGCAACTTACGATTCAAACAAAAATGATTGGAATGGTGGCCAAATCTCAACTAACTGGTTTAAACCATTCTACCACTTTGAAAACGGCTCATTCATTTCATACCAAGGTTACCTTGATTACCAATTTGGTATGGATGACTCAGAGCAAGGTACTACAAGTAACGGTGGTGCAATGTTCAATGGTATCTACTGGCACAGCGAGCATTACGCGGTGGGTTATGGCTTAAAAGCTTACTATAACGTATATGGCCTAGAAGATGGCGAAGCTAATGGTTTTGCTGGTAACTGGGAATCAAGCGGTGTAACACACTACTTCGACGTAACTTACAAGTTCTAATCACTGGCAACTTAGTTGCTTGATTTAGACTATTGCTAAGCTACTGATGGCGCAGGTTGAATATTCAGTCTGCGCCATTTTACTATTTGCGATAAACTAAGCTTCAGATATAGCAAATAGAAATGGAAAACGAATGAAGATTGGTATCGTTGGCATTGGCGCACTAGGTTCATTATGGGCAACTAAATTGCAGCAAGATGGACATGATGTACTCGCAATCACTCGCGATCACTCACAGCGTTCCATTTCAATTTCACTTGATCAGCAAGCGAAGTTCGAGATTCCAGCCAATGACCTAACTCAACTCAGCACTTGCCAAGCTATCATCATCACAGTGAAATCTACTCAAGTAAAACAGGCTATAGAGCCTTTATTTACCTACTTACCGACCAAAATACCGCTTATTTTTCTTCACAATGGTATGGGCGCGCTTGACCAACTGAGTGAGCAGTGGAATCAGCACCCTTTATTTTTAGCCACCACGACTCAAGCCGCTTTTAAACCAAACTCGCAACAAGTAAAACATACCGGTATTGGTCAAACCTTTATTGGGGCATATCGAGAGACAGAAAAGTTAACAGCTCAACTAGACTCGATCATTCAAGAGCTAGATTCTGCCCTACCTAAGGTAATGTGGCACAACCATATTCAATCGGCTTTATGGAAAAAATTAGCCATCAATTGTGTTATTAATCCGATGACCGCAATTTACCAATGCAAAAATGGTGAATTGCTTCAATCTCAATACCAGACAGAAGTTAAGAGCTTAATTAATGAGTGCCATCAAGTGATGCAAGCGGTAGGACAAAACCAATCATTAAACGATCTATCTGACAGGATTAAACAAGTGATGATTGCCACTAGCGATAATTTCTCATCGATGCACCAAGATATTCACCACAAGCGCCCCACTGAAATTGAGTTCATTACTGGATTTCTACTCAAACAAGCACAACGTTATGCTATTGATATGCCAAACCATCAACGGCTATTTAAGAAAATTAAGCAGTTAGAGAAGTAGCGGTTTCGAGTTTAAGCCAGCCTCTATTTATTCTATACTCATCCTCCCTTATTTTGAGCAAGGTAAGACATCTTGAGTAAAGTGCACTTTGACATTCAGGCGATTCGCCAACAATTCCCTTTTCTTAGCAATGATACGTCAATGGTTTACCTTGATAGCGCCGCGACCACACAAAAACCTAAATGTGTTATTGATGCCATTAGTCACTATTACACCAAGCAAAATGCCAACGTTCATCGTGGTACCCACAGCTTAACCGCTCAAGCTACAACAAAGTTTGAGCAAGCTCGTGAATGTGTTCAACACTTTATTAATGCTCATTCAAGTAAAGAAATTATTTGGACCCGAGGGGCAACCGAAGCG
The DNA here is from genome assembly GCF_030161215.1 of Vibrio algivorus. Lineage (NCBI taxonomy): Bacteria > Pseudomonadati > Pseudomonadota > Gammaproteobacteria > Vibrionales > Vibrionaceae > Vibrio > Vibrio algivorus. The sequence goes on from NZ_BSPV01000006.1 coordinate 51,487, forward strand.
ATCAACTTAATTGCTCAAACCTATGCTCGCAGCACTCTTCAAGCGGGCGATGAGATTCTAGTTGGAGAAATGGAGCACCATGCCAATATAGTGCCGTGGCAGATCGTCGCAGAGCAAACTGGCGCTAAAGTGGTAAAAGTACCAATGACCTCAAATTGCCAATGGGATATGCAAGCCTACCAAACACTTTTAAGTGCAAAGACCAAAATTGTTGCCGCAGCGCACATCACCAATGTCACCGCGACTCGTCAACCTATTGAAAAAATCATTGAGCTTGCCCATAAAATTGGAGCAATTGCTGTCATTGATGGCGCGCAAGGCATAGTGCATGAAAGTATTGATGTTCAAGCACTAGGCTGTGATTTCTATATTTTCTCTGGGCATAAACTCTATGCGCCTACTGGAGTCGGAGTATTATATGGAAAGCAGTCTATTTTAGAATCGATGCCTGTATGGCACGGTGGCGGTAAAATGGTAGAAAAGGTGAGTTTTGAGCAAACATCTTACTCCGCACTACCGGGAAAATTCGAAGCCGGAACCCCAAATGTGGCTGGTGCCATTGCCTTAGCGACAGCAATTGAATGGTTAAATCAATTTGATAAGCAACAAATAGAAGCGCATTATAAACAACTACTCAACCAACTCGTCATTGGATTAAATAAAATTGATGGTTTACGCATTGTTGGCTTACAACCCAATGCCAGTGTCGTGAGTTTTACCTTACAGCTTGATGGTGAAGATATTCATCACAACGATATTGCAACACTACTCGATCAACAAGGTATTGCTGTTCGTTCAGGCCATCATTGTGCACACCCACTCATGGACGCACTAGGGATCAACGGAACAGTAAGAGTCTCTTTAGGGATCTATAACAATGATAAAGATATTGATATGTTGTTGGTAGGCTTAAATAAAGCTATCGCTCTTCTTTAACTTTGCTCAACTAATTGCTGAATTTGTTCAACAATAGCTTTAAGCCCATGACCACGTGATGGGCTTAAATGATCAATCAACCCTAGTTTTGCAAAATATGCCTGTGTATCGAAAGCTTTAATCTCAGCGGTCGTTTTCAAATGAAAAGCCGCCAATACCAAAGCAATTAAACCACGTACAATTCGTGCATCTGAATCGATTTGAAAGTTCCAAAGCTCACCATCAAACTCTGATACTAGCCATACTTTGCTTTCACAACCTGAAACTAAAAGCTGCTCTTGCTTTAACTCGTCATGCATTTTAGGCAGTGATTTTCCCCACATGATCACCTGACGATAACGCTCTTCCCAGCTTGTAAAGCTAGACATGGTCTCAATGATATCTTGCGCTGTGATGGTGTTACCAAAAGGATGGGGCATAAATTCGATCTCGCATTTTAAAACCGTCATTCCAAAAGTGAGGTACGAGCTGTTTGGAATCTCCTACAACACTTTGAATCTCAAATCGTGGTTGGAGATCCTGAACTACGCTCCTTCGTCGCTTTTCAGGATGACGGCTAATATTGGATTTTTTAAATGATTACTTTCACGCTTTGCTCTTTCTAGCTACGAGCAGTGAATCGCCCGAGCCTCCGAGAAACGTAGCCCTAAGAACTAGGAACTAGGAACTAGGAACTAGGAACTAGGAACTAGGAACTAGGAACTAGGAACTAGGAACTAGGAACTAGGAACTAGGAACTAGGAACTAGGAACTAGGAACTAGGAACTAGGAACTTTATACTTCTGAATCAACTTCTCAACAATTCGTGACACCGCGACAAAACCAAAGGTTGCCGTCACGACTGTTGCTGCGCCAAAACCACTGGCACAATCCATACGTTTTGGGCCTTCAGCCGTTGATTTAGTCGCGCAGACACTACCATCCGCTTGAGGATATTTCAGATGCTCGGTTGAGAACACGCAATCAATGCCAAATTTACGTTGCGGATTTTTGCTGAAATTATGATGGCGTCGCAACGTATCTTTTAATTTTTTAGCTAATGGATCTTGGATCGTTTTAGTCAAATCAGCAATTTGAATCTGCGTTGGATCGGTCTGTCCACCAGCACCACCAGTCGTAATCACTTTAATTTTATTACTGCGACAATAGGCCAATAATGCTGCTTTTGGTTTAATGCTATCAATCGCATCGAGCACATAATCAAACTCTTTACTGATGTATTGGCTAACATTATCTGGCGTAATAAAATCATCCACCAAATTGACTTTACATTCAGGGTTAATCAAAGCAACACGCTCAGCCATCACTTCGATTTTACTCTGCCCAACAGTACCATTTAATGCGTGAATTTGACGATTGATATTGGTGACACAAACATCATCCATATCGATCAAGGTTAATTCACCGACACCAGTACGAGCTAATGCTTCAACGGCCCATGAGCCTACTCCACCAATTCCCACCACGCACACATGAGCGGCGCGTAAAATATCTACTTCGCTATTACCATACAAACGGCGCGTACCGCCAAAGCGTTGGTTGTAGCTATCAGAAGCAGGAGGAAGTGTTTTCATAGAAAGTTACCGCAAAATTCAAAAGATGCGCATTATAGAGGATAAGGTTTCGAGTTCCTAGCTCCTAGGCTCGCTTCGCTGCTAGAAAAAGCCGAACGCATCTCGTAACAACAAGCACTCAGCCCTAGCCACGAGATACGCTTTTGCTTTTCCTAGAAACTAGGGACCAGGAACTAGCAACCCGGTTCTAATTCTCCGGAATCTGCAACGGTGGCGCAGTTAAATCTAACTTCCATACTCGGCCAAAGTGACGATAATGTCCTGCGGCAATGCCAGAACGTGCACCCATGCCATGATATAAGTCTAAGTGGCCACCTTTCACCGCACCGCCGGTATCAAGCACAATCAGAAGCTTAAGTACATGAACACCCGTCCATTTGCCATTGGCATCCAGTAGAGGGACTTCGGCTAGAATTGGGGTGCCCATTGGGAAAATACTGCGGTCACCAGCAACTGATGCCATTGGTAACAAAGGAATGCCCGCCGCCCCTACTACATCAGCGGTCGCTTGACGTTCAAAGAATACATAAGATGGATTTTGTTCTAATACTTCTTGCACGGTAGCTCTATCATTTTCCGCCACCCATTCTTTGATTGCTTTCATCGACATTTTTTCTTTCGGAATAATGCCTCGCTCTATCAAGATTCGTCCAATACTAACGTAAGGGTGATTATTTTTACCTGCATAAGCAAAGTAGTCTAATTCATCATTATCCGCATAATGCACAAAACCACTGCCTTGAACTTCCATCAAAAATGGATCAATCATATTCGATGCATAACCAAGCTCTAAGCCTTTACCTTCTAGAGCACCGTCATAGATTTGCGCACGAGTGGGACACACGGAGCCACATTGAGGTTTCGCATAAACGGGGTATTTGAATAAGTGATCTGGGGTATGACGCATTTCAATTACAGGTGAGAAATATCCCGTAAACAAAATATTGCCTTTTTTATCCGCGCCCGCTAACTGTTTAACATCAACCCCATATTTAGCAAGCTGGCTAGGGTCACCACTTTCTTGCGCCCACACTTTTAATTGTGCATATAAATTTTGATACTTAGCTTTCAACGATGGTGAGGTTTCTTCTACCTTTTCAGCTTGTGCAGCAAAGGTATTAAAATCTCGTGGCGCATCTGTTTTAATCTTATCAACATGTTCTAAGGTGGTATCTAATTTACCATCCAAATATTGCTGTCCACGTTCAGTGGGTTGAGCACACCCAAATAAGATTAACGCTGAACTCAACATTAAAGTTCGAGTTAAAATAGGCTTTGCCTGAAAAGAAAAAAATGGGCGAGAAACACCAAGTGAATTAAACACGAAAAATCACCAATTAGATAAAAAGAAACGTCCGAAGAATGACAAAGTTAATCATGCCACACAAGTCAAAAACCACCTATTGAAACATCTTTCAACATAAAGGTTTCAATAGAAAAATCATCAAACAAACAGCATACAGATGAGATCATAATCTTTGTCAACTTTTCAACAAATTCTCGGTCATTATTAATGATGATAAATTCACCAACTATATTGGATAAATAATTATTGCCATTAAATGAATTATTAGTCATTATTTAAGCATAAAAAACCAAGGAGTAGGTGTTGTGAAGTTACGTAGTACAGCTTTAGTTAAAGGATTCCGCCAATCTGCCCCCTACCTAAATGCTCACCGCGGAAAAACCATGGTCTTCATGCTCGGTGGCGAAGTATTTACCGATTCCAATTTCGATAACATCATTAATGACATCGCACTACTGCACAGCCTCGGTGTGCGTATTGTATTGGTTTATGGCGCACGCCCGCAAATCAACGACAATTTACAAAATAATCATTGTGAATCGCAATATCATAAAGGCATTCGAGTAACGAATGAGTCTGCACTTAATCTTGCTATGCAAGCAGCTGGTCGGCTACAGCTTGCTTTAACGGCTCGTCTTTCCATGAGCTTAAACAATACCCCGATGCAAGGGACTCAACTCAATGTGGTCAGTGGTAATTTCGTGATCGCCCAACCACTAGGCGTCGATGATGGGGTCGATTATTGCCATAGCGGTAAAGTACGCCGTATCGATACTGATGCTATTAATCGTATGTTGGATATGGGTTCTATTGTCGTGGTAGGCCCAATTGCCAGTTCAGTGACTGGAGAAAGCTTTAACTTGATGTATGAAGATGTCGCCACTCAAACGGCCATTCGATTGAAAGCTTATAAGTTGATTGGTTTTTGTTCTGAGCAAGGCATACTTGCACAAGATGGTCGAGTGATTCCTGAACTCTTCCCTAGTTGTGCAGAAAAACTATTGCAAGAAATAGAACAAAAACAAGATACCGAAAGCGGCTACACCAGCGGCACTTTCCGATTTTTACGTGGTGCATTAACTGCTTGTCGAGCTGGCGTACCACGCTGTCATCTAGTCAGCTACAAGGAAGATGGTGCACTACTGCAAGAACTGTTTTCTTTTGATGGCATAGGCACTCAAGTGGTAATGGCGAGTGCTGAGCAAACTCGCAATGCACAAATTCATGATATTGGCGGTATTCTTGATTTAATTCAGCCTTTAGAAGAGCAAGGGATTTTAGTACGCCGCTCACGTGAGCAACTCGAGCAAGAAATCCACCAATTCACCATTATTGAGAAAGATCGCTTAATCATCGGCTGCGCAGCGCTTTATCCCTACACCGAAGATAAAATGGCAGAAATGGCTTGTGTGGCCATTCATCCAGATTATCGAGATGGCGATCGTGGGGTGATGCTACTTAATCACATGCGACAAGAAGCAAAAACAATGGGCATTAATAAACTATTTGTCTTAACGACACACAGCTTGCATTGGTTTCGTGAACAAGGATTTGAAGAGGTGGGGGTTGATTCGCTGCCAATGGAAAAACGTGGTTTATATAATTACCAACGTAAGTCGAAGATATTGGTGTTGAAAATATAAATAGGTTTCTAGGGGCTAGTTCCTAGATTCGCTGCGCTGCTAGAAAAGCCAAAGAGAGAAGGTTTCGAGATGCGGGAGCGCTTCGCTTCGTGTTGCGAAAAGAACTTACAAGCAATACGTATCACTTAAAGTATTAAGCTCTTCGGCTCCCGAACGTAGTGTCCTCGAAACTCGCCTCTAGGAACTAGGAACTAGGAACCGATTTATATCAACTCCCTATGCACCTTCACAACCGCTTTTCTTACCGTCATTGGTTCACGTGTCGCACATTGTGGGCGGTGAGATTCACCAGGGTAGAAAATAATGAAATCCCCACCTTTTAATGAGATAAAGCTTTCGTTGCTCACTTCATTAAATAGTAATACATCATTTTCGTAATCAGGTTTGTCGAGTAAAGCTTGCGGCGTTTCTATCGAATAACCAAAGGTTTCTTCACCTTCTAGCACGATTTGAATATCAAGATAATCACGGTGAATTTCGGTTTTACGACTTTCAACATATTCTGTTTCAGGTGTCATTAGAAAACAAAAAACGTTATCTCCATCAATATCATAACGACCATTTTCTTGGTTATCTTGTGCTATTTTCAAAGCTTGGTGGATATAATTTAAAAATGTGTCAGGGAGAATAGAACTCCACTCCAAACGGTCAACGTTGCCAAAAAACATGCTTCACCTTCACTATTTTGTTTATTATTTGGGTATATATTTTATTAGTTTATCACTTAACCCGCTAGAACGTAGGGTTTTTACACTAACACCTTGTGCCAAAATCGCAGGGTTAGCAAATAAATCTAACCGTGATTTAGCTCGCGTCACACCTGTATAAATTAACTCTCGGGTTAAAATTTGATTCATTTTATTCGGCAATAGCATCACAGTGTGAGCAAACTCACTGCCTTGTGATTTATGAATTGTCATTGCAAAGGCTAATTCATGTTTAGGTACTCGGCTCGGCAATACCCCTTTAATTCGCCCATCGGGCATTTCAAAAAATACACGTAACCGTGGTATTTCATCACTTTCATCTAATAGACAAATACCGATATCACCATTGTGTAGCCCTAGTGCGCTATCATTTTGACTAATCATCACTGGCCTGCCAACATACCAAAGCTCATTTTCAACTGGGTTGATTAACTTATTGCGAGCCAATGAACCTTCTACTAATTGGTTCATACTCTCCACTCCAAATTCTCCTTCTCGTACTGCGCATAATAATCTCGCTTGAGAAAAAGCTTTTAAGACGGCTTGAGCTTTTTGTTCCATCATAGCTTTGGTTGGCGCATCCAACGGAGCAAATAAATCCCCTTGAATGGCAGAGCAACCATCCGAATTGAGGGATTGGTTGAGCTGCTGGCAATAAGGTAAATAAGAGTCTGTCATCATCTGACATAACGTACTTTGTGCTTGAGCAAGATCTAGGCTTTCTAAGGAGTCATCAGTTAAAGAGTGACTACTTGATAAAGGCGCTTTAATAACATGCAAATGAATATCTTCAAACCCTTGTTGCCAAACCTTTTCCACTTGTTTCACTGATCCAGCATTAATCGCTTTTGCCAGTTGTCCGATCCCAGATCGCGCATGGAAGCGATAGCTTTTTTGCAGCATACATAGGCTATCGGCAATTTCGTTGCTTTTCGGAGCATCAGCATCAACCAGTGCCTGATAACCGGTTAGATCAGCAAGAATATGGCTAAACTCAGCTTGATAGCCTAACGAAGTAAACTGGCAGATATCGCCTAGAATTGCCCCAGCCTCAACCGAAGCTAATTGGTCTTTATCACCAAGTAAGATCAAACGAGCATGACTCGGTAACGCTTGCAGCAACCGGAACATCATAGGCAAATCGACCATAGAAGCCTCATCGACCACTAAGATATCTAAATGTAATCGATTCGATTGATTGTATTTATACTCAACCGTATTGGGTCTAGCGCCTAACAAACGATGGATAGTACTGGAATGCGCCGGCATCATAGCTTTGATCTCATCGCTGACTGGTAATTGTTCAATAGCCAACCCAATTGACTCCGTCAAACGCGCGGCGGCTTTACCAGTTGGTGCCACTAATTTAATAATGGGTACTTGTTTGGTGCTCGATGCTTGTGAAGATGATTGCTGTGAAACTAATCGCTGCTGAGATTGAGTAATTAATGCAGCCAACAATTTGGCAACCGTAGTAGTTTTACCGGTTCCCGGTCCTCCAGAAATCACAGAAAATTGGCGAGTTAACGCCACAGCCGCAGCCACTTTTTGCCAGTTCAAACACACAGATAAAGGCACTAAGGTATCAAGTTCATTAAGCTGTTCAACTTGCTGCGCTTGAGTTACCACGGCATCAATGCGGTTCCAATCTAGCCCATCAGTTTGTACGACATCGAGCATTTCACACACCAAACGCTGACGTTCAATCAAACTAACATGTTCACCACTTTGTAAACCATCCCAAAGATAATGGTAATCACGAGAAAATAATTCATCGAGCGATTGTTTCATCGCCGCAAACGCATTTGGCTCAATGCTTAATGTTTTCGCTCGTGCCATAAAGCCATCCGCCACTCGTGATTCATAATGCCAATAGCGAGTTAAGTACAGGCGATCTTGTTCAAGCACTAATGGCAATGGTAGCGGTAGTGGTTGTAAACTGGCTTGACTAATTTGTGCTAATCCAATCACTGCACCAGATTGTGCAGCATATTTCTCGACCAACGTTAACCAATTTATGCTTTGTAATTGAGATAATACATCAGCAAAACGGCTTATTAACTCTGGATATTGGCGAGTCCAAAAAGGTAAAGATAAGATCTCGTGAATATTCAGTTCATTTAAGCGTAAACAAATATGACCACGGCCAAATTCATAACTGACAAGACCAGAAAGTAGCGCGATATGATCCGCTTGTTGACGAAGTTTTAGGCTAGCGTCGTGATGGCTTAACAAACATTGTTGATGGATAAAGCGAGCAAACTGGGCGTCAATCGCACGAATTGCGTTCAGTTTTTCAAGTGATAGCAACAGGTCTAGTGCTGAATTGTCAACGGCAGTTGACGATTGCATGGTCTGGGTCATTATGCCAACTCTCCATCTAATAAGCGGTCAAATTGCTGCAAGAAAGCCTCGCTTGGTTTAGCTGAAAATACTCCGTATAAAGGAGGGATGTCATCTATTCCCTCATCTTGGCGAGCTTGGTTACTATCTTGTTTCGCAGTAAAACCACGTAAAAACAGATAATACACACCACCAAAATGCTGCTGATAATCGTAATTAGCAATCCGACTCTTTAAGAAACGGTACAACGCTAAAGCATAAATTTGATACTGAAAATCATAACGATGTTCAATCATGGCGTGATTAAGGTTGTCAGGATGATAATCTTCGATCGAATAACCAAGATGATTCGATTTCCAATCCAAAATGTAATACTTACCTTGATGCTCAAAAACTAAATCAATAAAGCCTTTCAACATACCTTTCGTCGGCATAAACCCTAAATCACCAGTAACTTTTGACAGTTCATCATGATCTTTTACCAAGCGGTTAAGCTGACTAGATAATAATGATTCAACCGGCAGTAAGAATTCCATTTCCACCAACCTTTGAGTTGAGTCTTTATCCCCTAAGCGCAGTCCATCACCATCTAAAGGTATTTGCATTACTTGAGTGATCATCGCTTGAATCGCAGGTAACCAGCGCAGATCATATTGCTCTTGTTGCAATAGTTCGGTAATGATCTGAGTGTTTTCTGGGCTGGTTGCTGCCTCGGTAAATTCGATCTCTTCGAAAATCGTATGCAGGAAAGTACCAGGTCTTGCACCTCGTGGAAACTCAAACATCGACCAAGGATCGACACTATTTTCCTCAGTCAATTCAGTAAGCGAGATAGGCTCTAGCTCACTACTACTTTTTACACTGTTATTTTCCTCTGCATCAGAATCTATCGGCTTTTGAGCATCAATCGCCGCATCAAAATCAGCAGCTTCACCTTGGTTATGCGCGACATGGTGACCTTGTTTAACCAGACTTGAATAACTGGTCATACGCCATTGGCGATCAATCGAAGCACCGAAGCGTTTGGCTTGCAAGTTAGGCTGCTCTGTTTGAATCGGTGAAAAACGCTCGCTTGGTTGTTGTGGAAAGTCCAACATCTCAACGCTCGTCACATTGTTGACCAATTGCTGACACGCTACCATTAAACCAGCACTTTCTTTGGCTTGATGATGCTGAAGGATCGCGCCAAGCGCACTTAAATGAGCGGTCGATTCATCCTTTTTACTGTTACCTTTTTTCAAGGGGGCAAGACCAATAATGCAACCGTACACTGCACGAGTAAGTGCAACATAAAGCAAACGCAGATCTTCGGCTAAGCGTTCTTTTTCTGCCAACGCTAAACCGTCATCGGGTTTGGATAAATCTAAAATAGTCTGCTGCTTATCGGCTTGATAATACTTGGCCACTTTGGCGGCTTTAAAATTATTAGCAAACGGTAGAAATACTAAGTCGTATTCCAAACCTTTTGATTTATGAATAGTAATAATTTGCACCAAGTTACGCTCAGATTCTAAACGTTGAATTTGCTCGCTAATTTCGCCATCGTTCTGTTCAATATTTTCGGCCAACCAACGAATAAGTGCACTTTCCCCTTCTAAAGATAAGCTGGCTTGTTGCGCCAATTCGGATAAATGCAGTAAGTCAGTTAACTTGCGCTCACCATGAGTTTCTAATAACCAACGCTCGGCAATCTGTCTTTGGCTTATCACTGCGCGCATCATTGGTAAAACGCCATGCTTTAGCCATAGTTGATGGTACTGCTCAAATTCATTGACTACGCTTTCCCAAGCATTTTCATCATGATTAAACTGATCAAGTTGCGCCATATTCAAAGCAAACAAATCACTGGCAAGAATCGCGCGCAATGAATATTCATCACTCGGGCTGGCCACTGCCATCAGTAATCGCAATACATCTTGTGCGACTTCACTATCAAACACGCTGTCCCGATTGGAAAGATAAACACTGGCAATTCCTTGATTAGCCAATGCTTCTTTAATTAATTTACCTTCTCGCCCCGTACGCACTAGCACCGCAATATCACCGGCTTGAATCGGATGCGCTTGAGATTTCTTATCAAAAAATTGTGCTTGTTGCTGCTGGGAAGCACTCAAAATATAATGAATTTGATAAGCGGTGTACTCAGCCATCTGATGATTATAATCTTGCGCCGCAACAGGTTGGCTAGCATCAGGTTGGTATAGCCATAAACCAATCGCCGGTTGAGTTTTACCATTTATCGTCCAATGCATATTGTCGGCTTTTGGGCTCGCTTTCACTGGAAGGAACGGAATATCATCATCGTAGAGAAATGGCCTATCATCAAAACTGAAAATGCCATTTACCCCTTGGATCACCGCTTCACTTGAACGCCAATTGGTGTCTAAGGTGTAATGTTCCGTTACTTCATTACGTGCCTGAATATAGGTAAAAATATCCGCGCCACGGAAACCATAGATTGCCTGCTTAGGATCACCAATCATAAACCAACCGGTTTGTGGCGCATTTAAGTAGATTTGGCGGAAAATCTGATATTGTTGCGGATCAGTATCTTGAAATTCATCGATCATGGCCACTGGATAAAGTTGACGAATACGGCTAGTCAATAAACCGTCTTGATCTTGTACTATCGCTTGCTCAAGCTGACTGAGTAGATCATCAAAAGACAGTTGTGCTTGACGCTGTTTCGCTTGTGCTAATAACAGACGACAACCTTGGATCGCTTGATATTTAAAAATCAGATCAAATTCAGGCTGATTGTCGAGCAATTCGTCGATCGCCACAAATGCAGCATTTTCAGCGACTGGACCTTTTTTAGCATCAGTAGCAGAAGTTAACGTGCTTTGTGCAAAACGAATTAGTTTATCGCAAATTTGGCCATCAATTCGCTCACTAGCCGCCCAGTCATGCACTTCATCTAACCAAGCTGGAAGACGAGTTTTATTGTATGGGTTACGCTTAATGCCCGAATCATCAATCAATCTAAACAGATCGTTACGGCTGGCATTCCAAAGCAACTTCACCTTTTCAATACGATCTAGGTGCTGCTGATAAAGAACCGGTAAATCGACATCTAGCTTAATGTTCGGAAAACTTAACGCTGGGCCTGACAGGTAGTGACCAACCTCACTTAATAGCTGCTCAGGACTACTCCATAACGATTGAATTTGCGCGGCCAATACCGTCGGCAACGGATAAAAATGACGACGCCAGTAATCGCTTACCACCTGTAATTTTAACTGACTTTCATCAGTGACAAATTCATTTTGAAAGCGACTCCCCGATTCAAAGGCATTTTGGGTGAGCATTCGTTGGCAAAAACCATGAATAGTGAAGATCGCCGCTTCATCCATTTGACGCTCAGCTTGCAGTAATATTTCAATTGCCGATTGTTTATTTTCCGTTTCAGCCAAGAGCGGCTCAAGTACAGGGTCGGTGGTTTCACCACGAGAAAACGCTATACGAGCTTCATGAATACGTTGGCGAATTCGACCACGCAGCTCTGCGGTGGCCGCTTCGGTAAAAGTTACGACTAAAATTTGATCAACGGTTAATGGTATTTGATGTGCCGCGCCATCTTTGCCGTGCCCAAGCAATAAACGTAAATATAATGCTGCAATGGTAAACGTCTTGCCAGTACCAGCAGACGCTTCAATTAAGCGAGCACCATGCAGTGGAAAAGTCATACTGTTGAGAGATTGCGCCATTAACTTTGTCCTAATTAGAATTCTTCGTTGATATTTCGTGAGGCATTTCTCACTTTGCGCCATGAATTGTCTTGGACAGCAAAACAAAACAGATTGTGAGAATGTACTCACATTTTTTATGCCATGTTCAGCTTACTATCCCGGCCATATCGGGCCACGGCCAATGGCTTATAAAGTAATACCCGTCTAATAACGATCTACTTACGTTACCGGCATTGTTCCTAACTCAGTGTTGCTAATGATAAAAAAGTAGACAGAAACAAAACGATCACCTCGACTCTCCGCCGCCCAGCAAGCGCCCTACACTATAATGACTTGCTGGCGGCATTTCTTTTTCTGAATCATTCACATGCTTATTCATCACGAGTCATCATCACTAAGATCTTGGCAATGTTCCATCAGTGGATATAACCATTGCTGCGCTTTTTGAAGTAATGATTCAGCAAGCTCGCGATCCCACTCTTTCCAAACTCGTTGAATATAGTGATCACTACCTTCTCCTAGCGAAACAAAATTATCGTTAAAGGTATTTTCCATTGCTTGATAAGCTTTTTGTCTAACGTCTTCATCCTCAAAACCAAGCCATTGTCCTTGCTTATCATAACCTTGCTCTATACCAGCAAAAGCGCATTTTGGAGCAAACCACAAGGGTTCATCCATACCTTGATAGTAGGCTTCCAGTAAAGATTTTAAATAGTGTTTGGCTTGTTCTGAACTTAACGGTTGTAACTCAAGCTGCTGAACCTTACCTTTTCGCACACCAAATAAGTGACTAGAGAGTGAGTGCCCACTTGCGTTTAAGCATAAATGTTCAAGCCAGTAGCCTAATAAATTCGCACTGTGAATTCCGCCACTCCGATAACGCAACATACCTCGTTGATATTGCCCTGTCAGCCAACCTGCTAGGTGATGGGTTTGTTTGCCACCACCTAGCGTTAATTCAAATTCAATAGCGATCTCCACATCGGCTTTAGGTTCGGCAAGATAAGGCAATAAGCGGGAAACTAAAGGTTGGATATTTGCTAATAAGCTTTGTGAGGCCAATTCACCAAAGCCCGACATCGGCAATTGCCCTTTCGCTTGATACTGCTGCAAATACGCTTTAGCGCAACTCTCAAAGTTTTCTAAGTTAGGCTCTGGTGATTGCAGCCATTGTTCAAGTAAATTTTCGCCAAACCAGTAATTATCAAGGCCATTAATGACAAAAGGTTCATCATCAATTTGATTGACCGATAATGGACTAATATCTAAATAACTCTTTAAACGTTGATTGAAGAAGTACTTCACTGGCAAGCGCCAAAAACGTAGCAATTCTTGCAGTTCAAGCCAATATTGCCCGTTGGCCTCTTTATCCAACTGTAAATAATAAGGCTCTAGTGGCTGAATAAATGGCAGTGTCTGAGTTTCACTTGCTGGCTGCTGACTCGCTTGCTGTACGGCTGGCAACCATTCTTTAGCATAACTCGCGAGCGCGGCATCACTACCATCAAACGCTTTGATACTGAAAGGCACTAAAGGATGAATATGCGTTAAATGTTCCACTAACGCATGACCAGATTGATCGCTTGGTAACTCTTTATGCTGAGAAAGCGTGTAGTTTTGTTGGCAATATTCCAATAATTCCGCCACCAGCACTGATGGCTCTTTATCGCTGTTATCTTGAATCGAACGGCCTACATAACTGATATATAAATACTGCTGAGCAGATAACAAAGCCTCTAAAAATAAGTAACGATCGTCATCTCGACGAGATCGGTCACCATGGCGGGTACGTCCGTTAATCAGATCAAAGCCTTCTGGCGCAACACTACGCGGATACAAACCATCATTCATCCCGAGCAAACACACTGCTTTAAAAGGAATGGAACGCATTGGCATCAAGGTACAAAAATTCACTTGCCCGGCTAAGAAGCGCTGACTGACTCTGGCATTCGAAAGGTGATTTTTCAGATATTGTTCGAGCACTTGCGGAGAAATCTTTTCATCTTGAGAAATACCAGCATCATGTAATTGTTGGCTGAGTTGTTGAATACATTCTCTTATTGAGCCAAGCACGACCTCGCCTTCTATCTCTACTAAAAAAAAGTCTTCTAGCATCGACAACAAATATTGCTGCCAATTAGAAAACGACTGTGCTTGAGATAAACAGTCGCGATATTGCTGTAATAAGCTAACAAAACTCGCTAATTTACCAGCAAGCTCTGCATCTAGGCCTTGCACTTCATCAAAGGCGGCAATCTGCTGCTCACCCATTTGATACAAGCCGGCCGATTCTGGCATAGCATAGCCGAGTAACATTCGCTCAATACCAAATAACCAAGTGTTTTGCTTATGACTAGGTAGTTCAAATTGTGGTGCGGTTTTCTCATCTAACCCCCAACGAATGCCTACTTGTTGGATCCATTGTGTGACTCGTTCAAACTCATCATCACTAATCGAAAAACGCTGCATCACCGCTGGAACTTCTAATAACTCAAGCAACTCAGTTGCCTGACAACGGCGCATTGGTAACGACATCAGGCGCATAAAGGCAAGTAGAATTGGGTTTTCTTGATCAACGCTGCGGTCAGAAATCGAATAAGGGATATAGCGCTCACCAGAGGCATTACCAGCACTATTCCCAAATACGGCCTGAATCGCATGACTGTAAGCGTTAATATCCGCTACCATCACAATAATATCGCGCGGGTTTAAGTCCGGATCGGCATCAAACATCGCCAATAAACGGTCATGCAGCACTTCAACTTCACGCATTGGACTATGACAAGCATGCAATTGTATTGAAGTATCATCTAGTGCAACCACTGGCTTATAACGACTTGTCGTCGCGGATAATTCGTCATCTTGGTGCTCGCGTAACTCTAAAATATCCTGCTGAATCGCATGCAATAAATTATCCGGTTTGCTTTCAATAAAGGCATCAATTTCATTAGCTTCCAGCTGAGATAATAAATACAGATTATCGCGACCTAATTTACCCATTGAAGCAAGTAGGCTATTCCCCACCGCGTCTTTGATATGCAAGGTTTCAGATTCTGTTAGCGCATTTTGTTCAATAGAACCTTTTAGCCAAGCCGATGATTGTTCGCTATGCACTATTTGACGAGATTTAGCAGCCAATTTGGCTAGGTATTTGCGATCGCGTACTTCTCCCCAATAGTAACGACAAGGGTTAGTAAACATTAGGTGTACATCGATATGTTCACCCAGAGCACGTAACGCATCCATATAACGAGGTGGTAATGCAGTAATACCAAACACAAATAAACGCTTAGGCAAACTCGCTTGTTGACTTAAATCGCCAACGTAGCTCTCCAGCATATCAATAAAGTGTTCATACAAATTGGCACGATGATAAGGCGATTGACCTAGCGAGACTGTTTGATCGTATAAGGCTTGCCATAAAATAGGCTGCCAAGGGTGCTCACCATTGAGCTCTTTAACGGTTTCTCCCGCCTCCCACGCAGCGATCCATTCAGGGCGATAAACTAAATAACCATCAAAAATATCGGCAATTTTTTCAGCTAATTGATAACGCTTAGACTGATCTTCATCCTGTTCTAAATAACGCTTTAACGGTGAGAATTCTTCACGTTCTAGTTGAGTTGGCAGTATTTGCATTAACTTCCAGGTCATTGCATCTTTATTGAATGCACTACGCTTAGGAACATCAGGCAAAACTTGTGTAAACAAATTCCAAATGAAAGTCGCAGGAAGAGGAAATTCGAGATTAGCTGCCACACCAAATTCTTTAGCAAGCTCCATTTTTAGCCATTGCGACATACCGGGGCTTTGTACCAAAATTTGTTCTGATTGGAATGGATTGTCCAACGGGTTTAAACGGATAAGTTCGACCAGTAAAGACTTTAAAACATCAACTTGATTGGAATGGTAAACAGTAAACACAAGGCACTCACGCTACGGGGTTTAGATACCCACAGGTTAGCATAAGTGCTTTGTTTAATTGAAATGTTTAGCTGAAATTATTCTTTCAATTATAAGCTCTCTAAAGTGTGAGAATTATGCTCTGAAACAAATGCTTTATGTGGAGTATAAAACATCCAGTAACGCAACCCTACATAAGCCACAATCAAAGTAGCAACCACTAGTTCTATCACTGCAAGAAACTGTATTTGATGGGCATATTGAGTTAATACTTCCATCGTTGACATCCAATGAGAAGTTTTAAATAACGCGGTAGCACCAATTACCATTGGAAAAGTAAAAGCGGCATAACCTGGGCTAAATGGTAGTTTCAGCAAAGTAAAAAATGAAAGATAAATTAGAATCGTCATCAAGATCGCAATCGACATTAATACCATCACTAGCAGTAATGATGGTTCAGAGCTGAAGGTCAAATAGCCAGCTAATGATAAGCTTGCAGGTGCAGCCATAACCGCCAAGGTTGGTTTTGCTGCATCAGGGACTTCTTGGCAGAAAATAAAGCGATAAATCATGATTGGCAACATCACTGCATAGCATGCTATACCAAAAACCAATACAGAATAAGCAATCCAAGAAAGTGCTGGGGTACCTGAGTACGAAACATCGGCCACAATGATACCAATCGGCGGTACAAACCAACTCGGCACCATATGGTGGACTTCAAATTCTTTTGCTCTGTGGTAAATAAATGTGGTTAAGAAAATAATATGTAGCGCTACCGCGAATAACCACAAACTGTCACCTAAAACTGGGTTAAAATGACCAATTGAGCTTGATACTATCATTGTTGCCATTGAGAATGTCGGCACGACACTGCCGACCACTGGATGGGCAAGATCATTGGCGAGCAATTTCGGGTGAAAGATAAACTTAATGGCTAAGATCAATAATAAAACCGACGCAATCCCTGCACTCCAGTGTTGAGCATGGCCGTTAAGTGTTAGGGCATTTTCCCAACACCAGCCTAAACTAGCGATACCGAGTGCCAAACCTGCCATTGGGGTTGGTGCACCACTTACTAAGTTTTTAAATGTCTGATTCATGATTACCTCACGGGGTATATGTTACCGATGCAGTAATAATAAACTTGCTCATTGTTTAGATATATCTAATTATATTTAACGCGCGTTAATAAAAACAAAACGAGATAAAACCTATGGCGAGCAATGTCACCCTCAAACAACTCAAAGTCTTTACTGCTTTAACTCAACAGGAAACCTTAACTGAAGCTGCCAAAAAGTTATTTCTGTCTAAAGCCGCGGTGAGCTTGTCATTAGGTGAACTAGAAAAACAACTCGGCCACGTATTATTTGACCGTGTGAATAACCGTTTAGTATTAAATCAAGAAGGCAAGCGCCTACTGCCTTTAGCCGATGAGTTACTACACCGCAGTGAAGATATACAACATATGTTTACCTTTGATCAGGCATTACACGGGCAATTAAAAATCGGTGCCAGTGATACGGTTGGCAACCAAGTTGTACCTTATCTACTACGTGATTTTCGTCAGCATTCACAACATCAACAGCAAAGCTTATTAATTTCCAATACCAGTTTAATTTGTGACAAGTTAACCGACTACGAACTCGATCTCGGCTTAGTTGAAGGTAAAGTGCAATCCGATCAGTTGTTAATGCAGCCTTGGAACCAAGATGAAATGTGCATCATCTGCGCACCTAGTCATCCTTTGGCAAAACAAGATACGGTACTTGCGAGAGACTTTGAAAATACTCAGTGGTTATTACGTGAAGCAGGTTCGGGAACTCGAGAATTTTTCTTACGCACCGTGGCACCACGTATTGAAATCTGGACCGAATCATTTCAATTAAATACTACAGAAGCCATTATTAACGCCACCTCTGCTAATCTTGGCCTAGCATGCTTATCTCGCTTAGCGGCTCAATCGGCTCTTGAAAATAGTCGCGTAGTAGAACTTAAAGTCCCCCTTGATATGACTCGTCGTTTTTGGCTATTAGTACATAAAGAAAAATACCAAAGCCCACTACTCAAAACCTTTATGCAGTTTTGCACTGATTGGAAAATGCTCGAATCATTGAAAAGCAGTGCCAAATAGTAGATAACTACTGGACATTAGTCACAAATAACTGTATAAAAAAACAGTTAAATTCATTCAAAAATTGCATACGAGGATAACCATGGCTGTAATCGTCAAGTACGTGGTGGAACGCAACGGAGAAGAAAAGATGACTTTTACTTCCAAGGCTGAAGCTGACGCTTATGACAAAATGTTGGATATGGCGGACGAGCTTTTCACTTTGTTGGAAAATAGCAAGATTATTGAAGATGATAACCAAAAAGAAGAGTTATCTATGTTCCTTGCCCAAAACAAAGATGAAGTACTCTTTGCACTAGGTGCGAAACGTCGCCCTACTGAGAAAAAAGCCAAAACACCAAAAGCAACTGAAGATAAAGATAGCGAAGCCGCTTAATCTTTAATCTCGTTCTAAAATTTTAATACCCAAATATGAGTTAAAAACATCTAGTTTTTTTACATATTTGGGTATTTTTACTATCACTTTTTACAACCCTTACAATTCTTTACAAAGCCATGATTTCTTTATGGATAAAGCTTAGCGCCTGTCACACTACTCTTATTTTCAAACTGCTATTGTAATTCCCTAATTCGCCCACATAAATAAACTAAGCGATCAGACAATACCCAAAATCATTAACGTTGCAGTGAATAAATGCCGTCAACAAAGCAACAGCTAATAATGCAAGGGTATACAACTTTTAGTTCTCATATTTTTTTGTCAGACTGAGGTTGCTTATGAAGTTTCTTTTACGCACATCAACCCTTATGTTGCTGTTGCTAACACGTACACCAGCGGTCGCTCTCGCGGCTCAATTGACGCAGTCGTCTTCTCAAACGCGTCCGCAAATCAATGAAGCTTGCCCACAAGCCTTTAAACATTCCTTAAGTGGCTTATACAGCATTCCTGATATTGCCCCACAACACTTCCAGCAATTTAGCAACGACTTTGAGGTCCTGTATCAACGGGCACCGATTGCTCAAAATGAGCTAGAAGTTTTATGTAAAAGTATCGCGCTGAATACCCAAACTACGCCTTTATTTTCAGGTGTGAAATCAAAAGAAAGAGCCAGCATAAAAATAGACAAAGAGTTAAATGGTGAAGCAAATAAAATCACTGATTTAGCAAGAGCGACTATTGTTTCCCAAAATATACCGAGCTTAGTGACGGCTTTTGAACAACTGCAACAACAAGCGACGATTATTGAAGTAAAAAACCGCTTTAAAAATCCCAACCCTTCTGGGTATCGTGATTTAAAAGTACTTGTCCAACTGCCTAAGTCGCAACTCATCACCGAAGTTCAATTTCACTTAGAAGAAATTGCCAAGATAAAAAATGGTGAAGAACATATTCTTTACGAACAAATTCAGCATATAGAACGCACCGCAATGCTTGAAAACCGAAATCTCAATGAGATTGAAAAAGGCAAGGTAGATCAACTTAGAAATCAATCATTAAGCTTATATCATGATGTTTGGCAATATTACTTAACGCCACCCGCTTTAGATCAGGCAGCGTAAGTGACAAATAGAATGGGGAGCGATATCAATCCCTTTAATTAATCACCTCTTAAAGAAAGCACCCTAAGTTGTATACAATTTTAATTTAAATTGTTTACACAAATCAATTAGAGTGCTATTACTATTTGCATCGTTCAATAATCAACCAACTCATCCTATGAAATCCTCTTCTATTGATTACACGCCATTAGGGCTATTTGCGTTTAGCTTGACCAGTATATTGGTGAATTTACATGGGCTCGGGTTATTTCCACTAAATGCATTAATCATTTCAATGGCACTTATTTTTGGTGGAGGAACTCAGCTTTTTATCGGATTGGTCGAGTACAAACAAGGTCATACTTTTGTGGGGATCACTTTTAGTGCCTACGGGCTCTATTGGCTGTCTTATGTCGGGATCTTATTATTTCCTTTATTGAATGTTTCTCTAACACCTCCAACAGCATTAATTGGGTGTTATTTCCTGTTATGGGGAATATTTACTAGCATCATGGCTATCATCGCTCGTCAATTAAGCTTGATAGATTTCGTCATTTTTACCTCTTTAGCACTTTTGTATCTTCTGTTAGCACTGCATCAATTTATTCCATCCCCATCCATTAATACAATGGCAAGTTTGGTTGGGATCTTATGCGGTTGTTGTGCTTTTTATTTAGCGGTTGCAAAAATACTCCAACAAGAACTAGGCGTATATTTTCTGCCCATTGGAATGAATCTTTTAACAAAGACCAAAGAATGACAAGCAAACATGAATAATAATGCACACCAATATTGATTATTTTCCTTTCAAGCCTTTCCACACTGGCTAGCAATCATTATGATTGGAAATAGCATTTATACCCAAGTGCCTTCAAGATGCAAAATTCAGAGCTATTATCCAAATCTTTTTCAATTTGCCTTGTCTAAAGCTTGTTTTATTGTTGCTGAAACTCGCACCTTGAAGTTACTTAGGTATACAATTCAATCGGTAAATTTGCGTTTACCCTTTACTTTATATGGAGAGATTTTTAAATGGCACATTTCGCACTTGCCTTTGGTACGGCTACCAAAAACCGTGATGGTAAAATCATCGAAGCATTTTTTCCAAGCCCTGTATTAACCCCATCAGACGCACTTGTTGCAGCGATAGCACAAGTTTCAGGATACTCAGAAGGCAACCAAGCGATTGAAATCAGCAATGAGCTTGCTGGTGAACTATCGACTGCATTTGCAGCAAATGGTGACATTGCTAATGCCGATTTTGCCGAAAAAGCCGCTCAATCTTCTCAGCCTCTAGTGTTAGTTATTCTTGCTAAAGATGAGCAACCAAGCTCAGTTGCGGAAGGTTTCCTAAAACTTCAACTTATTTCACATCGTTTAGCTAAACCACATGGCATCGTACTTGATGGTATCTTTGGTCTACTTCATAACATTGCATGGACGAACCAAGGCCCTATCGACTTACCAGAACTAGCAAGTCGCCAAATTGAAGCTCGCTTAAATGGCGAAACTCTCACTGTCGATTGTGTTGATAAATTCCCGAAAATGGTTGATTACATTGTTCCAACTGGTGTTCGTATTGCTGATACCTCCCGAGTACGTCTTGGTGCACACGTCGGCGAAGGCACAACTGTAATGCACGAAGGTTTCATCAACTTTAATGCTGGTACAACAGGTGTGAGCATGGTTGAAGGTCGTATCTCTGCTGGCGTTATGGTTGGCGAAGGTTCGGACATCGGTGGTGGTGCTTCAATCATGGGTACACTATCTGGCGGTGGTAAAGTTGTGATCTCAATTGGTGAGAACAGCCTACTAGGTGCCAACGCAGGTCTTGGTTTCCCACTAGGTGATCGTTGTACGATTGAGTCAGGTCTTTACATCACAGCTGGTACTAAAGTGACTATGCTTGACGCTTCAGGTAATGAAGTAGAAGTTGCCAAAGCGCGCGATCTCGCTGGCAAACCAGACCTACTATTCCGCCGTAACTCTGTAACCGGCAAGATTGAATGCTTAACCAATAAATCTGCGGTTGAGTTAAACAGCGAGCTGCATTCAAATAACTAATTATATTGGTGTTTGATAATAGAAAAATAGCTTTAGGGTTATGCTAGGTTAAATACCTACTAACCTGAACATGATAAAAAGCTGTACAGTTTAACCAATTGAAATCCCGTCACTTTAGCGGGATTTTTTATATCTAAACCAAGGAAGGGTTACTATATTCTAAAAGCTTTTAGAACATTATAGGCCAAATACTATAGTCGCTGTACAAGCCTATTTTTATGAGCAACTTTTTCAATTGAAGCAAGATCGAGTACACTACTCTGATAATCTCCTCATTAAATATTGTCTATGACCGTTTCTTCTTTTACACCTCACTCACAACCGATCATCACATCACTACTGGATACTGATGCTTATAAATTGCATATGCAGCAAGCGGTATTTCACCAATATCCTAACGTTGAAGTGGTCGCTGAATTTCATTGCCGAAGCCAGGAAGATTTGCGTCCATATTTCGAAGAAGTATTACAGCAAATTGATCACTTATGTCAGCTGAGGTTTCAATCCGAAGAGCTAAACTACCTTGCGCAACTCCCCTTCTTTGAAAACGATTACCTTGAGTACTTATCTTCATTTCATTTTCAACAAAGTAACGTCGAAGTACGTAAAGGTGACAATCAACTACAAATAACAATTCGCGGTAAATGGTTAGATGTGATTTTATGGGAAGTACCACTGCTAGCAATTATCAGTGAAATTCGAGGACGAACTCGTTACCCACAAGCTAATGTTGAACAAGCGAGCCAGCATTTACACCACAAGCTAAAATTACTCAAACAAGATAAATCAACCCTAGATATGTCTGGCTTTTCTTTAATCGATTTCGGTACTCGTCGTCGTTTATCTAAAGCAGTACAAGCTAATATTGTCGACCAGTTGATAGAGTATTTCCCTCAATTTGATGGCACGTCGAATTACTACCTAGCCTTTAGCAAAGGATTAAACCCCGTCGGCACTCAAGCTCATGAATGGTTTCAAGCACATCAGCAATTAACAGGCGATCTTGCCAGCTCACAACAATTAGCATTGCATAATTGGATAAAAGAATACCCTGATACATTAGGCATTGCGCTGACCGATTGCATAAACATGGATGCTTTTCTGCGCGATTTCACTCCAAGTCTTGCTAATACATTTCTGGGCTTACGCCATGACAGTGGTGACCCAATTGAATGGGGAGAAAAAGCAATTGCTCACTATGAGAAACTGGGGATAGATCCTAAATCTAAAGTGTTGGTGTTTTCAGATGGGTTATCACTTGCCAAAGCTATAGAGATATACCAACATTTTGCCCAACGCATTCAAACCAGCTTTGGAATTGGTACTAAATTAACCTGCGATATCCCAAATGTGGATAGCCTCAACATCGTACTTAAACTCACCGCCTGCCAAGGTAAACCCGTGGCGAAAATTTCCGATGAACCAGGAAAAAGCATGTGCCGTGATGAAGCATATTTACAAACATTGAAACAAGCTTTTCATTTAGCAAGCTAAGCCATTATTTGTGCATATTCACAAATTTATTACTTCATTATGACGAAAAAAGCCGACTAGGTTAATGTTTTAATATACATACTTTTCTATCGGCTTTTTTATGCACCTAGATACCCAACTTGCCCAGCAAATCGTTGATCGGACCATGGCTATTATCGATACCAACATCAACGTTATGAATGATCGAGGCATCATAATCAGTAGCGGAGAACCTGATCGAATTGGGCAATTGCACGATGGCGCTTTGCTAGCAATCCAACATGGTGACACCACTGAAATTACTCGACAAACTAGTCAGAACTTAAAAGGGGTTAAGCCGGGCATTAACTTAGTCCTAAAGCATGATGACACTATTATTGGTGTGGTAGGCATAACCGGAAACCCTGATGAGATCCGCAACTATGCAGCCTTGGTCAAAATGACTTCAGAGATGATCATCGAGCGATCATTATTGATTGAACAATTACAATGGGATAAACGCCATATAGAAGAGTTTATTTCTTCTTGGGTGAATAATGAATTAACCAAAGAGGCGCTTGAAAGCTGGGCACAACGCTTATCGATTAATATTGAACAACCACGAGTTGCCGTGTTAATTGAAATCAGCGAAACCTCTAACCAAAACCAGCTCGATACCATCAGGAAAATAGTGGAATTGCTTGAATACCCTGAGCGCAATAACTTAGTCGCTGTCGTTGCAATGAACCAAATCCTGGTTCTTAAGCCATGCCAACAAGCGGCTGAACGTTGGGACTACACTCTTGAAAGTAAACGTATTGATCAACTCATTCATAAGCTACAACAACACGACATTCACCACCTTCATATTGCACTAGGCGAATACTTTCCTTCCGTCATGGATATGCCCCTATCATTTCAAAGTGCTCAACAAGTACTCACGTTAGGCAAACACTACCAACCGAAACAAACCAAACATCTGTTTGAAGAACTGCGCATGCCAGTGCTTCTTTCACCATTAAAAGAAAACTGGCAAGGTGCACAGTTATGTAACGCGATTATTAAACTCAAAAACCAAGATCGTTCTGGTCAATTAATCAAAACTTTATACAGCTTATTTGAACATCAAGGAAACCTGTCTCAATGCGCTAATAGCTTGTATATCCATAGAAACACCCTACGCTATCGATTAAATAAAATTGAAAGCATTACTCAAATATCCCCACATAACTTCACCGGATTAGTCGAACTCTATATTGCTTGCCAGATCACACAATAATCGAAAAACTAGTCAAACGAACAAAATCAGTACAATTTATCGACATGTAATTTGGCTAAGTGTCCAAAGTAATTTTGGAAGACTTCATTGATAATAATAAAACTACGAGATCCCAACCCAAAATCGGAGAAACCGATCCTCTCGTAGCATAATAATTAAAACATGGAGTTACCCTACGATGAGTCTGATATTAATCCTCTTAGCCGTAATCGCGTTTATCGTCATTACGACTACAAAATTTAAAATTCACCCTTTCTTAGCACTGTTAATGTCTGCATTTATAGCAGCATTTGCCTACGGTCTACCTCCTGAGTCTATTGCAAAAACGATTGCTTCTGGCTTTGGTGGTATCTTAGGTTACATTGGTTTAGTCATTGTGCTAGGTACTATTATTGGCGTTATTTTAGAGAAAAGTGGCGCTGCAATTACTATGGCTGATAGTGTTATTAAGTGCTTAGGGCAAAGATTCCCCACCTTAACGATGTCTATCATTGGCTACTTAGTATCCATTCCTGTTTTTTGTGATTCGGGGTTTGTTATTCTAAACTCCTTAAAAGAATCATTAGCAAAACGCATGCAAACTTCTAGCGTTGCAATGAGTGTCGCTCTAGCCACCGGTTTATATGCTACCCACACCTTTGTACCACCAACTCCAGGTCCTATTGCAGCAGCTGGTAACCTAGGTTTAGAGTCAAATTTAGGTCTTGTGATTGGTGTAGGTATTTTTGTTGCAGCAGTCGCTGCTATTGCAGGTATGCTGTGGGCGAGTCGCTTCTCAGATGTAGAACCTGATGGTATTGAAAACGACGATCTAACGCCTGCTGAAAATCAAGACTGGCAAACACTGAAAGCATCATACGGAACTCTTCCATCACCAACTCAAGCTTTTGCACCTATTTTTGTTCCTATTGTCTTAATTTGTTTTGCTTCTATCGCAAACTTCCCTAGCCAACCACTTGGCAGTGGCAATTTTCAAGCAACTCTCGCTTTTCTCGGCCAACCTTTAACTGCGTTGTTTATTGGACTTTTATTAGCAACTCGCCTTCTAAAGTCAGAACAAAAAATTACTGAGTTTAGCGAAAGGATTAGCCAAGGTATTGTAGCTGCTGCTCCTATTCTACTCATCACGGGTGCTGGCGGTGCATTTGGTGCAGTTTTAAAAGCAACACCACTTGGCGAATATTTAGGGACTACTCTTTCAGCTTTAGGCGTCGGTATCTTTATGCCATTTATTGTGGCAGCTGCACTCAAATCGGCTCAAGGTTCTTCAACCGTTGCCTTAGTGACTACCTCTGCACTAGTTGCTCCTTTATTGGCTCAATTAGGCTTAGATTCAGAAATGGGGCGAGTATTAACCGTTATGGCGATTGGTGCTGGTGCGATGACGGTCTCTCATGCCAATGACAGCTTCTTTTGGGTCGTATCCCAATTTAGCCGTATGAGTGTAGGCTTGGCATATCGAGCTCAAACCATGGCAACCCTAGTTCAAGGTGTCACTGCTATGTTGTTAGTTTACTTATTAAGCCTAGTGTTACTTTAACTTTTACTTGAGGTCCTAGTATGAAAATCATTATTGCTCCCGATTCGTTTAAAGAAAGCTTAACCGCTAAGCAAGTTTGCCAAGCCATTGAAACCGGGCTGAAGCGAGTTTGGCAGGACGTTGAGTATGTACATATCCCACTAGCTGATGGTGGTGAAGGGACGGTGCAATCTTTAGTCGATGCGACTCAAGGAGAAATTATTGATTGTGTTGTAACAGGGCCTCTTGGCCACCAAGTCAACGCTTTTTATGGTCGACTAGGTGGCGAATTAGACCACACCGCTGTGATTGAAATGGCAGCGGCAAGTGGTTTACATCATGTACCGATTGCTCAGCGCGATCCAAAAATCACCACCAGCTTTGGCACTGGAGAGCTGATTGCACATGCGTTAGAAAATGGTGCTAAGAAATTGATAATTGGGCTAGGAGGAAGTGCTACTAATGACGGTGGAATGGGCATGTTAGAAGCATTAGGCGTTAAGTTTCTCGACAGTAACAGCCATCTTATTTCTGGTAATGGCATTGGCCTTACACAAATTAAATCGATCAATATTGACGGTCTACATCCTCAGCTTGCCGATTGTGAAATCGTGATTGCCAGTGATGTGGATAATCCACTGTGTGGAGAACACGGTGCGACAGCGACCTTTGGCAAACAAAAAGGGGCAACAGAAGAAGACACCAAGTTGCTCGATAACGCTTTAAGTGACTATGCTGACTTAATTGCTTCTCAACTGGAAAGGCAAGTTAAAGATAAAGCAGGATCTGGGGCTGCCGGCGGGCTTGGTGCGGCCTTCTTAGGATTTACCTCTGCCACTTTAAAACCGGGGATCGCCATTGTATTAGAAACGCTATCAATTGAAGATCATCTACAAGATGCTGATCTGGTGATTACCGGTGAAGGTAGAATTGACTGGCAAAGCGCCCACGGAAAAACCCCCGTTGGGATTGCTCAAGCGGCAAAGAAATTTTATCTTCCAGTAATCGCACTGGCAGGCTGTGTCGGCGATAACTACCAAGCGGTTTACGATCATGGTATTGATGCAGTGTTTGCAGCGATTCCAAGACCATTTGATTTAGAAGCCGCTTTTGCTGAAGCTGAAGTTAACATGGCGAATTTGGCAGAGAATGTGGCGAGAACAGTCAGGATAGGAATAAAAAGATAATCGGTTTTCGGTACTCGATTCGCGCTTTTGCTTTTCCGAGTTACGAGCAGCAAAGCGCCCGAGATTCGAGTATTAATAACGCCCTTCACTCTACTGTCATAAACTATAGTCAATATACCCAAATATTTTCTTTATCATTTTGACTTCATGTTCGACTTATTTAAAATCTTCTTTCTACTAGGCTGGGTAAGCTTTGGCGGCCCAGCGGCTCATATTGGTTACTTTCGTACTGCATTTGTTGAAAAACGACAATGGCTCACTGAGTCCGAATACGCTCAACTCATTGCTTTAAGCCAATTTTTACCTGGCCCAGGCTCTAGCCAAATTGGTTTTTCAATTGGTTATCAGCGTGGTGGTCTATTAGGCGGAATTGCCGCCTTTCTTGGATTCACCACACCTTCTATCGCATTAATGATCGCTATCGCTGCATTTAGCCAACAATGGTTAGATAACACTTGGATACAAGGTGTTATTCATGGGCTCAAATTATTAGCTGTCGTGGTAGTGTTTGATGCAACTTACACTATGTTCAAACAGTTTTGCCAACACAAACGACATCAAGCTTTATGTGTATTCACAACTTGTGTGTGCTTACTGTGGCCCTCTGCCATTAGCCAAATTATTTGTTTAGTCATAGCAGCAGGCATTGGCTATTTTTATAATGCCACTTCTATCCCAAATACTGTCACTAAGCACCCCGCAAGCAACACCTCAACAGCAAATTCAATCAACCTATCTCTATCGGAAAAATTGGCGTTAACGCTTTTTGTTGGTTTATTCTTGTTCTCCATTTCTTGGCCAACAACCAATATGCTCACAAGTATGCTGCAAGATTTTTTCTCAGCAGGTAGCCTAGTGTTTGGTGGTGGCCATGTCGTGTTACCACTATTGCAATCGACCGTGGGTAGCCAATTATCCAATGATACTTTTATGGCTGGTTATGCCGCCGCTCAAGCAATGCCAGGCCCAATGTTTACTTTTGCCACTTACCTTGGCTATGTATTGCTACCGAACATGCCAATTATTGGTGCGTTATTAGCCACACTAATGATCTTTCTTCCGGGGTTTTTATTAATTATTGGATTATTGAAACAATGGCAGAACTTTAGCCAACGTAGTCATGTGCTACCTATGGTCGCGGGCGTAAATGCCGCAGTAGTCGGCTTATTAATGGCAGCTTTATATCAACCTATCTTTGTATCGGCCGTGGGCCATTCACTCGATATGCTGGTGGTGGTCTCTGGTATTTTTGTATTACGTAGTATTAAAGTTCCGATTATTGCTCTTGTTACTTCATTTGCGACTGTCGGTTGTGGGATATCAGTATTTACTTATTAATATCTATACCCAAGTGACTTCAAAAACCTTACCTGATAGAAATAGTTACAATCAAATTGATGTTTCACTTCACAACATTTCACTGGTTGGACCTTAGTATTATTGTTCTTTGATCATTAATAGCCTAAAAGTGTTAATAACTTGTAATAAAAGGCGGAAATGATGACTGAACTTAATCAACAACAAAAAAATAACGCTCAATTTCCCCATGAAATGATTTTAAAATGGGCAGAAGAGCGACCTAATGATGTTTACCTCACTCAGCCAATTAACCGTGAAATTAAAGAATTCACTTATCGCGAAGTGGCCGATCAAGCGTTGAGCCTAGTGTCGGCATTAAGAGGTTTAGGTCTAGAGCCTAAAGATAAAGTTGCCTTACTTTCGAAGAACTGTGCAGAGTGGTTTATTTGTGATTTAGCCTTAATGCTAGGTGACTACGTCAGCGTACCTATTTTCCCTACTGCGGGCAGTGACACCATTGAACATTGCCTGACTCACAGTGAAGCTAAAGCGATAATTGTCGGTAAACTCGATGATGATGTAGCCACGCTAGAAGTGTTAGGCAAGCATCAGCAACTCATCTCTATTTCTTTACCTTATGACAGTGCACCAACATGCCAATATAATTTCAATACTTTAATTGACAGCCACCAACCTAGCACAGAGCGACCTCAGCACAACGACGAGACGCTGATGTCTTTAGTGTACACCTCAGGCACATCTGGCTTACCTAAAGGTGCAATGCTGACTTATGGCGGCTTCGCGTGGTGTGCATCAAAAATTGTCGAGCACATTGGTTTGCAAGAAAACGACCGACTATTTTCTTATTTACCACTCGCCCATATTACCGAACGTGTCTATGTTTTTGGTTCTTCTGTATTAGGAGGAGTACCAACCAGCTTTGCAGAAAGTCTTGATACTTTTATTGATGATGTTAAAGCTCACAAGCCGACTTTATTTATTTCTGTGCCTCGTTTATGGACAGTTTTCCAGCAACGTATTTTGGAAAAAATGCCACAGAAAAAACTCAACATCCTACTTGCAATACCTTTCTTAAATAGCATTGTGAAGAAAAAGATCATTGCAGGGTTAGGATTAGAAAATGCTCGCGTTTTAGGTTGTGGCTCTGCGCCGATTTCCCCTTCGTTATTACATTGGTATCGTAGTGTTGGAATGAATATTACCGAAGCATGGGGCATGACGGAAACCTTCGCTTATAGCACCATTAACTACCCATTCCGCGCTGATAAAATCGGTACAGTTGGCGCAGTAGGTCCAGGGGTTGATGTTCGCATTGCCGATGACCAAGAGATCATGGTTCGCGGTAAAGGTTTATTCGCTGGCTATTATAAAAATGATGAAGCAACAAAAGAGTCCTTTGATGATGAAGGATGGTTGCATACAGGCGATATTGGTAGCCTAGATGATGAGGGTTATTTATCGATTGAAGGACGTAAAAAAGACACGTTCAAAACCGCCAAAGGCAAGTTTGTCTCACCAGTGCCAATTGAGAAAAAAATCTTTGAGCATTCTCGAGTCGAAATGATGTGCTTAATTGGCTTAGGCTTACCAGCACCAATTTTACTGGTTATTCCTCATTCATTTAAGAACTTTGATCGTGATCGATATGAACGCAAAACAGTTAAGATAATCAATCAAATCAATGACGGTTTAGAATCACACGCCAAGATCAAAGGGGTTCTGATGATTAAAGAACCGTGGAGTATCGAAAATGGAATTCTAACGCCTACTCTAAAAATCAAGCGTCATGTACTAGAGAAAAAATATCACGACGTTGGAGCCAATTGGCCAAGTGATAAGTTTGTTGTTTGGGAGGAGTAACCTCGGGTCTCGGGTCTCGGGTCTCGGGTCTCGGGTCTCGGGTCTCGGGTCTCGGGTCTCGGGTCTCGGGTCAAATTTTTCCAAGCTTCCATTTACTGTCAATATCTTATTGTTCAAAATATTCTTATATTCCCTCTCCTACTTGCTATACTCGGCACATCTTATTTTATTGCAGGCTTGTCCTAACATGACCCAAAGTAACAACCCTCTACATGGAATTACTCTTGAAAAACTTTTAACGGAATTAGTACAACACTATGGCTGGGGACAATTAGGCCAGATGATTAACATTCGCTGTTTTCAATCGGATCCAAGTATTAAGTCGAGCTTAAAGTTTTTACGTAAAACTGAGTGGGCAAGAACCAAGGTTGAACAGTTGTATATTGATTTGAAAAAATAGTTGCGAGTTGCGAGTTGCGAGTTGCGAGTTGCGAGTTGCGAGTTGCGAGTTGCGAGTTGCGAGAAAAGTTTAAATGCTCGCAAATTATGTCAATGATATTTCTAAATTTTTATCCAGCAATCCCTTTAGGAGATCCTGAACTACGCTCCTACGTCGCTTTTCAGGATGATGCTTTTTGTTATTTCTACGCTCTGCTTTTCGGCTCTCGAGCAAAGCGTTCTCGTATCCCGAAACCACTTCGAGCAGTGAAACGCCCGAGATTCGAATCGCATTTTTCTTAACATTTCTGCGGTCTAAAAAACAAAAAACCCGCTATCTCTAGCGGGTTTTTATTAAGCTTTAATCAGCGAAAAGAATTATTTCTTCTCAGCTTCTTTACGTGCTTTAACGTCAGCAATTACTTGCTCTGATACGTTTGCAGGACATGGTGCGTAGTGTGCGAACTCCATAGAGAACTGACCACGACCAGAAGTCATTGTACGTAGAGAACCGATGTAACCGAACATTTCTGAAAGTGGTACGTCAGCCTTGATGCGAACACCTGTAACGCCAGCTTCTTGGTCTTTGATCATACCACGACGACGGTTAAGGTCACCGATAACATCACCAACGTGATCTTCAGGAGTGAACACATCTACAGCCATGATAGGCTCAAGAAGTTGAGCACCAGCTTTAGGCATAGATTGACGGAATGCACCTTTCGCTGCAATTTCAAATGCTACTGCAGATGAATCGACTGCGTGGAAACCACCATCAAATAGTTCAACTTCAACGTCTAACGTTGGGAAGCCAGCTAGAACACCGTGGTCCATCATGCCAGCAAAACCTTTTTCGATTGCAGGCCAGAATTCTTTCGGTACGTTACCACCAACAACGGTAGATTTGAACGTAAAGCCTGAGTTTTGCTCGCCAGGCTTAATACGGTAATCAATCTTACCGAATTGACCAGAACCACCAGACTGTTTCTTATGCGTGTAGCTATCTTCAATTTCTTTAGTGATAGTTTCACGGTAAGCAACCTGAGGTTGACCAACGATTAGATCTACACCGTAAGTACGCTTCAAGATGTCTACTTTGATATCTAAGTGAAGTTCACCCATACCTTTAAGGATGGTTTCACCTGAATCTTCGTCAGTTTCAACTTGGAAAGATGGATCTTCTGCAACCATTTTACCGATCGCGATACCCATTTTCTCTGAGCCGCCTTTATCTTTAGGCTGTACAGCAATCGAGATTACTGGAGTTGGGAATACCATTGGTTCTAGAGTTACTGGGTGCTTAGGATCACATAGAGTGTGACCAGTTTGCACGTTCTTCATACCAACGATAGCAATGATGTCACCTGCTTGAGCGAAAGATAGCTCTTTACGGTCATCAGCTTGCATCTCAACCATACGGCCAACACGCTCAGTTTTACCTGTAAACGAGTTCAAGATGGTGTCACCTTTGTTCAATTTACCAGAGTAAATACGAACGAAAGTTAGGGCACCAAAACGGTCATCCATGATTTTGAATGCTAGCGCTTTGAAAGTTTCATCAGCAGAAACGATAGCGTGATCGCCAGTTTCGTTGCCTTCTTCATCCATAAGAGGTTGAGGATCAACTTCAGTTGGAGAAGGTAGGTAATCAACAACCGCATCAAGTACTAGTTGCATACCTTTGTTTTTAAACGCTGAACCACAGTATGTTGGGAAGAACGCTAGATCACGAGTACCTTTACGGATACAACGTTTGATTTCTTCAACAGAAGGCTCTTCACCTTCCATGTAAGCCATCATTAGTTCGTCGTCTTGCTCAACAGCCGTTTCGATCATCTCTTCACGGTATTGCTCAACATCGTCAACCATGTCCGCAGGAACATCTTCAACAGTGTAGTTTTCTGGAAGACCAGTTTCGTCCCAGATGTACGCTTTACGAGAAAGAACGTCTACAACACCTTTGAAATCATCTTCGATACCGATTGGTAGAGTCATGATTAATGGAGTTGCGCCAAGTACTTTACGTACTTGCTCAGTTACACGGTAGAAATCTGCACCCATACGGTCCAGTTTGTTTACGAAAATGATACGTGCTACTTCAGATTCGTTCGCGTAACGCCAGTTAGTTTCTGATTGTGGTTCAACACCACCAGAACCACAGAATACACCGATACCGCCGTCAAGAACTTTAAGAGAACGATATACTTCTACTGTAAAGTCAACGTGTCCCGGGGTGTCGATAACGTTGAAACGGTGGTCTTTCCAGAAACAACTTACCGCTGCTGATTGGATTGTAATACCGCGCTCAGCTTCCTGCTCCATGAAGTCAGTAGTTGATTCGCCATCATGTACTTCACCCGTTTTGTGGATAGTACCAGTCAGCTTAAGGATACGCTCAGTCGTGGTAGTTTTACCCGCATCAACGTGCGCAAAAATACCAATGTTTCTGTATTTTGATAAGTCAGTCATTGTCTTACTCTATTAATAGGATATAAAGTTCGCGCAGAGTATAACACAATCTGTCAAGACTGATATCCCCTGCGTGCATTTGGATAAAAAATCTTTTTTCACTCGAGTGATACCTGAGTAACTTCGTCATTAATCCGTTAGCTTTTTCTCAAACTCTCGCTATTCTAATGGCTTCACATTATTCTATTTTAAATATATTCAAGCAAAGGAAGCGCATGAGTCAGTGGTTAAAAAAATGGATAATACGAATATTAATCTCTTTTTTCGTTTTTAGCATCGTCATCACTTTGCCACTTAAATTTATCAACCCGTTCGTATGGAGCTGGAAAGTGCAACGTGCTTGGTTTCCACCGGAACAATATCGTCACTACTCCCTCAGTGACTGGGTAAATTTAGACAATATCTCCCCATATATGCAACTGTCAGTGATCGCTTCAGAAGATCAACGTTTTCCAAAACATTACGGTATTGATTTTGTTTCAACTCAAAAAGCCATTGCAGACATGATTTCTGGCGAGCGCTTTCGTGGTGCCAGTACTTTAACCCAACAAACGGTTAAAAATTTATATCTCTGGCCAGGTAAAGATATCTTCCGCAAAGCGCTGGAAGCCTATCTCAGTTTATTGGTTGAGTTGGAATGGGGAAAATCTAGAGTTCTAGAAATTTATCTCAATATAGTCGAATTTGGCCCAGGCATTTTTGGCGTACAAGCTGCCAGCCTACATTATTATGGAATTCCAGCCAGCCAATTGTCGATGTCACAAGCCGCTCGATTAGCCGCAGTGCTTCCCAATCCATATAAGTTTCATGTGCAAAACCCAACACCTTATGTCTGGCAACGTGTCGATTGGATAGAAACTCAGATGAATCAGTTGGGATTAGGGTATTTGAAGGAAATGGATTGATGGGTTCCTGGTTCCTGGTTCCTGGTTCCTGGTTCCTGGTTCCTGGTTCCTGGTTCCTGGTTCCTGGTTCCTGGTTCCTGGTTCCTGGTTCCTGGTTCCTGGTTCCTGGTTCCTGGTTCCTGGTTCCTGGTTCCTGGTTCCTGGTTCCTGGTTCCTGGTTCCTGGTTCCTGGTTCCTGGTTCCTGGTTCCTGGTTCCTGGTTCCTGGTTCCTGGTTCCTGGTTCCTGGTTCCTGGTTCCTGGTTCCTGGTTCCTGGTTCCTGGTTCCTGGTTCCTGGTTCCTGGTTCCTGGTTCCTGGTTCCTGGTTCCTGGTTCCTGGTTCCTGGTTCCTGGTTCCTGGTTCCTGGTTCCTGGTTCCTGGTTCCTGGTTCCTGGTTCCTGGTTCCTGGTTCCTGGTTCCTGGTTCCTGGTTCCTGGTTCCTGGTTCCTGGTTCCTGGTTCCTGGTTCCTGGTTCCTGGTTCCTGGTTCCTGGTTCCTGGTTCCTGGTTCCTGGTTCCTGGTTCCTGGTTCCTGGTTCCTGGTTCCTGGTTCCTGGTTCCTGGTTCCTGGTTCCTGGTTCCTGGTTCCTGGTTCCTGGTTCCTGGTTCCTGGTTCCTGGTTCCTGGTTCCTGGTTCCTGGTTCCTGGTTCCTGGTTCCTGGTTCCTGGTTCCTGGTTCCTGGTTCCTGGTTCCTGGTTCCTGGTTCCTGGTTCCTGGTTCCTGGTTCCTGGTTCCTGGTTCCTGGTTCCTGGTTCCTGGTTCCTGGTTCCTGGTTCCTGGTTCCTGGTTCCTGGTTCCTGGTTCCTGGTTCCTGGTTCCTGGTTCCTGGTTCCTGGTTCCTGGTTCCTGGTTCCTGGTTCCTGGTTCCTGGTTCCTGGTTCCTGGTTCCTGGTTCCTGGTTCCTGGTTCCTGGTTCCTGGTTCCTGGTTCCTGGTTCCTGGTTCCTGGTTCCTGGAGGACAACTTCGCTTGCTTACCATATTAAAGCAAGTGAAGTTTTCTATTTTTATTACTGTAAATATTCAGCGACACCACCTAGGGACTAGGAACCAGGGACTAGCATCCCATCTCTTAGAAACCAGCCCCTAGAAACCTTATTCTTACAATTCCTCAAACGCTTCAATGGCTTCCGATAACTTCTTCACGCCATGGATCTGCATGCCAGCAATCCCACCTTTTGGCATGTTAGCGGCAGGGACTATCGCTTTTTTAAAGCCGTGTTTGTAGGCTTCCATCAAACGCTCTTGGCCACTTGGTACAGGACGAATTTCACCCGCTAAACCAACTTCACCAAACACCACGACATCTTTAGGTAATGGACGGTCTTTAAAGCTAGATAGCAGCGCCATTAATAATGCTAAATCAGCACTGGTTTCGGCAACCTTAACCCCACCAACCACGTTGACGAATACGTCTTGATCCGCCATTTGCAAGCCGCCATGCTTGTGAAGCACAGCTAACAACATTGAAAGACGGTTTTGATCAAGCCCCACTGCAACACGGCGAGGATTGGAAAGCTGTGAATAATCGACTAACGCTTGAATCTCAACCAAGATTGGACGAGTACCTTCCCATACCACCATCACTGAACTACCAGAGGTTTCTTCATCACCACGTGATAAGAAAATAGCTGAAGGATTACTGACTTCTTTTAGGCCTTGCCCCGTCATGGCAAATACACCAAGTTCATTTACCGCCCCAAAACGGTTTTTATGACTACGCAAAGTTCTAAAGCGGCTATCTGCGCTACCATCAAGTAATACAGAACAGTCAATAATATGTTCTAGCACTTTTGGGCCAGCTAAGGTGCCATCTTTGGTGACGTGCCCCACCAAAAATACCGCAACATTATTTTGCTTGGCATAACGAGTCAGGGTTGTTGCCGATTCACGGACTTGAGAAACACTGCCCGGTGATGATTGAACATCAGCAACGTGCATCACTTGAATAGAATCAATCACCATAATTTTAGGTTGTTCTCTTTCTGCTATCTGGCAAATCTTATCCACATTGGTTTCTGAAAGCATTTTCAAGTGTTCTTTAGGCAAACCAAGACGTGAGGCACGCATTGCCACTTGTTGTAGAGATTCTTCACCTGTGACATATAAGGTTGGCATTTGTGCTGCTAAACGACATACAGTTTGCAATAATAATGTACTTTTACCTGCACCTGGATTACCACCAATCAATACCGCTGCACCAGGAACAATCCCACCACCTAGTACACGGTCAAACTCTTTAAAGCCTGTCGAAAAACGTGGTACTTCTTGCAAATCAATTTCTGATAAGTTCTGCACTTGTGCATCAGACACCGAACCAGCATAACCAGATAAACGCTCATTACGCGCCACTTGAGGTGAAGCGGCTAAACGAACTTCTGTAATTGTGTTCCATGCACCACAGGCATTACATTGCCCTTGCCAACGTGGAAAATCCGCACCACAGTCATTACAGACATACGCTCGTTTTGCTTTACTCGCCATGAAGAAAGTACCTAAATTAATTGAAGATATTGGTTAATTGAATATAAGTGGTTATGCGTGGCTCGGCTTTTAATCTGTCGTCATTCAGTACATGAGCCTAAGCGAAGAAGATACGGAATCTCCTACAACATGTTGAGACTCAAATCGTGGAAGGAGATCCTGAACTGCGCTCCTACGTCGCTTTTCAGGATGACATTTTGTTCCATCTATTGAGAAACTCTATTTTCCGAGTAAGGAATCCGCTTTTCAGCTCCCGAGCGAAGCGTCCTCATAACACGAAACACGCTTCTCGAAACAAACCTTTTCCGAGCTGCTAGCAGTGAAACACCCGAAACTCGAGCAACGATCCCGCTTTTCGGCTCTCGAGCGAAGCGTCCTAGCAACACGAAACACGCTTCTCGAAACAAGTATTTTTGCTGTTACTACGGAATCGCCTTCCACCCTACACGCTTCTGCTGAACAAGTGCGGCAGATAATATACATAACACCCCGCCAAGGCCGGCATACCGGATCGCGGTTTTAGCTTGTTGTTCAACTTTAGGTTTCGCATGATAAGCCACCCCTAAACCGGCGGTTGCCATCATAACTAGATCGTTCGCGCCATCACCTACTGCAATAGTATTATGCTGCTCAACTTCGTATTCATCGGCAAGGGTCACTAAAATATCCGCTTTGGTTTCTGCTGATACAATATCGCCGAGGACTTTACCCGTTAATTTACCATCGACAATTTCTAAGGTATTTGATTGGGCGTAGTCTAACTCTAATGTTTCTTTTAGGTAGTCAGAAAAATAGGTGAAACCACCTGAAGCAATCGCAGTTTTCCAGCCTAACTGTTTTAAGGTAGTCACAAGCTCAGCTAAATCAGGCATTAAAGGCAAATTTTCACGCACTTGAGCTAAAATAGATTCATCCGCTCCTTTTAATGCGCCAACTCGCTCTCTTAAACTTTCTTCAAAATCCAGCTCACCTTGCATTGCTCGCTCAGTGATCTCGGAAACTTGCTCACCGACACCTGCCAACTTAGCAATTTCGTCAATACACTCAATTTGAATTGCAGTGGAATCCATATCCATCACAATTAAACCCGGCTTGGTTAATTCAGGCAGTACGCTGATAGATGCACAATCCAAACCAAGTCCATGAATAAATTCAACCATTTCAGGAATAAGCTCACCGCCCATTAATGCGACTTCATAATGCCCTACTTTCCATGAATCAAGCACAGGATTGAAGCGCCCTGTAAACACGTCAATTCGATCAAAATGACCAATCGCTAAATGTTCACCAAAAATGATCCATTGAGCTTTTTGTTTGTCTAAACTCGAATACAAACGAGATTCTGGCAACCTCTTAACCAACGACATACTTCGTTGAATTTTTAAACTACGTTGGGGAATGCTGAAAGATGCTGACACGTCCATGTTTTTGCCTTTTTTATCCAAATAATTAGAATTTATGCCATTGCAGTATTAGTATATTCAAGAGACTGAAACTCGTACCTTTAAGTTACTTGGGTATATTACCCAAACTGCAATGGTTAGGTTTTATGCGTTATATCACAATAATGCATAGCAACTTACCCTATTGCAATTTATTAACGCAAGCCCCAAACTAACAATTCACTTCTTTTCGTTAGTTATTACGATATAAAGGAAACTCTGATGCAAACTTCGCTGTTTTCTTGGCGTGCTTTTTTACGCTTTGTCGCGATCATCCTGCTAGGCGGAATGTTTACTTATACCATCATCAATAGCTTTGTGATTAGCCGTGATAATGAACACATCCAAACTCAGCAACTTGAAACCTTAACCAACCTTTTAATCTCGCAAGCAGCACTCAGTGCAACCGATATAATTGCTAATGATGATCAGGATAACTTACTCAAACTGGCCAACCAAATAGCCTCAGACGAATTAGTATTTGATGCCACTATTTATAATGCTGAAGGGATCAAACTGGTTGCCAGCGATGATGCCAAAGATGCTAGAGAAATTCTTGGTTTAGACACCCCATTAAAAACCGCTTCCATCGGCCGAGAGCAATTAGTTAAACCCATTTTTCATGAAGACACCATCATCGGCTTTATGAGGATTACTTTTGAAAAAGGCAAAGTTACCGCGATATCCGATCACCGCTATCGTAATAGTGATCACTTAATGTATATGATGCTGATCTTAAGCTTTATTGGGGGCATTCTATTATGCTTATTACTGCTTTATAAGCCAAAAGATCAAGTCGAAAATATTTTACTTAAAGATTTATAGAAGAGTTTCGAGTTTCGAGAAAAAATCAAACCTCTTGATGGTTAAAT
Source organism: Vibrio algivorus (assembly GCF_030161215.1). Classification (NCBI taxonomy): domain Bacteria; kingdom Pseudomonadati; phylum Pseudomonadota; class Gammaproteobacteria; order Vibrionales; family Vibrionaceae; genus Vibrio; species Vibrio algivorus. The sequence continues at coordinate 90,410 of NZ_BSPV01000006.1, forward strand.
ATCAAGAGGTTTTTTTAGCATTGAATATCGATTATACCAATCACACTAATTAGATGTTCAGATAGTTAGTACGATTAGTATTAATGCTTACTTGTCACCAAGTAGTACAGAATCTAGAGCAATATGAATCATATCGTTAAATGTAGTAGCACGCTCATCAGAGGTAGTTTGCTCACCATGTTTAATGTGATCAGATACGGTACAAATTGCTACTGATTTTGCACCATACTCTGCTGCAACACCGTAGATACCAGCCGCTTCCATTTCTACACCTAGAATGCCGTACTTATCCATTACTTTGAACATATCTGGATCTGGCGTGTAGAATAAATCAGCAGAGAATAAGTTACCTACTTTCACATCAATTCCACGGGCTTTCGCCGCTTCTTCTGCATTTTTAACCATTTGGTAATCGGCAATCGCTGCAAAGTCGTGATCTTTAAAACGCATACGGTTTACTTTTGAATCGGTACAAGCACCCATGCCAATCACTACATCACGCAGTTTGATGTCATCGCTTACTGCACCACAGCTACCCACGCGGATCACTTTTTTCACACCAAAATCTTTGATTAACTCAGTTACATAGATAGAGCAAGAGGCTATACCCATGCCGTGTCCCATTACGGATACTTTACGGCCTTTGTAAGTACCTGTGTAACCGAACATATTGCGTACGTTACAAACTTGTACAGCATCATCTAAAAAGTTTTCAGCAATGTATTGTGCACGTAATGGATCACCTGGCATCAGTACTACGTCAGCAAAATCGCCCATTTCAGCATTAATATGTGGAGTTGCCATGTTTGTATATCCTTTATTTTTGAGGCGCTGGTTCCTAGTTTCTAGGCCCTAGGAAAAGAAGAAGCATGTCACTTCCTCTTTCAGCAGCTTTCTTTGTTTACATAATAGAAATAATGAATCGCGAGTGGCCAGCTAATTACCTAGAAACTAATCACCTAAAAACTAGGGACTAGAAACTCGCAACCTTGAATTATAAAAACGACTTACCGTATTCCATATCAGACGTACCAAAGTACTCTGCTAAGCTTTGGCCAATATCAGCAAAGGTATCGCGACGACCTAATGATCCCGCTGGGATTTTAGGGCCTGATACTAAAACTGGGATATGCTCGCGAGTATGGTCACTTCCTGGCCAAGTTGGATCGCAACCATGGTCAGCTGTCAAAATTAAGACATCATCCGGTTGGAGCATCGCTTGAATTTCGGGTAAACGCTTATCGAAATACTCTAGTGCTGCCGCATAGCCTGCCACATCACGACGATGGCCGTAAGAAGAGTCGAAATCGACAAAGTTAGTAAACACGATAGTGTTATCACCAGCTGTCTTCACTTGCTCTAAAGTTGCATCAAATAATGCTTCTAAGCCTGTTGCTTTTACTTTTTTCGTAATACCGCAACCTGCGTAGATATCTGAAATCTTACCAATCGAGATCACTTCACCATTTTTTTCATCAACCAGTTTTTGCAGCACGGTTGCTGATGGTGGCTCAACCGATAAATCACGACGATTACCAGTTCGAGCAAATTCGCCAGGCTTATCACCGATAAATGGACGCGCAATCACTCGACCAATATTATATGGCTCAAGCTCTTCACGTACGATTTGGCATAGCTCAAGTAGGTTATCTAGACCGTAAGTTTCTTCGTGACAAGCAATTTGGAACACTGAGTCAGCAGAAGTGTAGAAGATTGGTTTACCGCTCTTCATATGCTCTTCGCCAAGCTCATCTAAAATCACAGTGCCTGATGAATGACAGTTACCTAGGTAGCCTTTCAGATTCGCTCGTTCAACAATCTTGTCGAGTAACTCTTGAGGGAAACTATTTTTCTCATCGGTAAAGTAACCCCAATCAAACAACACTGGCACACCAGCAATTTCCCAGTGACCTGATGGAGTATCTTTACCTGAAGATAACTCCGCTGCGTGAGCATAAGCACCTGTGATTTCGGCATTTTCATCAAGTCCAATCGGGAATGTTCCTGTTGATTCTTGAGCAGTTTTACCTAGTCCTAATTTCGATAAGTTAGGCAGACGCAAAGGACCACTGCGGTTTTCATTATCCGCTAAACCTTTATCACATTGCTCGGCAATATGGCCTAATGTATCGGCACCTACATCACCAAATTTATCAGCATCTTGCGTTGCGCCAACACCAAAAGAATCCAATACTAAAATAATCGCACGTTTCATGGTTGATACTCCTGCCAAACAGTGATCGTTATAGATCTTCTGCTCGGATTTGACGATAAACCTCTGGTGTCGGTTGATAAATATCATCAGACACCGTGATCGCTTGTTGTAATTCGTTAGCCGCTTGCTGCCATTGCGCTTCACTTCTGGCATGAATCATTGCTAATGGGGTGCGACTATCGGCTTGTTCACCTAGACGGATAAATTGATCAAAACCAACTGCATAATCAATGCTATCTGACGCCACTTTACGTCCACCGCCCATTGATACTACCGCCATACCTATTGCGCGAGTATCCATAGCGGTTACTGTGCCAGCTTGGTCTGCATATACAGGTTTAATCACTTCAGCTTTAGGTAAATAAGCTTCGTAGTTTTGTACAAAATCTCTCGGGCCACCAAAACCCGCAACCATTTTTCCAAAACATTCCGCTGCTCGACCATTATCTAGAACAGCTTGTAATTGAGTTCGAGCATCATCGGTACTCTCTGCTAAGTGACCTAATACCAACATTTCGGCGCATAAAGTCATAGTCACTTCAAGTAAACGAGGATTACGAACTTCATCGCGAGAGTTCTTCTCGCCCGTTAAAAATTGCACTGCTTCTTTCACTTCTAGCGCATTACCTGCTGATGAAGCCAATACTTGATTCATATCGGTAAGAATAGCAGTGGTCTTAGTACCTGCACCATTTGCCACAGCAACGATAGACTGGGCTAACGCTTCTGAAGCCTCGTATGTTGGCATAAATGCGCCAGAACCTACTTTGACATCCATAACCAACGAATCTAAACCTGCTGCTAGCTTCTTAGATAAGATGGAGGCGGTAATCAGAGAAATATTATCTACCGTTGCGGTGATATCGCGCGTGGCATAAACGCGTTTATCAGCCGGTGCTAAATCGCCTGTTTGACCAATAATCGCGACACCTGCCTCTTTGGTCACATCACCAAAAACTTCGTTAGAAGGCATGATGTTATAACCAGGAATCGATTCTAATTTGTCCAGTGTACCACCAGTATGGCCTAGGCCACGCCCAGAGATCATAGGGACAAAACCACCACAAGCGGCAATCATTGCACCTAACATTAATGAGGTCACATCCCCGACGCCGCCAGTTGAATGCTTATCGACGATTGGGCCTGGAAAGTTCATATGTGACCAATCGATCACCATACCGGAATCTCGCATCGCACACGTTAATGCAATACGCTCATCCATATTCATTTCATTGAAGAAAATGGTCATTGCAAATGCAGCAATTTGACCTTCTGAAATCGTGTCATTGGCAACACCTTGGATAAAGAAGTTAATTTCTTCAGCCGTAAGCACTTCACCATCACGCTTTTTTCGAATAATTTCTTGAGGAAGATACATAGTTATCACCCATTCAGATACGAGAAGAAAAGTAATACTTTGGCTACTTAGGCAACCAAAGTATTACTATCAATTAGGTAAGATTAGTAGCCGCCTTCCGCCGCTTTTTCACCTTTGCCTAACGTATTTAAAAGGTTTGCTAGTAGGCTTGATGCACCAAAGCGATAGTGCATATTATCGGCCCAGTCAGCGCCAAGGATCTCATCAGCCATTGCAAGATAAGCTTGAGCATCTTCAGCGGTACGTACGCCACCAGCAGGCTTAAAGCCAACGGTTTTCGCTACGCCCATATCACGGATCACTTTAAGCATGATTTCGGCGGATTCTGGCGTCGCATTCACTGGTACTTTACCGGTTGAAGTTTTGATAAAGTTTGCGCCTGCTTCAATTGAAATTTCTGAAGCACGTTTAATCAAGGCTTCTTCTTTAAGCTCACCGGTTTCGATGATCACTTTCAGTAGTACATCGCCACACGCTGCTTTACATTGCTTAACAAGCTCAAAACCTGTTTTTTCATCACCTGCAATTAATGTGCGGTATGGGAAAACCACATCAACTTCATCAGCACCGTAAGCAATAGCTGCTTTGGTTTCAGCAACCGCAATCTCAATATCATCATTACCGTGAGGAAAGTTAGTCACGGTTGCAATGCGGATCTCAGGAGTACCTTGTTCACGCAGCGTTTTCTTCGCAACTGGAATAAAACGTGGGTAAATACAGATGGCAGCAGTATTGCCAACTGGTGATTTTGCATCCTTACAAAGGGCAATCACCTTCTCATCGGTATCGTCATCATTTAATGTGGTGAGATCCATTAATTTTAGTGCACGTAAAGCTGCTGCTTGTAAATCGCTCATTTCTATCTCCGATATCAAAAAATTATTATGACAACTGTTCCTTTCACACTACTTCAAATACAAGTAACACGTTTAAAGTGTAGTGCGATTCTCTGCACTCTCCTCAAAACAATCTGTTTTAAGAAGTTGCCAGGATCAAGTTGTCTGAAATGAACGGACTTGGTTCCTTGAAGACTTAGCTCGTCAACTAATTAAGTTGATTAGTATAGCGAGCTAATTGCAATCCCTGTCACCGCACAACCAATTCACCAGTAAAGCCGGAGTTTGGCTGCAAACACATCATGTGTTGTGAATATATCTCACTAACAAGCTTATTGAATCCTTAATAAGCTCGATGGACAAATTAAATGAACATACATCGCTAGTGTGAATTTACTGATGATTATACTGATTTATTCCGTGAGGTCAGTCACTATCCTGAACGCAAACGGTTTGTATCTCAAAAAGCCTTAATTCCCATTTAAAAAATTGTGACTTTAACCAGTGGTACTTAGACGCAAAAAGCCGTAGCAAGTTAATGCTACGGCTTTACATTACATATTAATGGCGTCTATATAAAAAACCTTAACTTACATTGCTGATAGAGTTAAGAAGAAACCTGCAATCGTTGCTGCCATTAAGTTAGATAACGTACCTGCGGCAATTGCCTTCATACCCATACTTGCAATCTCAGAACGACGGGCTGGTGCTAGACCACCAAGACCACCTAAAAGAATCGCAATTGAAGAAAGGTTAGCAAAACCACATAGAGCAAATGAGATGATTGCTTTAGTCTTCTCAGACAATACAACTTGTGCGCCTTCTGCTAAGTAAGGAGCAAAGTTAGAGTAAGCAACAAATTCATTCAAAATAGTTTTTTGGCCGATGAAAGTACCGGCTATAGTTGCTTCAGACCAAGGAACACCGATTAACCATGCTAATGGAGCAAATAGGTAACCAAGGATAAGCTCCATGCTTAATTCAGGCATACCAAACCAGTTACCAATACCACCAAGAGCGCCGTTAACCAATGCAATTAGGCCAACGAAAGCCAATAGCATTGCACCTACATTTAACGCAAGCTGTAAACCAGATGATGCGCCGTTTGCTGCTGCATCGATAACGTTAGCTGGCTTATCTTCATCAGCTTGTTCGATATCGTCAAGTTGATCGATAGGCTCACCCGTTTCTGGCTTAATTAACTTAGCGAACAGTAGGCCACCAGGTGCAGCCATAAATGATGCCGCAATTAAATACTCAAGAGGAACACCCATTGCAGCATAACCTGCCATTACGCCACCAGCAACAGAAGCTAAACCACCACACATTACGGCAAATAGCTCAGACTTAGTCATTTTAGGTACAAATGGACGAACGACTAATGGTGCTTCTGTTTGACCAACAAAGATGTTAGCCGTTGCAGACATTGATTCTGCACGAGAAGTACCCAGCGCTTTTTGTAATCCACCACCTAATACCTTGATGACAAATTGCATAATGCCAACATAGTAAAGTACTGAAATAAGCGCAGAGAAGAAAATGATAGTCGGTAGTACTTTAAATGCGAAGATGAAACCAACACCCTCAACAGAGAAGTTCACTAAGTTACCAAAAAGGAACCCGATACCTTCGTTACCAAAGTCTATTACATACTGAACGCCATTAGTCATAGCGCTCAATACATCTTTACCCCATGGTACATACAGTACGAATGCGCCAAGTAGGAATTGGATGGCAAATGCGCCACCTACGGTTCTTAAATTAATTGCTTTGCGGTTGTCAGAAAGAAGTACTGCAATTGCAATCAGTACAAACATGCCAACAATGCTCATAACCAGGCTCATGGTATATGGCTTCCTTATTCTTAAGTGAGTTATTTAAAGTGGAGCTCGAAAAAGCGAAGGCGATTATACTCTGACAATACGTAACAAAGTAATACCAAAGTCACACTTATTCATGAAAATTAAATGAAAAACATAATATCGCGTGATCTACATCACCAAACGTTTGCTTTTTTCATATTGACAACAAAGCAAACGGTTGCCTTGCATTCATCAAATTTATTGCTCTATTTGAAATAACTGGCAACTGTTATACCAAAGTTGCTTGGCAATTTCCGATTTTTGCTCTTTACGTAATACGCATAATGAGTCAAATATGTCCAACAAATACGCAGGGTGATTCGGTTGACCTTGATAGCCAGAAATTGGCATATCTGGTGCATCAGTTTCAAGCACTAAACTGTTTAGTGGTAACTGAGCAATCGCCTGGCGAGTTTTATTCGCCCGTTGGTAAGTGATTACCCCGCCCACTCCAATATAGAAGCCTAATTTCACATATTCCAATGCTTGCTGATAACTTCCCGAAAAAGCGTGAATGACACCACCTTTTTGCTGTGGATTATTGCGTAAGCGTTGCAGGATCTTATCGTGAGATTTACGTGCATGGATAATAAGTGGAAGGCCGTATTTAATAGCAAGCTGTAGCTGGCCATCAAATAACAGATATTGCTTTTGTACATTCTGTTCGGTTAACAGTGGAATATCGAGCATAAAATCTAATCCGCACTCTCCTACTGCTACGCATTGTTTAGAACTTTGAGCTAAAGCGGCATCAAGTTTCTCAAGCGACGATTCATTGTGCTGCTCTAGAAAATAAGGATGCAAACCTAGAGAATAATAAAGTGAAATATGTTTAGCTGACAGAGACTGTAAGTGTTCCCAGCCTGATTGCTGAGTCGCAGGAATGATAATTTTACTAACGCCTGCCAGTTGTGCCTTTAATAATTCTTGATTGATATCTGAAAAAACAGGGAAGTCGAAATGGCAGTGAGTATCTATAAAGTTGTAATTAGGCATTAAAATCGTTTTTATCGCTCGGTTTTGTAGTATGTGTAGGATCAGGTCGATAAGCACAGCAACTACGTTTATGCTCTGGCGTTAAACCAAGTTCTTTGCACCATGCATCATAGCGCGCTAGCCAATGTTTTAATTTTGCCAATAACATCTCTCTCTCCAAACACGAAACACGAAACACGAAACACGAAACAATTAAAGCAAAAGGGTTGGCATTTAGCTAACCCTTTTCATTATTACTTGAAGTTACTTGAGGATAAAGATTAGTGCTCACGTGTTGCACGGAACTCAATATCTGGGAAGCGTTCTTTAGCCAAGTTTAAGTTAACCATCGTCGGTGCAACGTAAGATAAATTATCACCGCCATCCAGCGCTAAGTTAGTTTGATTCTTACGTTTAAATTCATCAAGTTTCTTCTCATCATCGCATTCAACCCAACGAGCCGTTGCCACGTTTACACTTTCATAAATCGCTTCAACGTTGTACTCCGATTTTAAACGTGCAACAACGACGTCAAACTGCAGCACACCCACCGCGCCAACAATCAGATCATTGTTTTGCAATGGTCGGAATACCTGTACCGCACCTTCTTCAGAAAGCTGAACTAAACCTTTTAGCAATTGCTTTTGTTTTAGCGGATCACGTAGACGAATACGACGGAATAATTCTGGCGCAAAGTTAGGGATACCCGCAAACTTCAACGATTCACCTTGAGTGAAAGTATCACCAATCTGAATTGTACCGTGATTGTGCAAACCAATAATATCACCAGCATAAGCATGTTCAGCACGCGAACGGTCACCCGCCATAAAGGTTACCGCATCAGAAATGTTGACCATTTTACCGGTACGAACATGGTTCATTTTCATGCCCTGAGTATAAGTACCCGATACGATACGCATGAAGGCAATACGGTCACGGTGTTTAGGATCCATGTTTGCCTGAATCTTAAATACAAAGCCTGAGAACTTTTCTTCTTTTGCTTCTACAGTACGCTCATTCGCTTCACGAGCAAGTGGTGCCGGAGCCCATTCGGTTAAACCTGTTAGCATGTGATCCACACCAAAGTTACCTAATGCTGTACCGAAGAATACTGGCGTTAATTCGCCTTTTAGAAATAGCTCATGATCAAATTCATGTGCTGCACCAATCACAAGCTCTAAATCTTCACGCAATTGCTCAGCGACTTCGCCGCCAATCGCCGAATCAAGATCAGGATTATCTAGACCTTTAATGGTACGCACTTCTTGAATGGTGTGACCTTGGCCTGTAGCGTAAAGAATCGTTTCATCACGGTGAATATGGTACACGCCTTTAAATTCTTTACCGCTACCAATCGGCCAAGAAACTGGTGCACAAGCCATTTTTAATTCGCTTTCCACTTCATCAAGTAAATCCATTGGATCACGAGTATCACGGTCACATTTGTTCATGAAGGTAACAATTGGCGTATCACGTAAACGAGTCACTTCCATCAATTTACGAGTACGGTCTTCGACACCTTTTGCCGCATCGATAACCATCAAACAAGAATCCACCGCGGTTAACGTGCGGTAAGTATCTTCCGAGAAATCTTCGTGTCCAGGAGTATCCAGTAAGTTTACTAGACAGTCGTTGTATGGAAATTGCATTACAGAAGTGGTTACCGAAATACCACGTTCTTTTTCCATTTCCATCCAGTCAGATTTGGCATGCTGGTTTGAACCACGACCTTTAACCGTACCGGCTTTTTGCAAAGCGTTTCCAAATAACAATACTTTTTCAGTAATGGTCGTTTTACCCGCATCCGGGTGAGAGATGATCGCAAACGTACGACGCTTACTAACTTCTGAAAGGAATGGCATGAAGGAAACCTTATAAACTGTTTAGCTTATCGCTGCATTCGCGCAGCAAAATAAATAATGAGTCACAAATGTGAGATGGGCGAATTATACGCAAAATTTGTGATAACTCTAGTTGAAAGCCCAAACTCATTATAGTTTCGGCTTAACCTTTTAATGATCATCCCCAAGAGGCTTCAAGATAAAGAATTCACACCTTGAAGTTACATGAGTATGATTAAGCGAAGGGATTAAAATCATCATCCAAGATTAAATTCATGATAATCGCATCTTCTTTACCATTACTGCTCTTTGTTGCAGGGTAGTAGTTAACACGACGATCAATTTCATTAAAACCAAGCGACTCATACAAATGATACGCGCCACGATTACTTTCTCGAACTTCCAACCAAAGACTCTCGGCATTGGCATTTTCACTATGTTCGATTAAATGCTCAATCAATGCCCGTCCATAGCCTTTACCTTGCTGTCTAGGATCTACCGCAATGGTCAGTAATGTCACTTCACCAACAATATTTTGGCTATACAGATAGCCCACCAATTGTTCACCAGCCCACAAGGCAAATTGATACTTACTTGAGTTAGCTGAATTTTGATGAGATAAGTCGCGGATCATAGATTCAGACCAAGGATGGCTATGAGCCACTTTCTCAATCTGCCAGACGGCATCTAGGTGCTCAGTTTGTAGTGGTGTAATACGGAGGTTATCAGTCATAAGAACAAATCTGCTGCCAAAGATCTCGGCGATTTTGAGTATTGCCATGAATCGTACTGAGTGCAGGAGAATGCAGCAGCTTCAATAATTGCCATTGAGGTAAATGGTCATTGTTTGAGAGCGAACCATCACATCCGGCAAACCACACCCACTTGAGATTATGCTGTTGCAGTTGGGTTAATTGCCCGGGAGTTAAATGTAATGCTTGCTCAGGCTGCAATTTCATACTAGCTAAGACTTTAATGAACAACGTAGCATCTTCACCTTGCGGACAAGATTCTGCTACCAGCAATAAAACGCAGTCATTTGGTAGGATAATACCAGGGGATTGATAACCTTCTAGCTTATCTGGATGAGCTACTTCAAAGGTTGAAATACCCATTTCCTTTAAATAGCTTTGTTGGCGTAATTCTGGTTGGTGTAGCTCTAAATTGGAATCGTCAAGCATGATATTACTAACCTTGGAACTCAGGGCTATATTCTACCAAGCCAGACTTACCTTCTAAAGCATTATCATCTAATGCGATGACTTGAAATGCACCTGAGGTAAATTCCGGCATTTGATTATAAATGGAAGTTAAACCAAATAATTCCGCATCTTTAAAACCAAAGCGCGAATAGTAGTTAGGTTCGCCGAGTACCACACAAGCTGAATACCCAAATTCAAGTAATGAATCAAAACCAGAGCGGATTAACTTTTCTGCAATACCTTGACCTCGGTAAGATTCTTTTATCGCAACGGGCGCTAACCCTTGCCAACCATAATCTTCACCATCAACAGTCACTGGCGTAAATAGAGCATGGCCAATAACTTCACCTTCATCACTACAGGCAACTAACGAAAGTGTAAAACGGCTATTTTCACGTAAGGCACGAACTAATTTCGCTTCTGCTGACGTTGGAAAAGCGGCTTTCAATAATGCATCTATCGTTAAAATATCAGCCGGAGCTTCGGTACGAATTTGCATGGTGTCTCTCATTATGGTTGTAAAATAAGGGAGTGAATTCTATACCGAATCACGCCATCATTCTCACTTTTCTCATATCTATTGTGGGCCAACTCAAAAAGCAGACATTTATTCTGGTTTAAGCGACTGAAGTTTGTAGTGGTTGCTCAACCAAGCCTTGCTGAACAAAGCTCGCTAATTTCTGCATAGTTTGAGTGACTGGCTTAGGTAGTGAATCTAAGTCTAAGCTGTCCATTAAATTCTTAACTTCTAGCCCAAGCTCTGTATCCCCTTCAATTTTTAGACGACGTTGAAAGAATAATGTATCGGGATCTTCTTTGCGGCCAGCAATCAAAACCATGTCATTCAAGCAACCAGAAAAACTAACATCTTGCTGTTGAGGTTTATCTGACACAATCAAATTACCATCATCAAAACTGATCATCCAACTTAGGCCGATATCATTAATCGAAACCTTTAACCAACGATCTTGCAGGAACTCAAAATCACCATCTTCTAACGCTTCATGAAAAACACGCTTTAGCCCTTCCAATAGCACTTTATTATGGATTGATTGCGGAATGAGTTTACTAGGAATAGAGAGTAACGACGCAGCATTAGCCACCGCTTGAGTACGAAAAAGTGAGAACATAATACCTCCATATAAAATATTCCACTTTACATAAATGTTAAATGACATACCTGTGTTGAATCAAAAAACCTCACATTTTTATAAAAAAACCACTTTATGGGTAGAGATATTGGACTGAAACCTGCCTCACATCAATTCTCATGGTGATAGATCCCATAAAATGACGCCCATTCTACAATTTATAAGGGAAAAAAGGATGGAGCTACTTTGCCCTGCTGGTAATTTACCTGCACTCAAAACAGCTATCGATTGTGGTGCTGATGCTGTTTACATTGGATTTAAAGATGACACCAACGCTCGTCACTTTGCTGGCCTTAATTTTAACGGTAAAAAATTAGATAAAGCCGTTCAATACGTACACGACCATAATAAAAAAATTCATGTCGCGTTAAACACATTTGCTCATCCAAATGGCTTTCAACGTTGGACCAATGCAGTCGATCAAGCGGTCGATATTGGTGTCGATGCTCTCATTATTGCCGACATAGCTTTACTCGACTACGCCTCAAATAAATATCCAGAAATGGAACTGCACTTATCGGTTCAAGCCTCAGCCACCAACAGCGCAGCCGTCAACTTCTACGCCAACAACTTTAATGTTAAACGTGTAGTGCTGCCTCGCGTGCTTTCCATGCATCAAGTAAAACAACTCTCACGTAATATCCCGCAAGGTGTTGAGCTAGAAGTGTTCGCGTTTGGCAGCTTATGCATTATGGCGGAAGGCCGTTGTTACTTATCCTCATATCTGACGGGTGAATCACCAAATACAGTCGGTGCTTGCTCCCCTGCTAAATATGTTCGCTGGCAGGAAACCCAGAATGGATTAGAGTCTCGACTTAATGACATTCTTATCGACCGTTATGGCGAAGGTGAAAATGCAGGCTACCCAACACTTTGCAAAGGCCGTTTTGATATCAATATTACTGGTGAAGATCAGCGTTACCACGTACTAGAAGAACCAACGAGTCTTAATACATTATCAATGCTGCCTGAGCTTTTTGCTGCCAATGTCGCTTCTGTGAAAATTGAAGGGCGTCAACGCAGTCCAGCTTATGTAGAGCAAGTTACTCGCACTTGGCGCTCTGCTATTGATCACTACCTTGCTAACCCTGAAGCGTATCAAGTTGAACCCCAATGGAATGCCACCTTAGCTAATGTATCCGAAGGTACACAAACCACACTCGGTGCTTATCATCGTAAATGGCAGTAAATAGGACAAAACAATGACTCAAGCAAACGACTTACAGTATTCACTTGGCCCTATTCTTTATTTTTGGCCAAAAGCGAACGTGGAAAGCTTTTATCAACAAGCAAAAAATAGCCAAGCCGATATTATCTACCTTGGCGAAGCTGTGTGCTCGAAACGTCGTGAAATGAAGCCTGCGCAATGGTTTGAAATAGCCAAAGACTTAGCTCAATCGGGCAAACAAGTAGTATTGTCTACCATGGCTTTATTAGAAGCACCGAGTGAAGTCAATGTAATGAAAAAATACATCGACAATGGTGATTTTGCGATTGAAGCTAACGATGTGTCTGCTATTCAACTGGCATACGAAGCTAAGGTACCTTTTGTGGTTGGCGCTGCAGTCAATGCTTATAATGCCCATACACTTAAAGTTTTTGCCAAACAAGGCATGATTCGCTGGTGTATGCCGGTAGAATTATCTCGTGACTGGCTAAGTAATACCTTAGAACAATGCGATCAAATCGGTATTCGTGAGCAATTTGAAGTAGAAGTGTTCAGCTATGGATATTTACCTTTAGCCTACTCTGCTCGCTGCTTTACTGCTCGCGCCGAGGATAAGGCCAAAGATGATTGTGAAACTTGCTGCATTAAATACCCCACAGGGATTCAAGTAAGCAGCCAAGAAGGGCAAGAGGTATTCAACTTAAATGGCATCCAAACTCAATCAGGCTATTGTTATAACCTAGGCAATGATTTGCAAAGCATGCAAGGATTGGTTGATGTGGTACGTTTAAGTCCTCTCGGTATTGAAACCTTAACTACCTTATCTGATTTTAAAGCCAATCAAGATAACCAAAAGCGCATTATTACCGATAGTAAACAATGTAATGGCTACTGGCATCAATTGGCGGGGTTAGTTCAAAACTAACGTTAATAGCCTAGATCTTTAAGTAAACTAGATCTTTAAATAGCCTAGACCTTAAATATAAGAAAGGCCTCAAAAATATGAGGCCCTTCTTCTATCTATTTCTTTAACCTAAAACCGTATTAAGCACTCAGTTTTGGTGCTTGATAAGTTTGCAGCGGTTGATTATTTGATTCTTGCTGTGGCGTTGGCTCACCTTCTTGAATTTCATTCGCCTTGCTATCTTGATCTTGGCTATCTTTTTGGGCTTCTTCAGCGCGTTCAGCTTGAATAGACTTAAAGATACGACCTAGTTCTAAGAAAGCGTAACGGTGCTCAGAAAACTCATAGACGTTCAATGAAATCGACAGTTTATAGAGTGCAATCGCGTTAGAGTAATCACCTTTATATTGGTAATTCTTCGCTAAATAGAAATACACTTCCGTCAGTTTTTGCGCCAGCTCGACATTATTTTGAGTCGTCATGGCAACCGACTCTAGGACTTCATTTTCACTCAGTTCACCCAGTATCATGCCGACAAGATCCCAACCCCATTGCTCATCTTTTTGTTGATAGCGTTGTTTTAAATCTGCCGTTGCTTGTTCCGCATTGTCTTCACGCTGAATGTAGTACAACCATAGTGCGCGATACGGATCAGAAGTATCTTTCTCGTAATTACTGGTCATATCCTGCAACGCTAAAGGATTACGTCCTGCGTAATACAAAGCAATCGCACGGTTACGCTCAGCATATTGATTATTTGGATCGAGCTCTAAACTTGAATCAAAGGCATCAAAGGCAGAGTCATAATCACTCATTTGGGTAAAATACACGCCAAGCACATTAAAGACTTCCGATTGTGCAGGATTGAGTTTTAGAGAGCGTTCGTAGTCGAGGCGCGCTAAATCAGCTAAACCGACACTATCTAAAAAGCGACCACGTTCAGCAAACATTTGAGCACGTACATTTTGGCTCACATCTTTGCGGGTTAGTAGTTGATTTAAGCGAGCGATCTGAACTTCTTGTTGAATAGAAGGCTGCAATGGAATCGCCATCGGCGGATATGCCCATGAATTAGAAGAGTTACCTTGGTTTGCACAGCCCATTAAAAAAAAGGCAGCAATAAGGCTAAACCATTTAACATATTTCACGAATAACGTGCTCCTCTGCAGTATAACTGTTCTCGTATATTCGAATATCACTTTAGTGACATGGTGTTAGCCACCAATATACACGTTGTTTCTCCTAGTAACCACTTCTTATACCCAAGTAACTTCAAGATACAGAATTCAGAGCTATCATCCAAACCTTTAGGCAAGGAAGATTGGCGAAGGAATGTAGACACCTTTCAAACCAATCTGACACGGCATGAAGGTTTGAATGAAGCTCCCGAAGGGCAAGTTAAAACAAGCTTTATGCGGCGTTAAATTGAACAGAGATAGAATGACTATGATCATATTCAATTTGTCTTGCCTAAAGCTTGTTTTATTCTTGCTGAAACTCGCATCCTGAAGTCACTTGGGTATATAAAGTAGAACAGGAATGAAGTAGGCCCAAACCTATACTCATACTAAAGAACCTTTTAAGTTCAAATGACCTTTTAAACGAGCATAAAAAAAGAGGAGCCGAAGCCCCTCTCTTTATCAGCGTCTAGATTAAGACAACTTACTCAGCTGATGGTTCAGCCGGTGCTTCAGTTGTTTCTACCGCTTCTTTCATACTTAGACGTACGCGACCTTGGCGGTCAATCTCAAGTACTTTAACTTGAACTTCTTGGCCTTCAGAAAGGTAGTCAGATACTTTCTCGATGCGCTTGTCAGCGATTTGAGAAATGTGTACTAGACCATCTTTACCTGGAAGAATCGTTACGAATGCGCCGAAGTCAGCCAGACGAGCAACTTTACCTGAGTAAATACGGCCCACTTCAACTTCAGCAGTGATTTCTTCGATACGACGGATAGCTTCTTTCGCTGCTTCACCTTCGGTAGCAGCAATCTTAATGGTACCGTCATCATCGATTTCAATCGTTGTTCCCGTTTCTTCAGTTAGCGCACGAATAACCGCACCGCCTTTACCGATAACGTCTTTGATCTTCTCAGCAGAAATCTTCATGGTGTGGATACGTGGAGCAAATTCAGAGATCTCTTCACGAGCACCAGAAATCGCTTCATCCATCACTTTAAGGATGTGCTTACGTGCGCCTTGTGCTTGGTTAAGCGCAATTTGCATGATTTCTTTAGTGATACCTTCGATTTTGATATCCATTTGTAGCGCAGTGATACCGTCGTTAGTACCGGCTACTTTAAAGTCCATGTCACCAAGGTGATCTTCATCGCCTAGGATGTCAGAAAGAACAACAAAGTCATCACCTTCTTTTACTAGACCCATTGCGATACCTGCAACAGAAGATTTAATTGGCACACCTGCATCCATAAGCGCAAGAGAAGTACCACACACAGAAGCCATTGAAGATGAACCGTTTGATTCAGTGATTTCCGATACAACACGAACTGTGTATGGGAACTCTTCAACTGAAGGCATAACCGCAGCAATACCACGTTTTGCTAGTTTACCGTGACCAATTTCACGACGCTTAGGAGAACCAACGAAACCAGTTTCACCTACACAGTATGGAGGGAAGTTGTAGTGTAGAAGGAAGTTGTCTTTCTTCTCACCTAGTAAGCTATCGATGATTTGAGCATCACGTTGTGTGCCAAGCGTTGCTGTTACAAGCGCCTGAGTTTCACCACGTGTAAATAGTGAAGAACCGTGAGTACGAGGAAGAACACCAGTACGTACATCTAGTGCACGAACCATGTCTTTTTCGCGACCATCGATACGTGGGTTACCCGCAATAATACGGCTACGTACTACGTTTTTCTCTAAATCGTGGAAAATCGCGTGGATTTCTTTTGGATTTAGTTCTTCATTTTCAGATAAAAGTTTTTGTTTTACTTCATCGCTAAGCTGATGGATGCGGTCATAACGAGCCATCTTCTCAGTGATTTGGTAAGCTTCGATCAATTGAGCTTCTGCTAATTCAGCAATCTTATTTTTAAGCTCAGTATTTTCAGCAGGAGCAGTCCAATCCCAAGCAGGAGTAGCTACTTCAGCAGCAAATTCGTTGATCGCAGAGATAACAACTTGCTGTTGATCGTGACCGTAAACAACCGCTGCTAACATTTCTTCTTCAGTTAGATTATCAGCTTCTGATTCAACCATTAATACTGCACCTTCAGTACCGGCAACCACAAGGTCAAGCTTAGATTCTTTAAGCTCAGTTTCGCTTGGGTTAAGTACTAGCTCACCATTGATGTGGCCAACACGAGCAGAGCCGATTGGACCATTAAATGGAACACCAGAAATCGCTAACGCTGCAGACGTACCAATCATAGTAATGATGTCTGGAGAGATATTTGGGTTAGCAGAAACTACCGTTGCAATTACTTGAACTTCGTTTTTGAATGCATCTGGGAAAAGTGGACGAATTGGACGGTCGATAAGACGAGCCGTTAGTGTTTCGCCTTCAGAAGGACGACCTTCACGCTTGAAGAAACCACCTGGGATTTTACCAGCCGCGTATGTACGCTCTTGATAGTTCACTGTTAATGGGAAGAAGTCTTGACCTTCAACCGCTTCTTTTTTAGCAACAACAGATACGAATACAGAAGTGTCATCCATACTTGCCATTACAGCAGCAGTGGCTTGGCGTGCAATTACGCCTGTTTCTAGAGTAACGGTGTGGTTACCGTACTGGAATTTTTTTACGATTGCTTTCACGTAAAGATCCTTAATTTAATAATTTCAAAGTATATCCATACTCTGTGACTACTTTACCAATCGCGACTAATAGCAGATTTTTCTAATGGTAACTCGCTCAATAATGAAAAGGCGGTACAGGAAAAGGCTGTTATTAGTCGCGACCTTCATGGTCGACATCGGTGACTGTAAAGTTAATCAGCAGAGGTTTATTTTAGTTTTTACGAATAGAACATTCATTAACTAGAACAAACGAGACGTAGTATAAACCACTTAGGCGGAAATGTCTTATTTCAGGGTGAGATAATATCGAAGTTGGCTAGATTGCACGCACAAAAAAGGAGCCGAAGCTCCTTTTTTTAGTATCTGTTTAATTTATCTTTGCTTGTTAAGCAAGCAGCAATATATAAAACAAATGCTTTCTAATCTTGGTATTAAACCAAACGGCGAATTAACGACGTAGGCCAAGACGCTTGATTAGAGCGAAGTAACGATCTAGATCTTTACCTTTTAGGTAATCTAGAAGTTTACGACGACGAGAAACCATACGTAGTAGACCGCGACGGCTATGGTGATCTTGTTTGTGATCAGCGAAGTGACCTTGTAGGTGGTTGATAGAAGCAGTAAGTAGTGCTACTTGTACTTCTGGTGAACCTGTATCGCCTTCAGCTTGTGCGTATTCTGCAACGATTGCTGCTTTAGTTTCTGCATTCAGAGACATAATGCTCTCCTAATAAGAGTGAGTGTATAAATGTGCCAGCCAATCTCTGATTCAGCCGACACGCGAAGCGCGGATTATAGGGAATTAGATAATCCAACGCAAGAGATTTTCAACGCAAGGAATTCGAGACTCATATTTCTTTCGGCCGCTGCGCTTCTCGTCACTCGAGCGAATCACAAGCAGCGTAGCGCCCGCAATTCGATTATCGAAAAACGACCAATCGCTTTGGTGCCACTTTACCATCATCATCAATGTTCGCGACACCAATGAAAGTACGCTCTTCCCCCATAGTCATACGAACCACACCTTCAGTCGGTGCGCCAGAAATTTGCACAGGTTGTCCATGTTGAGCTAATTCGGCTAATTCAGGAATCATATTAACTTCAGGGAGATCTTCTACCGCTGTATCCATTGGCAATAACAGTGGATCAAGCAACTCACGAGGCTCAATATCTTGGTCACGAGCTTGTTCTAACAGGGCTTCAAGTTGCTCAAGAGTCACCATTTTCTCATAAGGATAACGTGCAACACCAGTTCGACGAAGATAAGTCACATGCGCGCCACAACCTAGCATTTCGCCTAGATCATCAACAATAGTACGAATGTAAGTACCTTTTGAACAATGCACTTCCATTTCAACTTCATGACCTTCAAAGCGAATCAAGGTAATCTCAAACACCGTAATTTTACGAGATTCACGTGGAACTTCTATGCCTTGACGGGCATATTCATACAAAGGCTTACCTTGGTATTTCAATGCTGAAAACATCGATGGGATCTGATCTGTCGTACCACGAAACTTGGCAATACAACGCTCAAGTAAGCCACGGTCAATTTTCACTTCACGAGTTTGTACCACCTCGCCATCAGAATCAGAAGTATCCGTACGCTCACCTAGTTTAGCAATCACACGATAACGCTTATCTGAGTCCAATAAGAATTGAGAAAACTTCGTCGCTTCTCCTAGGCAAATTGGCAACATACCAGTTGCTAAAGGATCGAGCGCACCAGTATGCCCGGCTTTTTCAGCAAAATAGATGCGTTTTACTTTCTGCAACGCATCATTTGAGCTGATACTGGTGGGTTTATCTAGTAATAAAACGCCGTCAATAGGACGACCACGACGTCTACGAGCCATTACTCTTCTCCTTCGTCCTCACGACCAGCTTCTTTTTTACGTTTGTTATCTTTACTGACCACTTCGCTTACAAGGTTAGACATGCGCATACCTTCAACGAGAGTATTGTCATAAGTAAAACGAACTTCTGGCGTTAAACGTAGGCGAATACGCTTACCTAGTGCCATACGAACGGCAACTTCGTGCTCTTTTAAAGCTTCTAGGCTAGATTCTGGCGTTTGCTCACCAACACAAAGGAAGGTTACAAATACTTTGGCATAAGCCAGATCTCGTGATACTTCTACATCGGAAATGGTCACCATGCCGATACGTGAATCACGTACGTCACGCTGTAGGATAGAGGCTAGTTCTTTTTGTAACTGTTGTGCAACACGCTGTGCACGACTAAATTCTTTTGACATATCTTTTCTCACATCTGTTCACTCAAATTTTGAGTGTTTCTACAGAAAGAATGGGGAGCACATAATGCTCCCCATGGTGTATTAAACAACCGTTCGTCATATACCTTTGAAAGGTAATGAAACTTGATTAATCAAGAGTACGTTTAATCTCAACGATTTCGAATACTTCGATTTGGTCACCAGCACGAACATCATTATAGTTCTTAACGCCGATACCACACTCGTAGCCATTACGAACTTCTTGTACGTCATCTTTAAAGCGACGTAGTGACTCAAGTTCACCTTCGTAGATAACCACGTTGTCACGTAGTACACGAATTGGGTTACTACGCTTGATAACACCTTCAGTAACCATACAACCAGCAATTGCGCCAAGTTTAGGTGACTTGAAGACATCACGAACTTCAGCAAGACCAATGATCTCCTGCTTAAATTCAGGAGCAAGCATACCGCCCATCGCTTGTTTCACTTCATCAATCAATTGGTAAATGATTGAGTAGTAACGCAAGTCTAAGCTTTCATTTTCAACAGTACGACGAGCTGAAGCATCGGCACGAACGTTAAAGCCAAGAATGATAGCGTTAGATGCTGCTGCAAGTACTGCATCCGTTTCGGTAATACCACCAACACCTGAACCTACGATATTCACTTTCACTTCTTCAGTTGAAAGTTTACGTAATGAATCAGCGATAGCTTCAACAGAACCTTGAACATCTGCTTTCAGTACCACATTAAGCTCAGCAACTTCACCTGCTTCCATGTTAGAGAACATGTTTTCAAGTTTCGACTTTTGTTGACGAGCCAGTTTCACATCACGGAATTTACCTTGACGGTAGTTGGCAACTTCACGCGCTTTACGCTCATCACGAACTACAGTCGCTTCATCACCTGAAGCTGGTACGCCTGATAAACCAAGAATCTCAGCTGGAATAGAAGGACCAGCTTCAGTGATCTCTTGACCATTCTCATCACGCATCGCACGAATACGACCGTATTCCTGACCACAAAGTACGATGTCACCTTTGCGTAGAGTACCTGCTTGAACCAGTACAGTTGCAACAGGGCCACGACCTTTATCAAGACGAGATTCAACAACCACACCTGAAGCCATACCATCTGTTACTGCTTTAAGCTCTAAAACTTCAGCTTGTAATAAGATAGCTTCTAGAAGGCCTTCAATGTTAGTACCTGCTTTCGCTGAGATGTGGACGAACATGTTTTCGCCGCCCCACTCTTCAGGAATAACGTCGTATTGAGCCAGCTCATTTTTAACGTTATCTGGGTTTGCATCTTCTTTATCGATTTTGTTAACAGCAATAATTAAAGGAACATCTGCCGCTTTTGCGTGCTGAATCGCTTCAATTGTTTGTGGCATAACACCATCATCTGCTGCAACGACAAGCACAACGATGTCTGTCGCTTGAGCACCACGGGCACGCATTGAAGTAAATGCGGCGTGTCCTGGAGTATCCAAGAAAGTGATCATGCCATTGTCAGTTTCAACGTGGTAAGCACCGATATGCTGAGTAATACCACCCGCTTCACCTGATGCAACACGGCTACGACGAATGTAATCAAGCGTCGATGTTTTACCGTGGTCAACATGACCCATGATTGTAACCACTGGCGCACGAGGTGTTGCTTCTGTCGTGTTATCACGATCAGATAGAATCGCTTCTTCTAATTCGTTTTCTTTACGAAGTACTACCTTGTGACCCATTTCTTCTGCAACTAGAGCAGCCGTTTCTTGGTCGATCACTTGGTTGATAGTCGCCATAGCGCCCATCTTCATCATGGTTTTGATGACTTCAGTACCTTTCACTGACATTTTATTTGCCAGCTCAGAAACAACAATTGTTTCGCCAATCACAACATCTGCTTTTGCAACAGTGGCATTTTTATCAAAGCCTTGTTGCATAGACGTTGGTTTAGCCAATTTACCTTTACGATTGCGTCCGCCACGAGCGTTACGACCGCCAAAACGGTCATCTTCTTTTTTCGCTGGTTTTTTCTTCTTGCGACGACTTGCTTCACTACGACGGTCAGCTTCATCTTCAGCTGCGCGCGCATGTTTATTTGTCGTTACGTGGTAATCAGAGTTTTCAGATTCTTTTTTCTTCTTCTCTTCTTCAGACCAACGAGCTTCGTTTTCTTCTGCTAACTTACGTGCTTCTTCAACCAATTTTTGTGCTTCTTGTTCTGCTTTACGTTGAGCTTCTTCTTCCTGACGACGCTTCAATGCTTCTGCTTCTTTCTTAGCAGCGTCATGTTGCGCTTTTTCTTCAGGAGAACGTTTTGCGGCCGCTTTTGCTTCTTCAGCTTTCGCTTTTTCCGCAGCTTCACGTTTCGCGGCTTCTGCTGCTTCACGCTTGGCTTTTGCTTCGGCGTCAGCTTTTGCTTTCGCTTCAGCCTCTAACTTTGCTTTTTCTTCTGCTTCACGTTTGGCCGCTTCTGCTGCTTCGCGTGCTGCTAATTCTTCCGCTTCACGTTGGGCTTCTTCATCAACCGCAGAACGTTTCACGTAAGTACGTTTTTTACGGACTTCAACTTGTACTTCTTTGCTCTTACCGCCACCAGCAGACACACTTAATGTGCTTTTAGTTTTGCGTTGCAAAGTTAGGCGAGTCGGTTCTGAGTCACTTGTTGAACCGTTGCCTTTTTTTAGATGAGCAAGAAGTTTTTGCTTCTCATCATCAGTCACACTGTCTGTACTGGTTTTTTTCATACCAGCATCAGCAAGTTGTTCTACTAAGTGCTCAACTGGAGTACCAATTTCTTCACTTAGTGCTTTCACTGTCAGTTCTGTCATACTGCTTTCTCCTTGCTGAAAATTATTCTTCGTCGCCAAACCAGCAAATGTTACGCGCGGCCATAATTAATTCGCCTGCACGTTGTTCATCTAGGCCTTCGATACCTTCTAAGTCATCGGTGCCTTGGTCAGCTAAATCTTCTAAAGTCACTACCCCTTTAGCCGCGAGTTTAAACGCCATTTCGCGCTCTAAGCCGTCTAAAGCAAGTAGGTCTTCAGCAGGCTCTAAACCTTCAAATGATTCTTCTTGAGCAAGCGCTAACGTAGTCAATGCATTTTTCGCACGAGCACGTAACTCTTCAACTAGCTCTTCTTCAAGGCCATCAATTTCAAGTAATTCGTTTACTGGAACGTAAGCGATTTCTTCAAGAGTAGAGAAACCTTCTTCAACCAGTAATTCGGCAAAATCTTGCTCGATATCTAAATGCTTCATAAAGCCTTCGATAGCAGCAACCGATTCTTCTTGGTGCTTACTATTCAATTCAGCTACCGTCATTACATTTAATTCCCAACCAGTAAGTTGAGAAGCAAGACGTACGTTTTGACCGCTACGGCCAATCGCTTGAGCTAGGTTATCAGCTTCAACCGCAATATCCATTGAATGTGAATCTTCATCAACAATGATTGAAGCCACATCGGCAGGAGCCATTGCATTAATCACAAATTGCGCTGGGTTATCATCCCACAGAACGATATCGATACGCTCACCACCAAGCTCGCCAGATACTGCTTGTACACGTGCGCCACGCATACCAACACAAGCACCAACTGGGTCAATACGGCGATCGTTAGTTTTCACTGCAATCTTAGCGCGAGAACCTGGATCGCGAGCTGCTGCTTTCAACTCAATTAATTCTTCACCAATTTCTGGCACTTCAATGCGGAACAGTTCAATCAGCATTTCAGGCTTAGAACGAGTTAAGAATAGTTGGAAACCACGTGCTTCAGGTTTAACTGCATATAGAAGACCGCGAATACGGTCACCTGGACGCAAATTTTCACGTGGTAATTGGTCTTCACGTAAAATCACAGATTCTGCATTATTACCAAGATCAACGATAACAGCATCACGTGTTGCTTTCTTTACAACACCCGTAACTAACTCACCTTCATTATCGATGAATTGTTCAACAATTTGAGCGCGTTCAGCTTCACGTACTTTCTGTACGATAACTTGCTTAGCCGTTTGAGTAGTAATACGGTCAAAAGTTACTGACTCCATATCATCTTCAATGTAGCCACCAAGCTCAATTTCTTCGTTATCGTATTGAGCAGCTTCAATTGAAATCTCTTTCGTTGGGAATTCAACTTCTTCAACCACTAACCAACGACGGAATGTTTCAAAATCACCAGTTTTACGGTCGATTTCAACGCGCACTTCGATTTCGTGTGGGCTCTTCTTTTTTGTTGCCGTAGCTAAAGCAATTTCTAATGCTTCAAAAATACGCTCACGGGGAACAGCTTTTTCATTCGAAACTGCTTCAACAACCGCTAAAATTTCTCTGTTCATTGTTATCGCCTCTTCAGACTTAAAATTTTGGTATCAAGTTAGCTTTAGAAATATTACTTAAAGCAAATTGTTCTTCGTTGCCATCTAGGGTAATGGTAACAATTTCACCCTCAATAGCGGTAATTACGCCTTTCCACTTACGACGGTTATTGACCGCCATTTTCAATACCAAGTTTACATCGTGACCAATGAATTGCTGGTAGTGAGCAGGTTTGAACAGTGGACGTTCTAAACCTGGTGAGGAAACTTCTAAGTTGTATGCAACCGTAATCGGATCTTCAACATCCATCACCGCACTTACTTGGCGGCTAACTTCTGCACAATCATCAACATTGATGCCATTTTCATGATCAATAAAAATACGCAATGTGGAGTGTTCACCAGCTCGGATGAACTCCAAGCCAACTAATTCATAACCAGAAGCCGCCACTGGCGCTTCCAATAATTCGGTTAATTGTTTTTCTAAACCAGTCATACTCTCTCCGGAAATGAAGCTTTCTCCACATCCTGTTGCTTTAACAAATAAAAAAGCTAACAAAACCAAGAAGCTAAACTTAAAGCCGATCGTCCAGAAACAAAAAAAGGGCTTAAAGCCCAATTCAAACACCATGCATTATCCGCATAGTTAATAATTTGATCGGTCTATTTTAACCAACCAAGTTATGCAGATAATAAAAAACCCCGATAAGTCGGGGTTTTTTATTGCTGGACCCTGATATTACTAAGCATATATTTTAGCTTAGCTGTGCCAAAAGTTAGACTTTTAACACGAAAACTTATAACAGCATATCCTATTAAGGATTGGTTGCGGGGGCCGGATTTGAACCGACGACCTTCGGGTTATGAGCCCGACGAGCTACCAAGCTGCTCCACCCCGCGTCCGATTTTGCTTTCTATCTGAGCGCATTATACTCGCTGCTATAGACATTACAAGCTTTACAAACAATGGTGCCGAGAGGGGGACTTGAACCCCCACACCCTAAGGCACTAGCACCTCATGCTAGCGTGTCTACCAATTTCACCATCTCGGCAATATTCTTATTAAGAATAACAGTTGCTAAAGCAACAGTTACTGAGGAATCTCGTCACCATTCTTAGGTGCAGGGATTTCATCAGTAGCAACTTGTTCTTTATCTGTATTCTGCTCAACACTTAACTGTGGTGCAGCAAACTTAGATTCATGCTTAGCCGTTGACATGTGGCCAAGAACCAAACTAATAACAAAGAAAATTGTTGCGAAAATCGCTGTTGAACGGGTAAGGAAATTACCTGAGCCACCAGAGCCAAATACTGTATTTGAGGCTCCAGCCCCGAAAGAGGCTCCCATGTCTGCGCCTTTACCTTGCTGAATCAACACTAGGCCAATTACACCAAGCGCAACCAGTAGATAAATCACAAGTAGAACTGTTAACATTTTTCCACCTATGTTCTAAATTTCTGAGCTGTTGCTTTTGATTAAAAGCAACAACGCACCTCCCTAATGAGGCGGAGTGATACTAACCAAAGCAACACTAGCTGACAAGTGAAAATTGCCAAAAAAGTATAACTTGCGGTTCAAACGATTAAAAAAGGGACAAAATAACAATAAATAGGCCAATGGTAATTCACCACTAGCCTTAAGCTGTTTAGCAATTCTCTTTTACTTTTTCAGCAATTGCATTTGCCGAAGATTCAACTAACTGTGCATCTTCACCTTCAACCATGACTCGGATCAGTGGTTCAGTACCTGATTTACGTAATAGCACTCGGCCTTTATCACCTAACTGAGATTCAACGTTTTTCACTGAGTCTAGTACCGCTTGGTTTTGCAAAGGATCGCTATCACCAGAGAAACGAACATTCACCAAAACTTGTGGATATAACGTCATACCTGATGCTAAGGCACTAAGTGATAGTTTACTACCTACAACTGAAGCAAGTACTTGTAGTGCGGCTACAATCGCATCGCCAGTCGTAACTTTATCAAGCAAAATAACATGGCCAGAGTTCTCTGCACCAATTTTCCAGCCTTTTTCTAACAACTGTTCCATCACGTAACGATCGCCAACTTTTGAACGAACAAAAGGAATACCTAGTTGTTTCAAGCCGTTTTCCATGCCTAGGTTGGTCATCAAAGTACCGACTACCCCACCTTTCAACTCACCACGACGCAGAGCATCTCGAGCAATGATATAAGCAATCTGGTCACCATCAATTTTGTTGCCAAGTTCATCAACCATGATGATTCGATCACCATCACCATCAAATGCTAAGCCAAGATCAGCCTTTTCATCCAATACGCGCTGTTGAAGTGCACGAACATCAGTGGCTCCCACTTGGTCATTGATATTAAGACCATTTGGCTCACAGCCCATTGTAATCACATCTGCACCTAATTCACTGAAGACACTAGGAGCTATATGATACGTCGCACCATGTGCACAATCGACGACAATTTTTAGGCCTTTAAGACTTAATTCGTTAGGGAAAGTGCTCTTACAAAATTCAATATAACGACCAGCAGCATCTACCATACGCTTGGCTTTACCCAACATAGCGGATTCAACGCACTCGATGTCTTTTTCAAGTTCTGCTTCAATCGCCAGTTCAATATCATCTGGTAATTTGGTGCCTTCCGATGAAAAGAATTTAATACCATTATCGTAATAAGGATTATGAGATGCCGAGATCACTATTCCTGCTTCTGCTCGGAATGTTTGTGTTAAATAAGCCACAGCAGGTGTTGGCATTGGACCAGTTAATATCGCTTTTAATCCGGCAGCAGCCAGGCCGGCTTCTAATGCTGATTCAAGCATATAGCCAGAAATACGAGTATCTTTACCTATAATAACTTGTTTGGTGCCTTGTTTGGCTAATACGCGGCCCGCAGCCCAGCCTAGC
The DNA here is from genome assembly GCF_030161215.1 of Vibrio algivorus. Classification (NCBI taxonomy): domain Bacteria; kingdom Pseudomonadati; phylum Pseudomonadota; class Gammaproteobacteria; order Vibrionales; family Vibrionaceae; genus Vibrio; species Vibrio algivorus. The sequence continues at coordinate 117,157 of NZ_BSPV01000006.1, forward strand.
TTTAATACAAAATCAGGAGTAATTGGGTAATCACCCACTTTGCCACGAACACCATCGGTACCAAAATATTTTCTCGTTGACATGATTTGTCCTTATTCCTCAAACGGCTTAACTAATGAACTATCATTAATTAAATTGAATTATCTATTAGTTTGGATCATTTCAAGAATACGCATGGCATCTTGAGTTTCTTGTACATCATGGACTCGAATAATTTGAGCCCCTTGCTGAGCAGCTAATGTCGCACAAACCACACTACCTATAACACATTCACTGGTTGGCTTACCTAAGGCTTTTGATACCATAGATTTTCTCGACATTCCGGCAAGGATAGGTAATTTATATTGATGAAAATGTTCAAGGTTTGCTAGTAAACGGTAATTATGCTCTAAAGTTTTACCAAAACCAAAACCTGGATCAATAATTATATTTTCGCGTTTAATTCCTGCAGTAATACATTGCTCAATACGCTGAGTCAGAAAATCATCGACATCTTGTAATACATCCTGGTATTCAGGGTTATCTTGCATGGTTTTAGGCTCACCTTGCATGTGCATGATACATACAGGAACATTTGCTTTAGCAACCACATCAAGCGCTCCTGATAAGCGAAGAGAACGCACATCATTAATAATATCTGCGCCACATTCAATGCTTTGCTTCATCACTTCCGCTTTACTGGTATCAATGGAAATCCAGACATCAGATTTTTGACGAATAGCTTTAACCAATGGAATAACACGGCTTAATTCATCTTCTAACGTTACTTCCTTTGCTCCAGGGCGAGTTGACTCTCCGCCGATATCAATAATACTCGCACCCGCTTCTATCATAGCGTCAACTTGTAAGAGTGCTTTATCAAGTTGATGAAACTTGCCTCCATCAGAAAAAGAATCAGGAGTGGCATTTAAAATCCCCATAATTTGGGGACGGCTAAGGTCAAGTTGTTTGTGATTAGAAATTAATTTCATAGCAAAAATAGTACTCAGAGTTGCTTAGGCTAGGTAGAAGACTCGATAACCTCAGCTTTGCTTAAATAAGGTGTAGGTTAATCTGGTGTAGGGTAAAAAGCAAAAAGCCCCGACTTTCATCAGGGCTTGGCTATGCTTATAAAAGATTATGAATCTTTATTTTTTGATTCATTGTCATCTTTTGACTGTTCAGAATCAGGCTTATATTCACCTTTAGTTTCGTCAGCCTTGGTTTCTTCTACCTTAGCTTCTTCTACTTTAGGATCGTGTGCCTTAGCAGTCGGCTCTGCAGGTTTCGCCTCACTATCAGTCCAGCCTTGTGGAGCACGAACGGTCTCTGCGCGATTCATCAAATCATCAATCTGACCTGCATCAATAGTTTCATATTTCATCAATGCATCTTTCATCGCATGCATGATATCCATATTGTCTTCTAAGATTTTCTTTGCACGCTCATAGTTACGATCAATTAATGCTCGCACTTCTTGGTCAATCAGACGAACGGTATCATCAGACATATGTTTAGTTTGTGTAACCGAACGACCTAGGAAGACCTCACCTTCGTCTTCTGCATAAAGCAACGGACCAAGTTTTTCAGAGAAACCCCACTGAGTCACCATCTTACGAGCAATATCAGTTGCACGTTCAATATCGTTAGAAGCACCTGTCGATACTTTTTCTGAACCATAAATAAGTTCTTCTGCCAAACGACCGCCATAAAGACTAGAAATCATGGACTCTAAATGTTGACGAGACATACTTACACGATCTTGCTCAGGTAAGTACATAGTCACACCTAATGCACGACCACGTGGAATAATTGACACTTTATAAACAGGATCGTGCTCAGGAACTAAGCGGCCAACAATCGCATGACCCGCTTCGTGGTATGCCGTTGATGCTTTAGTTTCCTCTGTCAATACCATTGAGCGGCGCTCAGCACCCATCATAATTTTGTCTTTAGCGAGTTCAAACTCAACCATAGAAACATTACGTTTGTTACCACGTGCGGCAAACAATGCAGCTTCGTTTACTAGGTTTGCAAGATCAGCACCTGAAAAACCAGGAGTACCACGTGCAATCAATGACGGCTCAACATTTTCAGCTAACGGCACTTTACGCATGTGTACTTTCAGGATTTGTTCACGACCACGAACATCGGGTAAGCCAACCACAACTTGGCGGTCAAAACGACCAGGACGAAGTAATGCAGGGTCTAGTACGTCAGGGCGGTTAGTTGCCGCAATAACGATAATACCTTCGTTACCTTCAAAACCATCCATTTCAACCAGCATTTGGTTTAGTGTTTGTTCACGTTCATCATGACCACCACCAACACCGGCGCCACGTTGGCGACCTACCGCATCAATTTCATCAATGAAGATGATACAAGGTGATGCTTTTTTCGCTTGCTCGAACATGTCACGTACACGAGAGGCACCCACACCAACAAACATTTCTACGAAATCAGAACCAGAAATAGTAAAGAATGGTACCTTCGCTTCACCTGCAATGGCTTTTGCCAATAAAGTCTTACCGGTACCAGGAGGACCAACCATCAATACGCCAGTTGGAATTTTACCACCAAGTTTTTGGAAACGACTTGGATCACGTAAATAATCAACCAGCTCTTTTACGTCTTCTTTTGCTTCATCACAGCCAGCAACGTCTGCAAAAGTCGTTTTGATTTGCTCTTCACCCATCATACGAGCTTTACTCTTGCCAAACGACATAGCACCTTTGCCACCGCCGCCTTGCATTTGTCGCATGAAGAAAATCCACACCCCAATCAATAAAATCATAGGGAACCAAGAAATGAAGATAGTACCTAATAAGCTTTGTTGCTCAGGTGGTGTACCCGATACTTTCACATTTTGGTTAATAAGATCGTCGAGAAGCTTATCATCATAAACCGGCATATAAGTTACATTGCGAGAATTATCAGTTCGAACAAAGGTAATTTCTCTATCCTTGAACTTTGCCTCACGAACTTGGCCTTGACCAACGTCTTTTACAAAGGATGTGTAATCAATCGCTTTTCCGTTACTGTCCCCAGGCCCAAAGCTCTGGAAAACTGACATCAAAACTACGGCGATTACTAGCCATAAAATTAAATTTTTTGCCATGTCACTCAAGGTGTCAGCCTCTCGGTCACTATTAATTAAAAGTAGATTACTACAGTTTATATCCTGTAGCTACGATATATACCTCACGAGAACGCGCACGTGAAGAGTCTGGTTTACGAATTTTTACAGCTTTAAACATTTCTCGTACATCTTTGACGTACTGGTCAAAGCCTTCGCCTTGGAATACCTTAACCACAAAACTACCATCAGGAGCTAGAACTTGTCGACACATATCCAGTGCTAATTCAACTAAATACATAGCTCTAGGTTGGTCTACAGCAAGATTCCCACTCATATTAGGTGCCATATCAGACATTACAACATCCACCATATCAGGTTGAATGCGTTCTAGTAAGGCTTCTAACACTGCTTCTTCACGAAAATCCCCTTGAAGAAAGCTAACACCTACGATCGAATCCATAGATAAAATGTCACAAGCTATTACTTGTCCATCATCGCCTACAATTTCAGCAGCATATTGAGACCAGCCGCCAGGTGCAGCGCCTAGATCCACCACTGTCATTCCAGGTTTTAAGAGTTTATCTTTTTCTTGAATTTCTTCAATTTTGAAAATAGCACGTGAGCGGTAGCCTCGCTTTTGAGCTTCTGCTACATATTTATCATCAAAATGCTCTTGTAACCAACGACCAGAACTGGCCGAGTGTTTTTTCTTACTCATTTTATTCCTACTGATTATTCAATACTTCCTGCACAGAGTGGCGGGAAGCTTCAGCTACTGCAGAAAACATCACAAGAGCCGTTGCGATCAATATCCCTATAAAAACTATTACGGAAAATATAGTCTTCCACAATAGATGGCGCTAAAATAGATGTTTTCAACCCTTATACTATAAAAAAATGGCCGCACAATGAACCTAAGCACCAAACAAAAGCAGCACTTGAAAGGATTAGCTCACAGTTTAAAACCTGTCGTGCTAATGGGCGCAAATGGATTGACTGAAGCTGTTCTTGCGGAAATTGAGCTTGCACTTGACCATCACGAGCTGATTAAAGTCAAAGTTGCTTCTGAAGACCGTGAAACCAAGTCACTAATTATAGACGCCATTGTTCGTGAAACTAAAGCGGAAAAAGTACAAACCATTGGTAAAGTTTTGGTTTTATTCCGTCAAAGCGAGCAGCGTAAAATTGAGATTCCTCGTAAGTAATCACTTACTTGCTAGCTTCAACTTACTCCAAATATAAGATCGCCTAGCGCGATCTTTTTTTGGTTAATATTTTATTTACAAAAAAGGCCACAGTCACTGCAGCCTTAACTAGGGTCTATTGAGCCTAGAGAATCAAATCACCTTCAAATGTCGATTAAATATAATCTACCTGAGTGATTTCGAAGTCTTTATCCCCACCTGGAGTTGAAATAACCACTTCATCGCCTTCCATTTTACCGATCAAACCACGAGCAATTGGTGAGCTTACTGAAATTTTACCCGCTTTGATATCCGCTTCATCATCACCGACAATTTTATATTTCACTTCTTTGTCAGTATCTATATCAAGCAAGGTTACTGTCGTTCCAAAAATAACTTTTCCAGTATTATCCATTTTAGACACATCAATTACCTGAGCAACAGACAACTTATACTCAATATCGCGGATCTGAGCTTCACAAATGCCTTGTTCTTCACGGGCAGCATGGTATTCAGCATTTTCCTTTAAATCACCTAATTCACGCGCTTCGGCAATTGCTGCCGAGATCAATGGGCGGCGTTTTAATAATGCTTCTAATTCTGTACGTAGTAATTGCTCACCACACACGGTCATTGGGACTTTATCCATTTTAAACCTCACTCCGACTTCAACTCCAAAGAGCGAACCTCAGACAAAAAATACCCACTCAACTTATTGCTGAGTAGGTGCCGTTAGAATATTTAATTGGCAACTAGTGTAATTAAACTTGGTTATTTCGTCACTATAAAAATAAGATCTCAATCACATTTCATTGAAAATACAGGCACTTTTAAAACTTTAATTTTTTTCTAAAACGCAACTATTTTTAGTTAATTTCGCGGCAAAAATCTAAAAAAAACAAACTTGTGACACCCATCACAAAAACAAAACCAACCCAGTAACTAATTGAATAAAATAAAAAACATCAAATTAAAAAGCTAAAAACAGGATGAAAACTTTAAATTTTAGGTATTTTGAGATCATTTGACTACCTTGAACAGGAACTTACACGGTACAACACACGCAGCAATTATTTATGCCAGCTATCAATATATGCACTATATATTAGTTGGATAAAATGAAATCCATGCATGCAACAGTGTGTATACAAGCAAGTTATAGAGTAGTCATTAAACTACCAATATTAATTTAAACGATTCGGATTAATACAACCATTCGTTTTATTTATGTGAATTCATAAATATTGTTTAAAATCAATAAGAAATTCACTACGTTAAAAAAGGAAAATGCAGTAAAATGCGCTCCCATAGGATGGCTTTCATCCTATATGGATAATTAAAAATCAGTTAGGATTAATACAATGAAAAAAACATTATTATCTTTAGCAGTGGCCGCTGCTTCAGTATCAACTGCCGCTTCTGCAGCAACTATCTACAAAGATGACACTTCTACTTTAAATATGGGTGGCCGTGTTGAAGTTCGTGCTAACTTCTCTGATGCGAATAAAACTGATGCAGATGATAACCAATATAAAGATGCTTCTCGTGTTCGTCTAAATATCGGCGGTGAACAAAAGCTAAACGATGACATTTCTTTCATCGGTTTTACAGAATTTGAAGTAACTGAAAACAGCGACCCAGTAGGTGATGACGCAGCTTTCAATACTCGTTACCTATACGCTGGTGTAACTTCACAAACTTACGGTGCTCTAACTTACGGTCACCAAGATAACGCATTTACTTACCTAACGAACTTCACCGATATGGCGGAAGTGTTCTCTGGTTACATCAACGAATACAACGTTGCAACGTCTGACCGTGCAAACAACGTTTTACGTTACGCTTTCAACACTGAAAAGCTAACTATTCAAGCAAGTGTTCAAGGTGACTCTGATTCAGATGGTACTCCTGTCACTCAAAATGCAGATGGTTTCGGTGTTATTGCTGCATACAAACTAACTGACGCTATCGAGCTTGGTTTAGGTTACGCGCAAACTGATGCAAATGGTACTGGTACAGACGTTGTAGACAGTGGCGACAACAACACTTATACAGCTGCTGCTCGTTACTCGAAAAACGGCATCTTAGTTGCTGCAACGTATGAAGGCGGTACAATCTCAACTGCTGATACATCTATTGCAGAAACAGACTTCAACGCTGCTGACCTTTACGCAGGTTACACTTTTGGTGATAACAACGTAAACATGACGTATAACTACTTCAATGCAGATAAAGATCAGTTTGATTCATTAAACATGAACAACGTTGCTCTTGAATATGCCCGTTACTTTGGTGAGCATGCAACTGTATACGGTGCATACCAATTAAACCTTCTTTCTGATGGCGACGCAGCTACTGACGCACAAACTGAAGACCAAATTCAAGTTGGTTTCCGTTACGCATTCTAATTCTGCGCCTCTTAGAGGTTAGATAAGAATCTTCAAACGCCTACTTATTTTAGTAGGCGTTTTTGTTTATACTTTGCGCTCCTCCACTTCATGGATTGAACTATGCGTTTCACCTCTGTTATTACCCTAGCAACTTCTTTTTTGTTCTCTGTTTCAAGCTACACTGCGCCCATCAAACCACATTTTCCAAGTAGTGATATTCTCCCATCAGGCACTCGCGTAGGCTTAATTGCTAAATCACCAAGCTCTACATTGTTGCAACAAAACAATGATCAATTATTTCCACCAGCAAGCACATTAAAGCTCATGACAGCACTAGCGGCTAAAATTGAATTGGGTGATAATTTTCGCTACTCCACACAGTTAGAGCAAAATGGTAAAGATCTCGTAATACGCTTTTCTGGTGATCCGAGCTTAACTTCCTCCGACATTAGCCAGTTACTAAAAAACGCTAATATATCGACGATTAACGGCAATCTTATTCTAAATAACAGTGCCTTTACTGGTTATGAAAAAGCAGTTGGTTGGCCATGGGATATTCTCGGGGTCTGCTACAGTACACCTTCAAGTGCGATTACCTTAAATGGCAACTGTGTGATGGCATCAATTTATACTAATGCAGATGGGAGCACTCGTGTATTCACACCAAAGCATCAGCCCGTTAATGTGAGTACTACTGCAACTGCAATTACGCGCAAACAACAAAAAGAACAGTACTGTGATTTAGAGTTGACTACGACTCCTGCTAACCATTACCGCTTATCAGGCTGTTTAGTGAAACGAGATCAACCACTACCTCTTAACTTTGCTGTGCAAAACTCATTTTTGTATGCCTCAGCAACATTGCACCAAATTTTAGACGAGCAAGGTATAAAGCTTAAAGGCAGTATTCAATTAGCCACGACTCTATCCAACAAACAACAAACCAAGAACACAAAGGTACTAGCGAAACATTTATCAGTACCGTTGCCTGTTCTACTAGAACACATGTTAAAAGATTCCGATAATCTATATGCCAACAACCTAACCAAAACCTTAGGCGAGCATTACTTTAATCAAGCTGGATCTTTTGCTAATGGCACCGATGCAATAAAACAAATTTTAAAGAAACAAGCCAAAGTCGATTTATCTAACGCCATTTTAGAAGATGGTTCAGGTCTTTCTCGTAACAACCGCGTATCACCTAATCAACTATATTCGGTATTAAAGTATATTAAAGCCAATGATCATAAACTGGATTTCATTCGCTTGATGCCAACTGCTGGTATAGATGGCACATTAAAGTATCGCTCCAGCATGAGAAAAGCGCCAATAAAAGGCAATATTGTCGCGAAAAGCGGCTCCTTATTTGCCACTCACAATATGGCCGGTTTTGTACTCAATGACCAAGGCGAGCCAACAACTATGTTTGTGCAATTGATAACGGATTATCACCCTCAAAACAACACCAGCACGATTCCACCACTGACGCAGTTTGAGCAAGCGTTTTATCAGAATTTGATTAAGGCGACGGTGGAGAAAGTTCCTAGTTCCTAGTTCCTGGTTCCTGGTTCCTGGTTCCTGGTTCCTGGTTCCTGGTTCCTGGTTCCTGGTTCCTGGTTCCTGGAGGGGTTGCTTTCTACGCTTACTATATAAAGCAAGCGCAAATGTCTATTTATTTCGGTAACTATTCAGCGACAACTGCCTAGGAACTAGGGACCAGCACCTAGAAACCCCATCCCCTACAAACAAAAACCCACTTTAGCTTCACAACTAAAGTGGGTTTATTTTAACGCTTTAGTAAAGCTACTTGATTAAGACAAAGACTCTTTCACTTTCGCATGCAACTCTTGTACAGACGTTACATTAGAGCGGTTGTCTTCTTTGTGCGCCATACAACTTGCGAAAGCCGCATTCAAGGTAGTGGTGTAGTTCACTTTCTCTTGTAATGCGCCGCGGCGTAGTACTTTTGAGTCTTCAATTGCTTGACGACCAGCTGCAGTGTTTACAATATAGGTGTATTCATTGTTCTTGATACGGTCAAGAATATGAGGACGCCCTTCATGCACTTTATTCACTAAACGAGGGTTAATACCCGCTTCGCCTAGTACGACTGCAGTACCGTGTGTTGCATCTAATTGGTAACCTAGTTTGATTAACTGAGATGCCAACTCGACGACACGCTCTTTATCTTCTTTACGAACAGAAAGTAATGCACGACCACCTTCAGGGTAAACATTACCAATACCCAGTTCTGCTTTTGCAAAAGCTTGAGCAAATGTTTTACCAACTCCCATCACCTCACCAGTTGAGCGCATTTCTGGGCCTAACAGTGGATCCACACCTAAGAATTTGTTAAATGGTAATACTACTTCTTTAACTGAATAGTAAGGTGGAATGATTTCTTTGGTGAAACCTTGTGATGCTAAAGATTGACCAGCCATTACGCGAGCTGCAATTTTGGCTAGTGGTGCACCTGTTGCTTTTGATACAAATGGAACCGTACGCGCTGCACGAGGGTTCACTTCGATTAGGTATACTTTGCCATCTTTCACCGCAAACTGGGTATTCATTAAGCCACGTACACCAAGCTCAAACGCGAGCTTTTCAACTTGTTCACGCATTACATCTTGGATTTCTTGGCTTAAAGTATACGCTGGTAGTGAACATGCTGAGTCACCAGAGTGAACACCGGCTTGCTCAATGTGCTCCATGATACCGCCAATCACCACTTGCTCACCGTCACAAATTGCGTCTACATCCACTTCAACCGCATCATCTAAGAATAGGTCAAGTAAGACTGGAGATTCATTTGAAACACTTACTGCTTCATTGAAGTAACGACGTAAATCTTGTTCGTCATATACGATTTCCATCGCACGACCACCAAGTACATACGAAGGACGAACTACTAACGGGTAACCAATTTCACGTGATTTCTCAATCGCTTGTTCCATTGTAGTCACAGTAGCATTTTCAGGTTGTAATAAACCTAAACGGTCTACAGCAGTTTGAAAACGCTCACGGTCTTCCGCGCGGTCAATCGCATCTGGGCTAGTACCAATAATTGGCACACCAGCCGCTTCTAATGCACGAGCCAGTTTCAATGGCGTTTGTCCACCGTACTGTACGATCACGCCTTTTGGTTTCTCGATACGTACGATTTCAAGCACATCTTCCAGTGTTACTGGTTCGAAGTATAAACGGTCAGACGTATCGTAATCGGTAGAAACCGTTTCAGGGTTACAGTTCACCATGATGGTTTCGTAACCGTCTTCACGTAATGCCAGTGATGCGTGCACACAGCAGTAGTCAAATTCAATACCTTGACCGATGCGGTTTGGACCACCACCCAATACCATGATTTTATCGCGGTCAGTTGGGTTCGCTTCACACTCTTCATCATATGATGAGTACATGTAAGCGGTATCTGAAGAGAACTCAGCAGCACAAGTATCAACACGCTTATAAACAGGGTGGATATTGTATTGCTCACGAGCACGACGAATTTCGCTTTCTGCTACACCAAGTAGTTTCGCTAAACGTGCATCACCAAAGCCTTTACGCTTCATCTTACGTAATACTTCTTCGTTTAGACCTGCGTAACCGCCCGCTTTAACTTCCTCTTCTAGTTTCACTAGCTCTTCGATTTGAACTAGGAACCAACGATCAACATTGGTTAAGTTAAATACGCCGTCAACCGACATGCCAGCACGGAATGCATCAGCGATGTACCAGATACGATCACAGCCAGCTTCTTTTAACTCTTGACGGATCTTAGTCAATGCATCAGGTGCATCTAGATCAACCATCTCATCAAAACCATTACGGCCAACTTCTAAGCCACGTAATGCTTTTTGTAGCGACTCTTGTTGATTACGACCAATCGCCATTACTTCACCAACCGACTTCATTTGAGTAGTTAGACGGTCATTGGCACCAGCAAATTTCTCAAAGTTAAAACGAGGGATCTTAGTCACAACGTAGTCGATGGTTGGTTCAAATGATGCTGGAGTTGCGCCACCTGTGATGTCATTCATCAGTTCATCAAGCGTGTAGCCTACTGCTAATTTTGCTGCGATTTTTGCAATAGGGAAACCAGTTGCTTTAGAAGCAAGTGCCGATGAACGAGAGACTCGTGGGTTCATCTCGATGATAACCATGCGGCCATCTTTCGGGTTAATACCAAACTGTACGTTTGAACCACCAGTTTCAACACCAATCTCACGTAATACTGCTAAAGAAGCATTACGCATTAATTGGTATTCTTTATCTGTTAATGTTTGAGCAGGTGCCACGGTGATCGAATCACCTGTATGAATACCCATTGCATCAAAGTTTTCAATCGCACATACGATGATACAGTTATCCGCTTTGTCGCGAACCACTTCCATTTCGTATTCTTTCCAACCAATCAATGATTCATCAATTAGAAGTTCATTAGTTGGTGAAAGGTCTAAACCGCGACGACAAATTTCTTCGAACTCTTCTTTATTGTATGCGATACCACCACCAGTACCACCCATGGTAAATGAAGGGCGGATGATACAAGGGAAGCCCACCATATCGAGAACTTTGTAAGCTTCTTCCATTGATTTTGCGGTATCAGCACGTGGACACTCAAGACCAATAGACTTCATCGCTTTATCGAAACGAGAACGGTCTTCTGCCTTATCAATTGCATCCGCTGTTGCACCGATCATTTCCACGCCAAACTCTTCAAGTACGCCGTGTTTTTCTAAATCAAGTGCACAGTTCAATGCAGTTTGACCACCCATGGTAGGTAATACCGCATCTGGGCGCTCTTTAGCAATAATGTTACGAACGACTTCCCAATGAATTGGCTCAATATAAGTTGCATCAGCCATTTCTGGGTCAGTCATGATGGTTGCTGGGTTAGAGTTAACCAAAATAACTCGATAACCTTCTTCACGCAGAGCTTTACATGCTTGAGCGCCAGAGTAGTCAAATTCACAAGCCTGACCGATAACAATTGGGCCAGCACCTAAAATCAGTACGCTTTTTATGTCAGTACGTTTTGGCATTTTCTACAACTCCCAATTATTTCTTATGTTGTTCGATTAATTCAATGAAGTGGTCAAACAATGGCGCAGCATCGTGTGGACCAGGGCTTGCTTCAGGGTGACCTTGGAAGCTAAATGCCGGCTTATCTGTACGATGGATGCCTTGCAACGAACCGTCAAATAGTGATTTATGAGTCGCACGTAAGTTATCAGGTAATGTCGCTTCATCCGCGGCAAAACCGTGGTTCTGAGAAGTAATCATTACGACATTACGATCAAGGTCTTTTACTGGATGGTTAGCACCGTGGTGACCAAACTTCATCTTGATGGTTTGAGCACCAGAAGCTAGTGCTAAAATCTGGTGGCCAAGACAAATACCAAAGATAGGTAAACCTTTATCTAAGAAAGTTTTGGTCGCTTCGATCGCGTAAGTACAAGGCTCTGGATCTCCAGGGCCATTTGATAAGAACACACCATCAGGATTTAAAGCTAATACTTCTTCCGCTGACGTTTCTGCAGGAACAACGGTTAATCGACAACCGCGATCAACTAGCATACGTAAGATATTACGTTTAGCACCGAAGTCATAAGCCACAACATGGTAAGGTAATTCGGCGTCATCTTTTGCTTCAGGTAAACCACCCGTTAACGTCCAAGATCCTTGTTTCCAAGAATAAGACTCTTTAGTAGAAACAACTTTTGCCAAATCCATGCCTTTAAGGCCAGGGAATTCTTTGGCTTTAGCAAGAGCCAATGCTTCATCTAACGATTTTTCACCAAAAGAAGAGCCGGCTACGATACAGCCGTTTTGCGCACCCTTTTCACGTAATACACGAGTTAACTTACGCGTATCAATATCTGCGATACCGACGATATTTTGTGATTTTAAGTATTCTGAAAGGGTTTGTTCACTGCGGAAATTTGAAGCTATAAGAGGAAGATCACGGATAACTAAGCCTTGAGCGTGGATTGAAGAGGACTCTTCATCTTCTGAGTTAGTACCGGTATTGCCAATATGAGGATAAGTTAGAGTAACGATTTGCTGTGAATAGGAAGGATCAGTGAGAATTTCTTGATACCCCGTCATCGAGGTATTAAAAACAACTTCTCCAACGGCGGACCCATCTGCTCCAATGGATTGACCGCGGAACACTGTCCCATCTTCTAGGACTAACAGTGCGGAATTACTCAAGATAACCTCCAGAATAAATATGCAAAATAAATGTATAAGCTCTCGCTCTTATCTTTCTAAATAACCATAATTATGGAATTTAGGTAAATTGGCGTTATTCTAGAGATGGTGGATAAATGTGTCAATAGTGTTAGAAAAAGAAATTTATAATAAAAGACAACTTACCCTATTTGTTTCATCAAAGGCTCAAAAATAACAATCTACCCATCTCTCAATAGCATTAACCACGTACAAAGCGACCAAAACATTAAACCAGTATTATTTTCACTCAATTAAAAATTAACTAACTAAATTTCATCAAAAACAGCCAATATAACCTTAAATTTTAAGCATCAAGAAAGATTTACCAACACAAAACAAAATAAAACCAACAAAACATTTTCACGTAATCGTTTCTTTACTCATACTAAAATACAAAAAAACCGCTCATTATCTGAACGGTTTCCAACTAAAATTAATACCTTCGGTATATTTCACTTATTCAAAACTGAATATATATACCTATACCCAAGTGACTTCAAGGTGCAGAATTCAGAGCTATCATCCAAACCTTTAGGCAAGAAAGATTGGCGAAGGAATGTAAGCACCTTTCAAACCAATCTGACGCGGCATAAAGGTTTGGATGAAGCTCCCGAAGGGCAAGTTAAAACAAGTTTTATTCTTGCTGAAACTCGCACCTTGAAGTTACTTGGGTATAAATCACTAGTTACAACTCATTTAACCCTAATACATCTTGCATGGTATAGAAGCCTGATGATTGCTTTTCTAACCAAACAGCCGCTTTAATTGCACCATTAGCAAAAGTCATACGATCAGTCGCTTTATGAGTGATCTCAACTCGCTCACCAATATCTGCAAACATCGCAGTATGTTCACCGATAATATCGCCTGCACGAATCGTTGCGAAACCAATTTCATCTTTGGTCCTTTCACCGGTAATCCCTTCACGAGCATAAACCGCAACATCACTGAGTTTGTTCCCCATCGCACCAGCAATTGCTTCTCCCATACCTAAAGCGGTACCAGATGGTGCATCTACTTTATGGCGGTGATGAGCTTCTATTACTTCAATATCACAGTAATCTCCCATCACTGTGGCAGCTTTCTCTAAAAGCTTGAACATTAGGTTAACACCAACACTATAATTGGGTGCCATCACGATGGCGATTTCCTGAGCGGCTTGATCGATAAGCTGCTTTTCTTCTTCAGAGAAGCCAGTCGTACCAATCACAATTTTTTTGCCATGTAATTTACAAAGTTCGATATTAGCTAACGTGCTGCTAGGCGCCGTGAAGTCAACAATCACATCAAAGCTCGAAATAGACTTTGATAAATCATCAACCAATGCAACGGAAAACTGCCCTTCACCACAAAGTTCACCAATATCAACGCCGATTAATGATGATTCAGGTCTTTCAGAACCGGCTCCGACTTGAGCGTTTGGATTTAAGTGGGTAGCTTTTACTAAGTTTCGGCCCATTCGACCTGCTGCGCCTGCAATCGCAATACGAACCATTGCATCTATCTCCTTTGATGATTTTGTTACAAGGAATGTAGCTTTTTTAGAAAAGAATGGGAAGAAGAAAAGCGAAAAGCAGACGCGAGGTTCGGGGACGTTTCACTCGGGATCTAAGAAGACTGTTGCGTGTTGCGTGTTGCGTGTTGCGTGTTGCGTGAAGAAGACTACTCTGAGCTGAAGCAACTGACAACAAATTAAAATTGCTGTGTTTTATAGATAATGTACAGCGTGATGCTTTTTACTCGCAACACGAAGCGAAGCGCTCTCGGAGCTCGTAACAAAAAAACGGGCCCCAAATGGGACCCGTTTTATCTATGAGAACGCAGCGTGCGTTACTTCTTAGCCAGCTTCTCTTTGATACGAGCTGACTTACCAGAACGCTCACGTAGGTAGTACAACTTGGCACGACGTACTGCACCACGACGCTTAACTTCAATGCTATCAACCATTGGAGAGTGAGTTTGGAAAGCACGCTCAACGCCTTCACCGTTCGAGATTTTACGAACTGTAAATGCAGAGTGAAGACCACGGTTACGCTTAGCGATAACTACGCCTTCGAATGCCTGTAGACGCTCACGGTCGCCTTCTTTAACTTTAACCTGAACTACAACAGTGTCACCTGGTGCAAATGCAGGGATGTCTTGTTTCATTTGCTCTTCTTCAAGAGCTTTGATGATATTACTCATGTGTCTATTTCCTAGATTAAACTGATACTAAATTTATTAGGCTAGTTGCTTCTATCTTTTTTCAAAGACCGCTGCTCACTTATGAACTGCGCCAGCAATTGTTCCTGTTCGTCAGTCAGAGCTAGGTTTTCCAGAAGCTCTGGTCTTCTAAGCCAAGTACGGCCTAGCGATTGCTTTAACCGCCAGCGACGAATGTCCTCGTGATTTCCAGAAGTCAGTACACTTGGCACCGTTTTCTGATTTAACAATTCAGGACGTGTGTAGTGTGGACAATCTAACAAGCCATTGGCAAAAGAATCTTCTTCTGCTGACGCAAAATCTCCAAGTACGCCCGGAACAAACCGAGACACTGAATCAATTAACGTCATGGCTGGGATTTCCCCACCCGTCATTACAAAATCTCCTATTGACCATTCTTCATCAACATAAGATTCGATAATACGCTCATCTACTCCTTCGTAGCGGCCACAAATCAGAATCAAGTTCTCATTGGTTGCCAATTCTTCAACTCCTTGCTGGTCGAGTTTACGACCTTGGGGAGATAAGTAGATTACTTTCGCCTTACCCGGTGAAGCTTGCTTGGCTGCATTAATGGCATCGCTCAAAGGCTGAACCATCATCAACATGCCAGGGCCACCACCGTAAGGTCTATCATCAACAGTGCGATGCTTATCATGAGTGAAATCACGAGGATTCCATGACTCTAATGATAAAAGACCTTTTTTAACCGCTTGACCAGTAACACCATAATCAGATACGGCTCGGAACATGTCGGGAAACAGGCTAATTATGCCAATCCACATTGTGTTTCTCGCTTATCTAGTTAGGTGTCTAGAATCCAGGATCCCAGTCAACTTCGATCCGTTGAGCTGTGCGATCAACGTTTTTGATCACTTGCTCTTCAAGGAACGGAATTAATCGTTCCTTTTGGCCAAAAGCATCTTTTAAGTTCGCTTTTACTACTAGAACATCATTCGAGCCCGTTTCCATCAAATCAGTCACTTCACCTAGGTGATAGCCTTGAGTTGTGTAAACTTGCATACCGAACAACTCACGCCAGTAGAATTCTTCTTCTGACAGTTCAGGTAGTGCGATTGGATCAATCAAGATTTCAACGTTGGCGTACAATTGTGCGTCTTCGCGAACATCTATGCCTTCAAGCTTACAAACATAACCATTATTATGGCGTTTCCAGCTTTCAACTTTATATTGAACCAATTGACCCTTTTGTTTAATAAACCAAGGGCTGTACTCAAAAATACTTTCAGCGTTGTCGGTATAGGAAAAAACTTTAAGCCAACCACGAATGCCGTAAGAAGAACCAAGCTTACCTACAACGATTTTTTCGTTTTGTTGTTCACTCATTGTTTTTACCTTCAACCTTTACAACTACTAATGTGCTAATAATTAAGCCGCTTTTTGAGCGTCTTTAACTAGTTTAGCAACACGGTCAGATACAGATGCGCCTTGACCAACCCAGTGGTTAACGCGATCTAGGTCTAAACGTAGACCTTCTTCTTGACCTTGAGCTGTAGGGTTAAAGAAACCTACGTTTTCAATGTAGCGACCAGTTGCTGCACAACGGCTGTCAGCTACAACGATTTGATAAAATGGACGCTTTTTAGCGCCGTGACGTGCCAAACGAATGGTTACCATGTCGTCCTCTTTTGCTTTCTCAATAATTAAATTAGCCCCAAACCTTGTTTCTGCACTCACAATGTGAGGATAAAAACGACTTGGGGCCTCGTGCCAAAATAAAGCCCCCGAATTTTACTCTTATTCAGAGTCAATGCAAGGGCTTTATATCAAAGTAACTTCAATATTGGTGAAGTTTCACTCAGCATTTAAGTGTGACAGAGTTAACACTTCATGTCACGGAGCGCATTTGGATGAAATAAATTAACGACCAAAACCTCCAAAGCCACCCATGCCGCCACCGCCGCCACCCATCATGCCTTGCATGTTACGCATCATGCCTTTCATTCCACCTTTCTGCATTTTTTTCATCATTTTCTGCATTTGGGTAAATTGTTTTAGCATGCGGTTAACGTCTTGAACTTGAGTGCCCGAACCGGCAGCGATACGTTTTTTACGTGAGCCTTTAATAAGTTCAGGATGTTCACGCTCTTTCATGGTCATCGAATTAATCATCGCTTCCATTTGCGTGAACATTTTATCATCGACTTGATCTTTTACATTGGCAGGTAAGTTACCCATACCTGGCAATTTATTCATCATGCCGGCCATGCCACCCATGTTTTTCATTTGGCCAAGTTGCTCGCGGAAATCTTCTAAGTCAAAGCCTTTCTTCTGCTTGAACTTCTTCGCCATTTTTTCGGCTTTGGCTTTATCAACATTCTTTTCTAGATCTTCAATAAGAGACAGAACATCGCCCATACCTAGAATTCGTGAAGCAACACGATCTGGATGGAAAGCTTCTAATGCATCGGTTTTCTCACCGACACCCAAGAACTTGATTGGCTTACCTGTAATATGACGAACTGACAGTGCAGCACCACCACGAGCATCACCATCAACTTTAGTTAGGATTACACCTGTTAATGGTAAAGCATCACCAAATGCTTTTGCGGTATTCGCAGCATCTTGACCTGTCATTGCATCAACAACAAATAAGGTTTCTACTGGCTTGATCGCTTGATGAAGGTCTTTAATTTCAGACATCATTTCTTCATCTACCGCTAAACGACCAGCAGTATCAAGAATCACAACGTCATAGAATTTCTTCTTCGCATGATCGATGGCAGCGTTGGCTATATCGATAGGCTTTTGGTCTGCACTTGATGGGAAGAAGTCAGTTCCTACTTCGGTCGCTAAAGTTTCAAGCTGTTTGATCGCAGCAGGACGATAAACGTCGGCAGACACCACCAGCACTTTTTTCTTATCGCGCTCGGTTAATAATTTTGATAATTTACCAACACTGGTGGTTTTACCCGCACCTTGTAAGCCTGCCATTAAAATGACAGCAGGTGGTTGGGCCGCAAGATTTAGTGCTTCGTTCGATTCACCCATCACTGACTCAAGTTCAGCTTGAACGATCTTAATAAACTCTTGGCCTGGGGTTAGAGATTTAGAAACCTCAATACCAACAGCACGCTCTTTTACTTGTTTTACGAAATCACGAACAACAGGAAGAGCAACATCCGCTTCAAGCAACGCCATACGGACTTCGCGTAAAGTATCTTTGATGTTATCTTCTGTTAAGCGCCCTTTACCACTAATATTTTTCAGCGTACCGGACAGTCTTTCGGTTAAATTATCAAACATGATTCTGCCTAATTAAACATAAGTTTTATTGAAAAAGCGGAATGAAGACACTGATGATTCAGGGATATTTCAGCTTTTTACTCTATAGTACTAGACAGTATAACGATGCAAGCTCGATGTTTCACTGACTTTCCTATTCTTGGCTATTTTTTCTTCAGTGATAGGGGGTAATTATCTCGTTTAAAATGATAGTATCCTTATTGAGTCTGACTATATACCCGCACCACCCATAAGAGTTATAATCACCTATCTGATGGATTTTTTTAATGAGTAATATGGAAAACTTGCTTTCAATCATTGCTGTTGTTTTATATTTTGCGGCGACTTGCATGATCGTCCCGGGGCTAGTGCACCGCTCTGGCATCAGAATTAAACTGGTATTTAGTTTAGCTATTCTCGCCATCGCTACTCACGGCTGGCTAATTAGCGATCTCATTTTTAACCCTAACGGGCAAAATATGAGTATTCTCAATGTCGCATCTTTAATTGGATTTATTATTTGTTTGGTACTGACAGTTTCGATGTGGAAAACACGTCTTTGGTTTTTATTGCCTGTCGTTTATAGCTTTGCTGCAATTAACCTGTGCGCTGCAAACTTTTTGCCAAGCACCTTCATGACCCATTTTGAAGGAAAAATTGAATTACTGATTCATATCACCATTGCACTATTTGCTTATTCAACACTTACCATCGGAGCTCTATTTGCTCTGCAATTGGCGTGGCTTGATCATCAGCTAAAAAGCAAAAAGTCATTGGTCATTAACCCTAACCTCCCTCCTTTAATGATGGTGGAAAGGCATCTTTTCAAGGTAATACTCATTGGTACGGTATTATTAACAGCAACACTTGTTACTGGAGCTATCTACACTGAAGGTATGTTCTCTTCACCCAATGCTCATAAAAGTGTCCTATCCTTTATTGCTTGGGTTTTATACTGCATTTTATTATGGGGTCATTACCAACAAGGCTGGCGAGGTAAGAGAGTACTTTGGTTATCTATTAGCGGTACTAGCCTACTCACACTTGCCTACTTCGGCAGCCGTTTTGTAAGAGAAATAATTTTAAACTAATTTGTTATCTCTTAATTATCCTTACCTATTGACAGGGTAATAAGATTTAGTCATAACTGCTAACCTCAAATTGTCACGTAGATGATTTGTATCTAATTATAATAATCAAAGGAAAACCTAGGTTTGGGTGAAATATCGACGGGGCTGTTGTTTGCCCTACTTGCAATACTTATTCTCATTTCTGCTTACTTCTCTAGCTCAGAGACTGGCATGATGTCGTTAAACCGTTACCGTTTACGCCATCTTGCAAATCAAGGACACAAAGGTGCTAAACGAGTTGAGTCTCTACTAGAACGACCAGATCGCCTAATTGGCCTAATCTTAATTGGTAACAACCTAGTCAACATTCTTGCTTCAGCCATTGCAACCATTATAGGGATGCGTTTATACGGTGATTATGGGGTAGCAATTGCAACAGGTGCACTCACCTTAGTTATTCTGGTGTTCGCCGAAATAACGCCAAAAACTTTGGCCGCGCTTTATCCAGAAAAAGTATCTTATACAAGCAGTATTTTACTTCGTATATTAATGAAGGTGCTGTCACCGCTCGTGATTCTTGTCAACTTCATCACCAATGGTTTATTACGTTTATTAGGTGTAAGAGCAGAAGACTCAACGGGCGATCCTCTTAGTTCTGAAGAGCTCCGTACCGTAGTAAATGAAGCAGGTAGCCTTATCCCTCGTCGCCACCAAGATATGTTGATCTCCATCTTAGATTTAGAACATGTCACCGTGAACGATATTATGGTTCCTCGTAACGAAATCACTGGCATCGACATTAATGATGACTGGAAGTCGATTGTTCGCCAACTTACTCACTCAGCTCACGGTCGAGTCGTTCTATACCGAGATCAAATTGATGAAGTGGTTGGAATGCTTCGCTTGCGTAAAGCTTATCGCTTAATGCTTGAAAAAAATGAGTTTAATAAAGAAACTTTACTGCGCGCTGCCGATGAAGTGTACTTCATTCCCGAAGCCACACCACTTAACGTTCAGCTATTAAAATTCCAGCGTAATAAAGAACGCATTGGAATGATTGTTGATGAGTATGGCGATATTATCGGTTTAATTACCTTAGAAGATATCCTTGAAGAGATCGTTGGTGAGTTTACCACCTCTATGTCTCCAAGCCTTGCCGATGAAATCACACCACAAAGCGATGGCAGTTACCTGATTGAAGGGAGTGCTAATATCCGTGATATCAATAAAGGCTTGAATTGGAAACTACCTACCGATGGCCCTAGAACGTTAAATGGTTTAGTTCTGGAGCATTTAGAAGATATTCCTGAAAGCTACCTCAGTATTGAAGTGGCGAATCATAAAATGGAATTAATCGAAATTGCTGAGAATAAGATCAAATTAGTCAAGGTCTACCCTTCGAAGAAGAAGCCGAAGAAGGTGCATTAACGTTTCTCGGAACTCGAGCGCTTCGCTTCTCGTTGCTCGAAGCTAGCTTACTCACTCTTCTGATATAAAAATAGCTCTTAATTTTTAACGTTAAGAGCTATTTTATTATCAAACCTGTGCTGTGCGAATAAACCTCTAGACTAGGAACTATCCTAATCTACTTTCAACTCTTGCAACATACTTTCAGGTAGGGCTAGCTCGTCATTTTTATTAACTTGAATGCCCGCTGCAATGATGTTTTTAGCGATCTCTTGAGCTTCATTCAAGGAGTGCATTGAATAAGTACCACATTGATATTCATTCAATTCAGGGATCTTATTTTGGTCTTCAACCTTTAATACATCATTCATCGCTGCAAGCCAAGCGTCTGCTACTTGTTGTTCACTCGGTGTACCAATCAAACTCATGTAGAAACCTGTGCGGCAACCCATTGGTGAAATATCGATAATTTCCACTTCACCACTATTTAAGTTAGCACGCATAAAACCTGCGTATAAATGCTCCAAAGTATGGATCCCTTTTTCAGATAAAATATCTTTGTTCGGAATACAAAAACGCAAATCAAAAACGGTAATAGTATCGCCTTTTGGGGTTTGCATGGTTTTGGCAACACGAACTGCTGGTGCGTTCATGCGAGTGTGGTCGACGGTGAAGCTATCTAATAAAGGCATTGGTAATTCTCCTAATTCTTTTCACACAATTGGTCCAATTAAAAAAACCAACTGCGGTTATCTTCCAGTTCAGCTTGGCACTTTTTCAACTGCCAGCCATAATTTTTTGCGGTTTGCTCTACTCGATGAGCGACTTTAATTAATGAAGGTTTATTCGCGTATGTCTTACGTTTAAACCCACCCCGGCCATCATGATAAGCAAGGTACTGGTTATAAGCATCCCATTTGGAAATACCTAGGCTCTTTTGAGAACCATCCATATACCATCCGATAAACATAATGGCATCGCCAAAGTCATCTCTTGAAGACCAAGAACTCACTTCATCTTGATATTCAGACCAGACAGGATCTTGGGCTTGCGCATAACCATAAGCACTACTGACTCTCCCCCAAGGAATAAAGCCTAAAAAGTAGTAACGTGGCGGCTTAGCATCACCTATAAAAGAGCTTTCTTGTTTCATAAATGCCATAGAAATTTGAATTGGTACACCGTACTCATCATTCATATCTAAGGCATCTTCATACCAATCGGGGTACTGACGAAAAATATCACAGATATTATTTTGATTATCTGGCGGTGGCGTTGCACAGCCAGATAATATTAGGATCATACTAAACAGTATGCTGGAGGATAATCCTCTCCCCCAATTCATGTTATGACTGACCTAAATAAGAAAAATAATCCGCAAGAAAATCATCAAAGCTTAATTGGTCAGCATTTTCCACCTCTTGCTGAGCCTGGCGAGAGCGAACAACTTCCGTTTCCATCATCTGTTGATTATAGACTTGATATTGATGCGCTAATAATTCATCTCGATATTGCTCACCAAGTTGGCAACCGACTTTACCAATACCGCCTGCTTGACGAATATTATTAAGTAAACGACCAGAAATAGTTAATTCAGGATCCTCGATCCATGAACTTAACGTTTGGCATACCGATTGGTAATCATTTCCACCATGTGCCTTATCCATTTCAACCGCAATCTCTTGTAACTGAGTAAACATTAATTTACCCCAGTGAACGAGAGTATTCGGCGCTTGGTCACAGCATAGTTTAAATTCTAATCCTGGCTTACGCCCCTCCAAGATGACATTATTCCAATTACTACGCCAACACTCTAAATCGCCTTCTTTCATTGGTGCAGACTCTTTTAAACCACACCAAGTGACAAATAAATCTAAAAATAAAACTTGCTCTTTATCCACCCCGACAGGGCTGAATGGATTAACGTCTAGTGAACGAACTTCAATATATTCAACTCCGCCACGTTTTAATGCTTCCGACGGTTTCTCTCCACCTTTGGCGACACGCTTAGGTCGAATTGGTGCATAGAGTTCATTTTCAATTTGCAAAACATTGCTATTAAGTTGACGGTGCTCGCCATCAACTTTCACACCGAGCTTAGCAAATCGCTCTGAAGGTTTATGCATAGCAGAGTTAAGCCCATCAAGGTACTCTTGCAAACTATTGAAACCAATATGCAAATCACTTTGAGCGCTATTGGTATAGCCTAGATCACTCAAACGTAGAGCCGTTGCGTAAGGTAAATACAACGTCTTACCTATCTTCTCAAAGTTCAGTCCAATTTCTCGACCTTGTAAGAATGAAGGGCATAATGCCGGTGAAGCACCAAATAGATACGGAATAATCCAGCCATAGCGGTAGTAATTACGAATTAAAGCAAAGTAGTCTTCTGATTTAGTATCCGCTCTTTGCTGTTCATTTTGTTTGCCATATAAGCTATCCCAATAGCTTTCTGGGAAAGAAAAATTAAAGTGCACGCCAGAAATAATTTGCATCAGACTTCCGTATCGGTGCTTCAAGCCTTGACGATATAAATTTTTCATTCGGCCAACATTCGATGTACCGTACTCTGCAAGCGGGATCTTATTCTCATCACTAACAAAACAAGGCATCGACATCGGCCACAACTTCTCATCACCCATTTTCGTCATGGTAAAGTGATGAACATCTTTGAGTTGCTGTAATAATACATCGACATCATTAGAAACCGGGGTAATGAATTCGAGTAAAGATTCAGAAAAGTCGGTGGTAATCCATTGATTGGTTAACGCCGAACCTAAAGTTTGAGGATGAGGTGTTAAGGCAAGGTGATCATTAAGATCATAACGTAACGCTTCACGCTC
Source organism: Vibrio algivorus (assembly GCF_030161215.1). NCBI lineage: Bacteria > Pseudomonadati > Pseudomonadota > Gammaproteobacteria > Vibrionales > Vibrionaceae > Vibrio > Vibrio algivorus. Next base: position 140,791 of record NZ_BSPV01000006.1, read on the forward strand.
AATTCCGCGTCCAAATTGCTTAAACGTGTTTGGGTTACTAGCAACTTGCTCAAGGCGTGCAGAAAAGTCGGTCAAAATAGCACTCACTTATTGTGGTTTGCGATCCGAGTAGGATAATCATTCTGGAAAATAATTGCCATCAGGAAAACCTGACAGCAAAGAAAATAAAAGCTAGTTACACTCAGAAAACAATCCTTGATAACGAGCTATATATACCAATCAAAATAAGTAGCTGGGATAAATTAGCGCAGGAAAAAGGCTTGATAACAAGGCATAAAACTTCTGTTAGTAGTGGTTCTACATACACTTTTTTATAAACAGAAGTTATAACGCTATTAGCGAACTTTTTAACAAGCTAAGGTGGCCAGTTACTTATTACGATTGGTATCCTTTAACTTATGGGCACTAGCGCTTAACTTCAAGGTTTTGGACTGGGATTGCTAGTTTTTTCAATTCAGGCATTAACTTTTTAGCATCCCCCACCACAATAATTTGAAAATCTTGTGGCTGAAACCAAGTAGTGGCGGCTTTATCCAACGTAGCTTTATCAACAGTTTTCACTATTTCCGCTTTTTTATCGATAAAATCATCACTCAATGAGTAGTCTAAGATTGAATACAATAAATTGGCTTTCTGCCCAGGAGTTTCATATTTCAAGGCATCTTGTTGACCGACAGCTAGACGCATAAAAGCAAGCTCATCATCGGTCATACCGTCACGGCTGTAGCGCTTCAACTCTTTCAATAATTCTTGAATAGAGGCAGCGGTAGAGTCTGCTCGCACTTGAGCGCTATACAGCACTAAACCTGTTTCTTTAGTTCCATAAACTGCACCACCCGCACCATAGGTAAAGCCTTTGTCTTCACGCAAGTTTTGGTTGATTCGGCTATTAAAGTTACCACCTAAATTATAATTGGCTAGCTGGGTTAAATACATTTCCCCAGTTGCATCATAAGGCATACCAATACGTGCTAGTCGAACAACACTTTGTGGCGAATTAGGCTTATCCACTAAATAAATAGATTGCTTGGTTAGCGGAGAAAACTTGCCCACGCTTGGAATATGCACTTTTTTCCCAGTTAACTTACCTAAAAAGGTCAAAGCTTGTGATGCTTGCGATTGTTCAATTGCTCCAACGACTACCGCTTTCGCACCTACGGGTGTGTAATGGCTACGATAAAATTGTTGCACATCATTTAATGTTAAGCTCTTAAGTGAGTCGACACTGCCTTCTGCATCTCGGCTGAATAAGCTTCCTTTGTATAACACTTGCTTGGTTGCTTGTGATGCAAGCCACGATGGCTGCTGATGTGAATAAATTAACCCTTGAATAGTTTGGTTCTTCACGCGATCAAAGTCTTGCGGATTAAAGGCTGGTTTAAATAGCATTTCATCGGCAATTTTTAAGGTAGCATCAAGATTTTTAGTCAACGAGGTAATCACAATACTAGACTGATAACCACCGGACGAGAAACTCACACTACTACCTAGTTTATCTAACTCTTGTTGCAATTGCTCACTCGTGTGCTCTGTAGTGCCCTCTTGCAGCATTGCGGCAGTTAAACCGGCTAAACCTTCCTTACCCGACGGTACATAACGATTGCCAGCAGGAAAAGACACTTGAATAGCCACGGTTGGCGTTTCGGTCGTTGTTGTTCCAATAACTTGAATACCGTTGTCTAAATTAAAGCGATATAACTGTGGCATAGTACCGGAAACCGCTTGACCGACTTCTGGTACTAGTGAACGATCGAAGTTGTCTTTTGGTTGGCGGATCTCAAGTTGATCATCAGCAATTTTGGGATAGTCAGGCAGATCGCGCTTTGGCGGTGTAAAGGTTGGTTTTTTCACCTCAAGCTGAGTTTGGTTTTTCGGTACAACGCTGAGAACTACTTTATGCTTACCTCCAACAAATTGCTGATAAGCTTGTTCTACTGACTCCGGCGTCACATTCCGAATTTGCTCTAGCTCTGTCTGTAAGCGATCTGGTTGATTATAAAAAGTCTGGTTAGCAGCTAGTTGGGAGACTTTGCCACTTACACTTTGCAGAGCATAAATAGTGCCTGCCTCTGCTTGTCCAGTAATGGCATCTAGCTGTTCTTGTTTCACCCCTTCCGTTTTCACTTGTTCTAGCGCTTGATTTAATGCTTGATAGATAGGTGTTAAATCCCCTTTTTCACCAGAGTCGCCCATCGCATACACATATAAGGTACAAGATAACTCAGCGCAATCTTGGAAAGCTCCTGCATCTATAGCCACTTGGGTTTTCACTAAGTTTTGATACAAGATACTATTTTTACCATCGCCTAGAATAGCAGCTAGCGCATCAATTGACGCTTCTGAGTCAGCGCCTCGATACTGGGTTGGAAACGCCATCATCACCATCGGTTGGCGAATGCGGTCTTCTAGAGTAATAAAACGATCATTTGGTAAGCTTACTGGTTGCTTATCTGCATCGTTAACTTCTGGCCCTTTAGGAATCGTACCAAAATACTTATTAACCCAAGCGAGAGTCTGCGCTTCATCAATATCACCACCTATGGTCAATACTGCATTGTTAGGACCATACCAACGTAAAAAGAACGCTTTTAAATCATTTACATCAACACGGTCTAGATCTTCAACATAACCTATGGTTTGCCATGAATAAGGATGGTTTTTCGGATACAGAGCTTCGCCTATTCTTTCATACACTAGGCCATAAGGACGATTATCATAATTTTGTCCACGCTCGTTTTTCACCGTATCTCGTTGAATTTCGAATTTTCGCTGTGATACCGCATTAACTAAAAATCCCATACGATCCGATTCTAACCACAGCATTTTTTCTAGCTGGTTAGACGGTACCGTTTCAAAGTAGTTGGTGCGATCTCGGTTAGTCGTACCATTTAAACTGCCACCAGCTTCAGTAACGATCTTAAAGTGTTGCTGATCACCAACATGCTCTGAACCTTGAAACATCATATGCTCAAAGAAATGCGCAAAGCCTGAACGGCCAATTTTTTCGCGAGCAGAACCAACGTGATAGGTAACATCAACATGAACAAGTGGATCGGAATGATCGGGAGACAGAATAACCGTTAGGCCATTATCTAATTGATACTTGGAGTAAGGAATAGAGGCCTTATCTGGATCAGCAGGTTGCGATTCAATAAACTGAACACCTTGTGGCAAAGGTGGTGTTTTACTCCCCCATAGAGAACAACCAGACAAAATAAGTAGAGTTAAAACCAGTAACCAGTTTTTCATTTATATCAATCCCTTAAAAATCATCGCAAGACAAGCATAACGCAAGCCTTTACCAAGCATAATCGCTATGAAGCATAGCCATGGGTTCATTCTTAACCAACCTGCGGCAACACACAATGGGTCACCAATCACGGGTAACCAGCTCATTAATAACACCCAATAACCATAACGTTCAATCCAACGCTCTAGTTGTTGACCACGCTTTTGTCTTAATGTTCGGTTTGGCAGCAATAAGCCTAAATAATAATTGGTCATGCCTCCTAGTGTATTACCTAAGGTTGCCACCACAATGACACTATAGAGGGAAATATTATCTAACCTGAGTGCAGCATATAACGTTACTTCTGAACTACCCGGCAGCAAGGTAGCACTTAAAAAACCAGAGCTAAATAAAAACCATAGAGGATGCCCTGCAAGTAGCCCTTGCAAAGCTAAATAAAAATCAGACAACGAAAAGCCTAAGACTGCATATTCAATAAGATTTTGCCACGAGCTCGACCCGTTTCAATTTTTTTATGTGCCGTTACTACGTCTTGATAATTTAAAACTTGCTCAATCTCAACCTTGATCATACCTGCGCTGATCAATTTCACTAACTCTTCAAGCTGAGTGACATCCGGCTCTACTAGTATTCCCATACCAATAATCCCCATCTGAGAAGCGTGTTCACAAACACTCGATGCCGTAATGGTTGGAACAGTGATCACTCGACTCCCTGGGTGCAAATGCTTCATCGCTTGTATTGCCGTATCGCCACCAACCAGATCAATCAAAACATCAATATGACCGATTTCTTTGAGGCAATCAGTATTTGCGTAATCAAGCCCTGTAGCACCTAAAGAATTAACATATTCCAGGTTATCCGCACTGCATGTCGCATAAACTTTTGTTTTAGCAGCAACCGCAATTTGCACCGCAATATGACCGACACCACCAGCACCCGCTAAGATCACTACTGTTTCGCCTGATTGAATTTGAGCCTTTTCCAAGGCTTGTGCCGCGGTTTGACCAGCAAGAGGAATAGCTGCAGCTGCTTTTAGAGAAATATCTTCAGGTACTAGAGCCAGCTCACTTTCAGGCACGCATACATATTGGCTGTAACCACCTCCACGTAGTGGAAAACCAATAAAACCGGTAACCATGTCATTAAGATTAAATTTACGGCTTCCTTCACCCTGCTTTAATACAACACCAGAAATATCATAACCAGGAGTCCATGGTAGATTATTTTTATTGTGCTGAGCCGCCCAGCCTAGCCCTGCTCGGGTTTTTACATCGATAGGGTTTACACCAGCATATGAAACCTTAACTAATACCTCACCTTCTTGTGGTGAAGGTATATCGCTATCTAAAATTTCAAGTTGCTCTGGAGCACCGAATTGAGAAATTACAATCTTTGCATTTGAAGGCATGGGTTGTTGTCCTTTACGTTATGCCATCATTGATGACATCCACATTATTTTTACTTAACTGAAGTTATACCAAGCTAGACAATTAATAAACTGACATTGGTATACGCATATTATCCATACCCAAAGTAATTGGAGTTGCGGTGAGGCGACAAATGATTGGAGAGAATGAACGCCGTCAACAAAGCTGCAACTTCAAGTACAAAGGGTATGCGGGTAACTTTGATTAATTAAATATAAATTACCCTACTATTCATTCAACTAAAAGCAACTTAGAGTCCCTTTAGGGCAAAATGCAAAAAAGCCCCACACAAATGTGCAGGGCTTCAAAATATGGCGCGCTCGGAAGGATTCGAACCTTCGACCGCCTGGTTCGTAGCCAGGTACTCTATCCAGCTGAGCTACGAGCGCGCAAATTTTTTAGTACATCCAACATTATGTTAATTGAAATGGCGCGCTCGGAAGGATTCGAACCTTCGACCGCCTGGTTCGTAGCCAGGTACTCTATCCAGCTGAGCTACGAGCGCGCAGTATTTTCAATTATTCACAACATTCAATGTTTTGAATGATGGCGCGCTCGGAAGGATTCGAACCTTCGACCGCCTGGTTCGTAGCCAGGTACTCTATCCAGCTGAGCTACGAGCGCGCAAAGAATTTTTAAATTGTTCTACTTTTCAGTAGTTAAATCAAATAATGGCGCGCTCGGAAGGATTCGAACCTTCGACCGCCTGGTTCGTAGCCAGGTACTCTATCCAGCTGAGCTACGAGCGCGCAATGATTTGATCTCTAAAAGAGCACGTTGGGAAAACATTTCAGTTGCTAATCTAAAAGTTTCATCAACAAACAAATGGCGGTGAGGGAGGGATTCGAACCCTCGATGCGGCTACAAACCGCATACTCCCTTAGCAGGGGAGCGCCTTCGGCCTCTCGGCCACCTCACCGTCTTGCGGAGGCACATATTACGTTTTACCCAAAATATGTCAAACACTTTCTTGGCAAAAAAACCGAAAAAACGTTCAATAGGATAGTATTCAATCAAATCCGATAAAATATGACCTATTTATTATATTTTAACGATACTTATAAAAAATAAAGGCCAGCCATGCTGACCTTAACTACCACAATGCAAATTAAAAATTACCAGATGGCGCAGAAGTTGTACCTTTCTCCGCTTGAATTCGCATATAAATCTCTTCACGGTGAACCGATACTTCTTTTGGTGCATTAACACCAATACGTACCTGATTCCCCTTTACACCCAGAACGGTCACGGTGACTTCATCACCAATCATCAAAGTTTCACCAACTCGGCGAGTCAAAATTAGCATTGTCTACTCCTTGAGTAATCTCTATTTATTATTTCAATCATGCCATTATCCATGAAAAGTCATATCTAGGTAAATAAACTTCATGGCAAAACATATATTTTTAAGTAATTTGATGCCAATGATTGTTAAATGCTCCACTCTAGTAAGTTAAGCATAAAAAAAATCTATGTTGACACTCATTCCATTTACACAATCAATTAAAATTAAGGGCTTAGCGACCATTAAATCACAATTTTATGATCCAACCGAAATTTTAATTTAGTATAAGCTGACTAGACAGTTTAAGCCACAGTCGTTACGTTTCTGTTTATTTCGATAGTGTTATCCCTTTCTTACCGAAAAGGTTTATTCTCAAGTTATTTATACCCAAGTAACTTCAAGATGCGAGTTTCAGCAAGAATAAAACAAGCTTTAGGCAAGACAAATTGAATATGATCATAGTTATTCTATCTCTGTTCAATTTAACGCCGCATAAAGCTTGTTTTAACTTGCCCTTCGGGAGCTTCATCCAAACCTTTATACAGCGTCAGATTGGTTTGAAAGGTAGCTACATTCCGTCGCCAATCTTCCTTGCCAAAAGGTTTGGATGATAGCTCTGAATCCTGCATCTTGAAGTCACTTGGGTATAGATATATCAAAACTATCGTATATTTTGTCATCAAATCATAAAAAAGGCGACGTATTAACGTCGCCTTTAATACACATTTAATTTTTATTAATTAAAGCTTTTCAGTTATCCAAGCTTCAGCAGCACTCATCGCATCTGGTAGTGCAGCAGCGTCTGTACCACCTGCTTGTGCCATATCTGGACGACCACCACCTTTACCGCCAACTTGTTGAGCAACAAAGTTAACCAATTCACCAGCCTTAACTTGGCCAGTTAAATCCTTCGTCACGCCTGCAATTAAGCCAACTTTATCATCAGCCACATTACCTAATAAGATAATACCGCTACCGATTTGGTTTTTAAGCTCATCAACCATACCACGTAGTGCTTTGTTATCGGCACCATCTAATTGGCTGAGTAATACCTTAATACCTGAGATTTCTTTAACTTGGTTAATCAAGCTCGCTCCCGCTTGTGAAGCTAGCTTGTCTTTAAGCTGTTGAATTTCTTTTTCTAATTGCTTCGCTTTCGCTTGGCTTTCAGAGATCTTTTGCTCATATTGCCCATTTTGTGCTTCAATCGCATCCAGTGCAGCTTCACCGGTTACCGCTTCAATACGACGAATACCAGCTGCAATACCACTTTCAGATGTAATCTTGAATAAGCCAATATCACCGGTATTTGAAGCATGAATACCACCACACAGTTCCGTTGAGAAATCACCCATTGATAATACGCGAACTTCATCATCGTACTTCTCACCAAACAAGGCCATTGCACCTTTTTGTTTGGCAGACTCGATATCCATGATATTCGTTTCAACAACATGGTTGCGACGTACTTGTTGGTTCACCAAACGCTCAACTTCACGTAATTCTGTAGTAGTTACCGCTTCAAGATGTGAAAAGTCAAAACGTAAGTTCTCTGCTCGTACTAAAGAGCCTTTTTGCGTCACGTGCTCACCCAGTACTTTACGTAGTGCTGCGTGTAATAAGTGAGTTGCTGAGTGATTTAAAGTAATAGCATTGCGACGCTCTGCATCAACTTGAGCAGTAGTCTTATCTGATTTCGCCATTACACCTTCAAGCAACTTGCCGTGATGCGCGATAGCATTACCGAGCTTTTGAGTATCTTGTACTTCAAATAAGCCTGAATCGGTTTTAAGAGTACCAGCATCACCACATTGACCACCCGATTCTGCATAGAAAGGTGTTTCACCCAAAATAATGATGGCTTCGGTACCGGCACTGATACTATCAACCTCTTCGCCTTCAACGAAAATTTCACTAATTGAGCTTTCACCGGTTACACCGCTATAACCGCAAAAGTCAGTGTCAACATCTGTTTTAATCACTTTATTGTAATCAGTACCAAATTGACCCGCTTCACGCGCACGTTGACGCTGAACTTCCATCGCTTTTTCAAAGCCATCTTCATCAATCTCGACATTACGTTCGCGCGCCACATCATTGGTCAAATCTGCTGGGAAGCCGTAAGTATCGTAAAGTTTAAATACCGTTTCGCCATCAAGCACTTTCTCACCTTGCTGTGAGTCGATTGCATCAATCGCTTCATTTAAAATTGTCATACCGCGATCTAGAGTACGGGCAAAGTTTTCTTCTTCAATACGCAATACCTTTTCAACTACAGGCTGCTGTTTTTTCAGCTCGTCACCAGCGGTTCCCATTACCTCGGCCAATTTACCCACTAGTTTATAGAAGAAAGTACCTTGAGCGCCAAGCTTGTTACCGTGACGTACTGCACGACGGATAATACGGCGAAGTACATAACCGCGACCTTCATTAGATGGCATTACACCGTCAACGATCAAGAATGAACATGAACGAATATGATCTGCCACTACTCGTAATGATTGATTGTCGAGATCTTCTGTACCGATCACTTCTGCTGCAGCTTTGATCAATGTTTGGAATACGTCGATTTCATAATTCGAGTGCACGCCTTGCATGATGGCAGAGATACGCTCGATTCCCATGCCCGTATCAACAGAAGGCTTAGGAAGCGGCTCCATTGTACCGTCAGCATGGCGGTTAAATTGCATGAAGACGTTGTTCCAGATCTCGATAAAACGGTCACCGTCTTCTTCAGGTGTCCCCGGACGTCCGCCCCAAATATGCTCACCGTGATCATAGAAGATTTCTGTACAAGGACCACAAGGACCCGTGTCACCCATTTGCCAGAAATTATCTGACTCGTAAGCTTTACCACCCTTTTTATCCCCAATGCGTACGATACGATCAGCTGGAATACCTATTTCTTTATTCCAAATTTCAAACGCTTCATCATCGGTTTCGTAAACAGTAACCAATAACTTTTCTTTCGGAAGTTGTAATACTTCAGTTAAGAATTCCCACGCATAAGCAATTGCATCATGCTTGAAGTAGTCACCAAAGCTGAAGTTACCTAGCATTTCAAAAAAGGTATGGTGACGCGCAGTAAAACCAACATTTTCTAAATCGTTATGCTTACCACCAGCACGTACACAGCGTTGAGCGGTTGTTGCACGGGTATAGTTGCGTTTTTCTGCACCTAGAAAACAATCTTTAAATTGGTTCATCCCTGCATTGGTAAATAGCAAGGTTGGATCATTAGCTGGAACTAATGAAGAACTATCAACAATTTGGTGTCCTTTACTTTCAAAGAACGATAGGAACGCGCGGCGAACCTCATCTGTGCTCATGTACATGCAATTCTTCCGGAAATATTCGAGGTATAATTGTCGGCCATTGTAATGGATGACGACTCGTTAGTAAAACAAGTTGCTGTAGGGGTTTATTGATTATTTGAGAGTATTGAGTGGGTATATGCAAAAGCGATTAATCTTCATCATCAAAACTCGATAAAGCATATTGTATTTGGTCAAAGTCAAAGCCACGATATTGCAAAAAACGGACCTGTTTAGCGTAAGCTTTTTGATCGACAGCTTTTTGGCCTTTAAACTTTTTTTCCGCCGTTTCTTTTGCCAGTTCAAACCAATCTTGTGGCTCTTCATCAAACGCTAACTCAATAGTATGGTCAGCAACTTGCTTCATTGACAACTCTTGTTGAATTCGACGCTTACCGTGACCTTTGTAAACATGCTGCCTAACTTGGCTTTTTGCATAGCGAAGGTCATCCATCCAACCATTAGAGATGCAATACTCTAGTGCTTGATTAATTTCTTGCTCTTCAAACTCTTTTAACATTAACTTTTGCTTTAATTCAAACTCTCCATGATCTCGTCGACTAAGCAACTGCACGGCAACTTCTCGCGCTGAGAGTTTCATTTTTTTTCGATACATGGAAAACCATCTAAATTAAGAACTAGGTCTTTGTCACAAAGATATACCCGAAGTAATTGGAGTTGCAGTAAGGCGAGAAGTGAATGAGACCCCACAAGTTTCGCTTGTCTAAATGATTAGGGTGAATGAACACCGTCAACAAAGCTGCAGCTTCAAGTACTATGGGTATAGGTAATAAAAAGCCCTACGCAACTGGTAGGGCTCAATTTTATCTATCGGTTAAATCGGTAAATTAAAACTCATCACCAGATTCAACTTCAGCAGCTTCTTGTAGTTCTTCTTCTGCAACCACAGGTGCTAATAGCATTTCACGAAGTTTAGTATCAATTTCTTGTGCAATCGCTGGATTTTCACGTAAGTAGTTGCAAGAGTTTGCTTTACCTTGGCCAATTTTATCACCTTGGTAGCTGTACCATGCGCCTGCTTTCTCTACTAACTTGTTTTTCACACCTAGGTCGATTAACTCACCTTCACGGTTAAAGCCTTTACCATAAAGAATTTGTGTTTCAGCTTGTTTAAACGGTGCCGCAATCTTGTTCTTAACAACCTTAATACGTGTTTCGTTACCAACCACTTCGTCACCATCTTTTATCGCACCAGTACGGCGGATATCAAGACGAACAGAGGCGTAGAATTTTAATGCATTACCACCAGTTGTGGTTTCAGGTGAACCAAACATCACACCAATCTTCATACGAATTTGGTTAATGAAGATACACATACAGTTAGATTGTTTTAGATTACCTGTAAGTTTACGCATTGCTTGAGAAAGCATACGCGCTTGAAGCCCCATGTGGCTATCGCCCATTTCACCTTCAATTTCTGCTTTCGGAGTTAATGCTGCTACAGAATCGACAACCAAAACGTCAATCGCACCAGAGCGTGCTAACGCATCACAGATTTCAAGCGCTTGCTCACCAGTATCTGGCTGAGAAACTAATAACTCATCGATATTTACGCCTAATTTCTTCGCGTAAATTGGGTCTAGTGCATGCTCCGCATCAACGAATGCACAGGTTTTGCCCGAGCGTTGCGCAGCCGCAATTAATTCTAAGGTTAATGTTGTTTTACCAGAACTTTCAGGACCGTATACTTCTACAATACGTCCCATTGGTAAACCACCCGCACCCAATGCGATATCCAAAGCAAGAGAACCTGTAGAAATAGTTTCTACGTCCATAGTGCGGTTGTCACCCAATTTCATAATTGAGCCTTTACCAAATTGTTTTTCGATTTGGCCAAGTGCCGCTGCTAGAGCCTTTTGTTTGTTCTCGTCCATTCTAATTCCACCTATCAGATGCGTTAAACTTGTTCTTGTAAAGATGGGGTCATTATACTGTTTGTTTGTACAGTGTCCACACCTGTGTATGATTTTTTTACTTTTAAATCTTTTACAACGAATTTATTCCGTTTTGTCCAGCATATCTTCTAAATGTTCTAATGCATGCCAACAAGCTTGTAGCCGAACTTCCTCACGATTACCACTAAAATGCATGGTTTCGATTTCGAGCTCGCCTTGTGAATTCGCCCAGCCAAAGCAAACCGTACCAACCGGCTTTTCATCACTACCACCAGAAGGCCCTGCGATACCACTCACCGATATCGAAAATGTCCCCCTTGAATGTTGCAAAGCACCAAGTGCCATTTCTTTAACTGTCTGCTCACTAACCGCACCATGTTCTAACAAAGTAGTTTCGGAAACATCCAACATTTCCATTTTAGCTTCATTACTATAAGTGACAAAGGCACGATCAAACCAGGAAGAACTTCCAGAGGCATCAGTTATTGCCGTTGCGATTCCTCCACCCGTGCATGATTCAGCGGTCACTAATACTTGCGATTGCTGCTTTAGCTTAATGCCAACTCGTTTACTAAGAATATGTAATTCCGATAAATTCATGCTCAGCTCTCTTTTCTTTGTCATTCATTTTTGTGACGTTACTTAACTTTTTTGTTGTAATTCATTGTTAGAAATCACACCTAGATAATTTAACAACTCTTTCACAATAAGTTTCACTCTATACTCAATCAGTTGTCTTTATAACGAGAAAGGGAAGTGACCATGTTAAAGAAATTTGCTAAACAAACCCTAGTCGCAGTATCACTTGCGGTTTCAATCCCCGTTTTTGCAGCTAGCTATACAATAGGAACCGGTAGCCAGAGCGGTACATACTACCCACTTGGAGGCATTTTAGCCAAAATCTGGAGTGAGAATATTGATGATTTTGATATGCGCGCCGAAGTGACCGCTGCATCAGTTGAAAACACTATCAAGGTTGCAACGGGTAAACAACTCGTTGGTATTGCTCAAGGTAACGTGGTTCTACAAGCCAATGAAGGGGTAAAACCATTCCCAAGAAAGATGGATGTCTCAGTTCTGTTTGCACTTTATCCAAATGCGGTTCAGTTTATGGTGCCAGCTGACTCTGATATTCACTCAATTAGCGATCTAAAAGGTAAACGTATTTCTCTAGGTGCACCAGGTTCGGGTACACGCGTTAGTTCAGTCAATATTTTAAGTACACTAGGTATTAATGAGAGTGACGTAAAACCTCAATCACTAAACTATACAGCGACAACCAATGCGCTCGCCAATGGTCAAATTGATGCTGGCGTGATCGTAGGTAGCTTAGGAGTTGGTGCGATTACTGAATTAGCGCTAACACGTAATATTCGTATTTTGTCTTTTAGCGAAGATGACATGCAAAAGATCATTGCTGCCAACCCATCTTATCAACCATTAGAGGCGCCAGCTGAAACCTATAAAAACGTACCGGCATTTACTACACCAGCAGTATGGAATGTTCTGGTCGTAAATAAGAATATGCCACAAGAACAAGCTTATGAAATGACTAAAGTCGCGTTTGATAACATGAAGAAAATTCGCCAAGTGGTTGGTGTCACTAAATTCACAACACTTGAGAATATGAACAAACTATCCGGCATTGCACTACACCCTGGTGCACAGCAATACCTTGACGAGCAAATGAAAAAATAACTCTACCTTGGTATTTGAAGCGGCATGTTGCTATTGCCGCTTATTTATTCACTATACCCAAGTGAATTCAAGGTGCATGTTTCAGCAACTTGAAGTCACTTGGGTATATAACCCTGTTTTTTCATACGGAGTTTGAAATGACACAATCCAAACCGCTTAGCCAAACCGTCACTGATGGGTTTGTCTATTTTGCTGCGGCGGTCGCTGTTGGCTTATCTGTTTTTCAAGTATGGCAAGGTCTTCAACCCACTTTATCTGCTCCTATTTTTCGACCTATTCACTTAGCTTGGATCCTAACTTTAGCTTTCTTACTCTACCCACTGCTCAAACCCGACAATAAACCGATTGGGCTTTATTTATGCTCACGTCTGATTGATATTGTGTTCATTGTGGCGACTTGCTGGGCCACTTATCAAATCAGTATTTTTGACTACGATGACATCAGCTTTTTACTGGATGGCTTACAACCAATCGACCAACTCGCGGGCGTGATTTTAATCGTCGCACTTTTAGAAGCCACTCGCCGTACCGTAGGTTTTGTTATGGTGTTTATCGCGGGGTTATTTTTAGCCTACGCTTTCTTTGGCGACGCCCTACCAGCAGGTGTTGCTAGTAAAGGTTTTTCACTTGAAGAAGTGATCCGCTTTCATATTTTCTCTACCAATGGTGTATTCGGTGCCCCACTTGCGATTGCCGCTGGGGTCGTGTTTATGTTTGTATTATTTGGCGCATTTTTACAGGTTACTGGGGCTGGGCAATTTTTTATTGATGCCGCCTTTGCAATTGCTGGAAAATACAGAGGTGGTCCGGCCAAGGCGAGTGTTTTGGCTTCCGCTGCACTCGGTTCAATTTCGGGATCTGCGATTGCCAATACTGTAACAACCGGTGCTTTAACTATTCCCATGATGAAAAAACTCGGCTATAAACCGGAGCAAGCAGCCGGCATAGAAGCGGCGGCATCAACGGGTGGGCAAATAATGCCACCAGTGATGGGAGCTGGTGCATTTGTGATGGCGCAATTTACCGGCATTCCATACAGCGACATTTTATTGGTTTCGATTGCCCCTGCGATTCTATACTTTGTAAGCACCCTGCTTTATGTGCACTTAATGGCCTGCAGACTTGGACTTCAAGGTATGAGTGTCACAGATAAAATCGGCGTGGTAATGAAAAATGGCTGGCATTTCTTAGTACCTCTGGTCTTCATTACTACCTTGTTATTGATGAGCTACTCACCAGTGTTAGTTGGCATCGCTGGATGTGCCGCGATTTTAGTGGCGGCGATGTTAAGAAAACACAGTCGTATTACTTTCCCTGTTTTTCTGCAAGGCCTCAAAGAAGGCGCTATTTCGGCAGTTCCGATTTCAATTGCCTGTGCCACTGCAGGAATTGTCGTTGGTGTGGTTGGTCAAACGGGTATAGGGTTGCAATTTACTCAGTTCTTAATTGCTTTATCTGGCGGCTACTTATGGTCTGCATTAGGTTTAATCGCAATTGCCGCGGTGATCTTAGGGATGGGACTTCCTGTAACCGCAGCTTATATCGTATTGTCTGTGATGGCGGTACCTGCGCTCAATGATTTTGGTTTAGGACTATTAACCGCACACATGATCGTATTTTGGTTATCCCAAACCTCCAACGTCACTCCTCCTATTGCATTAGCCGCTTTTGCGGGAGCAGGAATTGCTGGAGCCTCGCCAATGAAGTCTGCCATTCAAGCATTCAAACTGGCGCAAGGCTTCTTTATTATTCCAGCAATGATGGCTTTCTCTGGCTTAATTTGGCTTGATGGTGAACTCACTCACTTTTTTATTGGCGTAATCACCACATTAGGTCTGATCTTTGCTTTTGCTGGAGGGATCGAGGGACGCTTAGCTAAACCATTAAATGCTATTGAACGTAGTTTATTACTGATTCTTGCACTAGGAATCTTATTTACCGACGATATTTATCGCTTAGCTTGTATTGCTTTGGTCGCGGTAATTATGCTGCTCAATGCCAAGCGAATAGAGCCAACCCTGTCTTAAACTAGGTATAAAAACGATAAAACAAACAATACTGGCCCATTTCAACTCGAACTGGGCCATTTTCATTGCTTTCTATGGATATGAAAAATATCATGTTCGGCTATTACTTATTCCCAAAGTTATTGAAGTGACCACTTCAAATACAATGGGTATTGATACTTCAATACAACTGTTTCAACACAACCTCGGGTGGTAAGCGTGGCCAAATCAGAAACTCATACTCCAATGATGCAGCAGTACTTGCGTTTAAAAGCAGAAAATCCAGATATTTTACTGTTTTACCGTATGGGCGATTTCTATGAATTATTCTACGATGATGCCAAACGTGCTTCACAATTATTAGATATATCATTAACTAAACGCGGCGCTTCTGCTGGCGAACCTATTCCGATGGCAGGCGTTCCTTTTCACGCCGTTGAAGGCTACCTAGCCAAATTAGTTCAGCTTGGGGAATCCGTGGCAATTTGTGAACAAGTTGGTGACCCTGCCACCAGCAAAGGCCCAGTTGAACGTAAAGTGGTGCGCATTGTCACACCAGGAACTGTCACCGATGAAGCGTTATTACCTGAACGTATTGATAACTTAGTTGCTGCAATTTACCAGCAAGATGAAAAATTTGGCTATGCTACTTTAGATATGACGTCTGGTCGTTTTCAATTATGTGAACCTCAAACCCTAGAGGCGATGCAAGCAGAACTGCAACGAACCTCGCCGAAAGAGCTATTATATCCAGAAGATTTACAAGCCATGTCTTTGCTTGAAAAATCAAAAGGCCAACGCCGCCGCCCTATTTGGGAGTTTGAACTTAATACCGCCAAGCAACAGCTTAATATGCAATTTGGTACCAAAGATCTCGTTGGTTTTGGAGTTGAACATGCCAAGCTTGGTTTATGCGCTGCTGGCTGTTTGATTCAATATGTTAAAGATACTCAGCGTACCGCTTTACCACATATCCGCTCTTTGACGTTTGATCGCCAAGATGACTCGGTGATCTTAGATGCTGCAACTCGTCGTAATTTAGAAATTACCCATAATTTAGCCGGTGGAACCGATAATACGCTTGCAGAAGTGCTAGATAAAACCGCGACTCCAATGGGTAGCCGCATGTTCAAACGTTGGTTGCATCAACCAATGCGCAATAACGACGCGCTTAATCAGCGCCTTGATGCTATTACTGAAATTAAAGACAACGCCTACTTTTCGGAGCTAAATCCTAGCTTAAAAAGCATTGGAGATATTGAACGTATTTTAGCTCGTTTAGCTCTACGCTCGGCTCGCCCACGAGACTTAGCTCGCTTACGTAATGCCATGCAACAGTTGCCAGAATTAAGCAGTATTACGCAAAATTTCGAACACCATCATCTACAAAAACTGGCTAAAGCTTGCTTACCAATGGATGAGATCTGTTCATTACTCGAACGTGCTATCAAAGAAAATCCACCTGTAGTGATCCGAGATGGTGGAGTGTTGGCTGAAGGGTATCATGCGGAATTAGATGAACTTCGTAACTTAGCCGATGGCGCTACTGAATACCTCGACAAAATGGAAGCAGAAGAGCGCGAACGTCACGGTATTGATAGTTTAAAGGTGGGTTATAACAATGTGCATGGCTTCTTCATTCAAGTCAGCCGAGGACAAAGTCATTTAGTACCACCTCATTATGTTCGTCGTCAGACTTTAAAAAATGCTGAGCGCTACATTATTCCAGAATTAAAAGAACATGAAGATAAAGTACTTAATTCAAAATCAAAAGCTCTAGCGTTAGAGAAACGTTTGTGGGAAGAATTATTTGATTTATTAATGCCGCACCTAGAGCGCTTACAAGAACTGGCCGCCTCTTTATCTCAATTAGACGTATTACAAAATCTTGCTGAACGAGCTGATTCGCTTAACTATTGTCGCCCAACACTAACTGATAACGCTGAGCTCCATATTGATGCAGGGCGCCACCCAGTAGTTGAGCAAGTGCTGGATGTGCCATTTATTGCCAACCCAGTAGAGCTAAATGCTAAGCGCCAAATGCTGATTATTACCGGCCCAAACATGGGTGGTAAATCGACTTATATGCGTCAAACGGCATTGATTGCTTTATTGGCCCATATTGGTAGTTATGTTCCAGCGGACGCGGCAACCATAGGCTCGATTGATCGCATCTTCACTCGAATTGGCGCGCAAGACGATCTGGCATCTGGCCGCTCGACTTTCATGGTAGAAATGACAGAAACCGCCAATATCTTGCATAACGCGACTAAAAACAGCTTAGTACTAATGGATGAAATTGGTCGCGGTACCAGTACTTATGATGGCCTGTCATTGGCATGGGCCAGTGCCGATTGGTTAGCCACCAAGATAAAAGCAATGACGTTATTTGCTACGCATTACTTTGAATTAACTGAACTGCCAAACCAAATTGATCATCTTGCAAATGTGCATTTAGATGCCATTGAGCACGGTGATAGCATTGCCTTTATGCACGCAGTTCAAGAAGGTGCAGCGAGTAAATCATACGGTTTAGCAGTGGCAGGATTGGCCGGCGTACCGAAATCGGTGATCAAACAAGCCCAAGCTAAATTACAACAACTTGAAGCACTCGGGCATCAAAAAGCCGGTAATGAAACGACCGAGCTTAACTCAGCAACCAAAGCCGTTGTGACCGAGCAACAATTGAGTTTAATCCCTGAATTGAGCGAAGTGGAACACGCTTTGGAAAACATAAACCCTGATGACATGAGCCCAAGAGAAGCATTGGATGCCTTATACCGACTTAAGAGCTTAATGGCCTAGGAAAAGCAAAGTTGAATTTCGTTTATCAATATATAAATAACGTCATATTCCGTACATGAGCCTAGGCGAAGAAGATACCGAATCTCCTACTGCATGTTGAGACTCAAATTGTGGTAGAAGATCCTGAACTGCGCTCCTACGTCGCTTTTCAGGATGACGTTTTTGCTAATAATTTATTCACCTGAAACTAGGTACTCGCTTTTTTCGAGATACGAGCCACGAACATACTTCTTCTAGGAACTAGCAACTAGCAACTAAGTACTAGGAACTTTACCAACAAAACAAAAGGGAAGCCCCAGTAGCTTCCCTTTATCAAGTTAATGACGATTTAAATCATTCGTAATCCGCGTCGAACAAAGATTCCATGCTCAAACCTTGTTTCATTAAGATCTCTCTTAAACGACGTAGACCTTCTACTTGGATCTGACGAACTCGTTCACGAGTTAAATTAATTTCACGGCCAACCTCTTCCAAAGTAGATGGCTCATAGCCTAAAAGACCAAAGCGGCGTGCCAAAACTTCTTTTTGCTTCGGGTTAAGCTCATCTAACCAATCAATCAACGACGACTTGATATCGTTATCTTGTGTCGAGAATTCAGGATCAGAGTTATGAATATCAGGAATGATGTCCAGCAACGCTTTATCGCCATCCCCGCCAATAGGTGTATCAACTGAACTTACACGCTCATTCAAACGAAGCATTTTGCTAACATCTTCCACTGGTTTATCGAGTTGGAAAGCAATTTCTTCTGCAGTGGGTTCATGATCTAGCTTTTGTGCTAATTCACGAGCAGTACGCAAATAGATATTCAGCTCTTTCACGACATGGATAGGCAACCTAATGGTGCGTGTTTGATTCATTAAAGCTCGTTCGATGGTCTGACGAATCCACCAAGTAGCATAAGTTGAAAAACGGAAACCACGTTCTGGGTCAAATTTTTCTACCGCACGGATCAGACCTAAATTCCCTTCTTCAATCAGGTCAAGTAGTGCTAAGCCACGGCTGTTATAACGGCGAGAAATCTTAACGACGAGGCGTAAGTTACTTTCAATCATACGCTTGCGTGCTGCTGCATCACCGCGAAGTGCTCGTCGAGCATAAAGTACTTCTTCTTCTGCCGTTAAGAGTGGAGAAAAACCGATTTCACTAAGATAAAGCTGAGTCGCATCAAGGCTTTTGGCCGAAACTTCATACTCTTCTTTTGCTTCTGTTTTTTGTGAAACCGCTTCGGCTTCAAGAGCCTCAACATCAAATTCAGAATCATCGATGTCGTTTATTTTGGTTACTGCATTGCTGATACTCATAAGCGCCTCCCCTTGGCGAATAAAGTTTTAGCAAGACATAACAACTTAATATGTCATTATTGTAAGTCACTTTATTTCAAGATAGCTCTAGTCCAAGTAGCTTTCTGGATTCACTGACTTACCTTTGTATCGAATTTCGAAGTGTAGTCGAACACTATTGGTGCCCGTACTTCCCATCGATGCAATTTTCTGGCCAGCTTTTACAGACTGACCTTCTGTTATCAATAAACTATCGTTATGGGCATAAGCACTGAGATACTCATCATTATGTTTAATAATAATCAAGTTCCCATAACCTCGAAGTGCATTACCAGCATACACCACAACACCTGCTGCAGTAGATACTACGTCCTGTCCTCGTTGCCCTGCGATATCTATCCCTTTGTTACCTTGGTCACCGACTGAGAACTTGCTAATTACTCGTCCTTTTGTTGGCCACACCCAGCGTTCTACCTTGTCATTACTCGATGTCGATTGTGTGACAGGTTTATTATTATTTTGTGTTGCTTGGGGTTCAACATACTCCTTTGGTTGTGATTTCACAACTGGGGAAGTATTCTGTTTTTGTGCCACTTTAGTCGTAGAGGTTGAAGCTACTAGGCTATCTCCAGCTCCCGTACCATCAAATGCTGGCGGGATGTAAACCGGACGCCATAAGTTTAATTTTTGACCTGGATGAATGGTATAAGGAGGCTTTAAATGGTTGAAGCTAATGATGTCATTAACATTTTTATCTGCCAGATAAGAAATTAAATAAACCGAATCACCTTTTTCAACGACGTAATAGCTCCCTTTATAGCTACCACGATCATTTTTAGCAGGATTTAATGAACACGCAGCTAAAAAAGTGAGAAAAAACAAAGCAATTAGTGCATTTCTTATCGACAACAACCTGAGTACCTTTCGTTTATTAGGCCAAATCGCCCGCGATTAGAGGAACAAAGCGAACGACTTCTACCAAAGTAGAAATACACTCTCCTGCTTTTTTTTCGATTTTTATCAATTCTTGATGCTCATCACCTATTGGCACAACCAAAACACCGCCTTCGGCTAATTGTGCAACTAGAGGCTGTGGAAGATGAGAAGCCGCCGCAGTAACAATAATCGCATCAAAGGGACCTTTCGATGGCCAACCTTGCCAGCCATCACCATGCTTAGTTGAGACATTGTAAATATCTAAATGTTTCAAACGACGCTTCGCATCCCATTGTAATGATTTAATGCGCTCTATTGAATAAACATGGTCAACCATTTTTGATAATACGGCGGTTTGGTAACCCGATCCCGTGCCAACTTCTAGTACTCGACTATTGGGCTTTAAATTCAATAGTTCTGTCATTTTTGCCACTATATAAGGCTGAGAGATTGTTTGACCGGCCCCAATAGGCAACGCATTATTATCATAGGCCTGATGACGCATAGCTTCAGATAAAAAGTACTCGCGGGGTAAGCTTCTCATTACCTCCAAAAGTTGGGGATCTTTGATGCCTTTATTCTGTAAAATAGAGACCAGTTGATCTGCTTTTATATTCTTCATTATTGCCTGTAATGTTTATTTTGGGCTAACCCAGTGCTTCATTTTTTCTATCGCTTCATGTGCCGTAAGATCAACGCGTAATGGTGTTATCGACACTTCACCTTTTTCTATAGTATAGAAATCGGTGCCTTCACCAGCATCCGCTTCTTTTCCCGGAGGACCAAGCCAGTAGATATCGGCGCCACGGGGATCTTTTTGCTTAATCATATCTTCCGCATGATGGCGAGCTCCAAGTCTAGTAACTCGAGTCGCACCAAGCTGATCTAGTGATAAATCAGGGACGTTAACGCTGATCAAGTGATTAGCAGGAACGGGATTCTTCACATGCTGCAAAACCAGATCTTTAGCAATTTGTGCCGCAGTATCAAAATGGGTTTTCCCTACCAGAGAAATCGCTATCGATTGAACTCCCAGAAAATGTCCTTCCATCGCAGCTGCAACAGTACCGGAATACAGCACATCATCACCTAGGTTTGCACCATGATTGATCCCTGAAACCACTAAATCGGGCATATCTGATTTTAATAACTCATTTAAAGCAAAATGAACGCAGTCAGTCGGAGTACCTTGTACTGAATATACATTAGGGCGAACTTGTGTCACACGAAGTGGTGTTTCTAATGTTAATGAATTTGAAGCGCCAGATCGATTACGATCCGGTGCAACTATGATGATCTCAGCGATCTCTGACAACACGTCAGCCAAAGTATTAATCCCTTGAGCATTTACACCATCATCGTTGCTTAATAGTATTTTCATTATTCTTCCTTGCTAAATGAAGTATTAGTGGTTGTCGATTAACTTTCGTAGACACGCTCGACTTCAACCGCATCGGCTACTTCTCTTAAAATCGAGGTAGCAAAGCACCCTGCCGGTAGAGAAAAAGATACGACTACATCACTGCTATCAACTTGCCAGCTCATATTATTGGCTTTTAATCCCACCACACGGCGATCATGGCGCATACGATTACCACGGATAAGCTTCATCAAATCTTCTTCAGCATCTAAGAATTGATTTTCAAGTTTCTGTGCTAATCCTTGGGTTGGAAGAGCATTATCTCCCGCCAATGCTGACGTTAAAAATACACTGCCTTGTTCAAGCTGAGATTGTAATGATTCTAGCGAATCCTCTTCTACTGATAGTATTTCGCCTTGAGTGTTTTGAACTAAATCGCCCTCAATTAGCTGGTTAAACAAGCCATTTTCAATTCGATGAGACAAGATATGATTGAAAATCCAAGAGCGTGCGGTAGACAAATACATACTACGTTTATTTTGGTTACGAGTACGCACATTATCACGCCCCCAACGACGAGCTTCCGCTAAGTTATTGCCATCACGGCCAAAACGTTGTGAACCGTAGTAGTTTGGTACACCACTTTGTTTGATCTTTTC
Source organism: Vibrio algivorus (assembly GCF_030161215.1). Classification (NCBI taxonomy): domain Bacteria; kingdom Pseudomonadati; phylum Pseudomonadota; class Gammaproteobacteria; order Vibrionales; family Vibrionaceae; genus Vibrio; species Vibrio algivorus. Next base: position 162,734 of record NZ_BSPV01000006.1, read on the forward strand.
CAAACGTTCAACCACATCATCAATATTCGTCACATCAACCAGACGAATCACGAACTGATTACCAACCAAATCACCTGGACGAAGTTTTTTATTATGACGAGCGGTCTCAAGCACTTTAATACTTGGGTACTGTTGCTCTAAAGCTTTAGCGTCAAAACTCATATCCGGCTTTGGTAGGTGCACGCTTAACCATTGCTCAGTTACGGCATGGCGATCTTTTAAACCTGCCCAGCCAACATTTTTCGATGGCACGCCGCACAATCTTGCGATTTCATTGGCAACAAAGGTCGTGTTTTCACCTTGCTTACGAATTCGCACCATCAAGTGTTCGCCGTCACCAGAAAATTCAAAACCAAGATCTTCAATAACTTGAAAATCCTCCGCTTTAGATTTTAGTTTGGCTTGAGCAGCAGGTTTACCTAGTAAGTATGCAAATGACGCTAAAATATCAGTCATGAATTGAGATCTTTTTATTTGTAAAAATTATTGGCGAACGATTAAAGCAACCGCTTCGCATGCAATGCCTTCTTTACGACCAGTAAAACCCAGCTTTTCAGTGGTGGTCGCTTTAACATTAATATTATCAATATCGGTTTCTAAATCGGCAGAGATAGCTTCTCGCATGCTTTGAATAAATGGCAACATTTTGGGTGCTTGCGCAATAATAGTGACATCAGCATTACCCAGTACGTAACCTTTTTGTTTAACAAAGCGATACACTTCTCGTAGTAAAGCTCGGCTATCTGCACCTTTCCACTTATCATCAGTATCTGGAAAATGTTTACCAATATCTCCAGCTGCAATTGCACCAAGCAAAGCATCGGTCAATGCATGCAGCGCAACATCACCATCAGAATGAGCAATTAGACCTTGTTCGTAAGGAATGGCGACACCACCAATGATGACTGGGCCTTCACCACCAAATTTATGCACGTCAAAACCATGACCAATTCGAATCATTACATTACCTATTATTTATTTACGCTGAGATAGGAAAAATTCCGCTAGAGCTAAATCTTCAGGCTGAGTGACTTTAAGATTATCGGAGCGACCTTGAACTAATAAGGGTTGGTAACCTGATAACTCCATTGCTGAGGCTTCATCAGTAATAACCTTTTGATTGATTAATCCATCGACTAAAGCTGATTTTAGTTCAATAAGCGGAAAAAGCTGCGGCGTTAATGCGTGCCATAATTGACTACGATCGACAGTTTGTTCAATGGTATTCAAACCATTTTGCGCGCAAGAACGTTTCATAGTGTCACGTACTGGCGCCGCTAAAATGCCACCGCGATGCGCTTGCTGACACTGATTAATTAATTTATTGATGTCATCATGAGTCAAGCAAGGACGCGCAGCATCATGTACCATCACCCAAGAGTATTGCTCAGCATGATATTGAGATAAATAGTTCAAACCAGACAAAACTGAGTCAACACGCTCTTGTCCGCCCACGACTCGGATAACATTATCAACCTGAGCGAGGGACAATTCAGAGAAATATTCATCCCCTTCACTCACTGCAATCACTACCAGTTCAATTTTCGGGTGTGATAATAAATTGTCGACGGTATGCTCAAGAATGGTTTTATCATGCAGTGACAAATACTGCTTGGGGTGATTGGTTTGCATGCGTTTACCAACCCCAGCGGCTGGCACCACGACAGCAAACTTCTGTGGAAAATCAATCATGATTACTTATCATCAGAGTTAAACGTAGTATTGGCTTCTGAATCATCACCAATAATTCGATAAAAAGTTTCACCATTTTTGATCATGCCCAATTCATGACGAGCACGCTCTTCAATAGCATCTAACCCTTGGCGTAAATCATCAATCTCTGCAAACATCAGATGATTACGCTTTTTCAAACTGTTATTCACTTCTTGTTGCACCGCAATATCAGAATGCACTGCTTGATAATCAAGAATGCCATTCTTACCGAAAAATAAATCATATTGCAGAGTTGCCAAGATAGCGATGAGCGCTAAAGTAAATATTCTCATCATCGACTCACTATCAAATAATTGCGCTAATGATACCTTATTCATAACAGCGGATCATGATTAAAAATAGATGGTTCCTAGTTTCGAGTTCCTAAGATCAAAAAAATCCCCGCCGAAGCGAGGATTTCAAAGTATCAATCAAACGAATTCAATGACGAATTATTGACCTTTAACTTCTTTAAGACCGTTGAAAGGAGCTTTAGCACCTAGAGCTTCTTCGATACGGATAAGTTGGTTGTACTTAGCAACACGGTCAGAACGGCTCATAGAACCAGTTTTGATTTGGCCTGCAGCAGTACCTACCGCTAGATCAGCGATAGTTGCATCTTCAGTTTCGCCAGAACGGTGAGAGATTACTGCTGTGTAACCTGCATCTTTAGCCATCTTAATTGCAGCTAGAGTCTCAGTTAGAGAACCGATTTGGTTGAATTTGATTAGGATAGAGTTAGCAACACCCATTTCGATACCTTTTGCAAGGATCTTAGTGTTAGTAACGAATAGGTCATCACCTACTAGTTGAAGTTTGTTACCTAGTAGTTCAGTTTGGTGCTTGAAGCCATCCCAATCTGATTCGTCAAGACCGTCTTCGATAGATACGATTGGGTATTGGTTAGCTAGGTCAGCTAGGTAGTGGTTGAACTCTTCAGAAGTGAAGATTTTACCTTCGCCTTTCATGTTGTAGTTGCCTGCTTCTTTGTCGTAGAACTCAGATGCTGCACAGTCCATCGCTAGAGTTACGTCTTTACCAAGAACGTAGCCAGCTTGCTCAACCGCTTCTTTGATTGCAGCTAGTGCAGCAGCGTTTGATTCTAGGTTAGGAGCGAAACCACCTTCATCACCAACTGCAGTGCTTAGGCCTTTAGCTTTAAGAACTTTAGCTAGGTTATGGAATACTTCTGCGCCGATGCGTAGAGCTTCTTTGATTGTTTTCGCGCCAACTGGTTGAATCATGAATTCTTGGATATCAACGTTGTTATCAGCGTGCTCACCACCGTTGATGATGTTCATCATTGGTAGAGGCATAGAGAATACGCCTGGAGTGCCGTTTAGCTCAGCGATGTGCTCGAACAAAGGCATACCTTTAGCCGCTGCAGCAGCTTTTGCGTTTGCTAGAGAAACAGCAAGGATTGCGTTAGCACCGAAGTTAGATTTGTTTTCTGTGCCGTCTAAATCGATCATTACTTGGTCGATTGCAGCTTGGTCTTTAGCGTCTTTACCCACTAGAGCAGTAGCGATTGCACCGTTTACTGCTTCGATAGCTTTAAGAACACCTTTACCTAGGAAACGTGATTTGTCGCCGTCACGTAATTCAAGAGCTTCACGAGAACCTGTTGATGCGCCAGATGGAGCAGCAGCCATACCTACAAAGCCACCTTCTAGGTGTACTTCAGCTTCTACTGTTGGGTTACCACGTGAATCGATGATTTCGCGACCTAGAACTTTAACGATCTTAGACATTGATGTTTCCTCTCGTTCAATTTAAATATAAATGTCAATTTAATGGGTAGTCGCACAACTAAAGCCACTACCCGTATCCCTTTTACATCTTACTTTCAAATTATTTCTAATTAGATCTTTTGCTAATTAGATTAGCTGCCAAAGGCAATTATTCAAATTCACCGCGTTGGTTTTGACCAGCCGCTTTTACAAAGCCTGAAAATAATGGATGACCATCACGAGGCGTTGATGTGAATTCTGGGTGGAATTGAGCCGCAACAAACCACGGGTGGTTCGGGTTTTCAATCACTTCCACTAGTTTCTTATCAGCCGAAAGACCGGACACTTTCAGACCTGCTTTCTCAATTTGAGGACGCAAGTTATTGTTCACTTCGTAACGGTGACGGTGACGCTCATGAATTTGAGTATTACCGTACAACTCGTACGCTTTCGTGCCTTTTTCTAGGTGACAAAGCTGAGAACCTAGACGCATAGTACCACCTAAATCCGATGCTTCAGTACGCTCTTCAACGTTACCTTCTTTATCTACCCATTCAGTGATTAATCCAACCACCGGGAATTTTGTTTCTTTATTAAACTCAGTTGAGTGTGCACCTTCCATACCCGCAACATTACGCGCATATTCAATCAGTGCCACTTGCATACCTAGGCAAATACCTAAATATGGAACTTTGTTTTCACGAGCATATTGAGCCGCAAGGACTTTACCTTCCACACCTCGGTCACCAAAGCCACCCGGTACTAGAATTGCATCGATGCCTTCAAGTAACTCAACACCTTTAGACTCAAGATCTTGAGAATCAATATATTTAATATTAACGCTTAAGCGATTTTTCAAGCCTGCGTGTTTTAATGCTTCGTTAACCGATTTGTACGCATCTGGTAATTCAGTGTATTTACCTACCATACCGATAGTCACTTCACCGGTTGGGTTCGCTTCTTCGTAAATCACTTGTTCCCATTCGGTAAGGTCAGCTTCAGGAGCGGTGATACCAAAACGAGTACACACTAGGTCATCTAAGCCTTGCGCACGAATCAGTTGTGGGATCTTATAGATAGAATCCACATCTTTCATTGAAATTACTGCTTTTTCTTGCACATTACAGAATAGTGCAATTTTCTTACGTTCGTTAGCCGGAATGATACGATCGCTACGACAAACTAAAATATCGGGTTGAATACCAATAGAAAGTAACTCTTTTACAGAGTGCTGAGTTGGCTTAGTTTTCACTTCACCTGCCGCAGCAAGGTAAGGAACTAAAGTTAAGTGCATGAATAATGCATTCTCACGACCAACCTCAACCGCTAGCTGACGAATGGCTTCCATAAACGGCAATGATTCAATGTCACCTACCGTACCACCAACTTCAACGATAGCGATATCATGACCTTCAGAGCCAGCAATGATGCGATCTTTGATTGAGTTTGTGATATGAGGAATAACCTGAATGGTCGCACCTAGGTAGTCACCTCGACGCTCTTTACGTAGAACATCTTCGTAAACACGACCCGCCGTAAAGTTATTACGTTTGCTCATCTTGGTACGAATGAAACGTTCGTAGTGACCAAGATCGAGATCGGTTTCAGCGCCATCTTCAGTAACGAATACTTCACCATGTTGAATCGGACTCATTGTGCCCGGATCCACGTTGATGTATGGATCTAGTTTCATCATGGTCACTTTAAGACCACGAGCTTCTAAAATCGCTGCAAGTGATGCTGCTGCAATACCTTTACCTAGAGAGGATACGACCCCACCAGTAACAAAAATGTAATTTGTCGTCATGCTTAACCTGAAATTGGTTGAATGAGGGAAATGGATTTCTTCTGGACGGGATGAAAATATACCAGAACCCCTTTTCCGCTACAACGTGAAATCTATCACACTCGATTAATTTATTTCTTGCTTCAAATCAATTTAGCTACCTCAGCAAAGAAAGCCACGTGTTACAGGTAGACAATATCTATATAAAACAATCAATAAGCATCAAAAGTGTTCGCTATATTCTTTTTTCTGCTAATTTTACGTTTTCCCACTGAATATCAAGTTCTTGCAAAGAGCAATCGGTCAATGATTTACCTTGCCCTGAGATGATTGATTCAACCCCTCGAAAACGACGCTCGAATTTCTGGTTTGCTTTAGCCAATGCTACTTCAGGGTCTTTGCCTAAATGCCTAACTAAATTGACCGTCGCAAACATCAAGTCGCCTAACTCTTCTTCAATACGTTGCTCGTTTTTATCAACCTGTAGAGCTTCTTCCATGACCTCATCAATTTCTTCATGAACCTTATCGACTACTGGGCCTAAAGTTCCCCAATCAAAGCCGTATTTAGCACATTTCTTCTGCAATTTATTGGCTCTTGATAAGGCTGGTAATGCTTTCGGTATAGAGTCTAGAATACTTTCTTCTACTTTGCCTTGCTGTAATTTTTCGTTTTGCTTTTCTTGTTCCCAACGAGCATTCAACGCATCCTCTGTTTCAATATTTTCATCTGCAAACACATGAGGATGGCGGCGTATTAATTTCTCGTTGACCCCATTCACCACATCATCAAAATTAAACAATTTCTGCTCGTTGGCCATCTGGCTATAAAAAATCACTTGAAACAGCAAGTCTCCTAACTCTTCTTGTAGGTTATTCCAGTCTTGATTGTGAATCGCATCCACTACTTCATAAGTTTCTTCTATGGTGTGAGGAACAATAGATCCAAAGGTTTGTTTTTTATCCCAAGGACAGCCATTTTCAGGATCTCGTAACTGCTGCATGATGGATTTGAGTTGTTCTATGGGTGATATCATGGTTTTCTCTTTATGTTCTTTCTAATAGCGGTGAGATTCAGATAGTAAAACACCGCTTATAAGGTTAAGCGGTGTTGATATTGGCACTGATTCGGTTATTTCAAACGCTTCACTCTTAATACATCTTTAAGCTGTTCAATCCGAGCAATAATTCGCGATAAAATCTCGACGTTTTGAACTTCTAAATTAAAGTCCATTATCGATATTTGACGTTTGTAATCAGTACGGCCATTCATACTGCTAACTTTCAGCTTCTCATTAGCAAACAATGCGGTGATATCTTTAAGTAACCCACCACGCTCTAGAGCTTCGATTCGAATTGTCAGAATGTACAACCCAGTAAAGCCACTTCCCCATACCGTTTCAATGATACGTTCTGGCGCGTGGTGTCTTAATTCTTCAAGCTGCTCACAATCGGTACGATGCACTGAGATTCCTCGACCTTGGGTAATATAACCACAAATTTCATCACCTGGTATCGGTTGGCAACAACGGGCCAAGTGGTTCATGAGGTTATCGACCCCTTGCACCACAACCGCATCTTTACGAGGGCGGCTTTGTTGCGCCACTTGTGATTCTTGCAGTTTCGCCAGTGCTTGTTGATCTTCTTCTTCCGCTGTTGGCTTATTGACTAAAGCGTTGATGTGATTCACGACTTGGTTAATACGTAAATCGCCACTGCCAATTCCAGCATATAGCTCATCAGGAGTGTTCACGTTAAAACGTTTTAAAGCGTACTGCTGGGCATCTTTTAACGTCGCTCCAATTTTTTGAAGTTCAGCTTCAAGAATATCTTTACCCGCTTCTAAGTTTTTCTCACGGCTTTGCTTTCTAAACCAAGCATTGATTTTGGCTCGTGCACGACCTGAATGCACAAACCCTAAATTAGGATTGAGCCAATCACGAGATGGGTTAGGCTCTTTTTGAGTAATAATTTCAACTTGATCGCCCATCGCCAGTTTATGAGTAAACGGAACAATGCGTCCGCCTACTTTCGCGCCGATACAGCGATGACCGACTTCAGAGTGAATATGGTAGGCAAAATCTAGTGGCGTTGCCCCCATAGGCAAATCAACCACATCACCACGCGGCGTAAAGGCATATACACGATCATCAAACACTTGGCTGCGTAATTCATCCAGCATTTCGCCAGAATCGGCCATCTCTTCTTGCCAATCGATCAGCTTACGTAACCAAGTGATTTTCTCATCATAACCACTACGGCCTGCCGAACTACCTTCTTTGTATTTCCAGTGCGCGGCAACCCCAAGTTCAGAGTCTTCATGCATTTGCTTGGTACGAATTTGGATTTCAATGGTTTTGCCTTCTGGACCAAGAACTACAGTATGAATAGATTGGTAACCATTGGGTTTAGGATTGGCAACATAGTCATCAAACTCACTAGGTAGATGCTTATATTTGGTGTGCACCATACCAAGGGCGGCATAACAATCTTGCAATTGGTCTGCGATAATCCTTACCGCTCGCACGTCGAACAACTCATCAAATGCAAGGTTCTTTTTCTGCATTTTACGCCAAATACTGTAGATGTGTTTGGGTCTGCCACTGACCTCTGCATTAATATTGGCCGCTTTCATATCTTTGGATAAATTGGTCACAAAATCATGAATATATTGTTCCCTGACAATTCGACGCTCAGAAAGCTGTTTAGCAATTTTTTTATAGATATCAGATTGTTGATAACGGAAAGCGTAATCTTCAATTTCCCATTTCAGCTGACCGATACCAAGTCGGTTAGCAAGCGGCGCATAAATATTGGCACACTCTTTTGCTGCTGCTTGACGAGTTTCATCAGGTTCATTTTTCACTTCACGCAAGTTACAAATACGCTCGGCAAGCTTTATGACTACGCAGCGAAAATCATCGACCATCGCTAATAACATGCGACGTACATTATCCACTTGCTCTGATGCTTCAGAATCATCAAGACTGACATTTAACTGGCCAATTGCGGCCATTTCTTCCACACCATCAATCAGTTTTACAATTTCTTTACCATACTTTTCAATTAAAGCTTCACGCTCAAATAATCCCGCCGTGACAATTGGAAAAAGCTGCGCTGCCAATAAAGTAGGTCGATCCATCGACAAGGTGATCAAAATTTCAATCATCTCGCGACCACGCCATAGCAGTAATGAACACTCTGAATGTCCGCTTAATAAGCTTTCACACTCTTGATAGACTTGCGTCAATTTATTGCTGGTCTTGCCATCTTGATGCAGACTTGCAATCCAAGATTCCAGTTCAAACTCTTCGTTCTTATTCAAATGTGCGCTTCTAACTGCGACCATTACACTATCCTGTTTATTTATCTAATCTTTAAAGGTGATGCTCATGCATATACGACAAATGGAGATTTTTTTTGTTCAATCATATACCCAAGTGACTTCAAGATGCAGAATCCAGAGCTATCATCCAAGTCTTTAGACAAGGAAGATTTATACGGAATGTAAACACCTTTCAAGTAAATCTATAACAATTAAAATAATTTCAGCTTCGTCGGCTTTTTATTCTTAAGATTCTTCTTGTCTGCTTTGGCGACTTTTTCAAATAGTGCCATTGATTCTAAATGACTGGTATGCGGGAACATATCGATCATACCTAGCTTTTTCAGCTGATAACCTTGTTTTTGTAGACTATGACTATCTCTGGCTAATGTCGCCGGATTACAGGAGACATACACTACGGTTTTAGCGCCTAAATCGGACATTTTATCAATAATGCCAGATGCCCCAGCCCTAGCCGGGTCGAGTAGTACTTTATCAAACGCCTTTTTAGCCCATGATGTTTGCGTGAAGTCTTGTTCTAAATCAGCTTGATAGAATTCTAAGTTATCTAAGTGATTAATTTGTGCGTTGGCTCTCGCCCTCTCGACCATAGCTTGAATGCCTTCAACGCCGACAACCGATTTAGCCTGTTGAGCTAACGTCAAACTAAAATTACCTAAACCACAGAATAAATCCAGTATGCGATCATTTTTAGTGACCTCTAACCATGAAATCGCCTGAGCGACCATTGCTTGGTTGACCGCTTGATTGACTTGGATAAAGTCTGTCGGCAGAAAATCAATTTTATTCCCTGTTTCAATGCATTGCAGAGGCGTACCACTTAAACAGTTTAGTTCACCACTATTTCCTAACAAGTAGATGGTCACTTCGTATTGTTGAGCAAACGTCAATAAGCCTTGCTGTTCTTGTTCGGTTAATGTCGCGGTGTGGCGCAACAGCAATGCTTTACGCTGTCCATCAAACACAACTTCAACATGCCCTAACGCTCGTGGGTTATCAAAGGCTTCTATCATGGACTTTATTTCAGGCAGTAACTCATTTAATACTGGCTCCAAAACAGGGCAATTCGTGACATTAGCAATTTGCTTACTGGACTTTTGTCTAAAGCCAAACTGTAATTGTTGTCGCTTACTATCGAACAACATACTGATGCGTGCACGACGTCGATACCCTATGCTCTTAGAACGGATAGTCTCATCCATAACAAGATTTGGTTGGGCAAATTTTGCCATTAAATGATACAAAGATGTGGTCTTATGAGTAATTTGATCATCATGATCCAAGTGCTGCATATTACAGCCACCACAAACTTGATAATGCGGACAAAAAGGGTCAACTCGCTGAGTACTCGCCTGTTGTATGTTGATTATTTTTGCGCGTGAATATTTGCTTTTGTCTTCAATCGGTTGAACCAATACTTTTTCTTGTGGTAGTGCGCCTTCCACAAACATCGGTTTATTATTGTAATACGCAATACCGGCACCTTGATGATCGAGCTTATCAATAGTCACCGTCTGGTGTTTTTGAGTATTGGTTGTATTTTTCTTGGCTTGGTAGAAATTGACCATTGGTGCAAAGTATCCATAAATATAAAAAGCATCATGCCTTTAAAGATGTCTTAATTCGTGATTATTCATAACAATGATTGTCGAACTGCGCCTAGTTGATTAAGCTAAAGGCACATTGGCGATAATCAGAGTTGCGTAGTGATAAAGTTCATCAAGCATTCAAAGCTCATTGGCGGTAAGAAACCTCTTAAAAACTTGGTTTCGATGAGTTTATCAATACAAGTAACACTCTCATTTTGCTATTTTCCCATATCCAGACAGGCTTGTAATTAAAGAATCATGACAAGGTATGGCTTGCGCGCCCGCGTAATTACATTAACGTTAGCACCGACACTGATCATTGGCTTATTATTAAGCACATTTTTCACTTTAAATCGCTATAACGATCTTGAGGCTCAGCTTATCACGTCTGGTACGGATATTATCGAGCCTTTAGCCATCGCCAGTGAATATGGCATGACCCAACAAAGCCGTGAAGCGGTACGTCGGCTGATCAGTTACGCCCATCGTAAGCACTCTGATATCGTGCGCAGTATTGCTGTGTTTGATACCCATCACGAACTATTCGTGACATCTAATTTTCACCCTAATTTTCAATCCCTTACTTTTGATAAAAGCAAACCTATCCCACTGCTTAGCTCGATAACTCAATCGCCAACAAATCCTAATTTAATGATCTTGCGCTCTCCTATCTTGGCGGAAGGTCAGTTTACCAGCCCAAGTGGTAAAGAAATTGCCCCTAATCAGGCCTTGGGTTATATCGCAATGGAGCTGGATTTATCATCATTGCGCTTACAGCAATACCAAGAAATCTTTGCAGCTTTAATTGTATTACTATTGGGTATGGGGTTATCAGGATTTTTTGCTTATCGATTAATGCGCGATGTTACCTTACCGATCTCTCATATGGTGAGTGTCGTTGATCGAATTCGACGTGGTCATCTCGATGTGCGAATTGAAGGTAAACTGCATGGTGAACTCGATACCTTAAAAAGTGGTATCAATGCCATGGCGATGTCACTGTCAGAATATCACGTTGAAATGCAACATAGTATTGACCAAGCCACCTCAGATTTACGTGAAACACTAGAGCAACTAGAAATTCAAAACATTGAACTGGATATTGCTAAGAAACGCGCTCAAGAAGCAGCCAGAGTTAAATCTGAATTCTTAGCCAATATGTCGCATGAATTGCGTACTCCACTAAATGGTGTCATTGGCTTTGCCAGACAAATGCTTAAAACTGAGTTAACCGCTAACCAAGTTGACTATCTACAAACTATCGAACGTTCTGCACAAAACTTGCTGTCTATCATCAATGACATATTAGACTTTTCTAAGCTAGAAGCAGGTAAATTACTGCTAGAAAACATTCCTTTCGATTTGCAAGAAACCTTAGATGAAGTGGTCAGTTTACAAGCAACTAGCGCCCATGAAAAAGGTTTAGAGATCACCTTAAACATTGATCCTAACATTCCTCAAGGCATCGTTGGCGACCCACTTCGTATTCAGCAAGTACTGACTAACCTAGTTGGTAATGCAATTAAGTTTACTGAACGTGGCAATATAGATATTGTTGCCGAGTTACGCTCGAGCAAAGATAAAAATGTCGAAGTACAATTTATGGTACGTGACACTGGTATTGGTATTTCAGAGCGTCAACAAGCTCAATTATTCCAAGCATTCAGTCAAGCCGATGCCAGCATTTCACGCCGATATGGTGGTACAGGTTTAGGGTTAGTGATAACTCAAAACCTAATTAATCAAATGGGTGGTGAAATCAGCTTAACCAGCCGCTTACACCAAGGCTCAACATTCTGGTTCGCTGTCACCTTCCAAGCCACAAATATGCCTATTGCACCGCAGATTGATACTTCTTCACTACTAGGTAAATCCGTTCTATTGGTTGAGCCTAACATGCCTGCTGCAGCCATTATTGAGCAGCAATTAACTCGCGTTGGCATGAACGTTACTTATCAAGCACAGTTAGCCGATAATCCTGATCGATTTGATATTGTATTGCTCAACTTACCGCCAAATATCCAGCACGATCAAAGCCAACTATTTTCTATGATCCAGCAAGGGCTGACCCTATCACCGCAACTTATCCTTGGGCTACCAAGTACGGAATTAGCATTAGCTGAAAATTTAATAAAGCTCTACCCAATTCAATGCATCGCTAAACCAATCGTGCGACGTAAACTTATTCAACTTATGCTGCCAAACCAAGCAAAGGCCACCTTACTGGCTGCTCCTCAACCTCCAAAAGCAGCCTTACCACTCAAAGTGATGGCCGTCGACGATAACCCAGCTAACTTGAAACTAATCTGTGCATTACTCGAAGAGCAAGTGGAAGATATTGTCACTTGTAGCAGTGGTTTACAGGCGGTTGAACAAGCGCAATTACAAAAGTTTGATGTGATATTGATGGACATCCAAATGCCAGATATGGATGGGGTAACCGCTTGTCAAAATATCAAAAAAACCGAGTTTAACCATCAAACACCGGTGATAGCGGTAACCGCTCATGCGATTGACGGTGAAAGAGAGCGTTTATTACAAGCAGGAATGGATGACTACCTGTCTAAACCGATTGAAGAGCATGTACTACATCAAGCACTGGTGCATTGGAACCCTTATGCAGAGCAAGGCACCATTGAAAAGCTGGATTTAAAGGAAAGCCAATTAGATAGCATCCCAGCTGTCTCCACTAGTCAGCAAGCAACTATTTCTTGTCTTGGTGGGTCTAGTATTGATTGGTCTACCGCCTTAAAACAAGCGGCCAACAAAGAAGCATTAGCCAAAGATATGCTACAAATGTTGATTGAGTTTTTACCTGAGGTAGACCAGTCGATAGAAAAAGCATTGATAGAGCCTAATGAACAACAAAACCAACTGCTTGCCACCATACATAAACTGCATGGCAGCTGCGCTTATAGTGGCGTGCCTAAGCTACAAACTCTGTGCGCAACCATTGAAACCGCGTTAAGAGCAGAGCAAGATCTTGCTGAAATAGAACCTGAGTTATTTGAGCTGCAAGATGAAATGGAAAAAGTAAGAGAAGATTCGAAGCAATACCTTACAGGATAAGGAGTTCCACAATAATAAAAAACCGAGTTCACTTCATTGGATATAAATGCACAACTCGGTTTTCATTATTTTACCTATGACAATTAAGCACTAGGATTCTAAAATCACCGTCGCCATAGCGTAACGCTTTTCATCGGAAATAGATAAATGGATATAGCTAACACCCTGCGTTTGAGCGATTTCTTTTGCTTTACCATGAAGTTTTAAAATCGGCTTACCCAATTCATCATTTGTAATTTCAAAATGTTGAAAACTCACCCCACAAGCAATGCCAGTACCGAGTGCTTTAGATGCTGCTTCTTTGGCTGCAAAGCGTTTTGCTAAGTAACGACCTTGCTGTTTTAAACCATGAAAAATCGCTAGCTCAGTCGGATGAAGAATACGCTCAACAAAAGCTTGCCCAGAACGCTGCAAGCTTTTTTCGATACGTTCAATATCGGCAATATCAGTGCCTAATCCAACAATAGCCATTATCGACGACGCGCTTCCTGCATGATGGCTTTCATATCAGCCACCGCTTTATCTAGACCATCGAACAAAGCGCGACCGATGATCGAGTGGCCAATATTCAATTCATAAATTTCAGGCAATGCAGCAATTGGTGCAACGTTATGATACGTCAAACCATGGCCTGCATTTACTTTGATGCCAATACTGTGTGCATAAGTGGCACCCGCAGCAATACGCTTTAATTCAGCTTGTTGTTCGCTATCTGATTCTGCATCCGCATAATGCCCCGTATGTAGTTCAATATAAGGTGCGCCACAAGCTTTAGCTGCATCTATTTGCTCATGAGAAGCATCAATAAACAGTGACACTTTAATACCCGCTTGAGTCAGTTTTTGCGTTGCCGCTTTAACTTTGTCTAATTGACCTGCAACATCCAAGCCGCCTTCAGTCGTTAACTCTTCTCGTTTTTCTGGCACTAAACATACATATTCAGGTTTGGTTTGAATCGCGATCTCAACCATTTCATCGGTAACCGCCATTTCAAGGTTCATACGAGTTTGAATGGTTTCACTTAAAATACGCACATCACGATCTTTAATATGGCGGCGATCTTCACGTAGGTGAACCGTAATGCCATCAGCGCCAGCACGCTCAGCAATTTCTGCTGCATGCACAGGATCGGGATACTTAGTGCCACGGGCATTTCTGACGGTTGCGATGTGGTCAATATTGACGCCCAAGTAAATCACACTCATGGTTAACTCCTTGTCTTCGGGATCGCTTTGTGCGGTGAAAGCGCCATAAATAGCTCCCGACTTTTTAATGGTTTACTGCCAAGATACGGCTTTAATGCCATTCGAGTAAAACGCTTAGCAGCTTGTAATTGTTGTTTGGTTAGGAAACGGCGCTCACTGATCGCAATCAATTCATCCCCAAGAAAGGTTAAGTTATCCTTTCTTACGCTCGCAATAAAGCCTTTTTGTTCTCGGTAACGGTAAGTCATGTTTTCAGACACAGGCTCGCCACTGCCGGCACAATGTAAGAAATCCACGCCATAGCCTAACGAGGACAGCAAGGCTAATTCAAAACGACGTAAAGCCGGCTCAGGGTTATCAGCCTGTGCCAGTTCAGTCAAAGAAGCTAGGTAGTCATGGAATAACTCAGGGTAAGCGGTTTCGCTTTCAATCACTCGGCTAATCAATTCATTGATGTACATAGCCGAATAAAGGTTAATACCATTGAGAGGGATACCTAAACTGATCGGTTCGGCTTGCCTAAGCGTGCGCATCGAGCCCTTGCCAAACCATTTAAGTAGTAGCGGTGTGAAGGGTTGTAACACCCCTTTTAGATTAGAACGTTTGCTACGAGCACCTTTGGCTAAAATGCTGACGCGACCGAACTCTTCACTAAACACATCTAAGATGAGACTAGTTTCAGTATAAGGACGGCGATGTAGGATAAAACAGCGTTGAAGTCCTAAAGCGTCAGACATAATTTTTCCGTAGCTCGAATCTCGAATGCCCGTTTCTCGAAGTTAGCATATCGAGAAACGAGTCTCGAGATTCCGATTAACGATTACAAATCATCAATATAGCCAAGCGAACGCAGTGCACGTTCATCATCGGCCCAACCGGATTTCACTTTTACCCAAGTTTCTAGATAAACTTTACGTTCAAATAGCTCTTCCATATCTAGACGAGCTTCACGACCGATAGTTTTGATTTTCTCGCCACCTTTACCGATCACCATTTTTTTCTGACCAGTACGTTCAACTAAGATCAAAGCATTGATATGAAAACCATCAGTTTCAGGATTATAATCGAAACGCTCAATCTCAACTGTCACCGAATAAGGCAATTCTTCACCAGTAAAACGCATCAGTTTTTCACGAATGATTTCCGATGCCATAAAGCGTTGTGAACGGTCTGTCACATACTCTTCTGGAAAATGGTGTACCGCTTGTGGCAAGGCTGCACGTACTCGCTCGCGAATCGCGTCAGTGTTGCGACCTTGTTTCGCAGAGATAGGAATAATATCGACAAAATCCATTTTCTCAGACAAGGTTTGCATGTGTGCCATCACTTCGGTGCGATCTTTTACATTATCAACTTTGTTGATCAGTAATACGGTTGGAAAATTGGCAGTACGCAATTTGTTGAGTACCATTTCATCATCCGCAGTCCACTGAGTGCCATCGACTAAAAACAACACCAAGTTAACATCGCTTAGTGAGCTATTGGCCGCGCGGTTCATCAGACGGTTAATCGCACGCTTTTCTTCGATGTGTAATCCTGGAGTATCCACGTAAATAGCCTGAAATGCACCTTCAGTATCTACCCCCATGATGCGGTGACGGGTAGTTTGAGGTTTACGTGAGGTAATCGAAATCTTCTGGCCAAGTAAATGATTCAGTAGGGTTGATTTACCAACATTAGGACGACCAACAATCGCAATAAAGCCACAGTGTTGTTCACTAGGGTCAACATCTTCTAGTGCAACTTGATTCGGCTGCGCTTCACCTGCAAAGTAAGCATCAAGATCGAACTCTTGCTCGTCTTGTGGATCGTTTTTATTTACCATTTGCTAATACTCCTAAAGCCAACTCAGCAGCAGCTTGCTCGGCTTTACGTCGGCTAGTGCCTTTACCTACTACAGGCTCCGCAACACCAGTGATCTCGCATGAAACGGTGAATTCTTGATTGTGCGCTTCACCTTTAATTTTTGCCACAGTATAAACAGGCAACGGTTTACGACGACCTTGCAAGAACTCTTGCAGGCGAGTCTTAGGATCTTTTTGCGATACTCCCGGTTGGATGTCATCCAAACGCGTTTGATACCAAGCAAGTACCACTTTACGTACCACTTCAATATCACTATCAAGGTAGCATGCACCAATAATAGCTTCGACGGCATCAGCTAAAATAGAGTCACGGCGGAAGCCACCACTTTTCAATTCACCTGGACCTAATTTTAAGTAGTCACCAAGCACAAATTCACGTCCTAACTCAGCTAAAGTATGACCTCTAACTAAAGTTGCACGCATGCGGCTCATATCCCCTTCATTAATATTAGGGAAGCGATGATATAACTCATCAGCAATAACAAAACTTAAAATTGAATCGCCCAAAAACTCTAAGCGCTCATTGTGTTTGCTGTTCGCACTGCGGTGAGTCAGTGCGAGATTTAAAAGACTGGCATCGTTAAATTGATAACCAATCTTTTTTTGTAATCTAGGAATCTGAGAATTCATACTCTCTCAATTATATTAGTCCGCCGATACGATTAAATCGCACGCCGGTAGGGATCCAAGAAGGCAATACGCTGTCAGTATCACGATCAAATTCAAAGCTAATCCAAATGGCGGTGGCTTTACCCACAAAGTTTGCTTCTGGAACAAAGCCCCAGTAACGACTATCAGCACTGTTATCACGGTTATCACCCATCATAAAGTACTCACCTTCTGGCACGACCCATTCATTGTGATACGGACGAGGCTGGTATGCTTGCACGTTATCGCGACGAATTGGGCTGACTAAAATATTATGCTCCACTTCACCAAGCTTTTCTTTCGCTTGAATCAATGGAATGCCATCTTGATAAAATGGACTTTCTTTTGCATCAAACTGTGCCACTGGTTTACAGGTATCAGTGCCGACAGCTTGAACACAAATTTGTTTATCTTCAGTATAGCGGATTGTGTCACCAGGTAGGCCAACCACACGTTTGATATAATCGATATTTGGTTGTGGTGGGTATTTAAATACCGCAATATCACCACGTTTTGGCTCCCCTGTTTCAATTAATTTAGATTGAAACACAGGATCTTTAATGCCGTATGAAAACTTTTCTACCAAGATGAAATCACCAACGAGTAACGTTGGCATCATAGAGCCAGATGGAATTTGAAATGGTTCGTAGATAAAACTACGTAATACCAAAACAAAGGCAATCACAGGAAAAATCGATACGCTATTTTCTACCCACCAAGGTTGCGGATAAATTTTCGCAGCCGCTTCCTTACTTAGTGGTTCTGTTGTTTTAGTCTCAACATCAGCAACCGCTTGTTGACGTTTCTTGCCCCAAACAAACTTTTCTAATACCCATACCACGCCAGTCACTAAGGTCACTAGCACTAAGATTAATGAAAATGTATTTGCCATCCGATTCGGCTTCCCTATGATCTAATACTGATTGTACTAATATGTTTGCTATAAATAACAAAAGTGAAAAGGCATTATCACCCTTTCACTTTATATAGTCATTTTCCTGTACTCACGGAAACAAACAGCGTCATTACCGTGATTAATCTTTACCGACGTGCAAAATAGCCAAGAACGCTTCTTGTGGTAATTCAACATTACCGATTTGCTTCATGCGCTTCTTACCTTCTTTCTGCTTTTTCAGTAGTTTTTTCTTACGGCTCACGTCACCACCGTAACATTTTGCGATTACGTTTTTACGCAATTGTTTCACGGTTGAACGAGCAATGATGTGGTTACCAATTGCCGCTTGAATCGCAATATCAAACATTTGGCGAGGAATGAATTCTTTCATTTTTTCAACCAATTGACGACCACGCGTTTGCGATTGATCTTTATGTGTAATGATCGCTAATGCATCAACCGTATCACCGTTCAGTAATACATCTACACGTACCATGCTAGAGCTTTCATAGCGGTGGAAATTGTAATCTAGTGACGCATAACCACGTGAGGTCGACTTCAAACGGTCAAAGAAATCCAATACCACTTCAGCCATTGGCAAGTCATAAGTTAATGCAACTTGATTGCCGTGATAAACCATATCAACCTGAGTACCGCGTTTTTCAACGCATAGTGTAATTACGTTACCTAGGTAGTCTGAAGGTACTAAGATATTACAGCGAGCGATAGGTTCACGAATTTCTTCAATATCATTAATCGCAGGTAGCTTAGCTGGACTATCGACATAAATGATGTCGCCATTGGTCTTTTCAACTTCATACACTACCGTTGGTGCTGTCGTTATCAGATCAAGGTCATATTCACGCTCTAAACGCTCCTGGATGATTTCCATGTGCAGCATACCTAAGAAGCCACAACGGAAACCAAAACCAAGTGCTGCCGAGCTTTCTGGTTCATAGAATAGTGATGCATCGTTCAGGCTTAATTTGCCTAGTGCATCGCGGAAGTTTTCATAATCGTCCGATGAGACAGGGAACAAACCAGCATAAACCTGAGGTTTCACTTTTTGAAAGCCTGGTAAACGCTTCTCACAACCGCCTTTCGCATGGGTCAGAGTATCGCCCACAGGTGCACCTAGGATATCTTTGATACCACACACAACCCAGCCTACTTCACCGGTATTTAAACCATCGGTATCCACTTGTTTAGGTGTAAAGATACCAATGCGATCCACTCCCCAAGTCTGGCCAGTGCTCATCACTTTAATCTTGTCGTTTTTCTTTAATTTACCGTTTTTGATACGAACTAAAGACACTACACCTAAATAGTTATCAAACCATGAATCGATGATCAATGCTTGCAGCGGTGCTTCAGGATCACCTTCTGGTGCAGGAATCGACTTAACGATTTCTTCTAACACTAAATCGACACCAATACCGGTTTTAGCGGAACAACGCACCGCTTCCATCGCATCGATACCAACAATATCTTCAATTTCTTCTGCAACACGTTCAGGATCAGCCGCTGGTAAGTCAATTTTATTCAGAATTGGCACGACTTCGAGATCCATTTCGATCGCAGTATAACAGTTTGCCAATGTTTGCGCTTCTACGCCCTGACCGGCATCGACAACTAACAATGCACCTTCACACGCGGCTAGAGAGCGAGAAACTTCATAGGAAAAGTCAACGTGTCCTGGGGTGTCGATGAAGTTAAGCTGGTAAGTTTCACCATCACTAGCTTTATAATCCAATGTCACGCTTTGCGCTTTAATCGTGATACCACGCTCACGCTCTAGATCCATAGAATCAAGCACTTGAGCTGCCATTTCACGCTCGGTCAGCCCTCCACAAACTTGAATTAAACGATCAGAAAGAGTCGACTTACCGTGGTCGATATGGGCGATAATCGAAAAGTTACGAATGTGCTTCATAGGCTGGAGACAATACTCAAATAAATGGTGGATTGGATATGAAATCCCTTTTGCTAGGTCAATTTCATTTTAGTGGCAGCGATTCTACCCAATTTCCTGCTGGGTAGCTATACCTAGGCGAAAATCTCAAATAATAGGTTGCCCTAAAACTCGGATCAAAGAGACTTCACTATCAACTTTTTTTTCTAACCACTGTGTCATAGGTTTGGCGAAATAGATGCCCAGACCACCACAAATGAAAAACATCAAAATGACAATACCTTCACCAAAGTTTAACCAAGGCCGTAACACTAACTGTGCGAACACACTACCCGCTATCATTGCCAATAAAGGTAATAAGTAAACGATTAGAGCAGAAAGTACTAAACTTTTTTCCGGTAAGCCGATTTCAACCACTTGCCCATTTTGTAATGCTTGGCTAGTCCGTAGTTTCCAAAAGTGCGCTTTGCTGCCTAGTGCTTTTGACACCATACCAGTACCGCAGCTTTTTTGTGATTTACAACTTTTACAACTGGTCTGCTGTTCACAACTCAACTGTACGGTATTCATTCCTTGCTCTTGTTCAACCGAAATAACGGTCGCTAAAGCGGTCATCATGGGGTATTGCCTTTATTATTAAATGTCACCGAATCTGCAATGCGCTTCGCAGTAGATGGTGGAATATCACCAATTACCGAGATCTCATGATTCTCTTTAACAAAAGTTTGCAGCGTGCGACGACCTTGACGATAAACCTGAGGTTTGTTGTCTGATGTTTTTATTTCCGACACGTAGACGGAAAAGTTGAACAAGCCATCACTGTAGAGTTGGCTTTCTACTATAGTATCCGTCACAGGCATACGGTAACGATTGAGGTTATTAGCTTCAAAGCCATTTGGCACCCAATTAACCTTCCAACTAGCATCCATATTTTGTGATTTAGGTAAAGTTAATACATCTGGTAATTTCGCTGAATTAAGCCCATCTAAAATCGTCGCAATATGGTCGCTCACCGCGTAAGAAATCGTTCGATATTGCTCTAAAACCTCACCATTGCGTTCAACCAAATCTGCTCTTAAAGGCAAACTAGTGCGTTCATCAATCCAGACAATATAAGAGTAACGTTGACCATCTTTGGGTACTACTCGAACCACCTGACAAGCAGTTCCAGCTTCACGAGAACGACCAATTTTCACAAAGTCATAAATATTGCTCAGATCTTTAATATCACTATCAATCAGAGGAATTAGCGGAGCAACCATGTTGCCTGAGCGGATTGAGAACGGGTCTAGACCTGGTTCGATATAGCTGATCTCATCACCACGACGGATCACTTCACGCACTGGGCCACTTAAATAAACCAGATGAGCTAAATTTTTGTCATTTTCAATTGCATGACGATAAAGTAATGGCTCAATACTATTCTTGCGCACTAAGATATAAGACAACTCATAATTGAGGGTCTTGCTGGCTTCACTCATTTTAAGCAATAAAGCCTCAGCAGAAGGCTTAATATCTTCGGCTGAGGCTGCTTGACTAAATAAGCTGAATAGCAACCAAGTACTAATCAGAATTTTTTTCATTTAAATACCGCTTCTATCGGGTTAATCGCCACGAAAGACATATTATTCACTCGTGTGATTCAAACGCAGTTGTAATTCATAATCTTGCATCAATTCATTAGCACGGCGATGTTGCTCCATCGCTTTAGCTTCAGACGATTGTGAACGTACAGAGTCGCGAGTCAGGCTAACAGGCTCTGCTGAACCAGCAAAAGGTATCGTTTGTAAAACTGGAAGCTGATCAGAATCAGAAGCAACGTTGGCATCTGAACCAGAGTATTGCTGAACCCCAAGAATCACAACCAATGAAACACACGCTGCCACACCGACTTGAGTCAAGTTACTTAACCAAGCAGGCATTCTTGCGCGAGCTTTCTCAGGTTTAGGTTGGGCCTCTAAAATTGGCGTAACCTTACTTGAAGATAAGTCGCTTGAAGACAATCGATTATGAGCGGGCTCATCCTCTAACGCTAAAGCAACTTTAGAAGCAATATCCCAATTGGGGTTACTCGGCGTTTCACCACGAAGCGTATCTCCGATCAAATGATAGTGACTCCAAGATTGCAAAGATTCATCATCTTGTTCTATCTCAGAAATCAATGATTGATCAATAAGCTCTCCATCCATGAGAGCTGAGATCTGCTGTTTATTGGTCATTTTACTCACCATTATTAGTCATTGTTATCGCTGAATCAGTGGGCGTATTTTCTTTTCCACTGCATCGCGAGCTCGGAAAATCCGAGAACGAACCGTACCAACCGGACAGTCCATCACCTCCGCAATCTCCTCATAACTCAAACCATCCAGTTCTCGTAAAGTCATTGCGGTTTTTAAATCTTCAGGCAGAGCTTCAATTGCATGAAAAACTACCTGCTTTAATTCTTCTGACAACGTTAAGTTCTCAGGGTTCGATATTTCTTTTAATGCACTTCCAGATTCGTAATATTCTGCATCTTCAGCATCGACATCACTGGCTGGAGGGCGGCGTGATTGAGCGACGATATGATTCTTCGCAGTATTGACCGCGATACGATAAAGCCATGTATAAAAAGCGCTTTCACCACGAAAGTTTGGTAACGCTCGGTAGGCTTTGATAAAGGCTTCTTGAGCCACGTCAGGCACATCGCCGGGATTCTTAATGTAACGGGAAATCAAACTACATACTTTATTTTGATACTTGGTGACCAAAAGGTTGAATGCTTGTTTGTCTCCGTTTTGAACCCGTTCAATTAAAACTTGATCAGTCAACTGCTCGCTCATTTCGAGCACCTACTCCTATTTGTTTTACTTTTTGTCTCAACGACATAAGCATTTCTTATTATACTAAAATGACCTTGGGGCTATTTTCTTATTAAGTAAACAACCTTTAGTGGCCACTAGGGTCTGTAGACCTTAGAGTATATTGTAGTATTGATGTATCACCGACCACTATTGTGACATGTGGCGGCGAGAAAAGTTCATTAAAGAACAACTTTTTCCATTTTAACCATAAAATGTGCTGTAATCGTCATCGAACTTTCTCATTTTTTTCATGAAAAAGTAAAAGAACACTTGAAACTCAGTTTGATATATATGCATATTAATGCTTCGTCAAGTGTGCGACCAGTCTCATTGCGCATCAATTGAGTGAATACAAATAAGTATCGAGTCCTATTTTTCGATACTAGCTTAGGAACTGAAACGAACTTATGAACACAAATAGTGAACATCAATGTGATGTACTAGTCATTGGTAGTGGTGCTGCTGGTTTATCGTTGGCACTGAGAGTTGCCCCTCATGGCAAAGTCATAGTATTAAGCAAAGGCCCTCGAAATGAAGGATCTACCTATTATGCTCAAGGCGGTATCGCAGCTGTATTTGATGAAGAAGACAGTGTTGAATCTCATATAGATGACACATTAATCGCTGGCGCAGGTATATGTGAAAAAGATGCGGTTAGCTTTATCACGGAAAATGCCAAAGAATGTGTACAGTGGTTAATTGATGGCGGAGTACCATTTGACCTTGATGAAAGCGATAAAAGTGAACATCCTCGACATCACTTAACGCGTGAAGGTGGTCATAGTCATCGTCGGATCTTACATGCTGCTGACGCAACTGGCATGGCAATGCAAACCAACCTACAAGATAATGTTAATAATCATCCCAATATCCACTTCTTAGAACGTTACAACGCTTTAGATTTGATTACTGAAGACCGAATTGGCGGCGATGCTAAAAAAGTTGTCGGAGCTTATATTTGGAACCGTAATCAAGAGCATGTTGAATCGGTTAGAGCGAAATTTGTAGTATTGGCAACCGGTGGTGCATCAAAAGTTTATCAGTATACTTCCAACCCAGATGTGTCTTCCGGTGATGGTATTGCAATGGCTTGGCGCTCAGGTTGCCGAGTTGCCAATTTAGAGTTCAATCAGTTTCACCCTACTTGCTTATTTCACCCTGAAGCACGCAACTTCTTATTAACCGAAGCATTACGTGGCGAAGGCGCTTATCTAAAACGTCCTGATGGCAGCCGTTTTATGCCTGATTTTGATGAACGAGGAGAACTAGCCCCTCGCGATATCGTGGCTCGTGCCATCGACTACGAAATGAAACGCCTTGGCGCAGATTGTATGTACTTAGATATCAGCCATAAACCTGCTGATTTTATTGAGAAGCATTTTCCAACCATCAATATGCGCTTGCTTGATTTAGGCATCGATATGACTAAAGAGCCAATTCCAATCGTTCCTGCCGCTCACTACACTTGTGGTGGCGTGATGGTCAATCAACAAGGGCAAACCGATTTAGCTAACTTGTACGCGGTTGGTGAAGTGACTTATACCGGTCTACATGGTGCGAATCGTCTAGCATCCAATTCATTATTGGAGTGTGTGGTTTATGCTTGGTCTGCAGCTAAAGACATCATCGCAAACCTTGATAAAGTTGACCTGCCACCAGATCTTCCATATTGGGATGAAAGTCAGGTAACAAACTCTGATGAAGAAGTGATCTTACAGCATAACTGGCATGAATTACGTTTATTTATGTGGGATTACATGGGGATAGTGAGAACCGATAAACGCCTTGAGAGAGCTTTACGTCGTATACAGTTATTGCAGCAAGAAACCCATGAATACTATAGCCATTTTAGAGTGTCCAATAATTTGCTAGAACTACGTAACTTATTACAAGTGGCTGAATTAATGGTTCGCTGCGCGATGGCACGTAAAGAAAGTCGTGGCTTACACTACACTTTGGATTATCCAGAACAATTAGAAAATAGCGGCCCAACGATTCTAGAGCCTGAAAAGTTTAGAACCAGTAATCCTTTATTTTAATACCCCAAACAACAAACTGCTGGCCTCTCTTTTTCAAAATTAGAGGCCTATATCCAAGTGACTTCAAGATGCAGAATTCAGAGCTATCATCCAAACCTTTAGGCAAGGAAGATTGGCGCAGGCATGTAGGCACCTTTCAAACCAATCTAACACGGCATAAAGATTTGAATGAAGCTCCCGAAGGGCAAGTTAAAACAAGCTTTATGCGGCGTTAAATTAAATAGAGATAGAATAACTATGATCATATTCAATTTGCCTTGCCTAAAGCTTGTTTTATTCTTGCTGAAACTCGCATTTTGAGGTTACTTGGGTATATTTTTATCTTGACGTTTCTTGGGAACTAGAACACAAACAGACAAATTATTTGCCCCTTCATCCAATACCACATTTAATTTCTTATATTCATCATTCTCAAATTGGCAACGCATTAAGCGCAATACTTGACCATTTTTTAAAAGCAGTTGCAGACCAAATTCCGATAACTGCCGATCTACCCGTATTAAGGGATGAAATAACTCAGGTTGAATAACCTTGTGATCGCAGCGAAAACTAAGATACTTAATATGTGAAAAAGATATAATTATCAATAGGATTGAAGCGGCGAGAGGAAGGGTCGAAACAGATATCGCCCAAATAGACAGGCAGCTCAGTGCAACAAACCCAATTTGAGCGATATATGTATGACGATAATAAAAAACAGCAGTTGTATTATAGCGCTTAGCGCACTTTACTAAGATTGTGGGCAACGATTCGATCCACAATTTTAGCGTGACCTAAATGCTCACTACGACCATGCCCCATGATCCAAGTAAACAGATCTGGATCATCGCATTCAAGTAACGAAACAAATGACTTTTGATCATCTTGAGTTAAATCATCAAAACATTCTTCAAAAAAAGGCATGATAACCACATCAAGTTCTAACATGCCACGACGGCAAGCCCACTTTATACGTGCTTTTTGTTCTGGTGTGTACATAACGGTTCCATCTCATAATGCATATTGGCCGAGTTTATCAGCTCACCTGTCTAGCAACTAGTGCAGCAATCACAATCACAACAAATGCTGACAAATATCAATTACGCCAGTACCATGGTGAATAACTTTATTGAACTATCAACTAGGACATTATGATGAATTGGAATAATACTTTTACCGCTTATCCTCTCGCATCAACACAAGCCTTTCCCGATTTGGTTCTATGTCACCTAGCCTCTTGGGGTGCAATCACCATAAACGGTGATGACAAGAAATCCTATCTACAAGGGCAAATCACTAGTGATGTGGTATCGCTCGAAGCAGACCAATCAACCCTAGGCGCTCATTGTGATGCCAAAGGAAAAATGCTGAGTACTTTCCGTCTATTTCACCACAATGATGGCTATGCCATGTTTCAACGTGCTTCTGCTATCGAAAAAGAATTAGTGGAAATAAAAAAGTATGCCATTTTTTCTAAAGTAGTCATCGAACAAAGCGCTGATGTTTGTCTTGGCGTTATCGGAAAGCAAGCTACCTCTATTATCGCTCAGTTATCAGGCCAATCTATTACTCAAGATAACTTACAAGTCATCGCTCTAGAATATGGTACAGCAGTGCCGATCAGTGCTAATCGCTGGTTATTGATGTTATCAAAGCAAAGCGCGGAACAACTTATTGAAAAAAATAGCGATATCATTTTATCCGATGAACGTTTATGGGATCACGCTGATGTGATAGATGCCCTACCGCGAATCGACCAACATGAACAACTCGAACACATTCCACAGGCAATGAACTTGCAAGCACTCGGTGGTATTTCGTTCCAAAAAGGTTGTTATACCGGACAGGAAACGGTCGCTCGAGCTAAATACCGCGGCATTAATAAGCGTGCATTATTCTGCCTACAAGGTGAACTCCATTCAGAACTAGGTGATAGCCTTAAATTAGAACGTCAAGTAGGTGAAAACTGGCGAGGTGCAGGTCAACTCAATAGTTACTATCAATTCAGTGATGGTAAATTGATCGCACTAGCGGTGTTACCAAATAATTTAGAAGCCGATACGGTATTTCGTTTAGAAGCATTCCCAGAGGCTCAACTAAGCTTTGCCGAACTCCCTTACTCACTTGAAGAAGAATAATAGAAATTATGCACTCTAATTGACTAGGTTAGTTAGAGTGCACATCTACCTACTCACAACCCTATAATCTCTACTCCGCCTTTAGCCCAACGCTCACTTAGCCCAAACATTCGCTCGTCAACCTTTCGAACCTAAATCTTCAGAGCAAAGCTTGATCGCTTCTCAATACAATTTTTTGCATTCACATTCATTAAATATCGATCTTACTCACACAAGAAAAAACAAACTAAAGAATTTTTAATCATTTATTTTGAATAAATATTGATCTAGCTTTTTTTAATGTATGATTTATTGGCAGGTTGATTCATGACTTCATTTGATTGAATGGATTAACCAGTAAAGTGTTGCGCTGGTTTCTCCAGCCATATCCACTTTGTATAATGCATCTGTGACTATTCGCCCACGTTATTTTTTCGTGGGCATTTTTTTGTCTAAATCATCAATAGAAACAATAAAACATCACCAATTATTCCATTAGCAGATATAAAAACTGAAACTATAGACAAAGTCAGTATTAAAATTTGATAGATACATCATTTTTCACATAAAAAATAAAAATTTAACAATATGGATGCATAAAACCAGTATAATTCTCTTAGTTACTATAAGGATGTTAGTATGAGATTATTTAATAAATATGTACCAAGAGCCGTCGCAAGGCATGTAAGCCGTTTTTTCAAAGGACGTATTTATATCAATGGTGTGGGTAAGTTTGAATTTGATAATGCAAAGTTAATCATTCCATCACAGGCGCAAGTTCAACATTACAAAATGGTCAAAGAAATCAATCAAGAAATTAATCGCATGCGCTGCGCCTAAATAAGCAAATGACTAAAAATGAAAAAGGTTGGCTACTCAAGCCAACCTTTTTTAACTTATTATTAGTGTATACCAAAATAATTGGAGTTGTAGTGAGGCGACAAGTGAATGAAGCCCCATGAGTTTAGCTTGCCTAAATAAGTAGGGGAATGAACGCTGGTAACAAACTGCAGTTTCAAGTACGACGGGTATATCTACAGTTGAGGGGATTTTGCTTGAACTAAGCGTGGTAACTTACCGCTAATGCCTAGTGCCCTTTTCATCATTTCTTCTTTCATTCCTGGCAAGTGACCAATAAATTGCATTCCAAGCCCACGAACTAACTTCTTAGCCGGGTTTTCCCCTTCAAATAAATCTTTAAATCCTTGCATCGCTGCGATCATTTTGGCCGCTTCCGCTTTACGCCAGCGTTCATAAGCTCTCAAATTGCGCTGTAACCCAATATCTTCCCCTTTTTGCCATAACGCCAACACTTCCTCTGCTAAGCTCGCAGCATCAAGAAGACCTAAGTTCACACCTTGCCCTGCTAATGGGTGTATGGTGTGTGCCGCATCTCCAACTAACGCCACTCGCTCGAGCACAAAGTTACGTGCATAGCGCATTTTCAATGGAAAAGCATAACGCTCACCTTCAACACTGCATAGGCCTAATCTAGTATCAAATTCACTGGTCAAAACTTGATTAAACGTTGTCTCTGAGCAAGAAAGCAAGGTATCAGCACGATTAGGGTCAGTAGACCAAACTAAAGAACATAAGTGAGGATCGGATAACGGCAAGAAAGCAATTGGTCCTTGAGGGGTAAATATTTGTCTTGCAACGCCTTGATGAGCTTCAGTCGTTCGAATATTCGCAACAATCGCGCTATGGCCATAATCCCAATGAGTTAATGGAATATCTTGGTTGTTTCTAACCCAAGAGTTCGCTCCATCAGCCCCCACGACTAATTTACTAGAAATAGAGTCACCACTATCTAGGGTTAACCAAGCTTCACTTTCTCCGATAGCCATCGTCGCACAACGATTGGGTATAAATAATGAAACATTCGACAACTCTTTCACCCGTTCAAGCAAGGCTAATTGAATGACACGATTCTCAACAATATGCCCTAAGTTCGACTGAGCTAAATCATTGGCTTTAAATTCTAAACGAGCAAAGCTGTCTTTTTCCCATACTTCCATAGCATGATAAGGCGCGATTCGACGACGGGTGATGCCATCCCAAGCGTTAATGTTTTTCAGAAAATTTTCACTAGCACGGCTCAAAGCGGACACTCGCGTATCGGGTGCATCATTTAATGACTCATCAGGCGTTTGCCCTTCAATTACCGCAATACGTAAATTACTCTCAGCAAACGAAGCGGCTAAGGCTAGACCGACCATACCGCCGCCAACGATGGTGATATCAAAACTCTGCATGTTATCGCTCCACTAATCCCATAGTGCGCTTGACTATAGGTTGCTTAATATAAGGTAAATGATTGATAGCAAGTAAACCTAGGTTACGACCGATACGCATTGCCGGCCAATGATTTGAAAAGCAATGTACTAAACTAGACGTCAATGACATCGTTTGCTTGCGATCGCACTCACGACGCTGTCGATAATGAGACAACATAGAATAACAGCCTATATCACCATGCAATTGATAAGCAGATGAGACTTCTTCCGCTAAGCTGATCACATCACGAATCCCTAAGTTAAATCCTTGGCCTGCAATAGGGTGTAAGGTTTGCGCCGCATTCCCCACAATGGCAAAGCGATGCGATACGACCGAGTCACGATAACGCAATAACAAGGGGTAGCAAGCTGGCTTACCGACTTTAGTGATCTTACCTAAACGCCAACCAAAATCTTTTTGTAAGGCTGTCATCAAGGTGGTTTCATCCGACTGCATAATCTGCTGCGCTCGCGATTCAGACATGCACCACACGACCGAACTTCGCCCTTGAGACATAGGTAAAAATGCCACAGGGCCACTTTCCGTAAAGCGTTCAAATGCTCTACCTTGTGGTTGTATTTCGGTACAAACATTTGCGATCACAGCAAATTGTTCAAAATCAATTTCTTGTAATGGGACATTAAGTTGCTGACAGCTTTCTGATAACGCACCATCGGCTGCTACCAACAAGCGAGTTTCAAACATTTGTCCATCATTTAATGATACAGTGACTTTATCGATTGTACGTTCGATATGCGCAACTTTCGCTGGGCAGAAATAATCGATAGTGGGACAATCATTCAATGCTTGCTGATAAATGCGGCCAACATTTTCAAGTTCAACCACATAACCTAAAGCCTCTACGTTCTCTTGCTCCGAGGTAATATTAGCGAGACCAAGATGACCACGGTCGGATACTTCAATATCGGTAATCGCGGTGACGATATTTTCAAAGTGATGCCATAATTTCAACCGCTGCAAAATACTTACTGTGCCATAAGATAGTGCAATAGCGCGAGAATCAAACCCCGGATGAGCTTGCGGTTGATTTATTTGATGAGCTTCAATCACAGCAATATGCAACTGCCCATTACACAAACGATCAACCGCTAGTGCTAATGTTGCTCCAGCCATTCCTGCGCCAATAATTGCAATATCATAACACTTCATAAGATGACCTTAATGTAAGGTTTTAGACTCAGCAGGAGTCACAGGTTTTGCTGCTAGCTCGGCATGAATAGTGAGTACACACACTTTGACATGCTCAATCACTTGCTCTAACAAAATCGCCTGTTCAGAAAAGTCGTCTTCCTCATCGATCCCTAGCTTAGAGATTTCTTCTAGATCGGCTAATGCTTCTTTGGTTTCGGCAGACAATTTCGTTAAGCTTGAACCAGCAAGGCCTAAACCAGAAATAAAGTGATTTACCCACTCTGAAACGGCATCAGCATAATTAAGCAATTCATCATCACTTGGCAACAACATGGTTAACTCCATGCTCGTACCACCCAACTCTCTCATCGAAAATGAGCAAATCGTTTCGGCTAATGTTGACGCACTCATAGGCCAACCCATTCCGTCGTTGGTGTAATCAAATAAGATTGTCTTCCAATTATCATTACTGGTTGAAATGCCACCGCTTAACATACCGACAATTAAGCCCTGTAATTCAGCTGGCGTTACCGATAGCGAAGCAGAAGTAAGCTCAGTTAAGGCTTGATTATAATCAGGTAGACGAATATCGCTCATGAGTAATCTCACTTGGTTGATAAATTTTATTTGAGTATATCAATTCAAAGCCAAGCCCGAAAATGTTAATCCCTAAATAACCTCAATCATCATCAATAAAATGAAGTAAATGACTCACTTTATAAGCGAATCGGTCAACATTCAGCAAAATAAAAACCAACACGTCTGAAATGCTTGAACATGTAAGGCAATTTAGCCTATAGTTTCCCCCTCAGTCGAACAATCTTAACCAATCGTTTTAATATTAAGATTGTATTTTTTCATCAGCTATTAAGAGTGCGCCCCAGTGGAAGTCGAAATATTAGGAAAACTCACTCGCGTCAATTGTCCACCGGGACAAGAAGAGGCCTTGCATGCTGCTGCTAATGAATTAAACCGACGCTTGAATCAAATGACTGAACGTACTAAAGTACACAACATTGAACAGCTACTGATCATCGCAGCTTTAAATGCTTGTTATGAAGTTCAAGAATTAAAAGATGAACTTAGCGATAGTCAGCAAATGTCACAGCGCATCGAACAATTATCACAAGCATTAGACAAAGCGCTAGCCAAAAACTAACACAATTGAATGAGTAAACTATACATTCAATAACGTATTCAAATTTACCCTGGAGTGTTTGTCAGAGGATTTAAGTCCCTGAGCCGATAAGCAACAACCCAGGATCGGTATTTGAGAACTATTGAGCAAGCTCGGCTCGTACCGAGAAGCCTACGGTTTTCATTGCGGATCCGCCTTGAACTCGCTGGTTCATAGGTCCATCAATTCTCAACGGCACTTTGGGGTATTCCTTATTATGAAATATCCAATTCAATCTAAACTTTCTCGTCCACAATTACGACAACTGATTCGTCAGCGACGCGCTCACTTAACACCAGATGAGCAAACAAACGCTGGCCTTGCACTGCTTGACCAAATCAAACGGCTCCCCACTATCCATGATGCCAATAATATCGCCATTTACCTTTCTGTTGATGGTGAAATAGAGACTAAACCAATTATTGAATGGTTGTGGCAACAAGGCAAAAAAGTCGTTCTACCTGTTTTACACCCGTTCTCTAAGGGGCACTTACTTTTTCTTAATTATCATGCTAACAGCCCACTTTGTCATAATAAATACGGAATAGCTGAGCCTAAACTCGATAAAACTCAGATCTGTCTAGTCAAAGATATCGATATTATCTTTACCCCATTGGTTGCCTTTGATCACACAGGACAACGTCTTGGGATGGGCGGAGGGTATTACGATCGAACGCTAGAGCAATGGTTTAATACTGGAAACGGCCCAATTCCCATAGGCTTAGCTCATGATTGCCAGCAAGTAGAACAGATTCCCGTAGAACATTGGGATATTCCATTACCAATATTTGTGACCCCAAGTAACATCTGGCATTGGGAAAAAGCAGAGAAATCGATATAAATTGAACAGAGATAGAATTTAATCACATTCAATTTGCCTTGCCTAAAGCGTGTTTTATTCTTGCTGAAACTCGCATCTTGAAGTTACTTGGGTATATAATCACGCCGATCAAAAAGGAATGTCGATAACTACACACTCAAAAGCAATCGATTACTTATCTATTTAGGAGTTCTCATGACACAAGATGAAATGAAAAAAGCGGCTGGTTGGGCTGCTTTAAAGTACGTAAAACCAGATACCATTGTGGGTGTGGGAACCGGTTCAACAGTTAATCACTTTATTGACGCACTTGCGACCATGAAAAATGAAATTGAAGGGGCAGTATCCAGTTCTGTTGCTTCAACTGAAAGACTAAAAGAGCTAGGTATTCACGTATTCGATTCGAATGAAGTGGATGGTCTGGACGTTTATATCGATGGTGCCGATGAAATCAACGCACACAAAGATATGATCAAAGGCGGTGGCGCAGCGTTAACGCGCGAAAAAATTGTTGCGGCCATGTCGAAAACTTTTGTGTGTATTGTGGATGGTACTAAAGCGGTTGATGTACTAGGTAAATTCCCACTACCAGTTGAAGTCATTCCGATGGCTCGCTCTTATGTGGCTCGTGAATTAGTTAAACTTGGTGGTACTCCTGAATACCGTCAAGGCATCGTAACCGATAATGGCAATATCATCTTAGATGTTCATAACCTATCGATAATCGATCCAAAGGCATTAGAAGATAAAATCAATAGCATTGCGGGTGTAGTAACCGTTGGTTTATTTGCACACCGTGGCGCAGATGTGGTCATTACCGGCACACCTGAAGGCGCAAAAATCGAAGAATAATCAACTGTTAAATTACTGATATTCACTTTTTAATAGTCAATAACAAAACGGTGCTTAAAAGTGCCGTTTTTTTATACTTTATTCATTAAAAACCTTACCCAATCTCACATTTTTTTGATATTTTAATTAAATAGTCGCACAAGGAATGTTCAGACAGCCACTAGGCGTGGTGATGCCATTGCATGCGCAAGAATCATTATTATCTATTAAGGACGACGTTACATGGCTAAAGTTTCTCTCGGTAAAGATAAAATCAAAATTCTCCTTCTTGAAGGCCTTCACCCATCATCTGTAGAAGTTCTACAATCTGCTGGCTACACTAATATCGAATATCACAAAGGCTCACTTTCAGAAGAAGACCTTCTTGAAGCAGTAAAAGATGTTCACTTTATTGGTCTACGTTCTCGCACCCAACTGACTCAAGAAGTATTTGATGCTGCAGAAAAACTTGTCGCAGTAGGTTGTTTTTGTATTGGTACCAATCAAGTCAATCTCAATGCAGCCGCGGCTCGTGGTATTCCTGTTTTTAACGCACCATTCTCTAACACTCGTAGTGTTGCAGAACTCGTCTTAGGTCAGATTTTACTACTACTTCGTGGCATTCCAGAGAAAAATGCTCTTGCTCACCGTGGTATCTGGAAAAAGAGTGCGGACGCTTCTTATGAAGCGCGTGGAAAACGTCTTGGTATCATTGGTTATGGGCATATCGGTACCCAGCTTAGTATTCTTGCTGAAAACTTAGGTATGCGCGTTTATTACTACGATATTGAAAATAAATTATCGCTTGGTAATGCCACTCAAGTCTCGACCATGAGTGAATTGCTCAATAAATCAGACATTATTTCTCTGCATGTACCAGAAACCATGAACACTAAAGAAATGATGGGCGCTGATGAATTTGCACAAATGAAACCTGGTGCGATCTTTATTAACGCTGCTCGTGGAACTGTCGTCGATATTCCAGCACTATGTGATGCTTTAGAGTCTGGTCACCTCGGTGGTGCAGCAATTGACGTATTCCCAGTTGAACCAAAAACCAATAATGACCCATTTGAATCACCACTAATGAAATTTGATAACGTGATTCTAACTCCCCACATTGGTGGTTCAACTCAAGAAGCCCAAGAAAATATTGGTATTGAAGTGGCTGGAAAACTAGCTAAATACTCAGATAATGGCTCAACTCTATCTTGTGTTAACTTCCCGGAAGTGTCACTACCAGAGCATACAGGCACATCTCGTCTACTTCATATTCACGAAAACCGCCCAGGTATTTTGACGCAAATTAACACCATTTTTGCAGAAGCAGGAATTAACATTGCGGCGCAGTATCTACAAACCAACGCTGAGATGGGTTATGTGGTTATCGATATCGAAGCTGAGCGTTCAGAAGAAGCACTAGAAAAAATGAAAGCAGTACAAGGCACTATTCGCGCTCGTATTCTACATTAATTTTGCTAGCATCTATAAAAACAAAACAGCGACCTCTCTTATAAGGTCGCTGTTTTTATTTGTATTTACTCAACTGCTCGCTAAGTAAATAACCTAAGACTGGGATTAATTGAATTGGTTAATTAACCATGTGGACTCTTTTAACCAAACCTAAGATTAAATAGGAATTAATTTTTCAGTTTAAATATCACATCAACTTGATCGCTAATCGTCATCTCTTCATCTTGATAACCTTGATCTACAGACTGAGATTCCATCGCTACCACCTTTGCCATCATTACAGGGCGAACCGAGTGGCTACGGTAGACAATCGACCACACACCATTTAACTCACTATCAAAGCCTTTCGCTAACTGCTGAGCTTTTTGCTTGGCATCCGCAATCGCCGCTTGGCGAGCTTTTTGCTTATACTGTGTTTCATCTTTCACTTTTAGATTAATGTTATTCACTCGATTTACCCCACTTTGCAATGCTAGATCGAGATAAGTATTCAGTTTATCTAATTGCTCTACCGTCACTGTAATGTCACGTACCGCTCGATACCCATTAAGCACAGGCTTACCATCTTTTGGGTAGTTATATTGTGGTGATAATTGTAAGTGACTACTTACGATCGATTTACGTGCCATACCTGATTTTGTTAAAGATGCGATAAAGGTTTCGACGACTTTATCTACCGCCGCTTTTGCTTGCTTCGCCTGGCTTCTATCAGCTTGAATCGCAACAGAAAACTCAGCCATATCCGGTTTTGCAATCACTTCCCCATAACCAGTTGTTGAAAGTGTCGGTGAATTAATATCATTAGCCATCGCGGTAGGTATCGCTATCAACAACGACAAACAAAGTGTAGTGAATGAAAGAAACCGTTTACTTACTCTTTTCATAACAACCTCCCAAATACCAAATCTAGTTATATACCCAAGTGACTTCAAGATGCAGAATTCAGAGCTATCATCCAAACCTTTAGGCAAGGAAGATTGGCGAAGGAATGTAAGCACCTTTCAAACCAATCTGACGCGGCATAAAGGTTTGGATGAAGCTCCCGAAGGGCAAGTTCAAACAAGCTTTATGCCGCGTTAAATTGAGTAGAGATAGAATAACTATGATCATATTCAATTTGCCTTGCCTAAAGCTTGTTTTATTCTTGCTGAAACTCGCATCTTGAAGTTACTTGGGTATATAGTCAATTCACAATACTCTAACAATAAAAAAGGCGCACTAGGCGCCTTTTGATGAATTGTTACATAAAGCTGACAAAATTAATCTTCAAGCTTATTTAAATGAACATCCATTTGAGGGAATGGGATTTCAATACCTGCTTCATCTAAGCCTTCTTTGATTGCTTGTAGAAGGTCAAAGTATACCGCCCAATAATCATCAGTCTTAACCCAAGGACGAACCACGAAGTTTACTGATGAATCTGCGAGTGCAACCACACCCACGGTTGGAGCTGGAGTTTGAAGTAAACGTGTTTCAGCTTCTAATACTCGAGTGATAACTTCTTTTGTTTTCTTCAAATCCGCTTTGTAAGAAACACCTATCACATAATCAATACGGCGAGTAGCGTGACGAGAATAGTTGGTTATAGCACCGCCAATAACACCACTATTCGGCACAACAATCATTTTATTATCAGGAGTTGTCAAAATGGTTTGGAAAATTTGAATAGATTCAACGCTACCTGCAACACCATTAATTTCTACATAGTCACCCGCTTTAAACGGACGAAAAGCAACAATCAATACACCTGCGGCAAAGTTAGATAGTGAACCTTGTAACGCTAGGCCAACGGCTAAACCTGCGGCACCAATAACGGCAACGACAGAAGCGGTTTGAACACCTACACGGCCCAATGCTGCAATTAAAACAATAACAAACAACAAGTAACGAACCAGTGAACCGATAAAGTGAACTACGGCTGGGTCCATTTGTTTCTTTTCTAAAACTTTAGAAACACTGTTACTGATTGCCTTAACAACAATATTACCAATGAAAAGAATAATTAGAGCGGAAATAATATTTACGCCGTATTGCACAAATAAGTCAGAGTTAGCGACAAACCAATCTGTTAGCTTTGGAGCAATAGCGTGAGCGACTTCTGTCACTTGGTCTTCAGCTGCCATGTTTCTTCCTTTATAAATTACATGAGTCGATGAATCTAAATTGGGGGTATGTACACAATATCGTCACCTAGTTACTTCTACAAAAGCAAAGAGTTATATTTATCGATACCAGACATAAACACAATATAGCCATTTTTTTTAACACTGGAAACCATTTGTTGCTATATGTATTCAAATATTTTTCTTTCTTATTAATTAATTCGTACAACTTAATTACAAAAAAACAAACAAAAAAGCCTCACATTACTGTGAGGCTTTTATCAAACGCTAAAAAGAGACGAATTATAGTACGTCGATAGCGTTAAGGTCAGCAAACGCTTTTTCAAGACGTGCAACCATAGACGTTTGACCAGCACGTAACCATACACGTGGGTCATAGTATTTTTTGTTTGGCGCTTCTTCACCCGTTGGGTTACCGATTTGGCCTTGTAGGTAATCGTGGTTGTCCGCTTCGTATTGACGAACGCCATCCCAACATGCCCACTGAGTATCAGTATCGATGTTCATTTTGATAACACCGTAACCAATTGATTCTTGGATTTCTGCTTCAGAAGAACCAGAACCACCGTGGAAAACGAAGTTTAGAGAGTTAGCTGGTAGGCCAAATTTCTCAGAAACGTGCGCTTGAGAATCACGTAGGATAGTTGGAGTTAGAACAACGTTACCAGGCTTGTAAACACCGTGTACGTTACCGAAAGAAGCCGCGATAGTGAAACGTGGGCTAACAGCGTTTAGTTTTTCGTACGCGTATGCAACGTCTTCTGGAGAAGTGTAAAGCTCAGATGCGTCCATATCAGAGTTATCAACACCATCTTCTTCACCACCAGTACAACCTAGTTCGATTTCGATAGTCATGTTCATTTTAGCCATGCGCTCTAAGTACTTAGCACATGTTTCAACATTCTCTTCTAGAGACTCTTCAGAAAGGTCTAACATGTGAGAAGAGAATAGAGGCTTACCAGTTTCAGCGAAGTGTTTTTCACCTGCGTCTAGTAGACCGTCGATCCAAGGAAGAAGTTTCTTAGCAGCGTGGTCCGTGTGAAGGATCACAGGTACACCGTAAGTTTCAGCAACAGCGTGTACGTATTTCGCACCAGCAACTGCACCTAGGATTTGTGCACCTTGGCCTTCAAGCTTAACGCCTTTACCAGCAAAGAAAGCAGCGCCACCGTTAGAGAACTGAACGATTACTGGAGCTTTTACTTTTGCTGCTGCTTCTAGTACTGCGTTTACAGAGTCAGTGTTAACAACGTTAACCGCTGGAAGTGCAAAGTTGTTTTCTTTTGCTACTTCAAAAACTTTCTGTACGTCATCACCAGAGATAACACCAGGTTTTACAAAATCGAAGATCTTAGACATGGGTTTAGTCCTATT
This sequence comes from Vibrio algivorus, assembly GCF_030161215.1. Lineage (NCBI taxonomy): Bacteria > Pseudomonadati > Pseudomonadota > Gammaproteobacteria > Vibrionales > Vibrionaceae > Vibrio > Vibrio algivorus. Next base: position 200,696 of record NZ_BSPV01000006.1, read on the forward strand.
TTTCTATCGTTTAAAATCCCGTTCAGAGAACGAAATCGTTAATGAAATAAACGTTTGCTTGATAACGGGGGCATTGTAGCAACAAACCGCCTCAATTCACATAGTGTGATCTACGCAACAGATAAAAATCTACAAACGTAAAAAAGGCGAGAATATTCTCCCGCCTTATTTTGGAACATTATGCTTTTGCACGCTCTTCAAGCATAGCAACTGCAGGTAATACTTTACCCTCTACAAACTCAAGGAAAGCACCGCCACCCGTTGAGATGTAAGATACATCAGCTTTAATACCAAACTTGTCGATAGCCGCTAGTGTGTCACCGCCACCAGCAACAGAGAAGCCTTCAGAAGCTGCGATTGCTTCAGAAATACCGCGAGTACCCGCTTCAAAGTTTTTGAATTCAAATACGCCTACAGGGCCATTCCAAAGGATAGTTTTTGCACCTTTTAGAATTTCAGCTAGTGCTGCAGTAGATTCTGGACCTAAGTCAAAAATCATATCGTCATCTTGAACTTCAGAAACGTGCTTGATTTCTGCTTCAGCGTTCTCATCAAATGCTTTTGCACATGCAACATCAGTCGCAACTGGGATTGCACAAGTTTCCATTAGCTTTTTAGCGGTATCAACTAGGTCAGCTTCGTATAGAGATTTACCAACGTTGTGACCTGCAGCTGCGATGAATGTATTTGCAATACCACCACCAACAACCAATTGGTCAGCTACTGTAGATAGAGATTCAAGAACAGTCAGCTTAGTCGATACTTTAGAACCACCAACGATAGCAACCATTGGGCGAGCTGGTTTGTCCATTGCTTTAGCTAGTGCTTCAAGCTCGTTAGCAAGAAGAGGACCCGCACAAGCGATTGGTGCATGCATACCAACACCGTGAGTAGATGCTTGAGCACGGTGAGCCGTACCAAATGCATCCATTACGAATACGTCACAAAGTGCTGCATATTTTTTAGATAGTTCTTCTTCGTTTTTCTTCTCGCCTTTATTAAAGCGAACGTTTTCAAGAACCACTAATTCACCAGCATTAAGCTCAAGACCATCTAGGTAATCTTTTGCTAATTTAACGTCGCAATCTAGTGCATCGTTTAAATAGTTAACAACTGGTTGCAGAGAGAACTCTTCGTTGTATTCACCTTCAGTTGGGCGACCTAGGTGAGAAGTCACCATTACTTTTGCGCCAGCTTCTAGGCAAGTTTTAATCGTAGGTAAAGACGCTAAGATACGAGCATCTGAAGTTACTTTACCTTCTTTTACTGGCACATTTAAGTCAGCACGAATGAATACACGTTTACCTGCAAGATCCAGGTCAGTCATCTTGATTACAGACATTATTTGTCCTCTCAATGTTAGTGAAATTAAAAATATTTAAAGCGTTATCACCGGGCATAATGCCCAATAATCAAATTTCTTATCTAGCAATTTCTATTCAGCTTAGCGACTAAATCGCTTTCCTGTAAACCGCACAGGGCTAATCATTTCATTACCCAATATACTGGGGGCGACTATTTATTATTTCAAGCTAAAAAATAATAAATCGACTATTTATTCGTCGCAAAAATCTTATTTTGAGTCAATCATTGTACCCATTACTAAGGCAGTATCGAGCATTCGGTTGGCAAAGCCCCATTCGTTATCACACCACACTAGCATTTTAACTAAACGGTGGTTGCTAACACGAGTTTGCGAGCCATCAACAATCGCACTATGCGAATCATGATTGAAATCAATCGAAACCAGAGGCGCTTCGGTGTAATCCAATATGCCGCCCAATGTACAACGAGATGCTTCTACGATAGATTGATTTACGTCATTAACATTGACATTTTTGTGAACTGTGACACTTAAATCCATCGCTGTGACATTAATTGTAGGCACTCGAACTGAAATTGCTTCAAATTTATCAGCAAATTTAGGGTAAATTCTTGCGATACCTAAATGAAGTTTAGTATCAACAGGAATGATAGATTGGCTAGCGGCCCGAGAACGGCGTAAATCGGAGTGATAAGCATCAATCACTTGCTGATCGTTCATAGAAGAGTGAATGGTGGTGATAGTGCCAGACTCAATACCAAAACTGTCATCTAATGCTTTAATCACTGGAATAATACAGTTAGTCGTACAAGAACCATTCGAAACCACATGATGTTCAGCAGCCAATGTTTCATGATTCACACCGTAGATAATCGTGTTATCGACATCATTACCACCTGGATGAGAAAACAACACTCGTTTCGCTCCAGCTTGAATATGCAATTGCCCATCGACTTGCGATCCAAACTTACCAGTACAATCTAAAACGATATCGACATTGAGATCTTTCCAAGGCAGAAGCTTGGCATCAGAGAGGTGTAATATACGAATCGAATCAAAACTTGACTCGCCCTTATCGCTGTGATGAATAAGAAGATGCTCTTGATCATGGGTAACTTTTTTGAAAAAACGACCATGACTCGAATCGTATTGCAGAAGATGTACCATTCCTTCGGGTTCAGCAAGTTCATTAATGGCCACTACTTGTATCGACTGATCTTTGCCACTTTCATATAAAGCGCGCAATACACTGCGTCCAATTCGACCAAATCCATTAATAGCAATTCTGAGCATAATCATTCCGTGGCATCAATCTAAAGTGGCAGTATGTTACCTCATCGTCTTTTAATACGCATTAAAAAAGCCGAGCAATCATGCCCGGCTTTCATCTTTCAATTATCTAAACCTTAAAGGATTAAGCAATTAACTCTTTCGCAGTTTCAACTACGTTTTCAACGGTAAAGCCGAACATTTTAAATAGCTCACCCGCTGGCGCTGACTCACCGAATGTTGTCATACCGATGATGCGACCGTCTAGGCCAACATACTTAAACCAGTAATCCGCAATACCCGCTTCAATTGCAACACGAGCCGTTACGTCTGATGGTAATACTGATTCACGGTAAGCTGCATCTTGCTTATCAAATGCATCGGTTGATGGCATTGATACGACGCGTACTTGTTTACCTTCCGCAGAAAGTTGCGCAGCAGCTTCAACCGCTAGCTCAACTTCAGAACCTGTTGCAATCAAGATTAGCTCAGGTTTGCCTGCACAATCTTTCAGAATGTAAGCACCTTTCGCGATGTTCGCTACTTGGTCAGCAGTACGTTCTTGTTGTGCTAGGTTTTGACGAGAGAAGATTAACGCTGAAGGCGCATCTTTACGCTCAATCGCCAGTTTCCAAGCTACAGCAGATTCAACTTGGTCACATGGACGCCATGTACTCATGTTTGGTGTCATACGTAGAGAAGCCATTTGCTCAACCGGTTGGTGAGTTGGACCATCTTCGCCTAGGCCGATTGAATCGTGGGTGTAAACTTGGATGTTTTGCACTTTCATCAAGGCTGCCATACGCATTGCGTTACGTGCGTATTCCATGAACATTAGGAAAGTTGCGCCGTAAGGAATGAAACCGCCGTGTAGTGCGATACCGTTGATGATAGCCGTCATACCAAACTCACGTACGCCGTAGTGTACGTAGTTGCCTGAGGCATCTTCAGCAGTCAAAGATTTAGAACCAGACCACATAGTTAAGTTCGATGGTGCTAAGTCCGCAGAACCGCCCATAAACTCAGGTAGAATTTGGCCAAATGCTTCTAGTGCATTTTGTGACGCTTTACGTGATGCAATGTTAGCTGGGTTTGCTTGAAGATCAGCAATGATAGCGCTTGCTTTTTCTTCCCACTCTTTAGGTAGCTCACCCGCCATACGACGTTTGAATTCTGCCGCAAGCTCAGGGTAAGCCGCTTCATAAGCAGCCAGTTTTTCATTCCAAGCCGCTTCTTTTGCTGCACCCGCTTCTTTTGCGTCCCATTCAGCGTAAATATCTGAAGGAATTTCAAATGGACCGTGTTCCCAACCAAGTTGCGCTTTAGTTGCAACGATTTCATCAGCACCTAGTGGCGCGCCGTGACAATCGTGCGTGCCCGCTTTGTTTGGAGAACCAAAACCGATCACTGTTTTAGTACAAATAAGCGTTGGACGAGGATCCGCTTTCGCAGCTGCAATCGCTGCTTCAATTGCGTCAGCATCGTGACCATCAACTGCTGGGATTACATGCCAACCGTACGCTTCAAAACGTTTAGGTGTATCATCTGCAAACCAACCTTCTACGTGACCATCGATAGAAATACCGTTGTCATCCCAGAATGCAACCAATTTACCTAGACCTAGCACACCAGCTAAAGAAGCCGCTTCGTGTGAGATACCTTCCATCAAACAGCCATCGCCTAGGAATGTATAAGTAAAGTGATCAACGATATCGTGGCCTTCACGGTTAAACTGAGCCGCTAATGCTTTTTCAGCTAACGCCATACCAACAGCATTGGTGATACCTTGACCTAGTGGGCCAGTAGTCGTTTCAACACCAGGTGCATAACCATACTCAGGGTGACCTGGCGTTTTTGAATGCAATTGGCGGAAGTTTTTCAGTTCAGAAAGAGGAAGGTCATAACCAGAAAGGTGAAGCAAAGAGTAAATCAGCATCGAACCGTGGCCATTTGAAAGCACGAAACGGTCGCGATCAAACCACTCAGGGTTTTGTGGGTTGTGATTCAAGTGACCACGCCAAAGAACTTCAGCGATATCGGCCATGCCCATTGGGGCGCCTGGGTGGCCTGAATTAGCCTGTTGAACACCGTCCATGCTAAGTGCGCGGATTGCATTTGCTAGATCTTTACGAGACGTCATGTCTGCTCCTGGATTTGCATAAGCGATTTATTAAGGTTGGGAAAGCTTGCCGAATACTTCAACTCACTTTTAATTCTGCGTGGTATTGTCGCAAAGCGACTGCATGACTGCAAACGTTAACCACTTGATATTTTCTCTTTTGGGGTTATTTTTTTTGCTTTTTTAGCATTGTCACATTATTTCCCCTCAATGCCCGACATTATGGGAACGCAATCGAATACGTCAATAGAGAGAAAGGCAAATTAATAAACATTTTCTCTACCTCCGTTATCTCACTTTTAAGACAACTAAATAGCAAAAAGAGAAAAAAGGCTTGTAATTCGACCAATCAAAACTAGAATAGACGTCTAGATGTAGAAACACCTACAGAATTTATTGTTTTTAAAAAGACGCGATTCATAGCATTAGCTATACAAGAACGCGTCTTTTCTAACTTAACTGCATTCATCAAGCGATGAATTGGCATGATTCACAGTGGAGCACTCACACATGGCTAAGCATTTATTTACTTCAGAATCTGTATCTGAAGGTCATCCTGATAAAATTGCTGATCAAATTTCTGATGCAGTATTGGATGCAATCCTAGAGCAAGATCCTAAAGCACGTGTGGCGTGTGAAACTTACGTAAAAACCGGTATGGTAATGGTTGGCGGTGAAGTCACAACTTCAGCCTGGGTTGATATTGAAGAAATTACCCGCGAAACCGTTCGCGAAATTGGTTATGTTCATTCTGATATGGGCTTTGATGCAGACTCTTGTGCTGTATTAAATACCATCGGTAAACAATCTCCAGACATCAACCAAGGTGTTGATAAAGCCGACCCTAAAGATCAAGGCGCTGGCGACCAAGGTATTATGTTTGGTTATGCATGTAACGAAACAGAAGTATTGATGCCAGCCCCAATTACTTACTCTCACCTACTTGTACAAAAGCAAGCTGAAGTACGTAAAAGCGGCAAACTTGATTTCTTACGCCCTGATGCAAAATCTCAAGTAACTTTCCAATACGATCAAGGAAAGATTGTTGGTATCGATGCTGTCGTACTATCAACTCAGCACTGTGATTCAATTACTACCCCTGATCTACGTGAAGCAGTAATGGAAGAAATCATCAAACCTGTACTGCCTTCTGAATGGCTAAATAAAGAAACAAAATTCTTTATCAACCCAACCGGTCGTTTTGTTATCGGTGGTCCAATGGGTGACTGTGGTCTGACTGGTCGTAAAATCATCGTAGATACCTACGGCGGTGCAGCTCGTCACGGCGGCGGTGCTTTCTCTGGTAAAGATCCATCAAAAGTTGATCGTTCAGCCGCTTACGCAGCGCGTTATGTAGCAAAAAATATCGTAGCAGCAGGCCTTGCGGATCGTTGTGAAATTCAACTTTCATACGCTATCGGTGTAGCTGAGCCGACTTCTATCATGGTAGAAACGTTTGGTACAGAGAAAGTACCATCAGACATCATTATCGAAGCAGTTCGTCAGCACTTCGACTTACGTCCATACGGCCTACAAGAAATGTTGAACCTACTTCAACCTATCTACAAGAAGACGGCTGCTTATGGCCACTTTGGTCGTGATGAATTCCCATGGGAAGCAACGGACAAAGCAGAAGCACTGCGTGGATTTGCTGGCTTATAATTCGTTTTCACGACAAACCACAGTACTTTCAAACCCTTGCTATTCGGTGAGGGTTTTTTTATTGCCCATCGGTTTTTTCCACTCATCAAATTTGAACAATTTTTAGTCATTAAATTTGTAATTATCCCAAACAACAGCAATATTTATATATACCCAAATAACTTGGGCTGCTGCACAGATTTGTTCCCTCATGAATTGCTAGGAGGATTTATGCCTCGTACTGCTAAACCATCAGATTTTAGAACACCAGATAATGAATATGCTCGCACCATACCTTGTGAGAAAATCGCTACATTCGCACCATTACAATGGCTGAAACTCGGCTTTCGCGATATTTTTAAAGCTCCTGTGATCAGCTTATTTTACGGCATTTGCTTTGCTGTTGCCGCTGCTGGTATTGAATGGCTAGTCTATTTGCAAGGTTCTCATTTAGTCATTTTCCCTAGCCTGATTGTTTATATGTTAATCGGCCCATTTTTAGCGCTAGGACTATACGATGCGAGTTGGCAAATTGAGAAACATCATAAACCTAAATTATTCCATTCAATAAAAGCGATTAAGCGTAATGGCGTTTCACAATGGAGCTTTGCTCTATTACTTTGTGTTGCGATGATCTTTTGGATGCGCATTGCTGCCTTGTTACATGCTTTATATCCAGAAATGCAAGGGGCCTCAATCGAAGCTTTCCTACCTTTTTTAATCAGTGGTTCTGTGGTTGGGTTTATTTTCTCATGTGTCATTTTTTCTATGTCGGCATTTTCGATTCCATTAATGATGGAAAGGCGAGTCGATATGATGACCGCCGTCTTTACGAGCTATCACGCCGTCAAAAATAACCTAAGTGCCATGGTAGTATGGGCGGGAATAATTGTTTTATTTATTGGTTTTGGTTTTGTCACAGCTGGTATAGGAATGATCATTGCGATGCCTATCCTAGGCTTTGCTACTTGGCATGGTTACCGACAAACTATCAGTCGTAAACATGAAATCCATCACCATATACCCAAATAACTTGGGTATAACATTAATTGTATCTACCTCTTATCTCTATTAACATTCGGCTCCTCTTCGGTTCTGAATGTTAGTAGAGAGTCATAGTGTCAGCCATTGTCATTCCTCAAAGTTTAATCCATCAATTGGAAAACAGCCTTCAGCTTCACCTAAAAAAAGCAGAGTTGGCCTTTGAATGTAGCTTTCCCACACCAGAACTTACATTTAATGTACGAGGAAAGGTGGCGGGAAAAGCTTACCTGCAACAATGGCGAATTCGCTTAAATCCAACATTATTTATTGAAAATCAACAAGCATTTATAGAACAAGTGATTCCGCATGAGTTGGCCCACCTTATCACCTACCATCAATTTGGTCGCGTAAAGCCTCATGGCAAAGAATGGCGATATGTGATGGCAAATATTTTTCAATGCCCACCTGAAATTTATCATGCTTTCGATGTTAGTTCGGTACAAGGGAAAACCTTTACTTATCAATGCCAATGTCAAACCCACCTATTATCAATTCGACGACATAATAAAGTGAAACGTCAACAAACTCGTTATCATTGCTCTTTATGTGGTACTCAATTAGAGCGATTAAACAAAGAAAAAGTGATCAATAGCCTATAAAATAGTTTGTATTGCTTTATGATTAAACCGTAAATCCCCTCTCCCTTTGAAGTAACGATAACTAACGCTATGAATGAATATCAACATATACTCGAAATTCACCCTAACCCATGCGTGATTCATATTGACTTCAAACCACTCTACGCCAACGATGCCTTTGCTCGGTTTAGTGGGCTAAAAAGCGCAGATCAAATTTTGGAAATGGCATCTTTAATGGTGTTGATTAACCCCGAAGAAAGAGAAGACGCACAGCTTCGTTACCAAAAAACCTTCACGGATCATCAAACTGAGCCTAAAGTAATTCCCCATACTGATTTATTGGGAAATCCAGTGATGGTTGAAATAACTGATAAATTAATCAATTGGTGCGGACAACTAGCTGTTTGTACCTTCATCAGTATTGTTACTGACACCATCAATAAAGAACGTCAACTAAAAAAACTCGCTGAGCAAGATCCCTTAACTCAGTTACATAATCGACGTTATATCATCAATAAGATAACAAAACTTCATCAGGAAGAGTTAGCCAAAGAGTTCTTTTTAGCCATTGTGGATATTGATTACTTCAAAAAAATCAACGATCAATATGGTCACTTTGTTGGCGATAAAACATTACAGCAACTGGCTGAATTACTCCGTGGGTTTGTTGGAGTAAATGACTATTTAGCCAGACTAGGTGGAGAAGAATTCATACTACTCATTCGCTCAAATTCGGCTCAACATGTTGTCGCACGTTTAGAGTCTCTACGTGCCTCCATAGAAAATCATCACTTTATGATTAAACAAGAAAATACCGATGATGAATTTAGAATTCGCTGTACGCTATCAATTGGGATGACACAAATCCAACAAGGTGAAAAAATAGATTCAAGCTATATTCGCGCCGACAAAGCACTGTATACCGCAAAGCATCAAGGTCGTAATCAAGTTATCATCAACGATTAATGCTATATATCGTAAAACATAGTGTGTGAAGTTAACCTTTCCCCTTGTTTTTTACTGTTAAAACATCCATGTTAAGAAAAGCAATTAAGCTTACACAGGTCATGACATGAGAATTCCAAGAATTTATCATCCCCAAGCTATCGAACAGCTAGGAGAAATCCACTTATCTGAAGACGCGGCGGGCCATGTTGGCCGAGTACTGCGTATGACTCAAGGCCAAGAAGTTTTACTATTTGATGGTTCTGGAGCAGAGTTTCCAGCGGTAATCATTTCTGTCTCAAAAAAGAATGTGGCCGTAAAAATCAAAGAGCGTATCGAGCGTAGCATTGAATCACCGTTAAACCTTCACCTTGGCCAAGTCATTTCTCGTGGCGATAAAATGGAATTCACAATTCAAAAGGCGGTCGAACTAGGAGTGAATACCATCACACCTTTAATTTCCGAACGTTGCGGTGTAAAACTCAACGCAGAACGCTTCGAGAAAAAACTGCAACAATGGCAAAAAATCGCGATTGCCGCCTGTGAGCAATGTGGTCGTAATATCGTACCAGTCGTTCGCCCTTTGATGCAGCTAGAACAATGGTGCGCAGAAGATTATGATGGGTTAAAACTCAACCTTCATCCTAGAGCAAAGTATTCAATCAATACTCTGCCAGCACCGGTCAGTAAAGTACGCCTACTCATTGGCCCTGAAGGTGGCTTGTCTGATGAAGAAATTCAAATGACTGAACAGTATCAGTTTGAAGAAACACTCTTAGGCCCACGCGTACTACGTACTGAAACCGCAGGCTTATCAGCAATTACTGCCTTACAAGTTCGCTTTGGCGATCTCGGTTAAGGTACACCCAAGTGACTTCAAGATGCAGAATTCAGAGCAATCATCCAAGCCTGTAGACAAGGACGATTGCTGAAGGAATATGAGCACATTGAAGTTTTTTGCGTATCAACATCTCAAATATCGCGATAAAAAAGCGGTATCAATGAATTCGCCAACTATGGAGTATCAATGATGAAAATTGGCATCGTAATGGACCCGATTTCAACCATTAACATCAAAAAAGATTCAAGCTTTGCAATGCTGCTAGAAGCCCAACGACGTGGTTGGGAAATCCATTATATGGAAATGTCAGATCTTCATTTAGAACAAGGTAAGCCTCTTGCTGATACCAAGATCGTAAACTTATTTGAAGATGCCAATAAATGGTATGAATTCACTTCAGAACAATCGATTGAGCTATCAGAGCTAGATGCAGTTTTAATGCGTAAAGATCCTCCGTTTGATACGGAATACATCTACGCTACCTACATTCTTGAACGTGCTGAAGAACAAGGCACTTTAATTGTAAATAAGCCGCAAAGCTTACGTGATTGCAATGAGAAACTTTTTACCGCTTGGTTCCCAGAATTAACGCCAACGACTTTGGTTACACGTAAAGCTGAAAAAATTAAAGCTTTCCGTGAACAACATGGTGATGTGATTTTAAAACCGTTAGATGGCATGGGTGGCGCATCGATCTTCCGTGTAAAACAAGATGACCCAAACGTTTCCGTTATCATCGAAACATTGACCAACCACGGCCAAAACTATGCGATGGCACAAACCTTTGTACCAGATATTAGTAATGGTGATAAGCGCATTTTAGTGGTGGATGGTGAGCCTATGCCATACTGCCTAGCGCGCATTCCTGCCAAAGGAGAAACTCGTGGAAATTTAGCTGCTGGCGGCCGCGGTGAAGCTCGTCCGTTAAGTGAAACTGACCTCAAAATTGCACAAGCTGTTGCTCCAACGCTAAAAGAAAAAGGCTTAATTTTTGTTGGTTTAGATGTGATTGGTGATAAGTTAACTGAAATTAATGTCACTAGCCCTACTTGTATTAAAGAGATTGAAGCTGCATTTGATATCTCCATCACAGGTAAGTTAATGGATGCTATTGAACGTCGTATCGCTGCGGCTAAGTAGTCTGAGCTTATTAAAATAGTATGGCAGCGAATACGTTGCCATACTCAAATTGCTTATGGAGAGCAGAATGAACCTAACCGATCACTTTCTAATTGCTATGCCTAGCATGAAAGACTCTCATTTTACTCGCAGCGTGATTTATATCTGTGAACACAATGAAGATGGTGCGATGGGGTTAGTCATTAATGATCCTGTCGGCATTGATATTAAAAATATGCTCGAACAAATTGACGTTCAGCCTGTTCACCCACGTATTTGCCAACAAAGTTTATCTGCTCCGTTATTAAATGGTGGCCCTGTCGCAACCGACCGTGGCTTTGTTCTGCACAATCGCAAAGATACCTATCAATCAAGTATTGAAATAACTGACGAGCTAGCGGTAACGACCTCAAAAGATATTCTGACGGTTCTCGGCACTGAGGCTGAACCAAAGAATTTCATTGTGACTCTAGGTTATTCTGGGTGGGATTCGGGTCAATTAGAACAAGAACTACTAGATAACTTCTGGTTAACTGCCCCAGCAAATTTAGCAATACTGTTCGATACTCCAGTACATATTCGTTGGAAAAAAGCAGTACAATTGCTCGGGATCAGCGTTTCACAATTATCTGGCGATGCCGGTCACGCTTAAATCTCGCGATAATCACACTTATAGAGAAACATCATGTCTAACCAAACCATAATGGCATTCGATTACGGCACCAAAAGCATTGGGAGTGCCATAGGCCAAACCATTACTGGCACCGCCTCACCACTTAAAGCTTTTAAAGCCCAAGATGGCATTCCAAAATGGGAAGACATCGAAAAACAAATCAAAGAATGGCAACCAGATCTTGTCGTCGTCGGTTTACCAACCGATATGCAAGGGAAAGATCTTACCGACATCACTACCCGAGCACGTAAGTTTGCCAACCGTCTGCATGGTCGCTTTGGCGTGAAAGTAGAGTTACATGATGAGCGTCTTTCGACTCAAGAAGCACGTGCAGAATTATTCTCGATGGGCGGTTATAAAGCTCTCAGTAAAGGTAACGTCGATTGCCAATCCGCTGTTGTGATTTTAGAAAGTTGGTTTGAGAATCAATACTAAGCCAATCAGCTTTAACGAATATACCCGAGTAACTTCAATACAAGAAAGAGTTGATATTAACTCTCAACTCTTCTTAAATACTCTATTCAAGTAAGCATAGTTGCGGAGCGCTCTTACCATGACCAAAAACAAAAGCATTCTGTTGATACTTGATAGCCAATAGTTTCGCGCTCATCAATTGGATATTTTGAATCCAAAACCCTTCTTCAATTGACCAGTCGGAAGAATCCGGTATCCCATCACCTTGATAAAACTCATAACCTAGCGCCTGTAATTCGTTTGATAATGCGATATTGGCTTGTTGATTGATTTGTTCAGGCGTTAAGTTTGAAAAAGGATTATAGGCGGTAATAATTGCCCATTGTTGGACTTCATTTTGCAGACAGTAATCGACAAATTGAGGATTAGGCTGCCCAATGAATAACTCAAAAGCCTGCTTATCGATTTCAACTTTATAACAAGTTTGCTGATAAGCCTCAATTAACGAGTTATCCATTTCGTCCTACTCCTACTGGTTTATCTTAATACCTTTCAGGGAACTGTTTTCAAACGTTGTATCACCAGAAGATTTAAGCATTAAACGTAAATCATTAGGCGAATCCGCACAATGCATTGCATCATCAAGGCTAATCTTATCCGCTTGTAATAGTTCAAATAAAGCTTGATCGAAAGTCTGCATACCGGCTTCTTTAGAACGTATCATCGTCGATTTAAGCTCCTGTAAATCCCCACGACGAATCAAATCCGATACACGAGGGGTATTAAGCAACACTTCAAACACCCCATGCCGACCATTGCCATGCTTATCTCTCACCAACTGCTGGGCGATAACCCCTTTTAAGTTCAAAGACAAATCAAATAAAAATTGCTCTTTTTGCTCTTTGGGAACAAGGTGCAAGATACGCTCTAAAGCTTGGTTGGCGTTATTGGCATGCAAGGTTGCCATACATAAATGTCCAGTTTCAGCAAACGTCATGGCATATTCCATGGTTTCACGGCTACGGATTTCACCAATTAAAATCATGTCAGGTGCTTGGCGTAAAGAATTCTTCAATGCCACTTCATAACTTTCTGTATCTAAGCCAACTTCACGTTGAGTGACGATACATTTTTTATGTTCATGAACAAATTCAATCGGATCTTCTACTGTCAGTATATGGCCGGTTTTATTTAAGTTGCGATAACCGGTCATTGCCGCCATCGACGTCGACTTCCCCGAACCTGTCGCACCAACCACCAGCACCAAACCACGTTTAGCTGTCGATAAGTCTTTTAATACTTCAGGTAACTGCAACTCTTCCATACTAGGAATACGAGTTTCAATACGACGAACTACTGCACCTGGCAATTCTCTCTGGAAAAAAGCACTGACACGAAAGCGCCCTTCACCGTGCACGACAGCAAAGTTTGCTTCATGAGTTGACTGATATTCTTCGCGTCTTTCATTATCCATCATTTCAAATAGTAAGGCTTCTACCCCACCTTTATCTAATGGCTCACCATGTGCTTTAAGCTCACCATCAATACGAAACAAACATGGTGCACCAACCGTCAAATAAATATCTGACGCTTTAGATGACACCATAATTTCTAGGACTTGTGAAAGTTGCATGTAATTTCCTTTAGATTAATACGGTGACATTAATATAGTGATGTGGATGCTAAAGTTTCAATTTTGCTTTCAACTTCTTCTTGAGTCACTAAACCTTGCATCAATAACTGGCGAGCGGCTTGTTCCATAGTTTGCATCCCCATAGACGATCCGGTTTGGATCATCGATAGCATTTGAGCAACTTTATCTTCACGGACTAAATTACGAATCGCAGGGGTTGCAATCATCACTTCATGACAAGCGATACGTCCACCCACATCACCACTACGCTTTAATAGCTTCTGAGCAATAACCGCACGTAAAGATTCTGACAACATAGAACGAACCATATTTTTATCAGAACCAGGAAAAACATCGATGATACGATCTATGGTTTTCGCAGCTGAGCTGGTATGCAGAGTACCAAAGACTAGGTGCCCAGTTTCTGCCGCAGTTAATGCCAAGCTGATCGTTTCTTTATCACGCAGCTCACCGACTAAAATCACATCGGGGTCTTCACGTAACGCTGAACGTAAAGAAGCTTCAAAGCTATGGGTATCACGGTGCACTTCACGTTGGTTTACCAAACATTTTTTATTGGGATGAGTAAACTCGATAGGATCTTCAATGGTTAAAATATGCTTTTTGTGATTACGGTTAATGTAATCTACCATCGCGGCTAAGGTTGTTGATTTACCTGAACCGGTTGGGCCTGTTACCAATACTAAACCTTTTTCATAGTTAGCAATTTTTTCGAAAATCTCAGGAGCAGAGATATCTTCAAATGATGGAATTTCAACGGGAATGGTACGAAATACCGCAGCGCAACCACGAGATTGATTGAAAGCATTGACACGAAAACGGCCAATATTGGGTAGTTCAAATGAAAAATCGATTTCTAGTTTTTCTTCAAACTCGCTGCGCTGAGCATCGTTCATAATATCGAAAACGAGTGCATGAACATCTGAATGGGTAAAGGCAGGCATTTCCAATTGTCTGATGTCACCATCAATACGTAAGATTGGAGGAACGCCAGCAGAAAGATGTAGATCTGATGCATTATGCTTTACACTAAATTCCAATAACTCAGCAATATCCATTTATATTCCTTATCGAAGAAAAACTATGATGTGTTCTGATAAAAATAGTATTCAAAAAAACATTGAACAAATTAACCAGCAGATTCGTACTGCTGAACAACAATATGGTCGCAATTCTAACTCAGTACAATTGTTAGCGGTAAGTAAAACGAAACCCATTACAGCATTAGAAGAAGCTATTACCGCAGGTCAGAAATGTTTTGGTGAAAATTACGTCCAAGAAGGCGTTGAAAAAATACAACATTTCTCTCAACACTATACCCAGAGTGACCTTGAATGGCACTTCATTGGTCCAATCCAATCGAATAAAACTCGACTGATCGCAGAAAATTTTGATTGGGTACATTCCGTTGATCGTGAAAAAATCGCCCAACGCCTCAATGATCAACGTCCTGATGGAAAACCATTGCAAGTTTTGATTCAAGTGAATACTAGCGGTGAAAACTCGAAATCAGGTACTGATCGTGAGCAAGTTTTTGCCTTAGCTCAGTTGATAAATGACTTACCTAACCTCACATTAAGAGGATTGATGTCAATTCCTGAAAATGTATCTGATCATGCCTCGCAACTAGCGGCATTTCAGCAACTGGCAGAATTGAAGCAAGCATTACAATCACACTACCCACAAATCGATACGCTTTCGATGGGTATGAGTGGTGATATGCCGGCAGCTATTGAAGCGGGCAGCACTATGGTTCGTATCGGCACTGCTATTTTTGGTGCTAGGGATTACCCCCAAGCCACTTAAAGGTGCGCTTTTCAGCAAGAATAAACAAGCGTCATAAGCGAACCAACGATATACTCGCATAAAGACTGAATATTAGGACGGAATAGATATGGAACAGCGTAAAATCAGTTTTATCGGCTCTGGCAATATGGCACGTTCCATTTTTGCTGGCATGCTTTCAAGTGGCTATAAAGCAGGTAATATTACGGCCACTGGTCGTGATGAAGACAAGCTAAAACACCTCGCTGATTGTTACGGGATCCACACCACTACTGATAATGTTGCCGCCGTAGAACAAGCTGAAGTCGTCATTTTATCCGTTAAACCTCAAATGATGGCCGATGTATGCGCTGACTTTCAAGGGCTTGATCTTAGCAACAAATTAATTATATCTATTGCAGCGGGTATTTCTGCAAAACGCTTAAATGAAATGCTGGGGCAGACAATACAGTTAGTACGTGTGATGCCCAATACCCCATCATTAGTGGGTAAAGGCATGAGTGGTTTATTTGCTACCGATAATGTATCAGAAGAAGATAAAGACTTTGCCGGTGATCTCATGTCAGCAGTTGGCGAGATCTGTTGGGTCGATGAAGAATCTGGTATTAATAACATTATTGCTGCAGCTGGCAGTGCACCTGCTTACTTCTTCTTATTTATGGAAGCGATGCAACAAGAAGCCATGGCACAAGGTTTCAATAAAGATACCGCTCGCCTACTAATTCAACAAGCTGCCTTAGGCGCAGCTGAAATGGTCGTGGCAAATCCTGAACTCGATTTATCGACCCTACGTGAACAAGTAACATCAAAAGGCGGCACCACCGCTGAAGCGCTAAAAACATTTAACCAACATAACCTTTCTGACATTGTATCCAAAGCGATGCAAGCCGCGGTTAACCGTGCTGAAGAAATGGAAAAACTAATTTAATTTCGATTTAAATATTAATAACAAGGTTTGCAGTAATGAACTCAATGACTTTTCTAGTTTCTACCGTATTCGACCTCTACATTATGGTCGTAATTTTACGCGTATGGTTACAATTGGCACGTGCTGATTTCTATAATCCATTTTCACAATTTGTAGTGAAAGCAACCCAACCTGTGGTTGCCCCTTTGCGCCGCATTATTCCATCAGTAGGTAATATTGATTTAGCCACGATTATCTTTGCCTACGTACTTAGTGTACTTAAGTTCACCTGCTTAATTTTAATTTCAAATGGCAGCTTAGTATTTAGTCCAAGCTTTTTAATGTTTGGTGCACTTTCGTTGGTTAAAGCCGCAGGCGGATTACTATTCTGGGTATTATTGATTCGCGCCATTCTTAGCTGGGTTAGCCAAGGCAATAGTCCTGTTGAATATGTGATGGTTCAATTGACCGAGCCTATGCTGGCCCCGATTCGTCGAATCCTTCCTCCAATGGGCGGTTTCGATCTTAGCTTACTCGTTCTATTCTTAATTCTACAATTTGCCAACTACCTAATGGGTGATGTAGTCGGTCCGATTTGGTATCAGCTTTAATCTATGGCCATCCCGGTACAACTCGCAGGAAAAGACTTACTACTGCGAGTTTACATTCAACCCAAAGCAAGCCGAGATAACATCGTCGGCTTGCATGGGGATGAAATAAAAATTGCTATTACCGCTCCGCCAGTCGATGGAAAAGCTAACGCCTACTTAACTAAATACCTAGCCAAGCTTTGTAAGGTATCAAAAGGCTCAGTGAGTATCGAAAAAGGCGAATTAGGCAGACATAAAACCATTCGAATTACCACTCCAAGTGTTATACCCGAGCCGATAAAAAATCTACTTTGATAATCTAGTTCGATAAGGAAATCTCATGAAAAAATGGATCGTTATCGCCCTACTTACTTTGTTTTCTTTACCAAGTATTGCTGGGCAATTTAAAACCATTAAAAATAGTGAAGTACACTACTCTGCTTTTAATTCCGCTATGCTGACTCCAGAAGTGGCCACACAATATAAGTTAAAGCGTAATGGTTATTCGGCAATTTTAAATATCAGTGTGTTAGACACCAGTAAACTCGGTAAACCGGCAGTAGATGCAAAAGTCACAGGCAGCAGTAAAAACCTAATAGGTCAAACCAAACAACTTAGCTTCAAACAAGTGAAAGAAGGCGAAGCAATTTATTATTTAGCTGAATTTCCAATCACCAATGAAGAACAACTCACCTTTAATATTAATATTGATGCAGGCAATACGGGCAGCGGTCCGATCAGCTTCACGCAAAAATTTTATGTTGAAGAATAAATAACACAGGATCTCCAATGAAAAAGCTCGTTCTCGCCACTGGTAACCAAGGCAAAGTCAAAGAAATGGCTGACCTACTTTCTGAATTTGGCTTTGAGGTTGAAGCGCAAAGTCAATATAAGGTTTCCGAAGTGGCAGAAACCGGCACTACGTTTATCGAAAATGCCATTATCAAAGCTCGCCATGCGGCAAAAGAAACGGGCTTACCAACGATTGCTGATGATTCCGGTTTAGAAGTTGATGCCCTACAAGGCGCTCCGGGGATCTACTCTGCACGCTATTCGGGTGAAGGGGCGACCGATCAGCGTAATCTAGAAAAGCTATTAGAAGAAATGAAAGATGTGCCTAATGAACAACGTACTGCCCGTTTTCATTGTGTATTGGTATTAATGCGCCATGAAAACGATCCAACACCTTTGGTTTGTCACGGTCAATGGGAAGGCAAAATCTTAGAGCAAGCGCAAGGTGAAAACGGCTTTGGTTATGATCCTGTCTTTTGGGTACCGGAAGAGAATTGCTCATCTGCCGAACTTGAATCAATTCGTAAAAAACAATTGTCTCACCGTGGCAAAGCACTGAAAAAGTTGTTTGCCGCTCTGTCTGATTATCCTCAATTCATTGCCTAAGGCTTGCTTGTGTTAACGCCTCCACCACTGAGTTTATACGTCCACATCCCATGGTGTGTACAAAAATGCCCGTATTGTGATTTCAATTCTCATGCTCAAAAAGGCGAGATCCCAGAAACCCAATACATTGATGCTTTGCTTGAAGATCTCAAAACTGATATTGAAAAATACCAACTTGAGCAAGCCCCTCGTTTATTGCATTCCATCTTTATTGGTGGCGGCACACCAAGCTTAATTTCACCTTCTGAGATTGGTCGATTGTTGCAAGGTATTAAAGCTTTACTACCATTTGAAGACAATATTGAAATCACTATGGAAGCCAATCCGGGCACCATTGAAGCAGAACGCTTTGCTCAATTTCAAACTCAAGGGGTAAATCGTATTTCTATCGGAGTGCAAAGTTTTGAAGAAGAAAAACTGCAAGCCCTAGGGCGAATTCATGGTCAACAAGAAGCGATTAATGCCGCTCATCTTGCTCATAAGATCGGTTTAAATAGTTTTAACCTAGACTTGATGCACGGATTGCCCAATCAAACCCAGCAACAGGCACTGGCAGATTTAGATAAAGCGATTGAGCTTAATCCTTATCACTTATCTTGGTATCAATTAACCATTGAACCCAACACTCTGTTTTACTCCAAACCACCAATTCTGCCTGATGATGACGATTTATGGGATATTTTTGAGCAAGGCCATCAGCGATTGACCGACGCAGGTTACGTACAATATGAAATATCAGGCTACAGCAAGCCCGGTTATCAATGTCGCCATAACCTCAATTACTGGCACTTTGGTGACTACCTAGGCATTGGCTGCGGCTCTCATGGCAAACTGAGCTTTAGTGATGGTCGTATTATTCGCACCACTAAGGTCAAGCATCCAAGAGGCTATTTAGCGGCTTATCAAAACCTAGTCAAACATTACTTAGATACTGAAACCTTAGTTGAAGGTGAAGATCGCCCATTTGAGTATTTTATGAATCGCTTTCGATTAATTGAACCTTGCCCGAAAGCTGAGTTTGTAGAGCGCACTGGACTTGAGCTTTCCATGATTGAAACACAAATCCAAACCGCAATAGACCAAGGATATTTAACCGAAACGGAAAGTCATTGGCACATTACCCAAAAAGGTAAATTGTTCTTTAATGACTTGGTGGAATTGTTTGTATAAAGGTTCCTGGTTTCGAGTTTCTAGGAAAGCAGAGTTAAATTTTGTTTCTCGATATATAAATAACGTCATTCCGTACATGAGCCTAGGCGAAGAAGATACGGAATCTCCTACAGCATGTTGAAACTCAAATTGTGGTAGGAGATCCTGAACTGCGCTCCTACGTCGCTTTTCAGGATGACGTTTTGTTAATATATTCACTTGAAACTTGGAACTAGTATCCTCTTCTAAAAAATTGAACGCCCCAATTCTGTTGAAAGCAACTCAAGCGCGGCCGTACCGGCTAGCGAGTTACCGGATCGATCTAACTCTGGTGACCATACTGCAATACTCATCTCACCTGGAATCACCGCAACAATACCGCCACCAACACCTGATTTACCCGGCATGCCAACACGGAATGCAAACTCCCCAGCACCATCATAAAGCCCGCAAGTGGCTAATAAAGCATTTAAACGCTTAGTTTGATTCGGTGCAATAATTTGCTTTTTAGTTTGTACCGATTGTCCCTTATTGGCGAGGTAGCTAAAGGTTTTAGCTAAATCGACGCAGCTCATTTTAAGCGCACAAGCATGGAAGTAGTTATTTAAAACCGGGATCACTTCATTTTCAAAATTACCAAATGAACGCATTAAGTAGGCAATCGCAGCATTACGATCGCTGTGCTGCATTTCAGAGGCTGCTACAACTTTGTCATACACAATATGCGTATCACCAGAAAGTTGACGAGCAAACTCTAATAAGCGCTGACGAGGGGCCGACAAACGAGACTGCAGCATGTCAGCCACGACAATCGCCCCCGCATTAATGAAAGGATTACGCGGAATACCTTGTTCGACTTCTAACTGAATCATGGAGTTAAAAGCTTGACCTGATGGCTCTTTACCCACTCGGCGCCAAATTTCTTCTGATTCATACAACCCCATCGCTAACGTGAGGCTTAAAACCTTAGAAATAGACTGAATAGAAAATGGCTCATCTGCGTCCCCGGCCTTCACTACCTTGCCATCATTGGTATAAACCGCGATAGCCAATTTATCATTCGGAATACACGCTAAAGCGGGAATGTAATCTGCCACTTTCCCCTTCCCAATTAATGGGCGAACTTGCTCTAAGATATCATTCAGTAATTCAGTCGTAGCTTGTGGCATAGCGGTTCCTATTTAGGGGTAATTCACACTTTTCTTGTATCAGATCATATTTCAAGCAACTTGAGTTTTTTATAGTAGTGATATTTGTAAGACAAGTTCACTCACATAAAAATTATTAAATCAGTCGCTGTTTCAACGAGCAGAATATTGCTGGTTATTTATCGCTGCAAGGATGGGATGTAATCGTGAAAATCATTATTAATGGTCATACTTTCAGTGTTGATGGAGAACAAAATCTTCTCAATGCTGCGAAACAACATAATATCGACATTCCTTCTCTATGTGGCACGAATAGGCAAGGAGAAAAAATTGCCTGTGATTTATGTGTAGTGGAAGTTTCCGATGGTAGCACTCAGCGCGCTTGTGAAATGCAAGTCTACAATGGATTACAAGTCACCACTGAATCTGCTGCATTAAGTGCACACAGGAAGCAAGCGTTGCAGGCGATATTATCAGATCATTACGCAGACTGTGAAGCGCCATGTAAAGTAGCCTGCCCTGCGGGTGTCGATATTCAATCTTACCTTTACCATATCTCCCAAAATGATCATCAAAAAGCGATTGAAGTCATCAAACGTACCCTACCAATGCCACTATCCATTGGCCGTGTATGCCCTGCATTTTGTGAAACGGAATGTCGCCGTAACATCATTGATGAACCACTGGCAATTCGTCAATTAAAGCGTCACGCTGCAGATGCCGATCTTGCCGCTCAAGAAACCTATGTTCCCCCCAAAAAAACAGCAAAACAAAAACACATTGCGGTAGTAGGTAGCGGCCCTGGAGGGTTAACTTGTGGCTACTATCTTACCAATGAAGGCTATGAGGTAACGGTATTTGAATCCATGCCCAAAGCCGGTGGTTGGCTTCGTTATGGCATTCCAGAGTATCGATTGCCGAAAGAGATTCTTGATAAAGAAATTGAATTAATGTGCCGCAATGGCATGAAAATTGAACTTAATCAAAAGCTAGGGGATGACATTACCTTAACCGGCCTAAGTCAAAAATATGATGCGGTTTGCCTTGCAGTTGGCGCCTCAAAAGCAGTAGAAATGCATTATCCTGGCTCCGACCTTGAAGGTTGTTATTTGGGGGTTGATTACCTAAAAGATTACGTTATGGATCATCATTACACCACGGGCAAAAAAGTCGCCGTCATTGGTGGTGGTAATACGGCTATTGATTGTGCAAGAACCGCTGTGCGTGATGGTGCTGAAACTACCTTAATCTATCGCCGTACTCGTGATGAAATGCCTGCAGAAGATTACGAAATCTTAGAAGCTGAACACGAAGGCGTACAATTTTTAATGCTGACTAATCCGGTAGAAAATATCGCCGATCAACATGGTCGAGTTTGCCAAATAAAATTAGAAAAAATGCAGCTTGGTGAAGCCGATTCATCAGGTCGTCGTCGCCCTGAAGCAACTGGAGAGTTTTTCATCCAAGAGTTTGATACCGTGATTGCTGCTGTATCTCAAAAACCCGACCTTAGCTTTTTAGATAATGATAATATTGAACTGCCATTATCTCGTTGGAATACCGCTGAAGTTGATGAAAATACGATGCATAGCGGAAATGAAAATATCTTTAGTATTGGGGATTTCCGTCGCGGACCGGCAACCGCAATTGAAGCCGTCGCCGATGGTCGTATCGCGGCAGAAGCCATTGATCGCTATTTTCAAGGCACTATGGAACATATTCCCGTCCGCCAATACGATTCTAAAAAAGAGAAATCCGTTAACCAGATCGATCCGAAACAATTTGAAAGTATTCAAAAAATCGCTCGCGTTGTCATGCCTGAATTGCCTATTAGCCAGCGTCAAGGTAGCTTTGAAGAAGTCGAAACCGGCTTTGCTAATCAGCAAGCAATGGATGAAGCTGCACGCTGTTTAGAATGCGGTTGCCAAGCCAATACGGATTGTGCTCTGCGTGATTACGGTACCGAATATGGCGTGATTGATGAAGAGCTTGATAAGTCAATGCAACAAAAGTTTGCTATTGATAACAGCTCTGAATTCATTACCTTTGATGCTAATCGCTGCATCAGCTGTGGTCAATGTGTACAAGCATGTAATGACAGTGGTGTTCATGGCGTTTTAAGTTTCTTGAAGAACCTTGATGGTACACCAATGATGCGCCCAGAAGCACGTGCGGGGTTTGGTAGTGAAGCCTGCTCGATGGGAGATTCAAATTGTGTCCAATGTGGCCTATGTGTACAAGCCTGCCCAACAGGAGCGTTAGTTGATTCTCGCGATAAGTCCGAAAGCCGCCTTGATATCCTCACTCCGGTTGAAACTATCTGCACCTATTGTGGGGTTGGATGTAAACTCACCATGTTTGTTGATCAAACCAACAATAAGATCCGTTACGTGCAAGGAGCCGACTCTCCGGTAAACCAAGGCATGTTATGTGTGAAAGGTCGCTTTGGCTTTGATTTTATAAATAACAATCAGCGCTTAACAACACCACTTATTCGACGTGATGGTGAATTGCAGCCTGCTAGTTGGCAAGAAGCGATTCAATTCGTTGCCGATAAATTCAATCATATCAAACAATATTCAGGCTCAAATGCCTTAGCGGGTTTTTCATCAGCCAAAACCACCAACGAAGATAACTATGCGTTCCAAAAACTAGTACGCCGTGAATTTGGTACTAATAATTTAGATCACTGTGCGCGCTTGTGTCACGCTTCAACAGTAACAGGGTTAGAAGCGACCCTAGGCAGTGGCGCAATGACCAATGACATCCCAAGCATCCAACATTCCGATGTAATCTTTATTATTGGCTCAGATACCACCTCTGCTCACCCAATTATTGCCTCACATATAAAACAAGCAATTCGTCATCAAGGAGCTCGCCTGATTGTGGCCGATCCCAAACGCATTGATATGGCCGAACATGCTCAGGTTTATGTCGCTCAGCGTCCGGGGACCGATGTGATGCTGTTAAACGGTATCATGCAGCAGATTTTATTAAATAATTGGCAAGATCAAGATTATATAAATGCCAATACTCAAGGCTTTGAAACACTCAAAAAAGAACTTCTAAAACCAGACTATGCACTTGATAAAGTCGAACTAGTCACAGGTATTAAAGCTGAAGATATTAAACAAATCGCACACACTATTGGTACGGCCAAGCGTACCGCTGTTTACTATTCAATGGGGATAACACAGCACACAACTGGTCATGATAATGTGGTGTCGATTTCTAACCTACAACTACTATGTGGCAACATTGGTATTGAAGGTGGTGGCATCAACCCACTACGAGGTCAATCTAATGTGCAAGGCGCTTGTGATATGGGGGCTCTACCGACCGACTTCCCAGGCTATCAAAAAGTCACCAATCCCGAGATTCATGCCAAATTTGTTGAAGCTTGGAATGCGCCACAGCTTTCTAATCAAAAAGGTTTAACCCTCACAGAGATCATTGATGCGGCTTGCCACCAACAGATTAAAGGCTTGTTTGTCATGGGTGAAAACCCTGTATTAAGCGATCCGAATCAAGCGCATGTGATTGAAGGATTAGAAGCGCTCGACTTCTTAGTCGTTCAAGATATTTTCTTAACTGAAACCGCTCAGTATGCTGATGTTGTGTTACCTGCTTATTCATTTGCAGAAAAAACTGGTCACTTTACTAATACTGAACGACGTGTTCAGCGGTTAACTCCAGCGGTAAAAGCTCCTGGAGAGGCCAAAGAAGATTGGTGGATCATCCAACAAATTGCCAATGCGATGGGTAGTGATTGGGATTACCAATCTGTCTCAGACATTACCGCTGAAATTACTCAGGTCACACCTCAATATACAGGCATCACATGGGATAAAGTCGGTCGCGATGGCGTGCAATGGCCATGCAATACAACAAGTCCAGACGGAACTCGCTTAATGCACAGTCATGGCATTATGCGTGGCAAAGGTCAGTTAATTGCAACACCATTTAGATATGCCGCAGAACTACCTGATCCTGAATATCCATTAATCCTCACGACAGGGCGAGTATTAGAACAATTCCATACCGGTACCATGACTCGTAAAACCAAAGGGTTAGATAACCTCGCAGGGCCCCGCGCCATGATCAGCGTACAAGATGCTGAAGCGTTAGAGATTAAAAATGGTGAGCGATTACGAGTATCAAGTCGTCGAGGTGAAATTGAAATCGACGCTTTTGTTACCAAACGTATGCAGCAAGGTGTGGTATTTATTCCTTTCCACTTTGTAGAAGCGGCAGCAAACCGACTAACAGTCACCGCCACCGATCCACACGCTAAAATACCAGAGTTTAAAGTAGCGGCTATCAAAGTAGAGAAATGCTTAATTAATGAAGCTGAAGCGGTCTAAAACAACTGCAACTAAAACGGTTATATACCCAAGTAACTTCAAGATGCGAGTTTCAGCAAGAATAAAACAAGCTTTAGGCAAGGCAAATTGAATATGATCATAGTGATTCTATCTCTGTTCAATTTAACGCAGCATAAGGCTTGTTTTAACTAGCCCTTCGGGAGCTTCATCCAAACCTTTATGCCGCGTCAGATTGGTTTGAAAGGTGCTTACATTCCTTCGCCAATCTTCCTTGCCTAAAGGTTTGGATGATAGCTCTGAATTCTGCACCTTGAAATCACTTGGGTATACTTTAAACAAAAAAACCAACCGCGCGGTTGGTTTTTTATATCTTAACTGTTAATCATTTATTAGCTATGGCGACGGAATTTAATATCCCAAACACCGTGACCTAAGCGATGACCACGAGCTTCAAATTTAGTTAATGGGCGCTCATCCGGACGAGGAATAAAATCACCATCAGTGGCAATATTTTCAAAACCTGGAGCTTCATTCATCACTTCAATCATATGCTCAGCGTAGTTTTCCCAATCAGTCGCCATATGGAAAATGCCTTCACCAACAATGAGTTTCTGGCGAACCATTTCGGCAAATCCTAGTTGAACAATACGACGTTTGTGGTGACGCTTTTTGTGCCAAGGGTCTGGAAAAAATAATTGTAATGTGATCAAGCTATTATCAGGGATCATGTGTTCAAATACCTCGACTGCATCGTGGCACATTACACGCAAGTTAGTCACACCAGCTTCTTGTGCAGACGCTAAACAAGCTCCTACACCTGGGCTATGAACTTCAATACCGATAAAGTTTTTTTCTGGTGCGTTCTTTGCCATTTCAACTAATGACGCGCCCATACCAAAACCAATTTCCAATACCACTGGGTTATCGTTACCAAATACTTCTTTCCAATCTAGACGCTGTTGAGCAAACTCGATACCCATAGTTGGCCAGCACTCTTCAATCGCTTTTTCTTGGCCTTTAGTTAAGCGCCCTTCACGGCGAACAAAACTGCGAATTCTGCGAACAATTTTGCCTTCTTCATTTACTTCGTTGGTTGTTACTTCTGTCATGGTTTCGCCTGAAGATTATGCCAAGTTTGATAACTTAGCGATTGAAAATAATTATCGGTTTTAAAATAGTGTTGGCTATTCAAAATTAGGGTGAGAATTATCCAAAGATACGCTCAAGGTGCAAGCTTTTATCATAGAATTAATCGACTTTCTCGTCACTTTACTGCTAGTTCATCAAATAGCCATTTAATTTACATGGTTTACTAAACTGTATAGCTATGATGCAATCAACGCCAATTAAAATTCAAATAAAGAGTGACCCGTGAGTACATTTTCTGATTCCATTTTAAATTGGTATGAAAACTTTGGCCGTAAAAGCTTACCTTGGCAGCAAAATAAAACGGCATATAAAGTTTGGCTATCAGAAATTATGTTGCAACAAACTCAAGTCACCACCGTTATTCCCTATTTTGAACGCTTCCTTGAGCGCTTTCCTAGCGTGACAGATTTAGCCAAAGCCCATCAAGATGAAGTTCTCCATCTTTGGACTGGTCTAGGCTATTACGCCCGTGCTCGCAACCTGCACAAAGCGGCTCAAATTGTCGAACAAGACTATCAAGGTGAATTCCCGACCAATATAGAACACATGAATGCTCTTCCCGGAATTGGCCGTTCAACTGCTGCGGCGATTTTATCTTCGGTTTATAAGCAACCTCATGCCATATTAGACGGTAATGTAAAACGTACTTTAGCGCGTTGTTTTGCTATAGAGGGTTGGCCGGGACAAAAAACTGTTGAGAATCAATTATGGGAGATAGCAGAAAAACATACACCGAAACATGATGTCGATAAGTATAATCAAGCCATGATGGATATGGGCGCAATCGTATGTACTCGAAGTAAACCTAAATGTGATTTATGCCCAATCGAACAATTCTGCCAAGCCAAAGCTCAACAGAGGCAACTTGATTTTCCGGGCAAAAAGCCAAAAAAAGAAAAGCCAATAAAAGAAACTTGGTTTGTGATGCTCTATCACAATAATCAAGTTTGGTTAGAACAACGTCCGCAAAGTGGCATTTGGGGAGGGTTATTTTGTTTCCCTCAACATTCAAATCAAACTATTGAAAACTTGCTGGACAGTAAAGCAATTACTGAAAGTATGATTAACAATAAAAGTACATTAACGGCCTTTCGTCATACTTTTAGCCATTATCACTTAGATATCACACCAATCTTAGTAAAATTAAATAAACAGCCAAGCTTGGTGATGGAAGGTCAGCAAGGTCTTTGGTATAACTTATCTCAACCGAAAGAAATAGGGCTCGCCGCACCAGTGAAACAACTGCTGCATAGCTTGCCTTACGAGCTTAATAGCAAATCCAATAAGTCGTTGGTATAACATTAATTCAATCTCTCAAGGAGCTCCCATGAGCCGTACTGTAAACTGTGTTTTCTTAAAGAAAGAAGCGGAAGGCTTAGATTTCCAACTTTACCCTGGCGAACTCGGTAAGCGCATTTTCGATAACATCAGCAAAGAAGCTTGGGGCCAATGGCAGCATAAACAAACCATGCTGATCAATGAGAAAAAATTAAATATGATGGATCCAGAGCACCGTAAACTACTGGAAACTGAAATGGTTAATTTCTTATTTGAAGGAAAAGACATCATTATTGATGGTTATACCCCACCGAGTGAATAATCGGATATATCCCCAAATAACTTCAAGGTGAGAGTTATTTGGGTATAATACAACCAACTTTTGTAGCAGGCATTGCTCTTCCCGTTTTGGGAAATCGAAAGCAATGCCTGTTTTGTTTTTAAGTAAATTTGAATTCGACATGAATAAAAAACTTTGGCTCTTACTCATCACTTTTTTCGCTCTTTCTGGCTGTAGCCGAGAATTTATCGAAAGTATTTATGATGTCGATTACACTCCTACTAACCGCTTTGCCAAAAACCTTGCCCCACTTCCAGGCCAATTTGCCAAAGATACCGCCGCTTTAGATAGCTTGATGAATCAGTTCTCCGGTCAAGTAGCCAATAAATGGGGACAAGACAATATCAAGATGGCAGGTGCTAAAACCTACGTTAAATATACTGATGGCTATTTAAACCGAGCCGATATTGACTTTGATAATGGTACTGTCACCGTCGAAACGATCGCCTCGACCGATCCTACAGGTCACTTAAAACAAGCGATTGTGACTACCCTACTCACGCCAAATAACCCCGCGAATGTCGACTTATTCTCATCCAAAGAAATCGCAATGGGAGGTAAACCTTTTTTATCCGATCAGGTGGTTGATCAGAACGGCCAATCCATTCAGTGGTCGTGGCGTGCTAGTCAATTTGCTGATTATCTTATAAAAAACAAGCTTAAGACCCGCACTGTTGATTTTAA
Organism: Vibrio algivorus; assembly: GCF_030161215.1. Lineage (NCBI taxonomy): Bacteria > Pseudomonadati > Pseudomonadota > Gammaproteobacteria > Vibrionales > Vibrionaceae > Vibrio > Vibrio algivorus. The sequence goes on from NZ_BSPV01000006.1 coordinate 229,070, forward strand.
AAAATCTTATTATGTCACCATCCCTATGGTAAAAAATCACTCAAAACTACGTAGCTATCAATATGCTGATATCGTACGTAAAGCCTCAAAACAATATGGCATTCCAGAAGATCTTATCTATGCCATCATCAAAACGGAAAGCAGCTTTAACCCTTACGCTGTAAGTTGGGCTAATGCTTACGGATTAATGCAAGTCGTACCAAAAACGGCCGGACACGATGTCTTTAATATTGTGAAAGGCAAATCTGGTATGCCTACGCCGAAATATTTGTATAACCCAGCCAATAATATCGATACTGGTACAGCTTACTTTTATATTTTAAAAAACCGTTATTTGAAAGGCATAAGAAATTCGACTTCACTGCAATACAGCATGATTTCAGCTTATAACGGTGGCTCTGGTGGCGTTTTTAATGCCTTTGGGGGCGGTAAGACCAATGCGATTAATAAGATTAACCGCTTACAAACCAATCAAGTTTATTGGGCGCTGACCAAAAAGCACCCGAATGCCGAATCGCGTCGTTACCTAGAAAAAGTAACGGCTTACCAAAAAGAATTTCATTCAATGAAGTAAAATTTGTATCAAAAAACAGCAAATCACACTTTTTTGCTTAAATTGACAGCAAACAAACCTTTTTTTCTAGTTTTTTACAAAAACAAGTTGACGATGAAGCAGAAAATCCGTTTAATAGCGCTCCGTTGCCCGGATAGCTCAGTCGGTAGAGCAGAGGATTGAAAATCCTCGTGTCGGTGGTTCGATTCCGCCTCCGGGCACCACAATTTAGATTGTTGGTGTTTAACAAAACACGGACAAGCAATAAATATAGTGTGCCGACTTAGCTCAGTAGGTAGAGCAACTGACTTGTAATCAGTAGGTCACCAGTTCGATTCCGGTAGTCGGCACCATTTATTGCCTCGATAGCTCAGTCGGTAGAGCAGAGGATTGAAAATCCTCGTGTCGGTGGTTCGATTCCGCCTCGAGGCACCATTATTTAGTTAACAACTGATTAAATTAATTAGTGTTAAAAGAATAATTCCCCTTTAGTTCAGTTGGTAGAACGGCGGACTGTTAATCCGTATGTCGCAAGTTCAAGTCTTGCAAGGGGAGCCACTTTAAAAACCTCATCATCTGATGAGGTTTTTTTTCGCCTCAAATAACTGCCATTGACATACCCTAGCCCTAGATACTCTCTACTTAGCTGACTTTTTCTAACCTATGTAATCTTTATGTCAATTAGCTTCAGTTTTAAAGCGAGTATTCAATTTTACTTCGATAGGTGAAACTTAAGATAAATTTCTTCGAGAGAGCGTTCAAACTAACAATTTTCTATTCTGCCTTTTTCTCATCCCCTACCACACTCCATGCCATTCAATAATAAATGGAGGTGTGTATGAATTATTCACTTTTTCAAGCCAAATTATGTTTATCCACTAGCGTCATTGGCTTAACTTTACTATCAACTAACGTTCAAGCCCACGGTTACTTAGACTACCCACCAGCAAGACAACAGGTCTGCGATATAGATGGTGGTTATTGGGATTCAACCGATGGTAGTACCATTCCCAACGCCGCTTGTCGTGCCGCGTTCTTAGAATCAGGCTGGACGCCATTTGTACAAAAACCTGAGTTTTCAACTTTAGTCTCTAATTACAATGACCAAGCCGCTGTAGAGGCCACGATTCCTAACGGAGAATTATGCTCAGCTGGGGATAAAGCCAAACATGGTATCGACCTACCTTCACCTGACTGGCAAAAGACCAAACTTGATTTAACCAACAATGGTAAGGTCACTTTACAATACCGCGCCAACACACCGCATAATCCAAGTTTTTGGAAAGTCTACTTAACCAAACCAAGTTATGATTCAGCAACTATGCCTCTGGCTTGGAGTGACCTAGATTTAATCGCGGAATTTGGCAACTTAGCAACCGTAGAATTAAATGGTAAAAAGTACTATCAAATGGAAGTCACATTGCCGGAAGACAGAAACGGTGATGCCATTTTATATACTCGCTGGCAACGTCAAGATCCGGCAGGGGAAGGTTTTTATAACTGCAGTGATATTTCATTTACTGGCAATGATGGTGAAACCGATCCCAATAATCCGCTAGATGAATGGATCAGTAGCGGTAACTACCTAGCCTCGACCATTGACGCAAATGCAGGCGATACCGCTTGGCTACGTATCTTTGATGAAAATGGCCAAGAGATCGTATTTGAAAAGTTCCCTATTGATAATGATACGGAAAGTGTATGGGCGGAGACATTAGCGGCAACGGTAAATCAAAAATACCCACAAACAGTGCAAATTGGCCTAAAAGATTCAACATCACAAACTATTCAATATCAAAACCAAGATTTATATAGCAATTTAGTTTATCTCACCCGCTCGAATTACAGTTATCAACTAGAAATCAAAACAGGCAACCAAGCTCCAGTAATTACGACTCCAAGTAATTTAACTGTTCAAAGTGGAGAAAGCTTAGTGTTTGAGGTTTCAGCCAACGATGCCGACAATGATCCACTTATATTCAGTGTCGACAAAGGCAGTATAATTACTCAAAGCGACACCAGCATTACCGTCAATTATCAAGCCCCTGAAACCACAACAACTCTCAATGAAAATATAGTAGTTTCAGTTGGCGATCCAATTACCACTAGCCAATCCACTATCTTCATTACGGTAACCCCATTAGATGATGGTAATAATAATGGAGAAACGACCTGGGACAGCACTATCGCCTACAACAGCGGTGATATCGTGTTATATGATGGTGTGAGCTACACCGCTAAATGGTGGACTCTAGGTGACCAGCCTGACACATCAAGCGCTTGGCAAGCTGCCGCAAGTAATAATTCTGAGTGGCAGACCGATAAAGTCTATACATCTGGTGATACTGTAAGCTACCTAGGGGCTTCTTACAAAGCACAATGGTGGACACAAGGCGATGAACCCACCTCTGGTGGACCGTGGGCCAAAATATAATATTTAATTCCATCAGATAAGCTGTAACGAAAAAAGGAGAGATAGTTTCATCGCTACCTCTCCTTTCTATTATCTATTCGAGCTATCATGTATTCGATGATAATGACTCACTTAGCTTACATTTTCGGCATTCAGTACGATGAATTGAACTCAAGCTAAACTTATAGCCAAGCTACTCTTATTCTCATTCGTTTTCACACCAATAATTCCCTACAAATAAACGGCAAAATTTGCTAAAAAAACGTTCTATTGTGTGGAGAAACACGCAATGGCGACTATAAATTACTCAAACGAACATTTTTTTATATTTTACTGTTGACGTTAGTCACGAAAAACCGTTTAATACCCCCCGTCGCCCGGATAGCTCAGTCGGTAGAGCAGAGGATTGAAAATCCTCGTGTCGGTGGTTCGATTCCGCCTCCGGGCACCACTATTTATAGTTTGGTGTCTTGATGAATTTGACGTCAAATTGAAAATACAGTGTGCCGACTTAGCTCAGTAGGTAGAGCAACTGACTTGTAATCAGTAGGTCACCAGTTCGATTCCGGTAGTCGGCACCATTTTTTCTAGCTTAATGACTAGAAATAAAAAGAATAATTCCCCCTTAGTTCAGTTGGTAGAACGGCGGACTGTTAATCCGTATGTCGCAGGTTCGAGTCCCGCAGGGGGAGCCACTTTACAATTATTTGAATCAATTATTCAGATAATTAAGAACAACAAAAAAAGTGCGCCGACTTAGCTCAGTAGGTAGAGCAACTGACTTGTAATCAGTAGGTCACCAGTTCGATTCCGGTAGTCGGCACCATTTTTCTAGCCTAACCACTAGAAATAAAAAATAATTCCCCTTTAGTTCAGTTGGTAGAACGGCGGACTGTTAATCCGTATGTCGCAAGTTCAAGTCTTGCAAGGGGAGCCACTTTAAAAGCCCGATCAGTTTTGATCGGGCTTTTTTCTATCTATTCCCTTCTTAGATAAGTTTTGACACTTTCCTTCAAATTATAATTATTCGACTAAACTAGTGGCTTTTGACTGTGTATACAAAAGCAAAAAGCTCCAGTGCTTGCGGAAACGACTAATTACATGCTCCTTACAATATAAGTATAAATAAATTTACATTTAGAAATATATTCTTACAAAAAGCCTCTGAATTGATATATATCAAGATCACCAGAGGACAATTTTTATACCGTATCATTCATCAAATGAATACATCAGGAAGGCAAGATGATAAATCGTATAGCTCTTTTAACGCTAATTACTAGTACGCTAGCGGTGACCCCCGCTCTTGCGGATGCCAATAAAGGATTTTATATCGGTGGAGGTATTGGGGCTGCTGCATTTTCTTCACCTGATCTAGAAGATGATGCAGATGATCTAGGTGGAAGTATTGATTTTGATCATTCAGGTTTGGCTTACAATATTTATACTGGCTACCAATTCAATCGTATTATTGCTTTAGAGTTAAGCTATAACAATTATGCTGATACCAAAGTAAAATTAGATCACCCATCAACAAAACCCACTGAAGGTGAATTTGCTACTGAAGGCATGTCACTAAGTGCAAACCTTGGATATACATTTAATAATGGTTTACGCCCATTTGCTTTAGTTGGACTTGGTTATATCTCAAATGATAACTACTTTGATGATGGACAAGTCAGTTATCACGGTGGTGGCGGTTTAGATTACACACCTAACGCTTTACCAAACCTAACGTTCAGAGCCGCATACCTCTTTGACTTTTATGAATTAGATCTCGAGGATGACCACACTGCCATCTCTGGAATGGTTATGGCCGGTGCAGCCTATCGCTTCTAACCGTCAACCTTATTTAGGACAGGTTATAAAAATAAAGAGTGGATGTGTCTTTCCACTCTTTGCTATTACTTAACCTTTTACTATTACTTATCTTTCTAAGCCACCAATACAAACGTATTTAGTCTCTAGGTACTCTTCCAAACCTTCTTTAGCGCCTTCTCGACCATTCCCCGATTGTTTCATACCACCAAATGGCGCCACTTCAGTTGAAATGATACCTTCGTTCACTCCGACCATACCGTACTCTAGGTTATGTGCGACACGCCAAATACGATTCATGTCTTGACTATAAAAGTAAGCAGCTAATCCATAGATGGTATCATTAGCCATCGCAATCATTTTATCTTCTTCAGAAAAGCGAATAATCGGTAATACTGGACCAAAGATCTCACCTTGAACTAATGGCCTATCGTGCTCAACATCCACCAATACAGTTGGTGCAATAAAGTTACCGTCTAGCGATTGCTCTTTATTTACTTGTCTTGCCCCTCTACCTTTCGCTTCTTCAATTAAATCAGAAACCCTCTGCTTCGCCTCTTTTGAAATAAGCGGGCCAATATCGGTCGACTCATCAAGTCCATTGCCGACTTTAAGCTTATCGACCTCCGCTACCAGCTTTTCAATAAATTCATCATAAACTGCATCTTGAACATAAAAGCGATTAGAACACACACAAGTTTGACCTGCATTACGAAACTTACTGGCAATCGCCCCTTTGACCGCACTATCAATATCCGCATCATCAAATACGATAAATGGTGCATTACCTCCAAGTTCCATTGACGTACGCTTAATAGTTGAAGCGCACTGCATTTGTAATTTACGCCCTACTAGAGTCGAGCCAGTGAAGGAAAACTTACGAACAGAAGGATGGTAGGTAAATACCTCTCCTACATCATGTGCATTTTCGCCCAAAACCATACGTAGAACGTCTTTAGGGATGCCGGCTTGGTATGCCAGCTCAGTTACCGCAAATGCTGTCAGAGGCGTTGATTCAGAAGGTTTACAGATAAAGCTACAACCAGCTGCTAATGCCGGTGCAGCTTTACGAGTGATCATAGCTAATGGGAAATTCCAAGGCGTAATTGCCGCTGCCACACCAATCGCTTGTTTTACCGTTAAAATAGTTTTGTCATTACTCGCTGATGGAATAGTGTTACCGTAAGCTCGACGGCCTTCTTCAGCAAACCATTCAATAAAAGAGGCTCCATAACGTACTTCACCTAACGCTTCTTTTAATGGCTTACCACCTTCTAAGGTAATCAACATGGCGAGATCATCTTCATTTTGTAAAATCAATTGATGCCATTTCTTCATTAACTGACAGCGTTCTGCAACAGGCTTTTTCTGCCAGACCTTTTGCCCAGCTTCCATATCAGCAACATCATGCTCAATTCTCGCTTGGCAAGAAACAGGCACAGTGGCGAGCAAACTATTATCGAATGGATTGAATACTTGCTGTCCTTTGCCATCCGTTAACACCGAGGTAAGGAGTGTTTGATTTTTTAATTGCTTCATATTCATCCCTTTTTTGTTTTTAACATATTCAGTTTAGCTGAAATTAAATCGATAAGACGGCTTCATAATGCGCTCAATGAGAATGAAAATCTATCAACTAAGCTCACCACTTCAAAAAATGAAGTCGCCCTATATCGATTAAGGAGAAAGAGAAAATAAACTAGTTAAATTACAGATGCAAAAAAGGCGCTCAATTGCTTGAACGCCTTTTTCTAAATTTGGTAGCGGTGGGCGGACTTGAACCGCCACGCCCGAAGGCAACGGATTTTGAATCCAGAAACCTTAGTCATTAGGCGCATAATACGATCAATAAACCCTTGTTGCAATTGGCCTTGATAACATGTGGTCATGCTTGGTTTTGGTCGGTTTACCCATTTTTTACCCATTTTTTTCACACCGTTACCCATCGCACACCATCGCAGCCAACTGGTTATTAATAGCGTTTATTCTCTTTTCACTGCGGTCTAAATAACGTTGTGTCGTCGCAATGTCACCTGAACCGTTACCGTGACCAATCCAAAGACTAGCCGCCATCATATCAATGCTATTAGCCACTTTCTGGACTGCTGCCTTGCGCGCACTATGCAACCCTAAACGAATCCCTTTTAATGCTTCTCTGCATCGACCAGATACAGCTTTCAGCGCTTCACCTACAGTCTGAACTATACGGTAAACACTCTGCCTAGAAACTGGCTCATACCCCTGCCCTTTAGCGCGATTACTGCGGAGTTCGCACGCCGGGAATAGATAGCCACCAACCGCGCCATATTTCTCAACACGGGCCTTTAAGATTCGTTTTGCTTCATGGTATCGACTGAAATCAATCACACGCCCTTTAGGTGCTGAACGCTCAACCTCTACACGCACCTGCTCAACGTTTGTCGCGTAGTGTTGTTCTCGCGCTTGGTTATACTCTTCGAAAAGATCATACTCTTGAGCTAAGGCTTCGAGTTGGTCCACTGTTGTACACATTCGAACCAAAAGCGGCGCAAGCTCGCCACCAATAGCAGAGCGCAAGAACCTACGCCCCTCAATAAGCCATTGTTTTTGTATTTGCTTGTTGGCCGTTTTCGTAACATAAGAGCGTACCTGTTTTGAATCAGATAGAATTATAATTCCACGTTCGAGATCAATGTGCTCGGCGCGCAACTCACGCGCTTCGATATTTCTCAAACCAAAATCTAGACATAGTTTCGCCATGTCGTACCAAAATACGCCACGTTCTTTCATCAATGTTAGGTATTTAGAGTGAAGTTCTGCGGGGATTGCATCGACTGCTTGTGTAGACATAGCTTAACCCTCCACTTTAGTTAAACTTCGAATAATTTGCCTACGAGTGAGCAAATGAGCGATGCGTTTTAAATCTTCAAGTGTTATTCTCTGCTGCATATTGAAGCCCTCCATCGGCTTTGATATATGCCCCTTGTTACTTTGGCGAGTCAAGGGGCTCTTTTTTATTTGATACTGTGCGCCCTAGTGAGTACACTGTAGATATAGTTTTATATAGGTGTGCGCACATGTCAACAGGTAATGTAAATAAAAATAGTCAATCAGTGAAAAAGAACATCCGTTTCGAGCATGAATTAGTAGAAGCCATTGAAAAAAATAAAAATGAACTCGTGCCTTTTTCGGCGTGGGTTAAACAGGCGTGTCGAGAAAAATTAGAAAGGGATTGCTCTTAATATTGAAGCAAAAAAAACGCCCCATTTACGGGGCGCTCAATTTTTTAGTAATCGCCTGGCTTCGGTGTTCATTGCCCGATAATCATCAATGAGTATTTTATGCGGGCAATCATTAGGTAAACCGGTGAGAAAAATAGACGGTATGTCGTGCTCCGATAACCATCGTCGTGGGTGAACCAAGTAACTATCATCGGCTACTGCTCGCGCCAATTCATCGATCAATTGGTAGTCCATGACCTCTAGCCTCCGATAAATCCAATTTACCGCCGTTTGTGAATGAATATCTATATTTTAAGTCGGTGACCCATACAGATTTAGGATCGTTTGAAAACGGATAATCCCCCGCGTTTGGATATAAAAACCCCCAAACCTTTGAATAATAACGCAAACGGTCGTTATTCCAGTGAATCCCATCTATGCCGTAAATAAAACGTTCTAGCTGGTTGTTGTTACGTGTCCAAAGTCTGTTAGCCGCGTTCACTAAAGATTTACGGTTTTTCGGTGGCTTGAGTGAGATAATTTCGTAAAGTTCTACATTTGAACGCCAGACTATCCCTGTCTCTAAACCAAACGATTTAACGCCGTATAACCACCAAGCCACCGCATATCGTCGCTGATAATGTGATAATTTTTGCCACTCTTTTAACTGATCATCAGTCATGCAATATCACCTCAAAAAAGGTGGGGCGCACCGCTACTTAATGACCAAAAAAATTAACGGCACGCCCCAAAATAAAACCAATACTTTTTATTCAGTTGGTTACTCGGTATCTTTTTTTTTCTTCGGCGTTTCATGCTCAATCGCTCGCTGCTTGTTGCGCTGCATATAAAACTGGCCGTTGTTCCCTGAATTCCGACCACGCAACATTTTATTTAGCCCGGTTGAACTAGCCCCGCTTCCGCTTGAATTGGTGAACTTACCCATAGTTATTCGCCCCCTTTATCATCAGTGAACAACTTCCAACCATCCGCTAGACGCTGCTTGAATGAATCGTAAGCATGTAATTTAGCCGGTTGTGAATCGTTGGATTGTTTAGGCGGTTCACCTTTCCAAGCGTCAGCCATGGTGCGCTTGTGTTTTTCATAAGAAGATAACTGACTCATAGGCTCGGGCGTTGCATCGTTAACCTTGGCGGAGAACGAACGCATACGGCGCACGCCATCATAAACGCGCTTTGCTGATTGATCATTGGGTGCGCTTACACCTGCCACTTTCGCGCCATCGGTCAGTTTATTAATGGCATCATCCACGCTCATTAAGTTGTCTGCATCATCAAACGCTGTTATCAAGCCGTTTTGCAAATCCGTGGCTAAGTCGCCTGTAAAATCAAATCGGTTAACGTGTAGTTTCATAATTCACCCCTTACATATTTACAAGATGCGGGTTAGTAGCTCGTTTAATGTCATGCTCAGTCGGTGCTGGGCCTTTACGCTCAAAATTAACCGGCATGATGAAAGATTTTCTCTCAACATCACGGCGTTTATTAAACAGTTCGGTGCATTGCTCGATATATTCACCAGAAATTTCTAAAGCCTGACACAGCATTTTTAAATGGTGATATTTCATCGCATCGACCGAAACAAAAACAGGCTGCTTTCGCTCAAAAACATCAACACTGCAAAGTGCGATCAACTGTGCACCGTCCTTTTCTCGGACAAGAGATTCAAACGTGGTGAACTGTGTTATATCAGCCAATTTTTGAGAAGCTCGGGCAACGGTCACCGGATTAAGTCCATGGGCATCATCAAAGCCCCAAGCCTTTACAGCGTCGCGTAATTTGTCTGTAATTTCATTTATAGCGCCATCAATTTGAGCTAAGAATGGCTGCACGTCAGTTTTCGTTTTCGCGTAATCAGTTTCTAACTTGGATTGCTCGGCTTTTAATTGAGCTAGGCGAGACAGAATAATTTTTCTGTCTTGCTCGTTTTGTTCCAAAATTTCATCAAGTTCGGTTAAATCGATCATTTTGAGTCTCGCTTATCTTTAACTGTTGCTGCTGCTTCAAAGTATTTGCGCATCACAGTTAACGCATTAATGTGAGTGTCGTTATCCTCGTGTAGTGCTTGGCGCACGCAATCATTAATAAATTGGGCGCGTTCAATGCCACCACGCGACGCCATGCGCTTTATTTGATTCGCCTTTACCCGCACGCAAGGCGCATTATGCCCGCTCATGTTGTTACGCATCTGGTGCACCAACTCGCAAAGGCTTTCCCACGCTTCATTGCGAACGGCACGTAATGGGTGCATATTTTGTTGAATGAGCGAACCAAGGTAGATCATCGCCTCTTGGTTATCACCGGCGAGTAATGCGGCCATTGTTGTGTTCACGTTTGGGTTTCGCATCAAATCGCCCCCTCAAGTGGCAATGCGATCAGGTCGCCTTTTTCAATTAAATGTTTACAGAATGCTGAGTTAACCGCCGACGGCGTGGCGTTTGTTGGTTCAGCGTGGCCGGGGATAACCTGCAAAGCGTATTGCTCGCCAGTTTCTTGATCACGAACGTTCAGCGTTATTAAACGTGCGGCCATGTTTTTCAACCGGCAAACACATTGATCGATAGGTAGTTGCTCGGTTTTTGGCCCGTAGGTTTTCGGTGCTTTGAAAATAGTATCCATTGATATTTCACCTTTTATGTCTAATGTTGCGATATTTACAAGTAGACAATAGTCCCTATCACCTTTGACGGCAAGGTTAAATATAACTTATTTTTCAATAACTTAACTGACGATAACGTCAACCGATAGAGGGAAATGATCCGGTATATTTATAATGTAACTTTCGAGCGCGGCGGAAAATTATAGCCACGGTTTTAGCAGTCTGTGGCGGTGATTTATGGGGCGTGAAGTGTAGTGCGCGTGTTCTGCGTTACCGTGAAAACCAAACTTTTACATTTACGGGGCGCAATCGGGTGATCAGCTAAAAATAGATGTTTAGACATTAGTTGGGATTAGCCAGTGTTTTTATGTGACTAGACAGGATAGACAAGTAAAGCAGGGCAAAACCCTATTCTATTTATATTTGTTTTTTTTTGTACAAATTCTTTTCTCACTACTTTTAACGTTTATCTTGTCTATCCTGTCTGTTAGGTGGATAAGGCCAATAAATACAATAACATAACCTAGACAAGTAAATTATTTTTCCTGTCCTTTACTTGTCCTCTTCCTGTCCACCGACACAAAAACCCCTGGCTAACTAGACAGGAACTAGACAGGATAGGACAAGTAAATAATTTTTCCTGTCTAATTGGATTACATAAAAATAATTATACAGGCGTAAAAAAACCCGCCGTAGCGGGTCACTTTTATTAAATGAAGTCGTTTATTGTTTTGCCAATGGGGAAACAATACAAGGTATGCTTAATACCGTTAACTGTGGGGCGAGATTCAACTCGTTTAAATCCTAAATCATCCAGTGCTTTGGAAAGAGATTTACCACCACTTAGGCGATATTGATAACCAGAATCGATATCACGACGTAAAAGCTCGGTTGTGGAAAGATGCCCGTTAATAACAAGTAACTGACCTAAAGAGCCTAATCTCTCCGTTATTGCCAGTGTGTTCTCAGGTAATGCAGATTGCATCATGCGCATCTTAGCTGGTGTCATAGGCGCCTCGCTAAATGAAAGGAATTTATCACTTATCACATGATCTTTTAAAAACCAATGAACGCCGCCATTGTCTTCGTGTTTTAGATAGTGGTAAACCTCTTCGTGGTGAATCTTCGATTGAGCTTTACACACCGGTTTATTGAGCCATTGCGACTCTATCACCCACCAACGACGATCATTTTTTTCTAACGGAATACAATCACGGTGGTTAGTACAAACAAAATAATTGGTGTAGTTATCAACAGTTACGCCATTCATATATTTTACGGTCAATCTAAAATCTTCGTTAGTGATAACCGGTTTTAATCTGTTGCCGATGGTGTAACGATCTTTGCCAGATACGTATAACTCTTCAATCACACCTACTGCCCCCTCGTTTGCCCAACCGTTGAAGCGTTCTTGTATCGCATCATTCGTGATCTGAGCAACGTTAGCCTTACCTATGGCATTTTTTATGAAATTAGCAATTGTAGTTTTACCATCACCAAAATCACCTACTACAACGGGGGCGAAACGGTTTAAAACACCTATTTTCTGAACTTGCCATGCCATCCAGTCGAGAATTAACATTTCTGTCTCTTCATCACCGAACACCCATTTAAGATGCTTTTTAATTAGTTCTCCGGCACGTTTAGTATCAACGCGCTCCGGTGAATAATGTACATAGGTGTTCAATGCTATAAGCCCTGTCTGCTTATCTCTATAAACGTCCCGACTTTCTAGCGGATTATAAAAAATACAGTCAACTGTAGGTATCTTACCTTTCACGTATTTACTGGCATTACCTTCACCATTAGGGACTACATTATGAAATCTATTATCGAATGATCGTTGTGTTAGAACGTTCTTCAATGCCTTATGTTGATATTGCCCCTCTGGTGTCATAACCCATTCTTCCACCCAATTTGCAGAAATCTCAAATAGGTTAAACTCACAATCCACATTAGGTAACGTAGGCGAGTTATGTTGTTGTGGTATCGCACCATCACCGAACGCCACAGCGCCAACATGCGGTTTAACGGTATTTCGTGGTTGCGTTGCTGCTTTCCGATTCGCACTATTGAACGTCGCTTCAAAGCCCTCACCACCGCATTGCGTGTATGCTGCTAATAGGCTATTGCGCACTGTTTCAAACTGGAGGAATCCTCCATAAGCCAACGACAAAAACTCAAGGCTCAATTCGTTTAATTTTGAGTTACGCCCGGTATCCTCACCCATAGTCGCCAATGCGCTGCAAGCATCAGTCAGGTGTCGTATTGCGTGAAAGTTTTCTTCCGTACATGTTTTAAGCTCACCTATCTGCGTTGTAACCGTCTTTGGTTTTAGGACCTCATCAATGATGATTTGAGGAACTAATGGCAGATAGTCAACATATGGCAATACACCATTACGTAATTCTTTGTTCGGCTTTAAATAGGCTAATTGGTTACCTGTTTTAAAGTCTACACCACGTATAAAATTACCGTTGTTGGAGTCCATAATTTGCGAACGATCAAACCCATCAGGCAAACGGAAAAAGAAATGCTTACTGTCCTTTTTCGGGTCGTTTTGTACCTCAGCACCGCGCAATTCCACCTCACTGATGCCAAGTTTTACAGCTAGTTCAGCAATGCTAATAACTTGGTCTTTGTATGCGTCCCAGTCGACCAAAACAACGTTATCTAGCGCAATAGCTACAAAGTCAGCCGTTGCCCATTTAGGATCATCTGCTGTGTACCTTTGGCCTGCGGCATAGGGGGAAGGCTTACCGATAGACTTATAGTAAGGAATAGGTCGGTAGCCGAAAAGGTTAGCCATTGAGGCTGTATCCTTAACCCAATCAGTTAACGGTTTGACCATTCTGTCACTTAGGTTATAATTGTCAGCGGTAGAGGACTTGCCAAAGTTTTTACCACTTAGAGAACCCGGCGCATCGAGTTGCTGCTCGAATGCGCCGCCTCCATTTTCATCAAGCATTATGCTCACCTCGCTGCTCTGGTAACATCCCCGCCATAAACAAACCAAACAAAGGCGCATTGATATAACCTTTACGGCCTACACGTCTATAGCAACGATTAAGAGCAGGATTGTGCTCTCGCTTCCAGATTAAATTCTTTATCTGGGCATGGGTAAATTGTGGGAATTGCTTAGGCACATCAATAGCCGGGATCCAATTGTTTAAATCCATCGCCAATTCATCAAAATTGTTATTCATTTTATTCAATCCTCAGTAGTCGCTTATATATCGGATTAGGTTGTAATAATCCGTTGTGGTCGGGTGGACTATATCTAAGAGCTAATTTTGACGATTTAGTCAAAAGATAAAAACGTGACTTAAATCACACAAAAGAAATAAATCCTCAGTTGACCATACCGTCAAATAGTGATAATAAATCATCCAAACACCCTATCTATCAAGGTTGATTTATGGCCGACACAAAGATGGGAATAACGTTTTGTCATTTCTAATGAACGATGTCCTAAAACTTCGGCAATCTCTAATAACGTAGCCCCATTTCTAGCCAGTGTTGACGCTGCAGTGTGCCGTAAATCGTGAAAACGACAATTATTGATACCCGCCCTACTTTTTGCATCAGACCAATGACAATCGAAGTTTCTGAAATAATCACCAAGGTTCGAATTATGAGGGAATACGTAACCAGTAGATTTGAACCGGCGAAGCTCATCAACTACGGACATAGTTAACGGTAGCAATCTCTTATCACCGTTTTTCGTATTATGTAACGTAGCGAGTCGGTTATTTAAATCGATGTCGTGCCAAGTTAGTGTCAATAACTCAGTTCGTCGAGCTCCAGTAGTGAGCGCCATCAATACGAGTAAATATAATTTATTCCACTCAGACGAACGGCACGCTATAAGTAGGCGCTTTTGTTCATCGTCAGATAGAAATCGAGTAGAACCTTTAGATTCTTTTCGCTGTTGAATTTCACGGGCGGGATTATGGCGAATATCGAACTCATTACTAATGAATGTAAAGAGTGAGCTAATAGATGCTTTATAACGATTTACTGTTGCCGGGCTTAATCCTTGGTCAGTAAGTTTATCTAGTTCAGCTTTCAATACTGAACGTGTGATTTTACCAACTGGCTTATCTTCAAATACATTAATAAAGTATCCCAACCGTTGATTAATAGACGGATCTCTTCCGTCGTACTGTTCAAGGTATTGAGTTACAGCATTTTGAAATGTAAGTGTGTTTAATGTGTAGTTTGTTAGCGAAGAAGCTAGAGAGTCATCAAGCGTAATTTGAGCTAGGAATTTTTCAGCATCTTTTTTACGTTTGAAACATTTAGAAACGCGACGACCGTCACGCATAAATTGAACGCGATAGGTTTTACCCCGAACACCGCTTAGAGTTTGGATAGTAGCCATTGTAGTTACCTCAGTGCACAGATTTACACAGAATAAAGTAACGACTACGATTTGAGGATTTGTTGCTAAACTTCTAACCCTTTGACCACAAAAGGAAAAGAAGTGGTAGCGGTGGGCGGACTTGAACCGCCACGCCCGAAGGCAACGGATTTTGAATCCGTCGTGTATACCAATTTCACCACACCGCCAAATTGTCACTCAACTAGCCTATAACGCTAAGGAGTGATTGGAATTATACGTATGGAATACACTGGCGCAAGTGTTAAATTTTCAAAATGGTTTAATCGCTGATATTTTCACCATTAATGCTAATTAGATACAAGTTTCAACTTTAAATGTCTTATACAAATAGCTATTCTGCTGACACCTTTTATAAATTAGATCGCTTATGAATTCTCAAGTACATACCAAGCCTGCTGGTTTTTTACGTCGTTTGGCGGCGATATTTTATGATGCTCTGATTATTATTGCGGTGGAAATGATCGCTGTCGGCATTGTAATAGCCACCATGGAAGCCCTTCTATCTCAAGGCATCATCAATTACGGATCATATATTGATGCCAGTGACTTACTCAATCACCACCCTGTTTGGAGCATTCTATTTCATGGTTATGTAGTATTTGTATGGGTTGGTTTTTTAAGCTTCTTCTGGATGAAAGGACAGACTCTCGGCATGCGAGCTTGGAAGCTAAGGCTACAAAATGAAGATGGCAGCAATATACGCTTCGGACAATCTCTAATTCGTATCTCAACATCTTTATTTGGCTTAGGCAACCTTACTGTACTATTTGATTCAGAAAAAAGAGCCTTGCAAGATATGTGGGCAAAATGCCAAGTAGTTCATTTACCCAAAGCGGTATAGTACTCTCTAACCTATTCTTTTAAAGTCCTAATTAACCTTAGGTTTGGATGAAGACCCCGAAGAGCAAGTTAAAACAAGCTTTATGCCGCGTTAAATTGAACAGATATAGAATAACTATGATCATATTCAATTTGCCTTGCCTAAAGCTTGTTTTATTCTTGCTGAAACTCGCATCTTGAAGTTACTTGGGTATATAGAGCTACATTAAAAAGGGATGCACTTGGCATCCCTTATTTATATTGGCGACTTTACTTTTAGGCTTTCCGCCTCATAAGCATCACGGCAACCGCCAAGAAAATCACACTCGGAGCTAATGCCCCTATTATCGGTGGTATACCGTATACCAAACTCATCGGGCCAAATACTTCACTGGAAATGTAGAAAGTAAAACCTGCAATAACACCCGATAAAATTCTCGCGCCCATGGTTACACTACGCAGTGGACCAAAGACAAACGATAATGCCATCAACATCATCACGGCTATCGATAACGGTTGGAAAACTTTACGCCAAAAAGCTAATTCATAACGGGATGGATCTTGTTCTGAATCCCTCAAATAAGTCACGTAGCTGTATAAACCCGTTAATGATAACTCTTCTGGTTTAACCGTTACTACCGCGAGCTTGTCCGGTGTTAATGTAGTTTGCCATTCATAATTTGGCTCTTTCACTTTACTAAGCTGAACGTCATCTTTCATCTTAGTAATTTGGACATCTTTCATCATCCAGCGGTTGCCTTCTTCGTAACGAACCGTTTGGGAAACCAGAATATCATTAAGCTTTTTCTCTTGGTCAAACTGCCAAATAGTCACGCCCTTTAATTCATTTTCACCATTAACTCGGCCGATATAAATGAAGTTATTACCATCACGCGCCCAAACACCATCTCGAACCGAAACAATATCACCACCAGCGATCGCCATGGCACGTGAATCTCGTGCTAATTTTTGTGCTTGCGGTGAGCCCCATTCACCAAGGATCATCACCATTAACATCAATGGCACTGCCGTCTTCAATACTGAAACACCGATATTTAATTTAGAAAAGCCTGACGCCTGCATAACCACAAGTTCAGAGCTAGCAGCTAGCATCCCAAGACCAATCAAAGCACCAAGTAAGGCAGCCATTGGGAAGAACATTTCGATATCGCGAGGAATACTTAATACCACAAAGTACAAAGCTTCCATTAAGTCGTAAGTCCCCCGACCAACTTTACGTAACTGCTCTACATATTTAATGATGGCAGACAAACCTACCAAAGTTGCAAGACACAAAGAGGACGTGGCAATAATGGTTCGGCCAATATACCAATCAAGAATTTTAAACACGGCTCAACTTCCTTTTTCTCAATTTATCTCTGAGTCCACGTACGAATAAGCTATCTAAACTATTGAGAATAATCCCTGCAACTAACAAGCAAGCATTAATCGACCACATTCCCAATGCTGGCGGAACACTACCATCTTCAATAGCCGATTTCATGGCACTGATTGCTAAGAAGTAAGCTAAATAAATCAATACAGCAGGACCTAATTTGGCGAAACGCCCTTGTCTAGGGTTAACCGCCGATAAAGGTACTACAACTAAAGTGAGTAATGGGATACAAACAATTAAGCTCAGTCGCCATTGAAACTCAGATTTGGCTTCTAGGTCATTGATGCCGATAAGATCTTTAGTAGGAATAGCTTCCCATTTGCGCTTTTTCTTTTGCACATCGCGTTGACCAATCAACGCTGAGTATTCTTCATAATCCGTATTACGGTAATCTAGAGAATTAGGAATCCCTTCATAACGAACACCATCTTTCAGAGTTAACATTTGGCGACCATCAGGAAACTCTTGCACGACACCAGAGTTAGCAAACATTACGCTTGGGCGAATAGAGTCTCTTGGCTGTGCTTGAGCCACAAATACATTAGTCAGTTTTTTATCTTTAATATCATCAACAAAAACCACAGCACTACCGTCTGGTGCGGGTTGAAACTGGCCTTTTTTGAGTAAATCTATACTACTGGTTGCGGTAACTTGCTCAAGAAGTTGGGTTACTTTTTCTTGGCTCCAAGGAGAAAGGTATAAAGAGTTAAAGGCGGCAATGGCTCCAGTGATCACGGCAAGGTATAAGGCGGCATGCACCAAAAACTTATTACCAATCCCGGTAGCATTCATTACCGTGATTTCACTTTCGGCATACAAGCGGCCAAAAGTTAGTAATATGCCTACATATAAACTCAAAGGCAGCATTAATAGCCCCATAGCAGGCATATTTAGACCAACAATCGACATAATCATACTGGCGGGAATATCCCCATCAGATGCATCAGCTAATACACTGATAAATTTTTGGCTCAAAAACACGAGAAAAAGCACAAAGAAGACGGCAAATTGGCTTTTGAGTGTCTCGCGGATCAAATATCTAACAATAATCACGCAGCATTACCTATACAAAACTTGTTTTTTTGACGGAATCACTATAGTTTTCCGATGAGTCTATTATTTTTAATGTTTTTTAACTATATTAATCTATAAATATCGAGTGAATTATCAAAGCCACTCGATTTACTATTTCTAACTAAATCTTGTGTTGCTTAATTCTAGAACAATTTGCTCAATGGCAACGAAGAATAAGCATTATCCAACATTTAGTTCTATTTGTCTTTAGGATGTAGGAGTACGCATGGAGTTCAGTGTAAAAAGTGGCAGCCCAGAAAAACAACGCAGCGCTTGTATAGTCGTTGGTGTGTTTGAGCCACGTCGCCTTTCTCCTGTCGCCGAGCAACTAGATAAAATCAGCGACGGCTATATTAGTTCATTACTGCGCCGAGGTGACCTAGAAGGTAAACCGGGTCAAATGCTGCTATTGCACCAAGTACCGGGCATGTTATCTGAACGTGTTCTGCTTGTTGGCTGTGGTAAAGAGCGTGAACTAGGCGAACGTCAATACAAAGATATTATCCAAAAAACTATCAGTACCCTAAACGATACTGGCTCAATGGAGGCAGTATGCTTCTTAACAGAGCTACATGTCAAAGGTCGTGATACTTATTGGAAAGTTCGCCAAGCAGTTGAATCAACAAAAGATAGCCTTTACACCTTTAATCAGTTTAAGAGCAATAAGCCTGAAACTCGCCGTCCACTACGTAAATTAGTTTTTAATGTACCTACCCGTCGCGAGCTTAACTTAGGTGAAAAAGCGATTTCTCATGGTTTAGCGGTTTCATCAGGTGTTAAAGCATCGAAAGATCTTGGTAATATGCCACCAAATGTTGCAAACCCTGCTTATCTCGCTTCTCAAGCACGTCGCCTAGCCGATGATTTCGAAACCATCACCACCAAAATTATTGGTGAAGAAGAGATGGAAAAACTCGGCATGCACTCTTACTTAGCAGTAGGTCGTGGCTCGCGCAATGAATCTATGATGTCAATCATCAACTATAAAGGTAACCCAGATCCAGAAGCCAAGCCGATTGTGCTAGTCGGTAAAGGTTTAACCTTTGATTCAGGCGGTATTTCATTAAAACCAGGCGAAGGCATGGATGAAATGAAATACGACATGTGTGGCGCAGCCTCTGTTTTCGGCACAATGAAAGCACTCGCGAAACTAAACCTACCAATTAACGTAGTTGGTGTGTTAGCGGGCTGTGAAAATATGCCAGGTAGTAATGCTTATCGTCCGGGTGATATTTTAACCACCATGTCAGGACAAACGGTTGAAGTATTAAATACGGATGCCGAAGGCCGTTTAGTGCTTTGTGATGCATTGACCTATGTTGAACGTTTTGACCCTGATTGTGTTATTGACGTCGCAACCTTAACGGGCGCTTGTGTCATTGCACTAGGTCATCACATCAGCGGCGTGGTTGCTAATCATAACCCACTGTCGCATGAGATCGTCAACGCATCAGAGCAAGCGGGTGACCGAGCATGGCGTCTACCTATGGCTGATGAGTACCAAGAACAACTGAATAGCCCGTTTGCTGATATGGCCAATATCGGTGGTCGCCCAGGTGGTACTATTACCGCAGGGTGTTTCTTATCTCGCTTTACTAAGAAATACAATTGGGCACATCTTGATATTGCAGGTACAGCTTGGAAATCGGGTGCACAAAAAGGCTCAACCGGTCGCCCTGTGCCATTATTGGTACAATTCTTAGTGAACCGCGCATCAGGCTCGCAAATCTTAGAGGAATAATATTTATCTCTTTGATGAGCTAATCGTATAAAATGGGGGCCTCTGTGGTCCCCTTTCATTTTAGTCTGACATAAAATCAACCTATGGCTATTGCAACTTTTTACATCATTGAACCAACCAGCTTGCAAGATACCGCTACTGGCCATATTGATTATGTGGTGTATTTAGCCAGTTATTTTGCTTCTCAAGGCGCAAAAGTATACGTCAACGCACAAGATAAAAGCCAAGCTGAAGCCATAGATGAAGCCTTTTGGCAAAAAGAACCTGAACAGTTTCAATCGCATAACTTATCGGGAGAAGGTCCTCAATATGGAACTCCTATTGAAATAGGTTTTAGTCAAATAAAGCCAAATCGTAACCGTCAGTTAGTCATCAATATGGCCAATGATAATACAATTTTTGCTCAGACCTTTAGACAAGTGGTAGACTTCGTCCCTTGCGAAGAAAAAGCAAAGCAACAAGCTCGAGAAAGGTATAAAATCTACCGACAAGCTGGCTTTGAAATGCAGACAATTAACATTAAAAACGTTACTCGTAGCTCGGAAAAGCAAAGCACGTAAATCGAGTAGCTAATAAATCGAGCAGCGAAGCGCCCTAGCAACGAAAAAGCGCAGCGCTCTAGACTCGCAAAACATTATTTTTCACGCTCAACGTATCGATAAAAGAAGACTATGGAAAAGACATATAACCCAACATCTATTGAACAAGCGCTATACCAGCGTTGGGAAGAGGCTGGTTACTTCAAGCCTCATGGTGATACTTCAAAGCAAGCTTACAGCATTGTCATTCCACCACCGAACGTCACCGGTAGTCTTCATATGGGACACGCCTTCCAAGATACCATCATGGATACTTTAATCCGTTGTGAGCGCATGAAAGGCAAAAACACACTTTGGCAAGTCGGTACCGACCACGCCGGTATCGCAACTCAAATGGTCGTTGAGCGTAAGATCGCAGCAGAAGAAGGCAAAACAAAACACGATTACGGTCGTGAAGCTTTTATTGATAAAATTTGGGATTGGAAAGCAGAATCAGGTGGCAACATCACTCGTCAGCTTCGTCGCCTTGGCGCATCGGTTGATTGGGATCGTGAACGCTTCACCATGGATGATGGCCTATCCGATGCGACTCGTGAAGTTTTCGTACGTCTTTATGAAGATGACCTGATCTACCGTGGTAAACGTCTGGTTAACTGGGATCCAAAACTGCACACTGCCATTTCTGATCTTGAAGTTGAAAATAAAGACAAAAAAGGCCACATGTGGCACTTCCGCTACCCATTAGCAGATGGCACAGTGACCGCTGAAGGTAAAGACTACATTGTCGTGGCAACCACTCGTCCTGAAACCGTACTTGGTGATACTGGTGTTGCGGTTAACCCTGAAGATCCTCGTTACAAAGATATCATTGGCAAAGAAATCATCTTGCCTATCGTTGATCGCCGCATTCCAATCGTGGGTGACGAACACGCTGATATGGAAAAAGGCACAGGTTGTGTGAAGATCACTCCTGCGCACGATTTCAATGACTATGAAGTAGGCAAACGCCACCAACTTCCAATGATCAACATTTTAACGCTAAATGCGGATATCCGTGATGCGGCTGAAGTGTTCACTACAACAGGTAAACCATCAGACGTATACAGCAATGATATCCCTACTCAATACCAAGGTATGGAACGCTTTGCAGCACGTAAAGCGCTAGTTGCAGAAATGGATTCTCTTGGCTTATTAGAGGAAGTGAAAGATCACGATCTGACGGTTCCTTACGGTGACCGTGGCGGCGTGGTTATCGAACCAATGCTAACCGATCAATGGTACGTTCGCACCGCACCTTTAGCGGCTCCAGCGGTTAAAGCAGTTGAAGATGGCGAAATCCAATTCGTACCTAAACAATATGAAAACATGTACTTTGCGTGGATGCGTGATGTACAAGACTGGTGTATCTCTCGCCAACTTTGGTGGGGTCACCGCATTCCAGCTTGGTATGATAACAACGGTAACGTTTATGTTGGTCGTACTGAAGAAGAAGTACGTGAGAAAAACAACCTCGATTCAGTGATTGTGCTACGCCAAGACGATGACGTATTAGATACCTGGTTCTCTTCTGCACTTTGGACTTTCGGCACGATGGGCTGGCCTGAAAAAACTAAAGATCTTTCAACTTTCCACCCAACTGATGTATTGGTATCTGGTTTTGATATCATCTTCTTCTGGGTTGCTCGTATGATCATGATGACCATGCATTTTGTGAAAGATGAAGATGGTAAGCCACAAGTACCATTTAAAACCGTTTACATGACTGGCCTTATCCGTGATGAAAACGGCGATAAGATGTCTAAATCAAAAGGTAACGTACTTGACCCAATCGATATGATTGACGGTATTGATCTTGAGTCTTTAGTTGAAAAACGTTGCGGTAACATGATGCAGCCTCAGCTTGCGAAGAAGATCGAGAAAAACACTCGTAAAACCTTTGAAAACGGTATCGAACCTTATGGTACTGATGCACTGCGTTTCACCCTAGCAGCGATGGCTTCAACTGGCCGTGACATCAACTGGGATATGAAGCGTCTTGAAGGTTACCGTAACTTCTGTAACAAACTATGGAACGCAAGCCGTTACGTATTGATGAACACAGAAGAACAAGATTGTGGTTTTACTGAAGGTGCCGAGCTTGAATATTCTCTAGCGGATAAGTGGATTGAATCTCAATTTGAAATCGCGGCGAAAGAATTTAACGCCCATATCGAAAACTTCCGTCTAGATATGGCCGCTAACACGCTATACGAGTTCATCTGGAACCAATTCTGTGACTGGTACTTAGAGCTGACTAAGCCGGTTTTATGGAAAGGTACAGAAGCAAAACAACGTGCTACTCGTCGTACCCTAATTACTGTATTAGAGAAAACATTGCGTCTTGCTCACCCTGTGATCCCATACATCACAGAGTCTATCTGGCAGAGCGTGAAACCTCTTGTTCCAGGCGTTGAAGGCGACACCATCATGACTCAGGCAATGCCTCAGTTTGATGAAAACAACTTCGACCAAAAAGCACTAGATGATATTGAGTGGGTAAAACAATTCATCACTTGTATTCGTAACCTACGTGCAGAATACGATATCGCACCAAGCGTACCGCTTTCTATCATGCTAAAAGCCGATGACATTGATGCTAAACGTCTTGAAGATAACCTAGCGGTATTAAGCTCGTTAGGTAAACTTGAAGATGTAAAAGTACTAACAGAGGGTGAAGAAACACCTGCATGTGCAACTTCATTAGTAGGTAAATCAACCATCATGGTGCCAATGGCTGGTCTAATTGATAAAGATGCGGAGTTGGCTCGCCTTGATAAAGAAGTGGCAAAAACTCAAGGTGAAATTAAACGTATCGAAGGTAAACTAAACAACCAAGGCTTTGTAGCTAAAGCACCAGAAGCGGTTGTTACAGCAGAGCGTGCGAAACTTGAGGGTTACCAAGAAACTTTGGTTAAACTAGAAGAGCAAAAAGCAACGATTGCTGCGCTGTAAGTTTCTAACTAGCAAATAAAGTAAGAGAGATCGTAGTGAAAACTGCGGTCTCTTTTTTGTTCCTAGTTCCTAGAGGGCAGCTTTCCATGCTTACTATAAAGCAAGCGCAAATGTCTATTTATTACGGTAAATATTCAGCGACAACCGCCTAGGAACTAGGGACTAGGGCCTCGAAACCTTTCCTCTCATCAATAGCTTTTACCTATCAAACAAATAATCATAAACTTACTTTACGTAATGAGAATTATTCGCAATAATGTATTCAACAAATCAAAGACATTATTCGGAGTCATTATGAAAAAGACATTCACATTCGCTATTTTACATTTCACTGTCGCTTTTACTGTTGCTTATGTATTAACGGGTGACATTATCTTAGGTAGTTTAATCGCGATGATTGAACCAATGGTAAATACAGTTGCCTTCTACTTTCATGAAAAAGCATGGCAGCAGCCTAAATGGGCTCGTTTGGCTATGTTAAAGCCAAGCCGTAAAACCGCTAGCTTCGCTGTTTTACACTTTAGTGTTGCATTTCTAGTCGTTTACTTACTAACAGGTGATGTGTTTGTCGGTGGTTTAATAGCTGCATTAGAGCCAAGTATCAACACGGTTGTGTTCTATTTCCACGAACGAGTGTGGCAACGTAATGAAAAAGCAAAAATCAGCTTACATTGCCACCACCATGAATTACAGCAGCATAGTATTGAAGTTTCAGAAGTAAAAGACGACCAGGCACGAGCCTATTAATCCTAGGGCCTGTTGATTTTTCGTGATGATTTTTGCAGCGAATTGTTGGGTATTTGAACAAGGCAGAGGCTCCGTGGTGTAGCTAGCCTACACGAGGAGCCGATAACGCAGTGCAAATGACCAACAAACGCTGCCCGAAGGGTTCGGCTAAAAGCATTTTATGCTTCGTTAAGTCTCATTTACTTAGAATAACTAGGCTACAATCGACTTGCCTTGCCTAAAATGCTTTTATCTCGAACAAAGTTTAACCACGAAAGTTCAACAGGCCCTAGAATCAACATTTAAAACAACAAGCGCCCACGACCCACTACTCCGAATAAGATAGTGGGCGTTTTTGTTTTTCATATTTATTTTCATAGCCGAGAAATATTGAAGTACACTCTCTACTATTACTCATATCCTTAAGAATCAAGCCGTACTATGCCTTACACTATTCGCCCTATTCAGCCGCAAGATAACCCTCAAATTGCTCAAGTTATTCGTGATGTTTCCGCAGAATTTGGCTTAACCGCCGATAAAGGCTATAGCGTGGCCGATCCAACTTTAGATAGCTTATTTGAAGTCTACCAAGCGATGCGTTCTCACTACTGGGTAATGGTCAATCAAGACGGTCTGGTTGTGGGTGGAGCAGGAATTGCCCCGTTAGTAGGTAAGCCTGAAGTATGTGAATTACAAAAGATGTATATTTTAAATCATGCTCGTGGCCAAGGTTTTGCTAAAAAATTAATAGATACTTGTTTTGAACACGCTAGAAAAATTGGCTTTAAGCAGTGTTATTTAGAATCAACCGCAGAGCTAAAAGCAGCTCTAGCATTATATCAAAAGCTTGGCTTTCAGCATCTAGATGGGCCTTGGGGAAATACCGGTCACAGTGATTGTGAAGTAGTGATGGCTAAAGCATTGTAATAACGATTAAAATTGCCAAGGTTATAAAGGATAATGACTAACACTTTGAGTTTCCGATAGCGCTACGTTAAACGTAAAGTGATAGCCATCTAAGTGAACGTAAAGTTCCGTCTGACCAGATAACGCTTGATTGGTTTTTTGTTCAATCACCGCTTGCCTAGGGGCATCGAGCTGAAAAACTGCCGTAACGTGGTCGTTTCTCACATCTAAAGGTATGGTGTACATCATCCCTTCGTATTTTATTTGAGTCGACACTAATCCCGGCTTTAATGTCGAATAATACACATCTACCTTTAGTTCACAGCCACCACCATGATGCCAAATTTGCTCAGTCACCACATGCTGTAATCGAACATTGCGAACCAAACGTAAAAATGGTGTTCGTTTAATTCCACTGACAATTGGTTCGTCATTGACTGGCTCGCCTAAATGGCAAACTGATACTTCTTCCTCAATCAAGAAATCATCATCAGCTTCTAAAAACAGAATTTCAATCCGGTTTTTACCTAGGTTAAGGTAAGGTTGAATATCTTTTTGGTAACGGTATTGGCTACCATCACAGTCAAACACTGCTACCCCACCAACTCGTACCTCTGCATAACGATCAATACCGTCGATAACAAGATCAACACCAGCAAGATCCAACATTGACTGATCAACCTCGATATCATGCATTAAATGCCATTCTTGCTGATCTATATCTTGCTCACTTAGATGACCAGGTAATACCGAACTTAATTTAGCAGGAAAAGCGATATCGGCTTGAGGAATAGACAAATCAGTAAGCGGGGATATCTGCCAAAGGCCATCGAGTAAAAAATGCATAATCGTCCGTGAATTAGTTGTAAGTATACCCAAATAACTTCAGATACAGAGTTCACTTGGGTATATACCCAAGTGACTTCAAGGTGCAGAATTCAGAGCTATCATCCAAGTCTTTAAACAAGGAAGATTCGCGTAGGAATGTAAGCACCTTTCAAACGAATCTGACGCAGAATAAAGGCTTGGATGAAGCTCCCAAAGGGCAAGTTAAAACAAGCTTTATGCTGCGTTAAATTGAACAGAGATAGAATGACTATGATCATATTCAATTTGCCTTGCCTAAAACTTGTTTTAATCTTGCTGAAACTCGCACCTTGAAGTTACTTGGGTATAAATATAAAAATACCAGCCATATTCAGCTGGTATTGATTAACTAGGAAGTTGCTTATTCGCTATCGTAGTCGTCATTCTCTTCATCATAAATCGCATCCTCACCTTCATAGAAAGTGCCCCAGCCATCATAGATGATGTCAAACTTTTCAGCTAAATGGACAAGTTTCTCAACCTGCTCATCAATAAGATTAGCATCTAAAGCCGATTGCATGATCGCATCACAGCACAATACTTTAGTGCCATCTTCGTCTTCCGTTTCTTCGGCTTCTAAAACTTCAAAGCCCATTTGGAACGCTTCCATCACCGCTTTTTCTAATGTAGCGAAATCTTCAGCGAATAAATGGTGCTCAATATCGTAAAGCGCATCTGGATCACTACCATCTTCAATTAATGCTGCGATAATTTCACGTGTTTCTTCTTTTTGAAATTCAATCAGTTCTTCTACCGACATGTAATCGTCTTGCATCGATTGATCATTATTAGACATAGCTTAAGCTCCAGTGTGGGCGAATTTTCAATGTAGATTAATACTGTGTATTTTGCCATGAAAGCTCACACTAAGTAAGCGTTAATATGAAGGGTGTAGATGATAAAATATCAACTATATCCAACTAACTTCAAAATGCAGGATTCAGAGCTATCACTAAAATTTATTTATACGATTCACATTAATATTAACCTTGCATTTAAATTAAATAAAAATTCACTTTATCGGCATTTTTATGTATAAATAACTTTTACCACCGACTCACAAGGACGTAGTTATGGCTTTCAACTTACGCAACCGAAATTTCTTAAAACTATTGGATTTCACGCCAAAAGAAATTGATTTTTTACTCAGCTTATCTCGCGATCTAAAACGCGCCAAATACGCAGGCTGTGAAAAAAAATCACTGGTAGGTAAAAATATCGCACTCATTTTTGAAAAATCATCTACCCGTACTCGTTGCGCTTTTGAAGTTGCGGCGTTTGATCAGGGTGCGCAAGTCTCCTACCTCGGCCCTTCTGGTTCACAAATTGGTCATAAAGAATCAATGAAAGATACCGCGCGCGTTTTAGGCCGAATGTATGATGGCATTGAATATCGCGGTTTTGGACAAGCGATTGTTGAAGAACTTGGTGAGCATGCTGGCGTACCAGTATGGAATGGCTTAACCGATGAGTTTCATCCTACTCAAATTTTAGCTGACTTCCTTACCATGCAAGAGTACAGCCAAGACAAACCATTAAATGAAGTGAGTTTTGCTTACTTAGGCGATGCACGAAACAACATGGGTAATTCATTAATGGTTGGCGCAGCTAAAATGGGAATGGATATTCGCCTGGTTGCACCGAAAGCGTTTTGGCCGGAAGAAAGCCTAGTCGAAACTTGCCAAACAATCGCCCAAACTACTGGTGCTAAAATCACACTCACCGAAGATGTGACCGAAGGTGTTCAAAGCTGTGATTTCTTATACACCGACGTTTGGGTTTCTATGGGAGAATCTGCAGATGCTTGGGATGAACGTGTTGCCTTGATGACCCCTTATCAAATCAATATGGCTATGATTAAAGCAACCGAAAACCCAAATGTGAAGTTTATGCACTGCTTACCCGCTTTTCATAATGATGAAACTACAGTAGGTAAAGAGGTTGCCGAAAAATACGGCATGAAAGGCTTAGAAGTCACTGAAGAGGTGTTTGAATCAGACTACTCTATTGTCTTCGACCAAGCAGAAAACCGTATGCATACGATTAAAGCGGTTATGGTAGCGACTCTCGGTGAATAGCCTCAATAAATAGAAATCAAAGCGTACAATAATTCGCTTAGAGCGATAGCAAACGCTTGCGCTTACTTTTATTGGGAGTATAATTTCTGCCAATTATCAAAGGAGTGAGCAATGCGACTGTTAAGCCTAAATATCAAACTTTGCTTCAAGCAAATGGGCTTATTTAATTCTGTTATTGCTTTTATTCTTTCATGATCAAGCCTCCTTATTTGGGAGGCTTTTTTGTATCGGTGAATCTAAGGACAAATCATGGCGAACTCGCTCTATCAAAAGCATATTATTTCCATTCCAGAACTGTCTCGTCAGGAGCTTGAATTAATCATTCAAACTGCCGCACAAATTAAAGAGAACCCTCAACCTGAGTTAATCAAAGGTAAAGTCGTGGCAAGTTGCTTCTTTGAACCGTCCACTCGTACTCGATTGTCTTTTGAAACCGCCATTCAACGTATTGGTGGTAGTGTGATTGGCTTTGATAACGCAGGGAATACTTCTCACGCGAATAAAGGTGAAACGCTTGCCGATTCAATCCGTATCATATCTTCTTATGTTGATGCCTTTGTGATGCGCCATCCACAAGAAGGTGCCGCTCGCTTAGCCTCTGAATTTTCCAATGATATACCTATCATCAATGCTGGTGATGGTTCAAACCAACATCCAACACAAACCTTACTCGATCTGTACAGTATCTATGAAACACAAGGCACCTTAGATAATATCAACATCGCGTTTGTCGGAGATTTAAAATACGGCCGCACCGTACACTCATTAACCCAAGCCTTGGCTAAGTTCAGCAACGTGCGTTTTTATTTTGTGGCTCCAGAAGCGCTCGCAATGCCTGATTATATTTGTGAAGAACTTGATGATGCAGGAATTGAATACAGCTTGCATACCGATATGGATGAAGTGATCCCTAAACTGGACATTTTATACATGACACGCGTACAAAAAGAACGTTTTGATGAGTCAGAATATGCGCATATCAAATCAGCCTTTGTATTAACGGCTGCGGCATTAAAAACCGCTAAAGATAACTTGAAAGTGCTTCATCCACTGCCTCGTGTGGATGAAATAACGGTTGATGTTGATAAAACCCCATACGCTTATTATTTTGAGCAAGCAGAAAATGGTGTTTATGCACGTACTGCACTGCTCGCACTTGTTCTAAATCAGACTTTATAATCACGGAGGCTTTCCATGTCTAAGCAATACCAATTACAAGTTGAAGCCATTAAAAACGGCACCGTGATCGACCATATTCCTGCGCATATTGGCATCAAAGTACTAAAGCTATTTGAAATGGATAATTCAAATGAAAAGGTGACCGTTGGCTTAAACTTGCCATCGTCGGCTCTTGGCGCTAAAGATTTACTTAAAATCGAAAATACCTTTATTACCGAAGAGCAAGCGCAGAAGCTCGCTTTATATGCACCTCATGCCACCGTTAACCAAATTGAAAACTATCAAGTAGTCAAAAAACTTGCCTTAACCTTACCGAAAGTAGTCACTGACGTATTCAACTGTGCAAATAGTAATTGCATTACTCATAATGAACCGGTTTCGAGTAGTTTTTCTGTGATTGAAAAAAATGATGATATTCGCTTAAAGTGTAAGTATTGTGAGAAAAGTTTTTCTCGCGAAATCATGACTGAAAAATAAGTTTTATGCCCATGTATCATGGGTCTATACCCAAGTAACTTCAAGATGCGAGTTTCAGCAAGATTAAAACAAGTTTTAGGCAAGGCAAATTGAATATGATCATAGCTATTCTATCTCTATTTAATTTAACGCAGCATAAAGCTTGTTTTAGCTTGCCCTTCGGGAGCTTCATCCAAGCCTCTTCTTTTTTATAATAGAAAGGCTGCGTTAGATTCGTTTGAAAGGTGATTACATTCCTGTACGAATCTTTCTTGTTTAAAGACTTGGATGACAGCTCTGAATTCTGCATCTGGAAGTCACTTGGGTATATTTATCAATAACAAGGAAAAGATAATGACTAAAGTACTGCATACTGAATCGGCACCTGCAGCAATTGGGCCATATGTTCAAGGCGTTGATCTTGGCTCTATGGTAATGACTTCAGGCCAAATTCCAGTTAATCCGACAACGGGTGAAGTACCAGCAGAAATTACCGCTCAAGCTCGTCAATCTTTAGATAACGTTAAAGCTGTTGTTGAGTCTTCAGGTTTAACTGTAAGTGATATAGTTAAAATGACTGTATTTGTAAAAGACTTAAATGACTTTATTGCTGTCAATGAAGTCTACGGTGCATTTTTTGACGAACATAACGTTGCTAACTACCCTGCCCGATCTTGCGTTGAAGTAGCTCGTCTCCCAAAAGATGTAGGCATTGAAATTGAAGCGATTGCTGTGCGTAAGTAATACTAAAATTGTCAATAACATTAAATGAGAGGCCTATGCCTCTCATTTTTTGTTCAAAAAACCCTCAACATCATAGTGCTAATTGTCATGGTAATGTTAGAATGCGGTGGAATATATGCGCAAGGTAAGTATTACTAATGAAATCGATAACCTCATCCTCTCTTCAACTAACATTAGCTTTGATACTTATGGCGGTCTCAACTTTTGCCCAATCGTCGCCTATTTTGATCTTAGAATCGCCAACAGGACAACAAATTACCCTAAGCCGTGAAGAGCTTGAAAGCCTGCCTCAGACGACCTTTACCACCTCGACCCCTTGGACTAAAGGTACTCATACCTATCAAGGACCTAAATTAAGCTTAATTACTGATAAGCTAAAACCTTTATCTAATGGCATTCGAATCTATGGCATCAATGGTTATTCCTATGACATCAATATTCACGACTTACAAAAATATCCATTTATCTTAACCCTTCGACAAGATAAAAAAGTGATGTCATTACGTAATAAAGGACCATTTTGGTTACTGGTGCCTTTTGACCAAACCCCTCAATGGCTCTCACACGATGAACTACATAATCAATTAGTCTGGCAGATAAACAAAATTAAGGCGTTATAATGCATCGGTATATCTCACGACACATAATGATCAATACTGCGTTTATCTTGCTACTATCAGTACTTACTAGCGGCTTTTTGTGGAGCTTCTACCTACAAAAAGAAAATAACCACAATATCGATCGCTTCTATCGCTCGACCAATTGGTACGCTAACCGGATACTCTACCAATCGGAAAAATTTCTATACAAAAACGAATTATACCAATTGGATGCGATTCCCTTATCAGAATTAACCCAAAGTTACGATCTGGTTTGGAACCGCCTACAACTCTTTTTAGAAGCGAGCGCTACTGAACTTTTACGCACTCGCCACCCACAAGTTACTAAAGACGTAGAAACACTTTTTAACAGTATAAAAGCGCTAGATAGTGACCTTAACAAGCCAAGTAAACTCCACTCCAAGATATTTAACGACAAAGTAATTAAAGTTCAAGATGACCTATTAAACTTAAACTATTCACTGAGCCAAGTACTTGCAAGTAGTATTAGCGAAGGTACACGTAGAAATAACGACCTGATTCAGTTTTGGCAGTTATCTGTTTTTATTATTACCGTATTACTTTCAACTACTTTACTTCGAATGAGCCGACATTCAGCAGAACTTGCCCAACTCGATCCATTGACTCAGTTAGGAAATAGACGCGCCTTATCAGACTACCTAAAAAAACAATTAAAAAGCACCTCAACTGTCAGTTTATGCGCTATCGACCTAAAACGTTTTAAACAAATCAATGACCACATTGGTTATCAAGTGGGCGATCTAGTTTTAATAGAGTTTGCTCAAAAGCTTGCTGCAATAAAACAATGCAAAGCTTTTCGACTAGGTGGAGATGAATTCATACTTGTTCGAACTCAAGCAGATATTCCCAATAATCTAGATGTTCGAGTTAAAGAATTACAACAACAACTTGAGTTTAATTATCGGTCTGAACAACACCAATTTCCGGTTCGTGTTCGCCTTGGTATCAGCTACTCAAATAAAAAGAATCAACCTAAGGCTAATGAATTACTCGACCAAGCACTTCTTGCGTTGGATAAAACCAAACAAGCCGCCGGTAGAGACTATGCTTTTTATGATATAGCAGCTTCATCTGTCTCATTTTAAAAAATAAAAAAGGAACGAAATCATTCGCTCCTTCGTTAATTATTAGCTTACAGACTGATTAATGCGCAGCTGCCGCCGCTGATGCATTTGGACTTGATTTAATAAATGGTCCTTTAGAAAACCAAATAATAACCACTAACGCAAAGAACAACCAACCTAGCATATAGAAGTAATCAATCGTTGAATTCATAAAAGCTTGAGTGGTGATGATATGATCAACTGCCGCTAAATTAGCTTGTGTCTCTCCCCCCATCTTATGTAAATAATCCACTGCTGCAGGCTCATAATTACTCACATGCTCAGTCATTGTCGCATGATGGAAATCCGCTCGACGAGTCCATAACCACGTGGTTAATGAAGAAGCAAAACTTCCGCCTAGTACACGCAAAAAGGTCGTTAAGCCCGAAGCATCTGCAATTTGTTGACCATTCAAGTTTGATAAAAATATCGTGGTTAGTGGCATAAACATAAATGCGATACCAATCCCCATAAATAATTGCACTTGAGCAATCGAGTTAAAATCAACAAACGTATTGAAATTAGCGCGTAAGAAGCATGACACCCCAATCACCACAAAAGAAACCGTTGCCAATATTCTCATGTCGGCTTTATGGGCATATTTGCCCACTAACGGCGTGAGTAAAAATGGCAATATTCCCATTGGCGCAGAAGCTAGTCCCGCCCAAATTGAAGTGTACCCCATATAAATCTGTAACCACTGAGGCAAAATAATATTAATGGCAAAGAAAGCTGAATAACTTAGTACCAATGCCAACGTACCTACTGTGTAATTACGATCTTTAAACAGGGATAAATTTACAATGGGATGTTCATCGGTTAACTCCCAAATTACAAATGAAATCAGAGCCACCACCACGATACACGTCATTACTACAATGTGGGTCGAAGCAAACCAGTCAGCATTATTACCTAAATCGAGCACAACTTGCAGCAAACCGACACCGAGTACTAGCAAAGCTATCCCAATAAAATCAATTGGCATTTTCGCCGTCACATCAACACGATCTTTCAATTGCTGCCAAACCACTAAACAACAAAAAATACCAATCGGTAAGTTGATGAAAAAGATCCACGGCCAAGAATAGTTATCGGTTATCCAACCTCCAGTAATCGGCCCGATAATCGGTGCAACAACCGTAACCATCGAAATCAAGGCTAATGCAGCACCACGCTTAACCGATGGGAAAATGGCCAATAATAAGGTCTGACACATCGGAAACATAGGGCCAGCAAAGAAGCCTTGTAGAGCACGAAATACGATAAGCTCAGGCATGCTGGTCGCAATTCCACAAAGGAATGATGAAAAGGTAAATAATGCCACCGATAAAATAAACAACCGAAGTTGTCCTATACGACGAGAAAACCACCCTGTAAGAGGTAGTGCAATAGCATTACACACCGCAAAAGAAGTGATAACCCAAGTACTTTGCTCTGAACTTACCCCTAAGTTACCCGCGATAGTTGGCAATGCAACATTAGCAATCGTACTATCAAGTACCTGCATAAACGTCGCTAATGCAAGTGCAATAACCGCCAGTGGCAGACTAGGAGGCGTATATGTTTGATCGTTCATGAACGCCTCTATTTCGCAGTCGTTGTTGCGCCAACACTTGCTACACCAACATTTTCATGCAAAATCTTAGCTACGAGCTTATCCACCTCTTCAAGAGAATTATGATAAACATCAGTGTCATAACGAGCATGTTTATTCACTTGTTTTGCTAATAATTGGCCATCAGTATCTTTAATATCGACTTTAGCCACCATAGATAAACCAATACGTAATGGGTACTTATCTTGGTTTTGCTCGTCTAAATGAATTTTCACTGGCAAACGCTGAACAATCTTAATCCAGTTACCACTAGCATTTTGTGCAGGCAGAAGAGAGAACGCGCTACCGGTACCAATACCTAGGCTTTCAATTTCACCAGTGTATTGCACTTCTTCACCATAAAGATCGGAAGTTAAGGTAACCGGTTGACCAATACGCATATCTTTCATTTGGCTTTCTTTAAAATTGGCATCAACCCATACTTGGTGTAGTGGCACAATCGCCATTAATTGACTACCAGGCTGAACTTGGCTACCAAGTTGCACAGCTCGCTTAGCCACATAACCACTGACAGGTGCAACAATTTCAGTACGCATATTATCTAAGTAACTTTTGCGTAATGCTGAAACTGCCGATTTTACACCTGGGTGCGTTTCTAATACTGTGTTATCAACTAAAGCCACTGTCATTTGTAATGATTGCTCAGCGGCTTCTAACTGGCTTTTCGCGCCTTCTAGTGTGTCTTGATAGTGAATCAAGTCTTCTTTCGAAATCGCGCCTTTCGATACTAAATTTTTACGACGGTTATAGTCATTTAAGGCTTGGCGATATTCTACTTTGCTAGTTTCAACTTTCGCTTTAAAGTTATCCGCAGCGGCATACATACTACGAACTTCGCGCACTTTACTTGCTAATTTAGCCTCAGCATTTTGCAGTGCAATTTGGGTATCGTTAGAATCCAATGCCACCAACACTTGACCTTTTTCCACATAATCACCGGTATCAGGAATAACTTTGGTCACCGTGCCTGCAATTTGTGGTGAAACCGTCACAAGGTTGCCATTCACATAAGCATCATCTGTTTCTTCTACAAATTTTGCATAGATTTGATAATAAGCAAACCAACCACCACCAATTACCAATAACGCAACCAATAGAATAAGAAAAGAGGTTTTGCGTTTACTTTTCGATTTTACAGCAGCTTCAATATTTTGTTTGTTTTCCATGATTCAACCATTTAATCATTAATATTTTTGTTGCTTCAATAACGTTTGGTTAAGGCAGCAATCGCTCTAATAAACCACTCAACTGTTTCACTTCATCAGCAGATAAATCGCCTACCAGTAATGGGCTCACTTGAGTTTCAATAACCTCAATACATTCGGTTAATAGTGATTCACCAGAAGGTGTTAATATCAAAATGACACTCCTCTTATCTTCTGGGTTTGGCTGTTTTTCCACTAGCGATTTTTTAACTAAACGCTCAACCATACGAGTCATAGACCCGCAATCAATTGCAAGTAACTTGCTAATTTCTGCTGGTGAATTTTTTTTCTCAAACTCAATAGCAGCAAGCACTTTAAATTGAGCAGGAGTGACATCGAGTGGCATGAAGAATTGTGAAAGTAATCTATCTTTATGATGATTAACTAAACCAACAAGTTTTCCTAATGGAATGCTCGATGCATGAATATAAGGAGAAGTAGTCATAAGCACCTTTATGTTTCAATTTACTTGCCTAGGCAAATACATGGCCAGCATTTTATTTGCCTAGGCAAGTATTTGTCAATAAATATTTCAAATTGTAACAATGGAATTACACATGATTCAGGCTGAAATTCGCATCTTAAGGTGGGTTAGGTATAAGATAGGGACATTCGTCCATCATCAAAAAGGACCTCCATACGATGCGATTCTTCAAAATCAATAACGGCTTTATTCAAGAAATAAGTTATGACAAACAACAAGATCTACAACCTCTTATTGAGCAAGCTGATTGGATAGATGCCCACGATCCTAGTGATGAAGATCGTCAGTTTTTATCACAACAACTAGGCATTCAAATTCCCGGTACTAATGATGTAGAAGAGATAGAAGCATCCTCACGTTATTTTGTCGATCATGAAGGTTTGCATGTCCACTCCCTGTTCCTCTCGCCGAGCGAAGGTCGACACACGACCGTCAATATTGCTTCAATTTTGCAAAAAGACCGACTCATTACCATTCGTGAAGGAAGTATTGCTGATTTTCGTTTATTGCGTTTACGAGCTCGTAAAGGTCAAGTTCAATCTGATGATGTTCAATCACTGTTTATCACTATTTTGGAACAAAAAGTTGAGAATCATGCCGATACCATTGAGGATATACACCACCAATTAGAAAAGATCAGTTATACCGTACTGGAAGATGAGGAAGCTGATTGGGAAGAATGTATTAGCCGCCTTGCACGACTCGAAGACAGTAATGGTAAAATTCGTTTATGTTTAATGGATACTCAGCGTGTCATTTCATTCTTATTACGTCACTTAAAATCGACACCAGAACAGCTGGAAACATTACGGGAAATTGTACGGGACATTGAAACTTTAATGTCTCATACCACTTTCTTATTTGAGAAGATCAACTTTTTAATGGATTCCGCGCAAGGCTTTATCAATATCGAGCAAAACCAAATCATCAAAACCTTTTCAATTGCTGCGGTAGTATTCTTACCACCAACATTAATCGCCAGTATTTATGGTATGAACTTCCATGTTATACCTGAGTTAGATTGGACCTTTGGTTATCCCGCTGCTTTAGTCTTAATGGTCGCTTCAGGTTTTGCACCTTACTTTTACTTTAAACGTAAAGGCTGGTTGTAATTCAAATTAGTCTCCAAGTAACAAAAAAGCCAATGAACAAAATTATTCATTGGCTTTTTCTAAGTTTGAATCACGGTTAAAATAGAATTACTTCGCGTTACGCTCTAGCACTTCAGCATCTAGCTCTTCTAACTTAGCTTTCATTTGATTGCGGCACAGTTTCAGTATCTCTCGAACATTCTCTTTATTGTAGCCTTCAACGTTAATCGGTGGCAGCATTTCAACTATCACATGACCGTTATTCCAGCGATTCAACTTAAGGTTGTCCGTTGAGCTACATACGATTGGCACAATTGGTACCTGTGCGGCAATAGCAGCATGGAAAGCACCAGTTTTAAACGGCAATAAGCCACGGCCACGAGAACGCGTCCCTTCAGGGAACATCCACACCGATACTTTGCTCTTCTTAATTTGATCGGCTACTTGGCTAATAGTGTCCATCGCTTTGCTACGATTGGCACGGTCAATTAAAATATTACCCGTCAACCAATAAAGCTGACCAAATAATGGTAGCCAGACTAAGCTTTTCTTACCGACCGTCACTACATTTGGCGTCACCGCAGCTGAAATAGTAAATAAATCCCAGTTATTTTGATGGTTACCTAAATAGATGTGTTGCCCGCGTTCATAAGCATTGTCTGGAATTCTCAGCTCAAGCTTAATACCGAAAACTTTAGACATTCGGGCAAACATGCGGCCAAAAGTAAAAACATGGCGAGGATTACGTGGACTGAATAAACAGTAACCACAACCAAAAATAAACATGAAGACAGCAAATATCGCGACAGCAATAATGCGTAGTAAAGCAATCATTCAGTTTCTCCAATCACATAAAGCGCAAAGCAAATCGCCAATGCCCTATACAATAAAAAAGCCGAAACCACTAGGCTTCAGCTTCCATTGCCAAAAAAGTAAGCGCTGTGAAGCACACACTTTCTCAGCCTATTATTTAAAACGCTCGATATTAGCACCTAGAGCATTTAATTTATTTTCAATACGGTCATAGCCACGGTCGATATGGTAAATACGATCAACAATGGTTTCACCTTTAGCGATACAACCAGCAATAACAAGGCTTGCAGAAGCACGAAGATCGGTTGCCATCACTTGAGCACCCGTTAAGCTTTCAGTATCACCACAAATAACGGTATTACCTTCAATCTCAGCTTTAGCGCCCATACGCATTAATTCTGGTACATGCATAAAGCGGTTTTCAAAAATAGTTTCTGTGATCACGCCGCCGCCTTTCGCCATCATATTCAGCAAAGTAAACTGCGCTTGCATATCCGTTGGGAAACCAGGATGTGGCGCTGTACGTATCGTTACCGCTTTTAATTTGCGACCAGTCATATCTAAGCTGATCCAATCTTCACCGGACTCTACTTTCGCACCTGCTTCTTCAAGCTTAGCTAAAACAGCTTCAAGTAAAGAAGCTTTAGTATTACGGCATACTACTTTGCCACCAGAAACGGCAGCCGCAACTAAGAACGTACCAGTTTCAATACGGTCAGCGACAACTGAGTGTTTACCACCAGCAAGACGTTCAACGCCTTCAATTGTAATAGTACCTGTACCTGCGCCAGTAATTTTTGCACCAATGGCATTTAAGAATGCAGCGGTGTCTTCAATTTCAGGTTCACGAGCCGCGTTTTCTAATACCGTTGTACCTTCAGCTAAGGTTGCTGCACTCATTACGGTAATGGTTGCGCCTACCGACACTTTATCCATCACGATATGAGCGCCTTTCAAGCGACCATCAACTTCCGCTTTTACGTAACCATCTTCAAGAGTAATGGTTGCACCCAATTGCTCTAGACCATGAATATGTAAATCAACCGGACGTGCACCGATAGCACAGCCACCAGGTAAAGAAACTTGTCCATGACCAAAACGAGCCACTAATGGACCTAATGCCCAAATGGAAGCACGCATGGTTTTTACTAAATCATACGGAGCACAATATTCGTGGATCGGGCCAGAATTGACACTTAACACTTCACCGTTGCGCTCAACTTCCGCACCAAGGCGCTTAAGTAATTCAATTGAAGTATCGATATCACGTAATGCAGGAACGTTTGCGACTTCAACCGGACCTTCCGATAAAATAGCGGCAAACAAAATTGGTAACGCTGCATTTTTAGCCCCTGAAATGGTGACTTCACCTTGTAGTGGGCCTGAGCCGTGTACTCTAAATTTTTCCATTAGTATAAGAACCTTGCTTCTTTATTTTTATTCTTTACTTCTTTTAAACAAAAAGTAAGCAAAAGCGATTGAGTCTATAAAGACATTAGCTTTTTATCACGCGCCCACTCTTCGGGTGTATACGCTTTAATTGACACGGCATGAATATCATTTCTTTGGATATATTCCATCAGCGGCGCGTAAATTAATTGTTGTTTTTTAACTCGGCTCATACCTTCAAAAGATGAGTCAACCGCAACGACTTCGTAATGGCTGCCTTCACCTTTCACGTGAATTTCTTGTAATGACAAGGCGTCATCTAATATTTGTTTTACTTGGATAATGTCCACGTAACCCTCTAATTTTTTAATCGTCGGTAACTTGAATATGCTCAGCAAATAGCTCATCAATATTGCTAAGTTTAAATAATGTATATAGCTGACTTGGCATAAAGGTCAGCATTATATGACAATTTTGATTTTTTGCATGCTGTAATAAATGAATAAGCATTGCCATGCCTGCAGAATCCACTCTATCGAGCTCTTTTAAGCATACTTCATATCGCGCAATTTGTGTCTGCCAAGCTTGTAGTTGAGACCACAGCTCAGGTACAGTATCACGAGTCAATTGGCCAATGATAGAGGCCTGCTGCTCACCGTTTTCTTGCCAATGACAACTCTGCACTATTTTTTACCTTCAAAAACAATGTCTTTTTGTGCCAATTGAGCTAACTCTTTAGTGACCGCAGGAATACCATCCTGACGAATTTTACTATTCCATTCTGATTGCTTACTTGAAAGTAAACTAATTCCTTCTGCCACCATATCGTAAGCTTTCCACTCTCCAGTCTTGGTATTTTTTAATAAAGTAAACTCAAGTTTAATATTTGGGCGGCTGGTATCGATGATCTCAACCGGAATAGAAAGAATACGCACATCATCATTTACGGTTTTTTCTACTGCAAATTGAATCGTTTGATCGGTATATTGAGTCAAGACTTGTGCATAAGAGGTGATTAAATAAGCACGAAATTCTTGTATAAACTCTCCGACTTGTTGTTTATCTGCCCCTCGTAAGTTCGGGCCAAGTAATTTCA
Source organism: Vibrio algivorus (assembly GCF_030161215.1). Lineage (NCBI taxonomy): Bacteria > Pseudomonadati > Pseudomonadota > Gammaproteobacteria > Vibrionales > Vibrionaceae > Vibrio > Vibrio algivorus. The sequence continues at coordinate 269,031 of NZ_BSPV01000006.1, forward strand.
GTGCCGTATATTGATAATTTACGTACGGCATCATTTCTTGCTCTACGATGGTTTTTAAGTAATTCGGATCCGCTTGCACTTTTGACTGCTCAGCTTTAAGGCGATCAAACGTTTGCTCTGCAACCGAATGCATCATTTTATATGGATTACTACTATCAACTGTTGCGGCATTAGCGCTAAAAGCAAAACCCACAAACGCCAACAGTAACGCTGTTTTTTTTATCCAAGACATAGCTAACTCCTTATGACACCCAAGTAACTGGGTATATTATTCAGACTCTTTGCTGCTATATAAAAATTGGCCAATTAAATCTTCTAACACTAACGCAGACTTAGTATCTTCAATAAAATCACCATCCACCAAGGTACTGCTCACCCCTTCCATCACAAAGCCTGGCACTAGGCTAATATACTGTTCGCCAATTAAACCTGAAGTCAGGATTTGCGCACTTGAGGTGTCGGGATACTCCCCAAACTTTCGCCCAATTGACATACTAACAACTGGAATGTAATTCTGAGTATCCAAGCTGATATCAGTAACTTGCCCAACCACAACTCCTCCAACTTTTACCGGAGAGCGAACTTTCAAGTTACCAATATTATCAAAGTGTGCTTTTAAGGTATAACTATCACTTGGGCCAATACTGGTGACATTCGCCACCTTAAACATCATCACTAAAATCGCAATAACGCCCAATAATACAAAACTGCCTACCATAAATTCTAAACGACGATTTGTTTGCATGATTTACTTCCAATATAAATTCAAAATCAATGACCGAACATCAAAGCAGTCAGAATAAAATCTAGCCCTAAGACGGCTAATGAAGAATGTACAACCGTTCGAGTGGTAGCACGGCTAATACCTTCTGATGTAGGGATACAATCATAGCCATTAAATAAAGCTATCCAGATAATGGTTATCGCAAATACCATACTCTTGATGACACTGTTACCAATATCATAACCAAGGCTGACCGAAGATTGCATTGCCGACCAATAACTACCAGCATCAATGCCTTTCCACTCTACACCGACAATCTGTCCCCCCCAGATACCAACCGCCATAAAGATCATAGCAAGCAGGGGCATCGACACGACTCCTGCCCAAAAACGTGGCGCAACCACTCGACGCAGTGGGTCTATCGCCATCATCTCCAAGCTAGATAGTTGCTCAGTTGCTTTCATCAAACCTATTTCAGCCGTTAAAGCAGAACCCGCTCGTCCAGCAAACAATAATGCAGTCACCACTGGGCCTAACTCACGCAATAAAGACAGTGCCACCATTTGACCTAAGCTGCCCTCTGCACCGTAATCCACTAATATAATGTAGCCTTGCAAGCTCAACACCATGCCAATAAATAAGCCTGACACAATAATAATGGCTAGAGATTGTACACCAACGCTGTAGAGCTGATTGATAAATAAAGGAAAATTTTTACTCAATTGAGGTTTACCAACAAGTGCCCCCCACAACATCAAAGAAGCTCTTCCCCAAGCTTCCGCTAAGGCAATCGTACGTGCGCCAATTCGGGCGACCTTATTGATTATAGGGTGACTGTCTTTTATGGGATCACGGTTTTGCTCTGGTTTATTCACAACCCAATATATCCTTTTCAATGGGTGAAGCAGCAAAGTGGAACGGAACCGGGCCATCTTCTTTCCCAGTTAAAAACTGTTGTACACGCTCATCGGTACTCTGATTAAGCTCATCAGGAGAGCCTTGGGCAATCACTTTTCCGTTAGACAATAAATACACGTAGTCGGCAATACTCATTACTTCTGGCACATCATGGGAAACCACAATGGAAGTCACGCCAAGAGCATGGTTAAGGTTTTTGATCAGCTCCACCAGTACCCCCATTGTGATAGGATCTTGTCCAACAAACGGCTCATCATACATAATTAAATCAGGATCCAACGCAATCGCTCTCGCTAGCGCAGCTCGCCTAGCCATACCGCCAGAAAGCTCACTTGGCATCAATTGCGCCGCTCCTCGTAACCCAACCGCTTCCAACTTGAGCTTTACTAAGGTTTCAATTAAAGATTCGTTCAGTTCGGTATGTTCTCGCAAAGGAAAAGCGACGTTATCGAATACATTCATATCAGTAAATAAAGCACCAGATTGAAATAGCATGCTCATTTTTTTACGAACTTGATATAAGCGCTGACGATTTAAAGCTGGAATATTATCGCCATCAAACCATATCTCACCTTGATCTGGTAAAATCTGGCCACCAATCAAACGCAACAATGTCGTTTTACCAATACCCGATGGCCCCATGATTGCAGTGATCTTTCCTTTCGGGATCGACAAATTCACATCATCGAAAATCACTCTTTGATTACGCTGAAACGTCAGAGATTTTATCGATACCAATTCCGCTGTCATAACTTTCCTTTATAATCACTAACAAAAGCAATACATTGGCGCATCATATACCCAAGTAACCTAAAAATGCGAGTTTCAACAAGAATAAAGCAATGTTTTCATTCAATTGAACCTAATATTTTTATTTTTTCTTGTTAGTAAATAGAAGCCAAATGACTAATAAATATGTCAAGAGACTTTCTTTTTGTTGCTTGAAACGTCAAAATTGCGCCCCTCATATTGAGGATAGTTAGCTTGTCCCTTAATCTACTCGATATTTCGTCACTTTTAACTCACTTTAGTAAACAGGAATCATCATGTTACTTGCTGTTGTATTACTCGTTGTTGGCCTTGCACTATTAGTATGGAGTGCTGATAAGCTGGTTTATGGCTCAGCAGCCGTTGCAAAGAACATGGGCATTTCCCCATTAGTCATCGGTATGACCATTCTAGCAATGGGCTCATCTGCACCAGAGATGATGGTATCAGCCACTGCAGCGCTGGAAGGCAAAACCGATACCGCGATTGGTAACGTACTGGGTTCAAACATTGCCAACATTGCATTGATCTTAGGTATTACTGCAATGATTAAGCCTTTATCCATTAGCTCAACTATTTTACGCCGTGAACTCCCTTTAATGATTATCGTGACCTTAGTCGCTGGTGCGTTAATGTGGGATGACTACCTAGGCTTTACTGAAGGTCTTGTGTTGATCGCTTTATTTGCGGCCTTTATTTTGGGTATGCTTAAGATTAGTCAGAATGAAAAAGGGGCCAAAGATATCTTGTTAGAACAGCAGGAATCTGAAATCCCTGAAGGTGTTGATAATAAAATTGCTATTTTTTGGGTTGTAGTCGGTTTAATTCTATTACCGATAGCCGCTGATTTATTAGTAGATAATGCAGTGATCATCGCTAAATACTTCGGTATGAGTGATTTAGTGATTGGTTTAACTATTATCGCCATTGGTACGAGTTTACCTGAGCTTGCTGCATCACTTGCCGGTGTTTTTAAAGGCGAAGATGATATGGCTGTAGGTAACATCATTGGCTCAAATATCTTTAATATTTTAGCAGTAATGGGAATTCCTGCTCTAATTAACCCATCAATATTAAGTGAATATGCCATGAACCGAGACTTTTGGGTCATGCTAGGCGTATCATTACTCTTAGTTGTGATGGCTTTAGGTAAATCTCGTAGTATCAACCGCACTGAAGGCGGGATATTATTGCTGTGCTTTTTAGCTTATCAAGGTTATCTGTTTTACAATATCAGTGCCTAAAACAAGAAATAGCAAATAGGCGGCTACACTGTCGCCTTTTTATTGAATTATCGTTAACTGACGAGTTCAGTTAAGCAACAATCTCCCCAAACTAGGAATAACATTGATGTCAACTTCTTTTGATTACCGCTCTGTTGCCCAAGATGTTTTATCAATTGAAATGCGAGGCCTACAACAGCTAGCACAGTATTTTAATGACGAGTTCCAACAGGCTTGCGATATGGTGCTTAACAACCAAGGGAAAGTCGTGGTAATGGGTATGGGTAAATCGGGTCATATTGGTAACAAAATTGCCGCCACCTTAGCCAGCACAGGTACTCCTGCATTCTTCGTTCACCCAGGAGAAGCAAGCCATGGTGATCTCGGTATGATAGGCTCTGATGATATTGTATTAGCGATTTCAAACTCTGGTGAATCCTCAGAAATTCTCGCGCTTTATCCAGTACTTAAACGTCGTCATATTCGCATTATAGGTATGACTGGTAAGCCGGAATCTAACATGGCAAAACTGGCTGACGTACACCTACAAATCACGGTTCCAGAAGAAGCTTGCCCACTCGATCTTGCACCAACATCAAGTACTACTGCCACTTTAGTGATGGGCGATGCCTTTGCCGTTGCATTAATGAAAGCACGCGGTTTCACCGCTGAAGACTTTGCACTATCGCACCCAGGTGGCGCTTTAGGCCGTAAATTATTACTTAAACTGTCTGATATTATGCATTCAGGGGCAGCGCTACCAACGGTAGGACAAGATGCACTGATTCGTGATGCTTTACTAGAAGTGTCACAAAAAGGATTAGGTATGACAGCAATTGTCGATAACGATATGACGCTACTTGGTATATTCACTGATGGTGATTTACGCCGCTTACTCGATCAACGTATTGATGTACATACCACGCCAATTAGCCAAGTCATGACCAAGAACCCAACCGTTGCAACCCCCAATCTACTGGCTGTGGAAGGGTTAAATATTATGCAAGAAAAAAGTATCAATGGCTTAATGCTATGCCAAGATGGTAAATTAGTCGGTGCACTGAATATGCATGACTTATTAAAGGCTGGAGTAATGTAATGAGCCAAATGACACCGACCCCATACGGACAAGCTCCAACGGCTATAATGAATATAGCAAAAAACATCAAACTATTAATTTGTGATGTCGATGGCGTATTTTCAGATGGCTTGGTGTACATGGGAAATCAAGGTGAAGAGCTCAAAACCTTTCACACTCGCGATGGCTATGGCGTTAAATCATTAATGCAAGCAGGGATTGAAGTCGCCATCATTACCGGTAGACAATCTCAAATCGTTGAAAACCGAATGAAAGCTTTAGGCATCACTCTTATCTACCAAGGCCAAGATAACAAACTTATCGCCTATGAAGATATTTTGAACAAACTAAAGGTTTCACCACAGCAGGTTGGTTATATTGGGGATGACCTGATCGATTGGCCAGTGATGGAAAAAGTAGGCTTACAAGTCTCTGTTGCTGATGGCCATCCATTATTAGTGCAACGCGCCAATTATGTCACCCATATTAAAGGCGGTCACGGAGCGGTACGTGAAGTATGTGATTTAATTTTACAGGCAAGAGATGAACTCGAAGCGTATCAAGGACTCAGTATATGATGAGCTTATCTAGACTCATTTATTTACTATTAATTTTTGTGGCATCTTGGTCGGCTTATTATCTTTATGAGCAATCGGCAGATGACGTAGAACTTATTGCACCGAGTTTAGAAGCGCCACTGTTTACCGGTAAAAACCTCACTAACACGACTTATGATATTGATGGGTTGCGTAACTATAAAATGTACTCGGACTCTTTAGAGCACTTTGCGCAAGATGGCCACACTGTCTTCTATAAACCTAAGTTGGTGGTTTACCGAGAGGGCAGTACAGAAGAGTGGGTTATTACTTCAGATACTGCTGTGTTATCAAAAGAGCACATATTGACGCTACAACATAATGTGGTAGCACGTAATGTGATTGAAGGCGCTAGCTTTGATCATATGACTACAGAAGAAATGCTCATTGATTTGAATAGCAAGGATTTTTCAACCGACACCACAGTTACAATGGTTGGGCCCCAATTTACAAATATTGGCAATGCGATGAAAGGTAACTTTGATACCAACCTCGCTACGCTTTTTAATCAAGTTCAAGGTACCTATGAAAATATTACACCGTAGCTCTTTATACCTTAGTGTATTGTTTTGCTTATTCGCTTCCGCTTCATCATGGGCACTGAGCAGCGATCAAGAACAACCAATCCATATTAGCTCTGATAGCCAAGATTTGGATATGAAAACCAACAAGGTTACCTTTATTGGTAATGTGAAACTGACTCAAGGCAGCATTATCTTGACTGCTGATAAGTTAATCGCTTTTCGTGATGCCAAAACCGGTGAACTCACCGAATTGCAAGGCTTTGGTAAACCCTCTCACTTCTCACAAAAAACCGATGACGGTAAGCTATTAAAAGGCCAGGCAAATACTCTGGTGTATACCGTTGCCAGCGACCAACTTGTGATGACCACTAATGCTGAATTACACCAAGACGATAGCGTTATCAGAGGTAAAGTGATCACTTACCATATTTCTAGCCAAAACTTAAAAGCAAGTAGTGGCGATGGCGAGCGAGTATCAACGGTGATTCAACCTGCGCAATTGGAACAGAAATAATTATGGCGACTCTAAAAGCAGAAAAACTGGCTAAAACTTATGGCAACCGAAAAGTAGTCAGTGATGTAGGCTTAGAAGTAAAATCTGGCCAAATTGTCGGCTTACTTGGGCCTAATGGGGCTGGTAAAACAACCTCTTTCTATATGATTGTTGGCTTAGTATCTCGTGATGAAGGTACTATCAGTATTGATGAAACCGACATCAGTATTTTGCCAATGCACCAACGTTCTCGTATGGGGATTGGTTACTTACCTCAAGAAGCATCGATCTTTCGTAAACTGTCTGTCGAAGATAACATCATGGCAGTACTACAAACCCGTGATGAGTTAAGCAAAGCGGATAAGCAAGATCGTTTAGAAGAACTATTAGATGAGTTCCATATTCAACATATTCGTAAAAGTGCGGGGATGGCGCTTTCCGGTGGTGAACGTCGCCGTGTTGAAATTGCTCGCGCATTAGCGGCAAACCCGAAATTTATTTTATTGGATGAACCTTTCGCTGGGGTCGATCCTATTTCGGTTATTGATATCAAAAAAATCATTGAACACTTACGTGACCGTGGTTTAGGTGTACTAATCACCGACCATAACGTACGTGAAACATTAGATGTATGTGAGCACGCCTATATTGTGAGCCAAGGCCACTTGATCGCCAACGGTACTCCAGAAGAAGTCCTAAATAACGAACAAGTGAAAAAAGTATACCTAGGTGAGCAATTCCGCTTATAACAGCTCTTTAGCGCCAACTTGGATGATGTGAGCGAAGGAATCGCCGTTATGCATCATTCAAGACACCATGAATAAGGATATTCCAGAACAAAAGGCTCTGAGTATTGCATGAAGTCATCATTACAACTTAAGTTTGGTCAACAGCTTTCCATGACCCCTCAGTTACAGCAAGCGATACGTTTGTTGCAACTCTCAACACTCGATTTACAGCAAGAAATTCAAGAAGCCCTAGATTCCAACCCACTATTGGAAGTCGAAGACGAATTTACCGAACAAACTGACGACGCCCATCAAAATAACGACAATACCGACTCAGTGGAACATACCCAACAAGATACGATCAGTGCACAAGACAATGAACTTGAAGTACCAGATAGTACCGAGCATATCGAACAATCAACCATTAGCGATGAGCTTAGTATTGATGCTAGTTGGGAAGATGTTTACAGCGCTAACACTGGCAGTACAGGAATTAATAGCGACGACGAACTCCCCGTCTATCAAGGTGAAACCACACAAACACTGCAAGATTACCTAGAATGGCAGTTAGAGCTCACCCCTTTTAGTGATACCGACCGCACCATAGCTCTTGCTATTCTCGATAGTCTCGATGAATACGGCTATGTCACCGAAAGCTTAGATGATATTCAGCAAAGCCTTGGCAATGATGAGATTGAGCTCGATGAGATTGAAGCGGTACTTAAACGTATTCAACAGTTTGATCCACTCGGTATCGCCTCACGTAATCTCCAAGAATGCTTATTGCTGCAACTCGCTATTTACCCAAAAGACACCCCTTGGCTCGATGAAGCAAAAATGGTGTTACACAATTATATTGATTACTTAGGTAACCGAGATTACAAACTCATCTGTAAAGAAGCTAAACTGAAAGAAGATGAGCTAAAACAAATTTTAACCTTGATTCAACAACTCGACCCTAGACCTGGCAATCATGTCGGGGGTGATGACATCGAATATGTGGTACCCGATGTATCTGTGTTTAAAGATAGAGGTAAATGGACGGTTACTATTAACCCCGACAGCGTACCGCGCTTAAAAGTTAATCAACAGTACGCTGCTTTAGGCAAAGGCAATAGTAACGATAGCCAATATATACGCACTCATGTTCAAGAAGCCAAATGGCTGATTAAAAGTTTAGAGAGTCGAAACGAGACCTTGCTCAAAGTTGCTCGTTGTATAGTTGAACATCAACAAGATTTCTTTGAACATGGTGAAGAAGCGATGAAACCAATGGTTCTCAACGATATCGCACTCGATGTCGATATGCATGAATCAACGATTTCTCGTGTAACAACACAAAAATATATGCATACACCAAAAGGAATTTTTGAGCTTAAATACTTCTTCTCAAGCCACGTCAGCACTGAAGCGGGTGGTGAGTGTTCATCAACCGCAATTCGCGCTTTAATTAAAAAGCTAGTGGCCGCTGAAGACATCAAGAAGCCGTTAAGTGATAGTAAAATTGCAGCCCTTTTAGTTGAACAAGGAATACAAGTAGCAAGACGAACGGTCGCTAAATATCGTGAATCGCTCGGCATTGCACCTTCTAGTCAACGGAAACGCCTACTCTAAGATCGGTTGATTCTAAGATAGGCAGTACTCAAGTGATTTGAGTATCTAACTAAAGAGGAAAGTTTATGCAAATGAATATTACCGGACATCATGTCGAATTAACCGATGCGTTAACCGAATATGTGAACACCAAATTCCAAAAGCTAGAACGCTTCTTTGACCATATCAATAACACTCATGTTGTACTAAAGGTTGAAAAGTTAGATCAGATCGCCGAGGCGACACTACACGTCAATCAAGGTGAAATTCATGCTTCCTCGCAAAGTGAGAACATGTACTCCTCAATTGATGATTTAGTCGATAAACTCACTCGACAACTCAATAAACACAAAGAGAAACTAAGTAGTCATTAACTATGCAATTAAATGAAGTATTGTCACTGGACTGCACTAAAGCCGCAGTTCAGTGCACTAGCAAAAAACGCGCACTCGAAATCATTAGTGAAATCGCAGCGCAGCACAGTGGCCTAGATTCAAATCGCTTATTTGAGTGCATGTTGTCTCGTGAAAAAGTAGGAACCACCGGTATCGGTAATGGTATCGCAATCCCTCATGGTCGCATGCTAGATAGTGAACAAGCCATTGCAGTATTACTACAATGCGAGCAACCTGTCGATTTTGATGCAATTGATAGCCGCCCTGTCGATATTCTCTTTGCACTACTTGTGCCTGATGAGCAATGTAAAACTCACCTAAAAACGTTGTCATTAATGGCAGAAAAACTTAACGACAAAGCGACCTTAAAGCAATTACGTCACGCTCAAACCGACCAAGAGCTATACAACATCATGGTTGGTAATGAATGAATACGGATCAGTCTAAACCATTACATATCACTATAGTCAGCGGCCAGTCAGGCGCAGGTAAAAGTGTTGCTCTGCGCGTATTGGAAGATCTTGGCTACTACTGTGTTGATAATCTTCCCGTTAATTTACTGGATGAGTTTGTCGCCTCGGTTCGCAGTAGCAAACAAAACGTCGCAGTAAGCATTGATATTCGTAACCTACCGCAAGATCCAACCGCGGTTTCAACGACACTACAAAACCTTAAGCAATCGTATGATGTTAATGTTCTATTTTTAGATGCCGACCAATCAACCTTACTCAAGCGTTACAGTGAAACCCGTCGCCTACATCCTCTTTCAATGCACAAAGAAAAACTCTCTCTTGAGCAAGCGATCCAATTAGAGAAAGATCTACTGCTTAATCTAAAAGAAGAAGCTGACTTAGTGCTTGATAGTAGTAACCTGTCTTTGCACGAATTAAGTGAGACAGTTCGAATCCGGGTACAAGGCCGAGACTCCAAAGAATTAGTCATGGTCTTTGAGTCATTTGGCTTTAAATATGGCTTACCAAATGATGCCGACTATGTTTTCGATGTACGCTTTTTACCTAACCCTCACTGGGTGCCAGAATTAAGACCACTGACTGGGCTTGATCAACCCATCATCGATTTTCTTGGTGCAGAGTCAGATGTCCTAGAATTGCAATCAAGCATTGAATGCTTCATCAAAAAATGGCTACCGCTATTAGAGAAAAATAATCGCAGCTATCTCACCGTGGCGATTGGTTGTACTGGCGGAAAACACCGCTCTGTCTATATTACCCAACAACTTGGCGAGCATTTCAAAGCACTGGGTCATCAAGTGCAAGTTCGTCATACTAGCCTAGAGAAACATCATTCATGAGCCAACAACAGACTAAGTGCCAGCAAACTGTATTAATTCAAAACCGCTTAGGCTTACATGCTCGAGCGGCAATTAAATTGGTTGAATTGGCACAAAGTTTTGATGCAGTCATCACCATCAGCGCCGATGATCGTGAAGTAACCGCTGATAGTGTCATGGGGCTATTATTGCTTGATTCAGCACAAGGCCAGCATATTGATATCACCGCGGAAGGTAGCCAGGCCGAACAAGCACTATCCGCAATATGTGCATTAATCGAACAAAAATTTGATGAAGAAGAATAAATAGCCATTCATCAAATTTTAACCTCCCCTCCTAGTCTTCCATTCAAAGCAAAAATACCGCTCTCAAAGTACTATAAGCTATGACATTTACCGTTAAATTAAGCTAATATTCACACCTCAAATATTATAGATGTCATTCAGGTGTATTTAGGAGGCGTGTCATGGCTGAACAACTAGAGTTTGAACTCACCCATCAAACCCTCCAAGAAGTAAGCGAAGCCATTGATGATGGTCGCTTTGTCCATGTTCGTCGCCAACTGCAAGACATGGAACCTGAGGATATTGCACATCTTTTAGAAGCCTCTCCGCACAAAAGCCGTGACGTACTCTGGCAACTGACTGATCCTGAAGATTACGGTGAAATCCTTGATGAGCTTTCCGAAGACATTAAAGACAGCATCGTCTCGAAAATGGCCCCAGAGAAACTGGCCGAAGCCACCGAAGGTATGGACACCGATGATGTCGCCTATGTCTTGCGTAGCTTGCCAGACGATGTATCACGTGAAGTCCTTGACCAAATGGACTCTGAAGATCGTGAACGTGTCGAAACTGCCTTATCTTACTCAGAGGACAGTGCCGGTGCGTTAATGAACACCGACGTTATTACTATTCGTAGTGATGTTGATGTTGATGTTGTTTTGCGTTATTTACGTATGAAAGGTGAGCTACCAGAAGCTACCGATGCTTTATATGTCATTGATAGTGAAAGTAAGTTAATTGGTCATTTATCTCTAACCTCACTCATCACATCGCAAATCGATACGCCAATCACCGAATTAATAGAAGATGCCGATGAAGCAATTTCGGTTTATACCAGTGCGACGGATGTAGCCAGCTTGTTTGAACGTCGTAATTGGGTGTCAGCTCCGGTGGTTAATGAAGAAGGTCAACTAGTCGGTCGTATCACTATCGATGACGTGGTCGACGTTATCCGTGAAGATGCCGAGCACTCAATGATGAGTATGGCGGGTCTAGATGATGATGAAGATACCTTTGCCCCTGTGGTTAAATCGGTACGTCGCCGTAGTATTTGGCTTGGTGCTAATGTACTAGCTGCACTCGCTGCTGCTTCAGTATCCAACATGTTTGAAGGAACTTTGGCACAAATGGCCTCAGTTGCCGTACTAATGACCATCGTACCGTCCATGGGTGGCGTTGCCGGTAATCAAACCGTAGCACTGGTTATTCGCGGCTTAGCATTAGGTCATATCGGTAATACCAACCAACGCTCATTACTATTAAAAGAAGCCGCAATTGGTTTTCTCAATGGTGTGCTATGGGCCTGTATTATTGGCGGAATTGTGGTGCTTTGGAAAAGCAGCCTAGTACTCGGTATTATCATGGCCGTTGCTATGCTAGCCAACTTACTGGCTGCAGGTATTGCTGGTGTGAGCATTCCTATCTTACTTAAGAAAATGAACATCGACCCAGCACTCGCGGGTGGAATGGCACTAACCACCGTCACCGATATGGTTGGATTGTCAGCTTTCTTAGGCCTTGCGACCTTGATGATAAAGATGAATATGATTTAAAGAAGGTGACTAGTTTCTAGGAAGAGCAGTTTCGGATCTCTTTGCTTGGACGCTACGCTGATCGTCTATCGAGAGAATCAATTTAGACCGTCATTCCAAAGTGAGGAAGAAACTATTTGGAATCTCCTATAATGGTTGGAGATCCTGAACTGCGCTCCTACGTCGCTTTTCAGGATGACGGCTTTTTCCCCAGAAACTCGTAACTAGGAACCGCTCTTTCATCTTTTCCTAGCTACGAGAAACGAGCACTCGAGAATTGTCTATCTATTCCCCGGCAACCTTCATCGAATCAATCAAAATCGATCCAGTCTGAATTTGCGAACGCGTTTCCACATCCGTGCCGACTGCTGAGATATTGTTGAACATATCTTTCAAGTTACCAGCAATGGTGATTTCGGAAACAGGATATTGAATAACGCCATTTTCTACCCAAAACCCTGCTGCACCACGTGAGTAATCACCGGTCACCATATTAACGCCTTGCCCCATCAATTCCGTCACGATAAGACCAGTGCCCATGTCTTTAACCAGTTGACCAAAGTCTTGTCCGGTTGATTGAACAAACCAGTTATGGATACCGCCAGCATGGCCAGTAGGTGTCATCCCCATCTTACGTGCTGCATAACTAGTTAACAGGTAAGTAGACAGCACGCCATCACTAATGATTTGGGCATCTTTGGTGTAGACACCCTCACTATCAAATGCACCAGAAGCTAAACCACGTAATACATGAGGCTTTTCTGCGACATTAAACCAACTCGGTAAAATCTGTGTATCCAAACGATCAAGTAAGAAAGACGATTTACGGTAAAGGTTACCACCGCTGATCGCCATCACTAGGTGACCTAGCAAACCAGTTGCGACATCTGCCTGGAATAGAACAGGGAATTGTCCGGTTTTCACTTGGCGGGCATCTAATCGGTCGATAGTTTTCTTAGCCGCTTGCAAGCCTACACTTTCTGGCGTCCATAGATCATCTTTATGGCGTGCAATGGTATAGCTGTAATCACGCTCCATTTCACCCGTTTTTCCTGCACCAATCACGCTACAACTCAAGCTATGACGGCTCGATGCATTGCTCACTAATAATCCATGGCTATTCCCGTATACTTTTATACCGTAATGGCTATCGTAACTTGCGCCATCACTTTGCTTGATTTTATCGCTATATTCTAATGCTGCTTTCTCAGCACGAATCGCCATTTCAGAGGCATAATCAGGGTTTGGCTCATCCGGGTGGAACAGATCCAAATCAGGGATCTCTTTCACCATTAATTCTTTTGGCGCAGGTCCCGCGTAAGGGTCAGGAGAAGTAAACTTAGCAATATCTAATGCAGCGGCTACGGCTTTTTGAATCGCATGATCACTCAAATCAGAAGTAGAAGCACTACCTTTACATTGACCACGGTAAACAGTAATACCTAACGCACCATCACTATTAAATTCAACATTTTCAACTTCACAAGCGTGAGTCGTTACGCTAATACCAGTGGTTTTTGTGATCGCAACTTCAACCGCATCGGCGCTGACTTTCGCAGTCTCCAACGCTTTGGCGACGGCGGCTTCCAATTCAATTTTTTGCTGTGCGATTTGCTGTTTTGCGTCCATATCCACTCTTATCTAATTTATTTCACTATTATTTCCCCTAGGATAACAAGAATTTCGCTTTCTCCCCAGAATTCTTGCTAAAATAGCCCAATATCCCCCAATAAAAAAATAAGTAGAGATTATGGCTCGTAAAAACCAAAAGGCACCTTGGGAAGAAGAAGAGGAAATCATCTGGGTAAGTAAAACTGAGATGAAAGAAGATATGGAAGCCCTACAAAAATTGGGCGAAGAGTTAGTAGGTTTAAAACCTTCTGCCTTAGAGAAGTTTCCATTAGGTGATGACCTACGTGAAGCAATTGCCAATGCACAACGTTTTAAAAACGAAGCAAAACGCCGCCAATTACAATACATTGGTAAGCTAATGCGTCAAATTGATCCAGAACCAATTCAAGCGGAACTCGATCGTCTACGCAATAAGCATTCGCAAGCAACAGCAGAACTACACAAGCTAGAAGAAATGCGTGATCGTATTATTACTGAAATCGATCCTGCAATTGAAGAAGTGATGGAACAACACCCAGATGCGGATCGCCAACGCTTACGTCAGCTCGCACGCCAAGCGCAAAAAGAAAAAGGCGGCAATAAGCCACCTAAAGCGTCGAGAGAGATTTTTCAGATCTTGAAAGCGTTGAAAGAGCTTTAAAAGATAAAAGAAAGTTGCGAGTAGCGAGTGCGCTACGCTTCGAGAGCCGGGAAAAAGTAAAAGCATGCTCAGTCCCGGTTTATTTTTGTGGCAAGTGCTTAATTCAAACTTTAAATATTTTCTCACTACACGTAACACGCTACTCGAAACAGCTTTTCGCTCTTCGGCTCCCGTGCGTAGCGTCCCCGTATCTCGTGTCTTATTGCGTCCCACCCACCGTAATCGAATCTAACTTCAAGCTCGGTTGACCGACTCCTACAGGCACACTTTGTCCAGCTTTACCGCATACGCCAACACCTTTATCAATTGATAAGTCATTACCCACCATTGAAACCTGCTGCATCGCTTCAATGCCAGAGCCAACTAATGTCGCGCCTTTAACTGGTCGCGTAATTTTACCATCTTCAATTAAGTAAGCTTCTGAGGCTGAGAACACAAACTTGCCAGAAGTGATATCAACTTGGCCACCACCAAAGTTAGGTGCATAAAGTCCTTTTTTAATAGTTGAAATGATTTCTTCTGGAGTATGCTCACCTGGCAACATGTAGGTATTGGTCATACGCGGCATAGGTAAATGGGCATAAGATTCACGGCGTCCGTTACCGGTTGGTGATACGCCCATTAAACCAGCATTGTGCTTATCTTGCATGTAGCCTTTTAATACACCATTTTCAATCAGCGTATTGTATTGACCTTCTACACCTTCATCATCGATATTCAATGAACCACGTAGATCTTTTAAGGTTCCATCATCGACAATCGTACATAAATCTGAGGTAACCTTTTGGCCTAGCTTGCCAGAAAATACTGATGATTCTTTACGATTAAAGTCACCTTCTAGGCCATGCCCCACCGCTTCATGTAATAGTACACCCGGCCAACCAGAACCTAATACGACAGGCATAGTACCTGCTGGAGCTTCATCGGCTTCTAAGTTAACCAGTGCCTGACGAATCGCTTCATCAGCAAAATGAATCGCTTGAGTTTTACCATCTTCCATTGTTTGCATGAAAGCTTGATAGCCATAACGACCACCGCCACCCGCACTACCACGTTCACGACGTTCACCACGTTGAGTTAAGACAGAAATTGATAAACGTACTAATGGACGAACATCGCCCGCATAAGTGCCATCGGTTGCTGCAACGAGCACTTGCTCATACACACCACTAATGCTCACTGACACTTCTTGGATTAACGGCTCTTTGCTACGAATGTAGGCATCAATTTGTTTTAATAGCTCAATTTTCTGTTGCTTATCGAGACTCTCTAGTGGATTAACCGCTTGATAGGTTTGCGGCGTCACACTGCGAGTAAAGGCTTTAACTTGGGCATTTTGTCCTTGTTGAGCAATACCACGTGCCGCAATCGCGCTTTGTTGTAGGCCATTAATATCAATTTGATCAGAATAAGCAAAACCTGTTTTCTCACCGGCAATCGCTCGAATACCGACACCACGATCAATGTTAAACGAACCATCTTTAATAATGCTGTCTTCTAATACTAATGACTCATGCCAGCTAGACTGAAAGTAAATATCCGCATAATCAATATGACGAGTGGCAATGCTCGCTAATGTTTTTTGAATATCACTATCGGTTAATCCCGACGGCGCTAATAATTCGCTTTCTACCTTAGTAAGTGTCATAGGTACTCTATTGTTTAGGTTTTAATTGGCGGACAAATCGAGCGTGTTGCATCACAGGCATGCGTTGTCGAATGTCTTGGTTAATCTTGATATCAATGGTAACGGTTATATAGCCTGCTGTCTCGGATAAACATTCAACTATCTGCCCCCACGGATTAATCACCATTGAGTGTCCCCAAGTTTGGCGACCACAGGGATGAATTCCGGTTTGCCCTACTGCGACAATCCAACATTGGGTTTCAATGGCACGCGCTCGCAATAAAGGCTCCCAATGAGCCCTACCAGTGACATAAGTAAAGGCAGCTGGGACCACAATTACATCGGCACCGTCTCTAGTTAGTTGTTGAAACAATTCTGGAAAGCGCAAATCGTAGCAAATGGAGAGCCCTAAGTTAGCAAAGGGGGTTGGCGTGACCACAACTCTCTCACCAGCCAGAAAGGTTTCCGATTCACGATAACGCTGATGACTATCACTAACATCAACATCAAACATATGCAGCTTATCGTAATCCGCTTGTAGCACTCCCTCTGAGGAAAACACCAAGCAAGTGGTTTTGACATCATTATCGATGCGAACAGGAAAAGATCCGACAACTAGCCAAACGCCATAGTCACTGGCTAATTTCGCTAAGGCTGATTGCAGAGCTCCTTTACCTAAAACTTCTGCGTGTTGATGATAATCCTCTCGGTGACCAAAAATAATGGCATTTTCAGGCAAGACTACCCAATCAACTTGCTGGCCTTTCATTGCTTGTAGTTGTTGCTCAATAAATACCAAATTACCTTGGGGATCGGAACCTGAGGTCATTTGAATTAACGCGACTTTAGACATATTCACACTCCTTGTGAAATCTAGACCTACCGGGCTATTTAGATGATTTATCTAACTGGTATTCACCACGACTACGGGAGATTTCTTTTACTTCCGGAGCATCCAGGGGACCTTTCACAGAATATTGAACTTTGGTAAATACATCAACAACCGGTGATAGTACTTTGGTAATAGCAAAAATTGCCACCGCAGTTTGAGGGGCAACCGCAAAAGCAGCCACCAAAGGTACACTCGACGTTAAGTCGGGAATAAAGGTGACTTCCGCATCCACTAAACGAGTATTAAGATCGGCTTGCCCTTTTAGCATTAAATCTCCAGCAGAACCATCCATTTCAAGATCGTTAGTGACAAAGATACCGCGCTTGATATCACCACTCCCTTTAATAGAATCAAACGTCATACCGTGATCAAACACACCAGTAAAATCTAACTGCATCTTACGAACGATCGAATCCAAGCTGAATAGACCCAACAAGCGAGCAGCACCATTGACATCGGTGATCACACCATCTTTAAACTCAGTTTTCAAATGACCATTTAAGGTATCGGTTTTCACTGACCATGGCGCACCATCCCAATTAGAACTCATAGAAAGATCAAATGATGCTTTTTGAATACCAGAATTAATGCCAAAGCGAGCCATCACCTCGGAGTTATTCTTACCTGTTAAGCTCAAATTAAAATCAGAATGACTCTTCTCACCAGATAACTCCCACCAGCCCTTTGCCTGTAAGTGGTTTGAACCCGTTTTAAAGTCCAAGTTTTTCCACACGAGCTTATTTTTATCACGTTGAAGTTGCATATCAACCGTGCCAACTTTATAACCTTGTAGCCATAAGTCGCCAATTTTCAATGATAGGTTTGGCATATACTGATGAAATTGACGATCAAATTCACTGATCAAAGGTTCATCTTCAGCTTTACCTGAAATCAGTTGAGCATCTTGATTTTCTGGCTTGTTATCCCACTCCGGAATAAAAATATGTACTGACTTTAGATCTAAGCTTAAATCTTTTTTATTGCGGTAATGGCCACTACCGACAATTTCACTACTCGATAAATTAATCTGCCAATCTTGCGGCTTATGAATGGCATCTAATTTGACTTGATGCCAATCTAAATCGCCAAGCACCAAAGTTTTTGTATTAATATTAATCACTTCTGGTACAGGTATCGCCGGCATATCGATGCTTGCTGTTTTCTGGAGACTAACGTCATCACCATTTGTGGCGGGTGAACTTTTAGATGAATGATCGGTAACAAGTGGATCCGCATCTGCCGGCTTAATATTTAATGCATGATCTTTATCCATGGCAAAATCAAACCATTCATCGGCATTAAATTTATTGGTATTGATCGACAGGTAATGCCCACCAATCGGGCTAACCTTAAACTCTCCCCGCCCAACAATTAAGTTGGTCGCACTTAACACTGGCGTTTTTGGGTGAATATCAATATCAGCCTGATACTTCACATTCGGGAGTGTAATTCTTGCATTAACCGTCTCTTGATTACCGGCTGCTTGTAAACGGCCTTTACCTTTAATTCCTAGAGCCTTTCCTAGCGGCGCAGGGTATTGACTGGTTAAAAACTCTAAATCTGCATTACCATCTACCTGATAAGTAAAGCCTATATCACTTAAGTGTAAATCTACCCCTAAATTCCATGGAGCATTACCTGCTAAAGGCTTCAACCAGGTCGAGTCAATTTGTTTTTTCAGTTCGGGGATATCAGTGTCACCAACAACATCCACCTTCACGGCATAACCTTGACCTTGGGTATGACTATTAAAATCTAATGCGATAGGTTGATTTAATAAATTCGCTTTTAAACCTGAGCCTGTCACAACATCGTTTTTAAAATCAATTTTGCCGTTTGCTTTTTCAAGTTGAATTGATGGAGTCTGTACGGCAATCGGATTATCTTTTAATTGCGCGAAACCACTCACATCAGGATCACTACCATCAAATGGAATGTTTAAACTAAACTCGGAATTGACTGTTCCTGAAACTTGCACTGCTGTCAAAGCTGCGCCAACTGAATCAACTAATGGCGTTGAAGTCATATAATCACGAACAGCTTCTCCATCGGCTTGTGCTTTGGCATTGATTTCAATATGCCCATCTGGAGACAAATCTGGGATCACCCCATCAATATGGCTAGCATGTACATCCATTAATGTTGCAGAATCCGAATTTAAATACATGCTGGCATTTTCAAATAACAAGTCGAGCTGTAAATCTGTGATTGCTGGCCATGCGGTATCAAAACTAAAACGAGCATTTTGTAAGGGCACTTTAGCCTGAAAAATACCTTTATGGTTGAGATAGGGAAAATCGTTTAAAGCGCCGTACCAAAGAATTTGTGCCGTTTTCGCTGTCCCTCCTTGAATTGCCGCTGACAGATAATCTGTTAGATCACGACCCAGTGCTAAAGTTGGTAAATAGCGCCATGTTTCGCCGGCCTTTTTAGCATCAGCTTCAACATACAAAGACAAGAATGGCGATTGTTCATCTGGAAAATCCAGCTCAAATTCGCCAATCGCCGATAAGTCTGAATTCGATACTTCAATTTTATCCGCCCAAAGTTTCCAACCAGATTGATACTTTTGCCATACCAGATTGACTTTACTTTGTTCAATATTGAGAGGCGCTTGGAATACATCGCCATAAGGCACCACATCATCTTGCAATGTTGCCTTAATCGAGGCGTTATTAGCATCTCCCGTCACAGTAGCTGAAAGCTTATTAATACCAGGTAGGAGATCCCATTGCTTCATCGCCACTTTATTTAATGAAACGGAATAAGTCAGCTTTTCACTTTGCTTAGGAATATTGACACGAATATCTTCAATAGAACCGGTGGGTTGTAATTTACTAAGCCATTCCATTGAGCCATTTTGGCTTTTCAATACACCAAGCAAAGGAGTTAATTTTTCAATCTCTAAACGAGATAAATTCAGCGCTTGATGATCAGGTTGCCAATCCAAGGCAAATTGAAATTGCGGCCATTTGCCATCGTTGGTCTTTATTAAAAAGTTAGAACCTAAGATCTTCCAACCTTCATCGCTCGGCTTGAGGTTGACCACACCATGATCAATATCGAGTTGATGTCGATTCTCTTTATTACCCCAAATTAAATGTGAAGGCTTTAACTCAACTAAAGCATCTGTTGGTGCCCCTTGCTTTAGCGTTAACCATGCATTCAGGCTAACTCTACCTGAATCGATCGTGGTCGACTCTTTAACATATTGTGGCACCCATGGAGTCACTCGGATATTTTCTGCTGAAACAAAAAACTGCCCATCGAGATAACGTAAGTTCCCTTGCTCACTAAAGTTAGCGATAACAGAAACCTTGTTTAAATTCGCCCCAGCGATACTCACCACCCCTTCTGCACGGTGCTGATTATCATTATTCTCCCAACGTAAACGTTCGATATCGACTAAACGAATTTCACCATTGAGCGAAAGGTATTGGATACTTGAATCGACAAGAGAAAACTCACCAAGTTGTCGTAAGAATAAGTTTTGCACATTTTTCAGGGATTTATCTGAAGGTTCAGAGTGTGAGGTTGTCTTTTGATCTTTTTCAGGAATTAAAGGCCAGCGACTAAGATCGGCACGCAGCCCTTCAATTTTAATATCCGCTAATTTAAGTTGCAGGTGAATTAAGGATTGGATTAAATCGATTTCAGCATCAGCTCGATCGATCGTCACTATTGGGATTGACTCCCCCGGCAAAAAGACTTGCACATGTTTTAAAGCTAGTGCTGGGGTAATATTTCCCCAGTAACCGCGGATCGATTCAAATTGAACTTCGACACCTGTGGATTGTAATACTTGAGCTTCAATCTCATCGCGATAACTATCAAGACTAGGAAGAAACAGACGGAGTAAAGTGACGCTAACCGCCCATACCACCGCTATCGTTAATACTGTCCATAATAAAATCCGCCACAGGCGCTTAGGCAAGGTCACTCTTTTCTCCGCTACATCATCACGACGTCAAACTGCTCTTGAATATACAAAGGCTCAGCTTGAATCTTAACTTCTTTTCCGATAAATACTTCTAGCTCACCTAATGCATGTGACTCTTCACCTTGTAATGCTTCGGCAACGGCAACGGCGGCATACACCACGAATTTATCAGCATCGTAAGCACGGTTAACTCGAGTCACTTCTCGTAGAATTTCATAACAGACGGTTTCAACGGTTTTCACCGAACCGCGACCTTTACAAGTAGGACAACCAGAACATAGAACATGTTCAATACTTTCTCGAGTACGCTTGCGGGTCATTTCAACTAAACCAAGCTGAGTAAAGCCATTAATGTTGGTTTTTACTCGATCTTTCGATAGAGCTAACTCTAGTGATTGAATCACTCGACGGCGGTGTTCATCTTCAAGCATATCGATAAAGTCGATAATAATAATACCACCAAGGTTACGTAAACGAAGTTGACGAGCAATCGCTTGAGTCGCTTCAATGTTGGTATTAAAGATTGTCTCTTCTAGGTTGCGTCGACCAACAAATGCACCAGTATTAATATCCACCGTCGTCATGGCTTCCGTCTGATCAATGATCAAATAACCACCAGATTTTAACTCCACCTTACGATCTAATGAACGTTGAACTTCATTCTCGGTGTCGTACATATCAAAAATTGGTTTATCACCATGATATAGCTCTAACTTGTCGGTCAAGTTAGGCACAAACTCGCCGGTAAATTCTAGCAAAGTCTCATAGGCTAAACGCGAATCGACCTGAATTCTGCTGATCTCTGTGCCGACAAAGTCACGTAAAATACGCTGAGCCAAGCCAATCTCACCGTACAACATAGATTTAGTCTTATATTTACTACGACGTTCGTTGATCTTATTCCACAAACGTTTTAGAAAAGCCGCATCTTGCGCCAGCTCTTCACTATCCGCTCCTTCTGCAGCAGTACGGATAATAAAGCCACCATTCTCATCACAATAAGGCAAAACCGTTTGTTTTAGGCGGTTACGTTCCGATTCATCATCAATACGCTGTGAAACGCCAACATGAGCGGCTCCAGGCATAAATACTAAGTAACGCGAAGGCAAAGTTATGTCAGTGGTTAGACGAGCGCCTTTAGTGCCTAGTGGATCTTTAACGACCTGCACAACTAGATCTTGACCTTGACGAACCAATTCTGCGATATCTCTTACTTGGAATTGTTTCTTTTCATTTTCGGCTACACATTCAGTATGAGGAACAATATCTGAGGCATGTAAAAAGGCCGCTTTATCTAAACCAATATCCACAAAAGCCGCTTGCATGCCAGGCAATACTCGGCTGACTTTACCTTTATAAATGTTGCCTACGATGCCACGGCGTGACTCACGTTCAATATGGACTTCTTGTAATAACCCAGCCTCAATCATCGCGACTCGAGTTTCACTAGGGGTGACGTTGATCAGTAATTCTGCACTCATGATTGTGCCTCATAAATTTTGGTCGCTAAAAATGGAATAGCGCAATAAATCTTAAATATATCGATTCAATAACTCATCGGTCTCATATAAAGGTAACCCCATTACAGCATGAAAACTGCCATCAATACGGGAAACAAAACGGCCACCAATACCTTGAATGCCATAGCCACCTGCTTTATCGCACGGTTCGCCAGTTTGCCAATAAGTTTCAATTTCTTGTTCAGTTAAAGACTTAAACCATACATCAGTTATCACCACTTTAGTGTGATGCTCAATAGAAGTTGCGACAGTCACAGAAGTCATTACTTGATGTTGTCGATCCGATAATGCCTGCAACATGCGTAAACAATCCGCATAATCATTTGGTTTTTCGAGAACTTGATCATCGACAACAACAATTGTATCAGCCCCTAAAACAGGAAGCTCTGATGCTTCTGCCATAGATGAAATAAGTTTAACACCCGCTTGGGCTTTTTCACGAGAAAGGCGCTTTACATAATCGACAGGGGATTCGTTGATTTGTTTCTGTTCTTCAATATTAGGAACCACAATATTGAATTGGTAGCCAAGTTGAGTGAGAAGTTCTTTGCGTCTAGGTGATCCTGAAGCCAGATAAAAATTAAAATGCTTTGAATCAGAAGAATTAGACATGCCACCTCACCAATGAAAGTTATTTATCGAAGTTGTAGTGTGAATGTATTTGCAACTAACCACACTGCAACTTCAAGTCACTATAATACTCTAGCGCATGTGCCAATGTCGTCTCACTCTTCTTAAAAGTAAGAACATCCACGGCCATAAAATGCAATTCACTGCACCCGACCATAGAAGATGAGGATTAAAGTCGATATCTTTTATTAAAAACTCACCAAAGAACTCTATAAACTCAGCTAATGCCGTTAACCCTCCAATCACTACACCTTGCTGCCATAATGCCATGTTACGTAATACTTGGAAGTTTAGTGCAACCAGATATGCGGTAATCGACATTACGATACCGTGTACACCTAACGTCGTACCTATCACCAAATCCCAAAGTAGACCTAAGATCAAAGCGGTTCCAACATTAACACGATGTGGTAAGGCTAATATCCAGTAACTAGAAACAAGAATAAGCCAACTTGGACGCATCATTTCGAGCGGTCCAGGCCAAGGCACAGCTTGTAGAATAAGAGCAATAAAAAAAGATACCCAAATAATTAACTTGCTTCTAAATAAGTGATTAGTCATTACCAATCGCCTCTTCTTCAGTTAATTCGATGGTTTGAGCTTGCTTTTGGCGCTCTTGATCAGGCCACACCAACAATAAATAACGCAGGCGATCAAATTCAACGACAGGTTTAGCGGTAATTTCAGCAAAAGGAAGGTGGTTATCATTTTTAACGCTAGTGACATAAGCCACTGGATAACCTTCAGGATATCGTCCCGCTAAGCCAGAAGTCACTAATAAGTCACCAGTTTCAATATTAGTACTGGTTGGTACGTTTTCTAATTTAATAGAATCGATATCGCCATTGCCCGATGCAATTACGCGAATATCATTACGTAAAACTTGGACCGGAATAGAACTATTACTATCGGTTAATAACAATACGCGACTATTATGAGCCGATACATTAATGACTTGGCCGACAATACCTTTTTCGTTAATGACGGGTTGTCCTTCATAAACACCATCAGTACGGCCTTTATCGATTACGACCTGATGACGATAAGGTGACGAGTCAACGGCCATCACCTCTGTCACCACTTTACGCTCATCTCTCACATAAGGAGAGCCTAGTAGTTCTCGTAAACGAACATTTTCTTCTTTGTATTGCTCAAGTAATAACAAATTACTCTTTAAGCTAAGAACTTCATTTTTTAACGCACTGTTAGTTTGAACCAAGGTTTTCATACTATTCAAACGTTCATACATTCCATCAAACATACTTCTTGGTAAGTTGGCCGCATATTGAATTGGCGCTACCGAGCTATTGAGTAAATATCGAATATTTGAAAAAGTATCTAAACGACTATCAGCCAGCATTAAGCCGGCTGATAATATCAGTGCGAAAAACAAACGCAATTGTAAAGAAGGGCCGCGGCCAAATATCAATTTCATGCAGTTAAATTGTTCTATCTATTCTTATAGATAATTCCCAAATACTTAGGAATTATTCTTCGCTGAATAGATCACCACCATGCATATCGATCATTTCAAGCGCTTTACCGCCACCAAGAGCAACACAAGTTAGTGGCTCATCAGCAACCACAACCGGAATACCCGTTTCTTCAGTGAGTAGGCGATCAAGATCTTTTAGTAGTGCACCACCACCAGTCAAAACCATACCATTTTCAGAGATATCTGAAGCAAGCTCTGGTGGACATTGTTCTAATGCAACCATTACGGCAGATACGATGCCAGATAGAGGCTCTTGCAATGCTTCTAAAATTTCGTTTGAGTTCAATGTAAAGCTACGCGGCACACCTTCAGCAAGGTTACGACCACGAACTTCCATTTCCATCACTTCATCGCCAGGGTAAGCTGAACCGATTTCGTGCTTGATTTTCTCAGCTGTCGATTCACCGATTAAGCTGCCGTAGTTACGACGAACATAATTAATGATCGCTTCATCAAAACGGTCACCACCGATACGAACAGAAGATGAATAAACCACACCATTCAAAGAAATCACGGCCACTTCCGTCGTACCACCACCGATATCGACAACCATAGAGCCGGTTGGCTCAGAAACGCGAAGGCCAGCACCAATTGCTGCTGCCATTGGTTCATCGATTAAGTACACTTCACGAGCACCTGCACCCAGTGCTGACTCACGAATTGCACGGCGTTCAACTTGAGTAGAACCACAAGGTACACATACCAATACGCGTGGGCTTGGTTTTAAAACACTATTATCATGCACTTGCTTAATAAAGTGTTGCAGCATTTTTTCTGTCACGTAGAAATCAGCGATCACACCGTCTTTCATTGGACGAATGGCAGAAATATTACCCGGTGTACGACCAAGCATTTGCTTAGCTTCATGACCTACTGCTGCTACGCTTTTTGCAGAACCAGTACGATCCTGACGAATAGCGACTACAGAAGGCTCATCAAGAACAATGCCTTGACCTTTAACATAAATAAGTGTGTTGGCTGTACCTAAATCTATTGAAAGATCGTTTGAAAACATACCACGAAGTTTCTTGAACATATTCTTCGTTATCCTAAGAGCGATAGAAGGAAATAAAATTGTGCTAAATGTACCAATGCCTTGCACTGTCGGCAAGCATTAACCGTACACAGAGTAAGAATAGGCGGTATTCTTACATAAAGTTAACTCAAGGTCAGGAAAAAGATGGGATTCGGATCTCGATACTCGGGAGTTTCACTGCTCGTAGCTCGAAAAAAGAGCAAAAGCGGTTCCTAGTTTCTAGAAAAATAAGATCGCTGGTCGTTACTCGGTGCTCGGACGGTTTCGTAGCTAGCTAAAAACCGTCATCCTGAAAAGCGACGTAGGAGCGCAGTTCAGGATCTCCAACCGCTGTAGGAGATTCCAAACAGTTCGTACCTCACTTTTGGAATAACGACGTTACATTTCCCTTCTCTAAAAGACGCTCCCCGAAACCACTCTTCCTAGGGACTAGGACCCGCTCCCCTATCACTTCCCCGTTAAATTCGGCTCACCCCGATAAATAATACGATCATTACCTCGATAGGCGCCAAAATTAACGACAGTCGAAGGATCTTCATCCCCTTTATTGCGCCAATTAAATTGCAGCCAAGGTTGCTCGACATTTTCAGCATTACTCCAGCCATCAATCGTTTCATAAAGATCATCATCTTGCTTTGGTTCAGGGTTATTACCAAAGCCACCAGAATCATTCCCCTGTCTTAAGAATAAACGGACCGTCTCGCGAGTCAAGGTCTCTTGCTTAGCTTTTACTTGGCTCGAACGACCATTCGAAACCGTCACAAAGGACGACGAATTACCACTGGTCAGTGTTGCTGAGCTGCCAGAGACATTACTCATCACATAGTAAATATCGGTTTTAAACTGACTACCATTATCATCTTCATTAACAACAAAGTTTGAATCATCCCAATACTCTATTCGAAGTGGTACTGAAATAGGGCCACCAATAGGGCCACTCACCGCATTTAGTACCATACGACCATAACGGAAGTCTGGTTGGTGCATAAAGGCTACACCTACGTTATCTAACCCAAATGGTGTAGTGAAAGTATCCGTAGAAACAAAATTCTCATTGAAATTCACTTGATCATCATTGGTATATTCACTACTTGATGTATCAACAACGACACCAAAAGTACTATTTGAATTACTATATGGTCCATCAGGAGTGCTTAAATATGGTGAACTATCAAGTAAAATCTTTAAAAACATAAAATCATTACTCTCAAATTCATAAGTTGCTTTATCCCAAGCATTATCTACTTGATTCGACCCTTGAGAAATTCGGCTGTTTAAAGAATCACCCTCAATCTCACCGCCAAAAACCACTTCTTTTTCTATTGCCTCTACAGAAAAAGCCGCTTTTAAACTATTCACAAAATAGTCATAGTTTTCAGTATCACTATCCGTTGCACTTTTCGCTTTGACTCGATAATCCATCTGAATAGGCTGATTCATATAAGCAAATTCATAATGACCATCGGCATAATCCCAAATATTGTCATTTTCCAATTTGAAATGGTGTGGATAGAAGCGACCAATTTCACGGTAGCCTAGATTAATATCCATGCCTAAATAATCTGACGTAGTATCAGCATTAATATTTAAACTGCCGACTTCCTGCCAAGCTAAAGTATTATAGCTATAGTAATGATCGCCATCATTTGCTTCAGCATTATAGGCTCTCTCTAAACCATCATCAGATTGAATTCCGGAACCTAAACGGCCATTTACTGGTGTTGCTAAAGTGTTCCCCATCAAGACCGTAGCTGATTGAGCGTTATCTAAGAAGAAGTTGGATGTAACTGCAACATCACAATAACTAGAAATGTCAATATCATCCGTTAACGAGCCTCTATCTTGCCAAACAATCGGCGCTACGCGTAGGCTGAATTTTTCCCCAGCAGCAACAAAGCCACTGCCTCCATTTGAATCACCACTCATATCTTGGTTATCAGGAGAACATATAGCAAACGTCCACGGACGAACATCAACATTAATAAGCCCGGTTAAGGTTTCAATATTTTCTGTGGTGCTATCGCTATTGGTTACTTCACATCCATCATAATCTTCTGGACAAACAAAATCTGGGTCGGTTAACGTAAAATTTAACGAACCAGATTGCATATATTTCAAGTAAGCCGTGCTTTTTGCTTCACCAGAAAAATCTAACGTTACATCGGTAGCACTATAACTGCCATTTTCATCGCTACTTACCTGTAAATCACCATTGGTAGCACCTTGTGCGACGGTAGGTTTGGTTAAAGTCACATCCGATATTTTCAGTGCTTTGCCACCGCTATAACCTTCAACAAGCGTGACGGTATCATCCTTACAAGCAAGAACTTGAACATCAAACTTTGTAGGATGGCCAGCAATGGCTTTAATGGGATCAGGAGTCGATGAGAATTTATACGGACCAAATAAAATATGACCTTCATCATTAGCCGTAGAGTCTTCTGTCAATTCAGCATAAACTGTGTATTCATTAGTAAAGCTTGATTTAACAGGGACAACAACTACTCCTTGATTTGGGGTATAAACATAATCGATCACTTTAGAACCTGTTGCTGGGTTTTCAGGTGTTAAATCATCAGGGAATGTGGCAGTAATGGTTCCATCATAATCGGTCGCGACACTACCATCTTCGTTATAAACCGTAAAAGAGATTTCAGGTGCTTCACATAACAAAGAAAACTGATGAGTTGGTGTCACGGTTAGAGTATGCGATGCATTCGGTGCGACACCACACCCTTCAATAGTGGTTGCATAAATATAGTTATCACTCGAAGAATCGCTGATTTCGATATTAGCAGCAGAAAGTGACCCAATAAACTGCGTAGGTTTGGCATCATTATAAACTTTAAAACCCGTAGTAGATTCAGAAGAAATGAACCAACGAGCATTGATATAAGTATCCGATTGGTTATCGTCATAACCAGATTCACTACCATGGCCAAGTAATATTAAATCATCAGGTGAATATTCGGTTAAATCTATTTGATCAGGAGCATCACTAATATGATCAGCTCTATTAGGGTTTGCATTTATATATACACCTTGAGCCGTTGCCTTTATTTTATTGTAATGAAGAATAACCTGACCATTCACCTTTAAGTAATGATTTTCACCACTTTCAAACTTTAATTCTCCTATCCAATATTCGCCAGAATTTAAAGTTACACCTTTGGTTTCACCATCCTTATTCCCTTGAATCGTTAACTTTTTATAATTCCCAGGTTCTAAAATTAATTCATCACTACCTTTTTTCCATTTAATATCACTACCAGAAGCTTCAAAACTAGGTAGGCTTGGAACACCCTCACTAAAAATATCCCCAGAAGCATTAATACTGCAATCTTCAACCGACTGACCTGCAAAGGTTCCATTACTAGAAAATACACATCCATTCGGATGTTCAGCGTTGAACTCGATGTCTTTAGAGCCAAAGAACAAAGCAGCATTGTTATCTAAATATAATCGGTTAGCACTCCCCTTATCGCCATCGATCAATGTCAATTTACCTGTTGCAATACCATCAGAACTCACTAGGTTTGTTTGAATAGCACTAGGGAAATACTCACAAACATCAAACGATGGAAGTGGTGGAGGGTCAGCACTTAAGCACTGATCTGTTCCTTCAATACCCACATTTGGATCAGCAACAAATTTAGTGCTAGTAACAGCCCCATAAATAGTTACGCTATTATTTAATGTCACTTCTTTTGCAATTATACACCCGTGATAATCACCGCCATTCGTGGCTGAAACAGTCATTGTTCCAGTAGGGGCATAATAAAAAATTGGATTCGTGGTGGTTAGAGTAGGACGTGATATTGTTTCAAATGAGTCGATAATATTAAAAAGCACGTCTTCTTCAGTGGTAATTATAGCATTATTCCCCCAAACCATCTTTTTTGTAGTAATGGTAGTGTCTGACTCAAAAATCATTTCAGAATTACCGTCACTTGCTAACGTCATGCTACCAATATACAGTTGCCCTGAAAAAACAATATTAATCTGACTTGCACCAAGGTTGTTACCATATATTGAAACAGATAAAGAATTTAAATTTTCATCAATATATATATTAATGATATTACCGACTTGTTCATAATGACACATTTGGGAGTCGGCTCCACAGTTAGAGCTAATCGAATAACCTGTAAGGTTTAAATTAGTCGAAGGTAATGGAGAAGGTATAGACGTTATTTCTGGTGGCGCTGGGGCTTTTTTAGATTCAGCGCTATCATAATCAGATTCAAGACCACAGCCTAGCCCCGGACTGCATTCTGCCGCCCAGGCCGTTTGGTATTCATTATCACTTGAATCAAAACCTAGCAATAAAACCGGAGTAGAAGGGTTATATAGATTATTATTTTGTTGATATATACCTTGGTTGTTTTCAATAAATTCATCACTCCAACCATTTACAGTACCACCAGATTGGAAAGTCACAGAACTCGTTACCCCTTTCCACCCTTGTAAAGGCTCTGGGAAGTACTTTTTATAATCATCCGTGTTATTAGCCCAGACGATAGCGGGAACCGATAACAAAAACAAAATAATAAAGCGAAAGAAAATACGCATCTATTCCTACCTTGAACCTATTAAAATACCTTAAAAACTATTTTAAAGTCGTGACTACAATATCTTGTGCACGCTCTACTCTGAATAGGCCATCATCATCGCCACAAGAAGCTTTAGCGGAGACTTTAAAGAAACCATATTTTACTTCACTTCCACCTGAGTCGGTCATAATGTGGGGAGTACAGGTTAAGCTGTCAATTTGGCAATGTTGATACTCAGCATCATTGGCAAAATAACCATTTGGAAAAGTCAAAGAGCTTGTACAATAGCTGGAAAGTTTATCTAAATCTTCCCCAGTTTCACCTAAAGGAAACAACTGTGTCATCGCCCATTCATTAGCAGAGTGAGCCATAAACCATGCACGGTTACCCATAATTTCTCGGCTTTGAGTATCTTGATTTGACCATTCTAAACGTGCCATGGTTGAGGCCAATAACCCCATAACCACAACAACAAAAATCACAACAATCAAAACGCTACCTGATTGAGAAGCTAAAGATGAATGAGCTTGCTTTATTTTATTCATATACATTCACCTATGGCACATTCATCACTTGAACATCATTTTCATAATTACTCACTTCATCACCACGTTTAAAACGTAACTGAAAGTGAATCAAAGCACTACGTGATAGTGAGTTTTCGCCATCAGCCCCACCGGTACCATCAGCAAAGTAAGCGGTCTCAACGTTTTCTCCCACTTGAATAGCACCATTAGTATCCACTTCACGAGTTAAGCGAGTACCTTCTTGGCAATAAGTCACTTTATGGTTGTAGATGTATAATCGATTAGCAGGAGAGGCAACAACATTACTGGCGTTAAAATCATCATCAAAGGCAATAGAATAAATATTGTCATCATTTTTAGTCACACTAGAAAGCACAATACTTTGTGTACTATTAGTAGGTTCTAAATCTTCCGGTGTAGCTGGATTAATCACCATATTATTACCTTGTAGTACCGTACCTTCTGGTGATGAGTTGGTATTTACCACCACAAAACGAAACCGATCATTTATTGAATCGTCATTTTGTTCAAGAACAGCATAACCTCCAGAATATTCAATAGGATAAAAACTTAAACATGTATCATTATTGGTCACAGAAAAACTGTTTGGAACAGCATGACGTATTTCACGAGTCAGTTTTTCAACAACAAAGCGCGCTTGGTTTTGCAATTGCTGTCGATCAACGGTATCGGCATACCCTTTGGTACCAAGCTCGATAAAGCCAGTAATGCCCATCACCATAATGCCGATCGCAACAATGGTGATAATTAATTCAATTAAAGTGAAGCCGCTCTGTTTCTTCATCTTCGCCATGATCAGTAATTTCCTTTATAACCTACGAATTTAACGCTTTCGTAATTTTGGGAGGAAACCGTCAATGTCACTTTTTTCATGGTGTGTTTACTGTCAGTAAACGACTCAGTGCCATTATTATTAATATTCATGACATCCACCATCACTTTAAAATGTGGATATTGGTTACTATTATTGATCAAATCTGACAAAGGGTAAGAGTTGCTTTCTGTACATTGCACATCAGCGGCATACCAACATCCAATGTAGTCATCCACGTCATTAAAAGCGTTTGCTGTCTCTTCCTCTGGGCCAAGAGCGGATGAACATTCTTGAATCTCAACATCAACTGCATCAGGATTACCTTCATCATCACAACGAATTCGGCTACCACTTGGATCACTATTGTCATCAAACCCACGCGACAAAATAGTATTCATTACGCTTTGTCCTAAAGCTGATGCACGTACAATGTATTGTGGGCGGCCTGAATCTTCAACTCGCGGAAAAAAGATAGAAAATAAAATAGTCATAGCAATGCCCATCACCACCATGGCGACAATACTTTCTATTAAGGTGAATCCTCGCTGATGAGCATTACGATTGTTTTTATTATTCATTGTCACAATCTCCACCAGAAACAAAGCCTTCTGAGTTAATGCAAACTTGGGGACTTTCAATATTATTACCATGCGCTTTTATAGTAATGGTGTAATAAGATCCAATTGGTAATCCTCCATCAACAAATGGGCGTCCGAGTAAATCAAATTGGAGGACACCAAAATCAGGAGTAACAGTAAAAGCTAAATTTTGCCCATCAACTTGAACCTTGCTACTCAATGACTCATTACCATTACAAGCCGCCTGAGAGCCTAGGCAAGTAGTTGAGACATGTAATTGATATTGTGGGTTTCCTGAGCCATCTTGAGTATTAGACTGCATACGCGCTAATTGAATTTGACGAATAACAGAAATTGCTTGTGCTTGTGCTGCATAAGGAGAAAAAGAGGATGCGCCTTGAAAGCGACTGGCGGCAAATACAGAAAGTATTCCCAATATAACGATAACTATGGTGAGCTCAACTAACGTAAAACCACACTGTGAAGAATAACGTTTCAGCATTTGGCTGCGCCTGTATTCGATTTTTAGTTTTTTGGCTATTGGTTCCTAGTTCTTAGTCCCTAGAGATTGGGAGTAAGAAGTAAGACAACTTTGAGTTCAACATTTAACTACTTAAATTTAAAATGAGAAAAGCGAGGTATAAACCCCGCTTTATTAAACCAATTAAAATTAGTTTGATGGATTAAGCTCACATTGAATATCGCTAGCTTCGCCATCAACATTAGCAATAGTTACAGTTGCAGGAGCGCTATCTGTTGCTTGAGTATAAATAGCAACACATGGAAAGTTAGTAAATCCGTAAGCAACAGCATCTGCACCAGAAATAACAGATGCAGCAGCAGTTGTCATATTAGACCAATCACCAGGTAAACCATCAACCGCAGCTTCAATACCATCAGCTGTAGCTGTTGGGTAACCATAGATAGTTTCGACCTCTGTACCATCAGCAGATGAAACTGTAACAGCTGTATCTGAACGATCTACACCTTGAATAGCCGCTTTACCATAAACGATGCCAGCCGCACCTTTCATACCACCAGAAAGGCCTTTAACCGCACTTACTTTTGCATCATCTTGAAGGTTTAAGAATTTAGGTGCCGCCGTTACAGCAAGAATACCTAGGATTACAATTACAACCACTAATTCGATTAGGGTGAAACCGCCTTGTTTTTTCATAGTACTTTCTCTCTATGTTTTAAGTTTACGATACTGCCATAAATTATGGCTGTAAGTTTACGGTCACACGACCAGTTTTCATTTCATACGTAAAGGAGTGCTTTGCCCCTTCTTGCTGAAAATAAATACAAGCGTTCGATTGTGCCTTTGCTAAATAACGCACATTCTCACTCTTATCTTGTTGCGCTACATCCACACTTTGGGTTAACGGTGGGTTCTGCAGCAAGTATTCCATTAATAACACACAACCCTCATTAGTGATGGTGGTGGTATACTCTGAGTTATCTTCTCGAACTGACATAGGATAACCATTTAAATAACCACTTAACCCTGAAGCTTCGTTATCGGTTAGCCATAATGGTGAACCATCTAATTCAACATAATTATAATTTGAACGTCCCGATTGTTTTTTCGGCCTACGATTCACTTCCCATTGAGATCGAGCTGACAATACCGCAGCTGCATAGCCAGCCGCAACACCTTCTACGCTACTTTTTTTCGCTTCTTCTACGATATTCAAATATTTAGGTAAAGCAATAATGGCGATTAAGCTAATCACTACTATCACTATAACTAATTCTAACAGAGAAAAGCCTGACTGTTTTTTCATCGTTTTAAAAAACCATAGCCATAGTCGCTACTCTATAAATAAGATTATCAATATTCATGAATTCATTCGTCCTACTATAAAATTGATACTCACACTGCAAGGCACGACTTTTACCTTCAACGCTAACGACTCAATAAACTTGAGTTGTTTATTGGTATCGCTCATGGTTTCTATTAGTTCCTAGTTTCTGGTCCCTAGTTCCTAGTTCCTAGGAGTGATCGTTGTTGTTTTTTCAACTCCCGGGCACCTCATTATTCGTTGCTTGATTCGCGCTTTTGCTTTTATTTTTGCTCTTGCTTTTCCTAGAAACTAGAAACTCGCAATCTAGGGGCTTTATCCCCCCTTAATCACATCCAACATATTCCACATCGGTAAGAATATACCCAATGCTAAAATCAGGACCATAATTGCTACTATGACCAATAAAATCGGTTCAATACGTGCGGTTAAGGTTTTCAGGTCATAATCGACTTCACGTTCGTAGAAATCAGCCACTTCAAGTAGCAGCTCATCAATACGACCAGTTTCCTCACCTACCGCGATCATCTGAATAACCAACGGGGTAAAAATATCGCTGTTGACGGCAGCGGTTGAAATATTCCCCCCCGCTTCAATGGCCGCTTTCATTTCCAATAAACGAACTTCTAAAAACCGATTACCTAGTGCTTCGGCAGCTAATGCCAATGATTGGTTAATCGGTACACCAGCACGAAGCATCAAGGAAAAGGTTCGTGAGAATCGTGACATTTGCGCACGGTTTACAATACTTCCCACAAGTGGCATATGTAGCTTGAACTTATCCCACCGCTCTCGACCAGAAGCACGGCTTACCCAAGATTTAAAACCAAATATCGCACC
The DNA here is from genome assembly GCF_030161215.1 of Vibrio algivorus. Lineage (NCBI taxonomy): Bacteria > Pseudomonadati > Pseudomonadota > Gammaproteobacteria > Vibrionales > Vibrionaceae > Vibrio > Vibrio algivorus. The sequence goes on from NZ_BSPV01000006.1 coordinate 303,728, forward strand.
AACAAAAAGGGCTAATAGTAACCCCCAATAATCAACAAAGAAGTTAGAGGTGGCGATCAACATACGTGTTGGCAAGGGTAAATCAACACCAAAACGCTCAAACATTGAAGCAAATTTAGGAATTACCATGATGTTCAAAATCACCATCGCAATACCGATAAAACCAATTACAAAACTAGGATAACGTAGTGCTTCTTTAATTCGTTTTCTGGTTTCAACTTCTTTTTCGTAATAATGGCTAAGCTGTAATAATGCCTCATCCAAACGACCGGTGTTTTCACCTACATGGATCAGTGAAACAAACAGTGGTGTGAACACAGTAGGGTGTAGCTGTAAAGCAGCCGAAAAGCTACGACCATTGGTTAATTCAGTACTAACATCTTCTAGTGCTTCTTTTAATTGCTTATTGGTGCAATTTTGAGTCAAGCCTTTCATTGCACGCAACAAAGGAACACCAGCTTTAGTCAGGCTATACAACTGGCGACAAAAGATGATGAAGACTTCAAGCGGCACGGCAATGGCAAAGAGTTCGGCAAGATCAAACTCCTTCTTTGCTTTACCGCCTCTGCTGATTGATGTTGGTATAACCCCTCGAGAAAAAAGCGATTCTGCCGCGAGCTCCTCGGTTGGTGCGTCAACTTGTCCTGAAACTTGCTTGCCTTGCGCGTTTCTGCCTTGATATTGATAAGTTGGCATTCAATATTCCTTACAGCAGAATCGGTTGTTGATTAGCAGAAGAATCCCCTTCTGCAAGTATCATTACTTCATCTAAGCTAACGACACCTTGCAGAGCCAATTCCATTGCTGAAGCAAGCAAGGGTTTATATCCTTCAGTTTGACGAGCTTTGACAGAAAAACCAACGGCATCATTACAACGCAATGCATCCATCATTGGTTGGTCAAGCTCCAATAATTCAAACACACCAATACGGCCACGGTAGCCAGTTAAGTTACAGTTTTGACAGCCAGTGCCTTTTTTAAAGCTGGCCCCTACTTGATTAGGGAAACGCGTTGCGATCCATTGCTGAGTAGACGCATCTGGTTCATGTTCATCACTACAATCAAGGCAAACTTTACGAATAAGACGCTGCGCCATTACCGCACGTACCGCACTTGCCACTAAGTAGCCCGGTGCGCCCATATCCATCATACGCAGTGCACTATCCACAGCATCATTAGTATGCAGCGTAGACAATACCAAGTGGCCAGTTAATGCTGCACGCAAACCTATCTCTACCGTTTCTTGGTCACGCATCTCACCAATTAAGATGATATCGGGATCTTGACGCAAGAAAGTACGTAACACTGTTGAGAACTCCAGATTGATCTTAGAGTTTACTTGTACTTGGTTGACACGAGGCAAACGATATTCCACCGGGTCTTCGGCGGTAATGATTTTTTTTCCCGGCTCGTTCAGTTCCGATAACGCACCATATAAAGTGGTGGTTTTACCAGAGCCAGTTGGCCCGGTAACCAAAATCATACCATGTGGCCGACGCAGCTGTTGTCGGAAACGGATGAGCAGATCTGGTGATAAGCCTGATTCATCAAGCGATTGAATGCCTGAAGATTGGTTTAATAAACGCATTACCACAGATTCGCCAAATTGTACTGGCATAGTTGAAATACGGATATCCACCGACTGACCACGTACTCGGATATTAAAGCGACCATCTTGTGGTAAACGCTTTTCTGAAATATCCATGTTGGCCATTAATTTCAAACGCAATACTAAGGCAGAAGCCACATTCACTTCATTGAGCAAGGTTTCATGTAATACACCATCAATACGTTGACGTAAGCGCAGAACATCCGAATCTGGTTCGATATGAATATCTGACGCCCCGACTTGAATCGCATCTTCAAACAATGAGTTGATCAGTTTTACGACGGTAACTTCTTCGCTTTCATCATCTTCAAACGCGAGATCAAATACTGTACTCCCTTGGTGTTCCGCATGTAACTGTTCGGCAAAAGAGGCAATTTCTTTGGTACGACGATAAAAACGATCAAAGCAACTCAATAGCTGCTTTTCAGAGGCAACCACAAACTCCAATGAGTAATTACTTAACTGAGTTAACAGCGACTCTTGTACCGCAAGGTCTGCTGGATCACTCATAGCAACACGCAGTGCGTTACCATTATGACCAATGACTAAAGCGCGAAGTCGACGTGCATGTACTTCAGGCAGCAATTGCACCGCTTGGACATCAATATTCGCACGGCTTAAATCGATTAACGGCAGAGCAAGTTGTTGAGAAAGAAACACCAACATTTTCTGCTCGGTCAAAAAGCCTAAACGAATTAAAGTATCCCCAAGCTTCCGGCCTGTTGATTTTTGTGATCCGAGCGCAGTATCAAGCTGAGCTTGCGAGATAACGTTTTCTTCAACTAATAAGTCACCAAGACGTTTACGTAATTTAACTTGAGCCATACTTAGTCTGCTCCTTGCTCTAAAGATTTCAGAACATTAATACGGTCACGAATAAACGCTTGAGATTGTGATGATAGACCAACCATAGTTAGGGCCTTTGTGTAGGACTCTTTCGCTTCTTTTAGCTGTGCGCTGCGCTCTTGTTGAATACCAAGCCCAAGCCACCAACGGCCATTTTCAGGATCACGTTGAGACAGCATTTGGTAACTTTGCAGTGCCCATTCATTATTCTTTAATTTTTGAGCCAGTGCGGCACGCATTGCTAGGTATTTATCTGTCACGTCATCAGGTAGATAACCTAGGCTACTTAATGCTGCTTCAGGCTGTTCTTCTTTTAATAAAATTCCAGCTAAAGACATACGTAGCGCAGTGCTGTTCTTGTTAATTCTTATGCCTTCTTCGAGCAATTCCGCTGATTTACGAACTTGATTATTGCCATAGTACAGAGCTGCTAACTTACGGCGAGTATTTTCATCTTCAGGAACATAGCGTAACGCGGTTTGGAACTCTGCACTTGCGCCCTCAAAGTCATTTGACTCTAACGCTTTATTAGCACGTTCAATTGCTTTGTCGGCCATTTGGCGATGAGTCAGCTCAACATGTTGAACTTGCATTGAAGACTCGTTAGCTTCTTGAGTTACGGTAGGTTGTGTACTATTGGAAGCCAGTAATAGGCCATCGTTTGATGGTTTCGCAGAAGCGACAGAACGCAGAGGGGTAGATGACTGTGCTGGAGTATTAACCTCTGCTATTACAGGCTTAGTTGTCACAGGTTTCATTACAGCAATGGTTTTACTTGTCGATTGAACGGCTTGTGGCGCGGGAGAAGGTGCAACGGCTACTTTGGGTACTTCATATATTGTCGCATATACTGGCTCAACCACTTTACTCGTGTTACTAGGCATAGTCGGTATTGATGCCAGCGTGGCAGGTTGAGCTAATTGGGTATCGTTTTGCACCATCACAGAGGTTTGGATTGGATTTGGCGCACTGCTTACCGCCCAAGCACCAAGGCCGAGACTTAACGTAAAGCCACCAATTGCCCATACCAAACGAGATGATTTAACCGGAGCAACCTTAGCTCTCACCAAAGAGCCAGCAGTATTTGGTACTGTCGCTGATTCATTTTGAGCTGACTGTTGCTCCGCTAATTTTGATAAAGCGTTATTAATGGTACTCATGTTTAACTCCAACCCCATAAATATGGTGTCTTATATTTTGGTTTTCTAACATCAAAGGTGTCATGTAACGCGCTAAACAGATGGTGATTCTCCACCTGTTTTTTTTGTTCCATAAAAGCCATTAATAACGATTTATGACACACTTGATTAATCATTCGAGGAATGCCTTGTGTCGCTTTCCATATGGATTTTTTTAAGTGAAGGCTAAACACTTCGGATTCGCCGCCACTTTGAATCATTCGGTGCTCGATATAGGCAACGGTTTCACTCATGGTTAACGCTCTTAATTGTGCACTGAACGTAATACGTTGACGAAACTGACGTAAACTATGCTGCTGTAAGCGTTCATCAAGCTCTGGTTGCCCTAAAATCACCATTTGTAATAATTTGCGATGCTCGGTTTCTAAGTTACCAAATAAACGTAGTGTCTCTATCGCCTCATCACTTAATGCCTGAGCTTCATCAATCAGTGCCACTACAGTGCGACCACTTCGATGTATCTCTAATAGTTTCAGATGAATTGCATCCACTAAATTAACCGAATCAACATCATTTGGTAACGACAACTCATGCGCAACCGCTTGTTTTAATTCATATCCGGTGAGAATAGGATTTGGTAAATAAATTAGATGGACATTACTTTTTAGCTGGTTGATCAACATCCGGCAAACCAAAGTTTTACCTGTACCAACTTCACCCGTCACTTTAACAATCCCTTCGCCCATTTCAACAGCACTGAGCACAGTCTGAATCGCTTCATAATGAGGCTCTAAACCGTAAAAAAGTGCTGTTGTCGGAGTCAGGCTAAAAGGTGCCTGACTCAAACCGAAGAAAGATTGATAAACCATTATTCAGAATCTGGGAACCATTCTTGTAGTAGGTCACGAGATTTTTCAACTTCTTGAGACCAAGTGTTCACTCCTACCACGGTTGGTTTAAGTAAAATAACCAATTCTGTCTTTTTAGTTAATTGATTGGTGTTACGGAATAAGTGTCCTAATCCAGGGACGTCACCTAGAAATGGAACCTTCGTTGTTTGTTCAATTGTAGCGGTACTCATCAAGCCACCGATCACGATAACATCACCATCTTTAGCACGTACCACCGTATCAGATTCACGAATTGAACTTTTCGCTAGTGGTAGCTCTAAAATCCCACCTTGGTCTCCTAGGTCAATTAAGGTGTTATCAGTCGTCACATCAATAACCGCGGGGTGAACGTGCATCATCACATTGCCTCTGTCATCGATTTGTGGCGTTACATCCAATGAAATACCCGAGAAGAATGGCGTTAAGTCAACATTTTGTGCCACATTCGCGTTATCACCACTCCCTACCTCACCATCAACACCCGTTACGTAGTATTTATCTTCACCAACTTTGATGACTGCTTTTTGGTTATTTGAGGCAGTCACACGCGGGCTAGATAGTACGTTTAGGTCGCCTTGGGTCGCCATAAAGTTCATCACGGCAGTAAAGTTACCATCACTGATCACCATGTTAGTGCCGCCACCTAATAGATCCCCAATAGTATTAAGCCCCGGAACGATACCAGAACCAGATGTGCCACCAGTAATCGTTGTACCACCGATCGAGCCACTTAGATTTGACCAGTTGATACCTTGCTGGTAACCATCACTTAATGTCACTTCCATGATTTTCGCTTCAAGCACCACTTGACGATGCAAGCGTTTCTCTGAAGCGCCCAGGAAAGCTTTAACTTCACGTAATTCATTTGGGTAAGCCCGAACAGTAACTACGCCAGCTTGTGGTGACACGATCACGCTACGACCATTGCCATTACCAATCATTGATTTAAGCGCTTTATGTAATTGTGGCCAAAAATCACTCTTGTTAGTGGTTTCGATACGAGTACCGCCAGTCGCATTGGTTTCTGTCGACATTCCATCATCGCTGCTGTAGTCATCGCTATTTGAATTGCTACTACTGGTTGTCGATGAACTGTTATTATCATTACTATCATCATCATATTCAGATGTAACAGAGCCTGTCGTAATAGTCGTCAGTGACATACCACGGCGTTTAAATTGCAGATAATCAACAGGAATGGTTTCCGTTCGTAAACCAGCTGGATACACTTGGAGCACTTTACCGCTTTTAACTACGTCATAGCCGTAAATATCACGTACTGAATCAAGCACTTCATCTAATGTGACATCTGAAAGGTTTAAAGTAATTTGGCCTGTCACATCAGGATGCACGATCACACTATAATCGGTGCCTTGAACTAAGCTAGCAAAGAATGTTTTGGCATTGACGCTTTGTGCTTGTACTCGAAAACGCTTAACTGAAGCATTAGCACTAGAGCGAGCTCCATCAACATCTGGCATAAGATCTGATTGAACGGAATCAGGTAAGTCATCAATCGAGCTACTATTATTCTCATTAACAGCTTGATTCAAGGCATGCTTAATTTCGGTGGGATCTCTGTGTCCCATAGAGCAACCTGCTAACGAAGCAATCATGATACTTAAAATAAGTTTACGCATAAGTTAACCTTGAAACCTTAATATTTTATCTGAGAAAAGAGCTCTAAATTCCATGTTTTAGATCCTCGAGTTAGAGTGACATATTCACGGCTAATATCAGCCACTCGATAACCACTTACCGACTCTCCTTTACTCACTATTCTATCATTTAATATTGCTCGGCATTGACCACCATCATTACAAACAATGCTTTGTAGGGATGGTACTCGGTAATAAACAGGTCCGGGCTTAGCGGCTGGTATTTTGCCTGTCATCCAATCAAGCGGAGCCGTTGGATCGCTATTTTGTGCCATTACGCTACTAGGCACGCTCAAAAGAAGGCTTAATATAAAGGTTCTAACCACCAATAAACTCCTTTTTTGCTCCTAAGGTATACACGACTAGTTGCAATTGAGCTTGCGGGTATTCAATGACCTGATAATTAAAGCTGCGCCAGTAATATTTCACTTTCATCTGCTCTAATTCCGCAAGATACTCTAAAATATCAAAGTAGTTACCTGCTAATTCAATTTTAACCGGATGGATGTAGTAACCAATGTCTTCATTGGAATCATCACGCGTAATTGGCTCACTCGATACAGACGTTAAAGAAACCAATTTCAGTTTGTGCGTTTTCTCTAACACTTGCTCAAGCAATTCCGCCATACCACTCGGCGTCACAAGACTGTCAACAACGTTAGATAAACGTAGTGACAGATCCTGACTTTCGGTTAATAGCACCGTGTATTCTTTATCAACGTCTTTATCTGGATCTTGCTCAAGTTTATGTTTAATGACTTCCACATCACCTTGCAACTGACCAATTTGACCTTTTAATGAGGCTAATCGAAGAGTTTTAGCGTTATGATCAATTTGGGCTGGCTCTACCACAAAGGTATATAGCAAGAATAGAACAGCAATCCAGCCAGCAGCAGTCGTCAGCCACTTTTCACGTTCAGAAAGTTTGGCAAATTTAGCGCTCAATTCTGCCCATTGGTGTTTCAATTGATCCATTAGTCTTCATCTCCTGATTTCGAACGTAAGGAGAAGATCACTACGTTATTTTCATCACGACCAATCGATAAGCTTTCGAAAGTACGACCAACCAAGTTCATTTCATTTTTAAACTGTTGTACCCAGCTTGGGATCACTTCCGGAGATTTAGCTAAACCTTGAATATTCATTTTGCCATTTTTGATATCAATATTGGTGAGCGAGATATCGCTTCTATCAATCGATGATAGACCAGACATAATGCCGGAGTACCCTACTTGGAGCTGTGAATCAAAGCTTGAAATAACTTTCAAAGACTCTTGCTTAGTTTTGACATCTTCTCGTAAACGCTCAACCGCAGCGAGTTTTGCTGGAGAAGGTTTATGTGCAGCTAACTTCTTATTCAACGCCGCGACTTCGTTAGTCAGTTCAGTTGCTTGACGGTTTGTTATCGTAATCTGCTCATCTAGCTGATGATTGTTATAATTATAGATACTATAAATCACCATCATAATCAGAAGCATAGCAGCCCAACTGGCGACAACGATATTCAGATTAAATATATCTTTCTTTGGCTTAAGGTGCTCGGGATATAAATTAACCCCCTTTTGCCCTAACTGATAAGCTTCATAAATTAAAACTTCACCGCTTTTTTGCGTCACATTAGATAGTAGTAACGGCTCGACCATTACGTTCAGACGTTCTTGCAGTGCTTCTCGTAGTTCTTCGGTATTTTCATCATCACAACAAATAAACAGTTTATTAATCTGAACTTGTTTCAACTGTGCTGATAGGTAGTCCATTGAACGCTGTAATTCAAGTGCTAAGGCATCAATCTGCAATGAACTGGTGAACTCACCGGTTATTGGCGATTCCACACCACGAACTGCTCTTTGAAAGACCGAGCTCTGATTAACAAAGGCACCAATTCTAAAATCACTGTTTTGTGAACGATGTAGTAAAATGAAAGCTGGCACCTCAGGACGTGTGTGCGCCCACACTTCATCTTCAGGTGCGATATTTAATAATTTAACACTACGGTGAGTAAGTGCTTGCTTTAGTTGCTCAACAAAACGCTTACTAACAACATAAGCTTGTATTTTATTGCTATCAGCAAGCTCAATTCCATCCGCTACAATCTCATTAACGCGTTCTGTAATGAGATCTTTCAATAAGAAAGGCAACGCAACCGGCCATTCTTCTTTAGGAATAGCCGGCTTATCAATTTGATAGCTTTGGTATAAATGAGAACCTAATGTCACGGTAGCATTCAAGTTTTGGCATTGATGCTCTTTTAGTGCCGAGCTTAAAACAAAATCCCAATTGTTATCCGTTAACTCATGAAAAGAAGCAACTTCCAGACCAGACTCTGGATCAACTTTAGACAAGTAAATACCGTCACTCAGCATGACAATGCTAAGTGTTGATACCTCTGGCCCTCTATTCATAAAGTTCTGGAGTATTGAGTGAAGACTCATAGATTGTTTAAATCCCTCTATTTACGCCAACGGTTTCTACGACCCGGCTTAATCACGCGTGTTGTTTCCATATTTGGCAGTAATTGCTGTTCAGTTGCGAAGAAGCGCCCTTGAGCACCGTCTAACCCTAATTGAGATAAGACAGACCATTCATTTTCAGTTTCCACGCCTACTGCAATAACTTTGGTGTTACTGTCAATACAAGAACCTAGTATGCTACGAATAAATAGTTGATTCTCACTTCTTCTATCTATTTGTTTTACCAAGCTACGGTGCAATTTTAAATAACTAATCGGCAGTGTTTTTATATAGTGAGTGCTGACGATTGTTCTGCCAACTTGGTTCACTATTATTTGGCAGCCCAAGCCTGAAAGCATCTTTAAAACTGGGCGCATGACATCAAGATCCGTCACTAAATTTCGTTCAATAAAGGAAAAACTTAATCGATGCCTTGTTTCCGTCGGTATTTGCAGCAATTCGTCTCTTAACCAGCGACGATAATCTTTTCTCTTAAATGGCACAGTAAATAAATTTACCGCATAGCGATTCTCTAACCATTCATTTTTCAGCTGATTAAATACCGTTTTAAGTATTGCTTGATCCAAAATCCTCTCGTAACCAACTTGTTCAATTGCAGTTAAGAAACGAGAAGCTTTAATTATGTCGCCTTTCTCATCTTGAATTCTAGTGAATAATTGATGGTGTTCTATCATTTTAGAGTTATCATTTTCTATTAGATAACAAGGCTGTTCATAAATAAATAGCTTATTTGGACTTAAAGACAAATCAAATAGGTTTCGCCAACGAACTCCACCACGGTATTCTACAGGTTGATGCTTATATTTTTTGAACTTAGCCCAACCATTAACCCCTTCTAGTCGGGCACTTTTTATTGCCGTTTCAGCTTCATCAATGATCTTACCGCGACGCTCTCCTTCTGAGAACATTGTTGCACCGATGTGACACCAGTTTTCACTATCTAAATCACTTGGAATATCGAGTTTTTTAAGCTGATTCATACACTGACTTGCTAGGATAGAGATTTCTTTTTCTGACTGATGAGGGATTAATAAAGTAAATTGGCCGCTGTAGTAACGAGCAAATACTGAATTCGGATATTTTTGAGTTAAATTCATCAATACATGACCAACAGCAACCAAAAACGATTCATATTCAGCTTTTTCGGAGGTTTCAACAAACTCATCCCAACCATTAATTTCAACGGCCAGAACGCCACCTCCTGCACCAGTTTCTTGCAATGCAGAGGTCAAACGGCTATCGAATAACACTCGATTAGCTGCACCGGTTAGTTTATCCAAGAATGTATGGGTGCGAATGAAGGTATCAAAACGGCTGCGCTCTTGTCTGGCATCATTTAACTCTTCAATTAATTGAGTTAAAGCTTGGCTAGCTGAATATGGAAACTCTCTTTCATCGCCTTTTATATACTGCTCTACTCGCCCTGCTAAAATCATTCGACCGCGTTCTTCAAGTAGTTCAGATCCATATAGTTGCTCCCTTAACCATTGCAACCCCTTCAATAAACAAAACATCACTAAAATAACTGCTAGTGTTAGCGAAAAGAATGCTTCAAAAGAATAACTATTATTGGCATAAGGCGGCACCACTTGGAATTCAGCAAAATAATCTGGATTTCGCTCAAGCGGGTACGTTTTTTTATACAGCAACAACTCATCTTGTTGCAGCAGAGATTTATTTTTGAAGGTATAAATGACACCAGCTGGTGAGGTGATTTGCAACTGTCCAACATTACTGGTTTGTAATAATTTGGGTAACCAATGACGCATAGCATCAAAATCTTGTGGTGTAGCTAACTCTTGATCAATAACCGTTGTCACACGCTGCAAGTTTTGATCGACATATTGTCCACCCATTTTTTTAAAGGTAAACACTCCTCCCACGAATAATATGAACATGGCACTCACAACAATCATGGTGACAAAAGCAACCAAGCGGGTACTCAGTTTTAATGTTGGAGTAGGTTTCATTTAAGTCGAAGTTCCATATCGAGTGAAATCTATTAGTACTATACCCAAGTAAGTTCAAGATGCAGAATTCATTGGGGTATATATCCAAGTAACTTCAAAATGCGAGTTTCAGCAAGATTAAAACAAGTTTTAGGCAAGGCAAATTGAATATGATCATAGTTATTCTATCTCTATTTAATTTAACGCAGCATAAAGCTTGTTTTAACTTGCCCTTCGGGAGCTTCATCCAAGCCTTTACACTGCGTCAGATTCGTTTAAAAGGTGATTACATTCCTGTACGAATCTTTCTTGTTTAAAGACTTGGATGATAGCTCTGAATTCTGCATCTTGAAGTCACTTGGGTATATCTATTTGTTATAATAACAAAAAAGCCGCATTTAAGACGCGGCTTTTTATCAAATCGTGCGATGACGAACATTTTTATTCAGTTAAGTACACTGACATTAAAATGGAATATCGTCATCAAAATCCATTGGTGGCTCATTATATTGTGGAGCCTGTTGCTGTGGTGCTTGTTGTTGAGGTGCACGCGGCGCAGATTGTTGTGCTTGTGGTTGCTGAGGCTGCCCCCAGTTACCTTGATTGCCTCCTGCTGCTGGTGCTTGTCCACCTTGAGAACGGCCACCTAGCATTTGCATTACACCATTAAAGCCTTGTACAACCACTTCGGTCGTGTAACGGTCTTGACCGCTCTGGTCTTGCCATTTACGTGTTTGCAATTGACCTTCAACGTATACTTGAGAACCTTTACGTAGGTACTCACCTGCCACTTCCGCTAACTTGCCAAACAAAGCAACACGGTGCCATTCAGTTTTTTCACGTTGTTCGCCTGTCGCTTTATCTCTCCATGTTTCAGAAGTAGCAATGGTAATGTTTGCAACCGCACCACCGCTTGGTAGATAACGAATCTCTGGGTCGTTACCTAGATTTCCGACTAAAATTACTTTATTTATTCCGCGGCTAGCCATGTTCTGCTCCGTCTTAATACATTTCAAAAATAGCTGTCGATCATATCACGATTTATACAGCTAACGGTATAATAATATCGCCTCAAATCACTTTGAGATTCGCCTTCATGTTCACTATAACCAACAGCAAAAGTCACTACTTAGCATAGTAACTTCCAAAGCATTCATCATAAATTATTGAATACAGTGAATCTCTTCTCAAAACCAAGAATCGTATAAAAAATCAGCACAAGTTTATACTATTCAAGCTGTATGTTTCATACAGTCGCGATATTCAAAATATCAACCAAGGTCTGTTGACATGACTTGCCAAAATCAAGAAACCTCTGTGTATTTGTTATCGCCACTAATTGAAGCCAATGACACTTTTATCTCAATAATCAACACACTGGTTGATATTCAATTAAAGCTTATCAATTACGATGAAGCGGATAAAATTTCACCTCAACAAGAACCTTACGTTTTGCTTGTTGATGCTCGCTTTACCGAAGAAGAATTATTTGAATTACAAACACTCCCTATTTTAAAAAAAGCTCAAGCAAGCGCTCTTATCTTCGCTCCTGAAAAAGCAAATTTAGTCTTAGTCTCTCAATGGTATAACTTGGCAGGTTATTTTTATCACTCAACGCCCAATGAGCAGTTTTGCGACGAGTTAATAAAAATGCTCGCAGGGCATAACTGCCTTCCTAAATCACTGTTAATAAAATTATTTAAACATTGGCAAGCGATTAACCACCAGCAAGCTAATCCAACTGTAAAGGCTAAGTTATCACTAACCCGTCGAGAATTAGAGATATTGACCCACCTACAAATAGGCCAATCGAATCTAGATATTGCAGACTCATTATTCGTCAGTGAGCATACGATTAAGTCTCATTTATATCGAATATTTAGAAAGCTTAATGTGAGCAATCGTAGGCAAGCCATCAACTGGGCTCAGCTTTATTTATCTGAAGGTTAATTTCAAGTAATCACGAAGATGCCACTCTTAACCGCCATGTTCTTTACTATATACCCAAGTGACCTCAAGATGCAGAATTCAGAGCTATCATCCAAGTCTTTAGACAAGGAGGATTTATGCGGAATGTAAGCACCTTTCAAGTAAATCTGACACAGGCTAAGGGCTTGGATGAAGCTCCCGATGGGCAAGTTAAAACAAGCTTTATGCTGCGTTAAATTAAATAGAGATAGAATAACTATGATCGTATTCAATTTGCCTTACCTAAAACTTGTTTTATTCTTGCTGAAACTCGCATTTTGAGATTACTTGGGTATATTTGTGTTTCTAATGAAAAAAATGCTATTTTATCGCACAGATATCTCCTATTTATACAAGGTCTCGCTCATGATCAAAAAATGTCTATTCCCTGCGGCTGGCTATGGCACTCGTTTTTTACCAGCAACTAAATCTATGCCAAAAGAAATGATGCCTGTCGTTAATAAGCCGTTAATTGAATACGGCGTTGAAGAAGCTATCCAAGCTGGTATGAATGGCATGTGTATCGTTACCGGTCGTGGTAAGCACTCATTAACTGACCATTTTGATAAAAACTATGAATTAGAGCACCAAATTAGCGGGACAAACAAAGAAGAATTATTAGTTGATATCCGCAACATCATCGACAGCGCTAACTTTACTTATATTCGCCAACGTGAAATGAAAGGTTTAGGTCATGCCATTTTAACAGGCCGTGAATTAGTCGGTGACGAACCATTTGCAGTGGTACTTGCGGATGACTTATGTGTAAACCCAGATCAAGGCGTTTTATCGCAAATGGTCGCACTTTATAAGCAATTTCGCTGCACGATTGTTGCGGTACAAGAAGTACCAAAAGATGAAGTGTACAAATATGGTGTCATTGCCGGTGAGATGATCAAAGACGATCTTTATCGTGTGGACGACATGGTGGAAAAACCAGAGCCAGGCACAGAACCAAGTAACCTTGCGATTATTGGTCGTTACATCATGACTCCGGATATTTTTGAGTTAATTGAACAAACTGAACCTGGCAAAGGTGGTGAAATCCAAATTACTGACGCCCTACTCAAGCAAGCGAAATCAGGTTGTGTTTTGGCTTATAAATTTAAAGGTAAGCGTTTTGATTGTGGTAGCGTTGAAGGCTACATCGAAGCCACTAACTACTGCTACGAAAATATGTATCTAAAAGATCAAGATACTAAGACGAGTAAGAAGTAACCCGTCACCGTCTTAAGTCGTAAGCTCTCCTAGGCCGTAATAGATTACTATTATGGCCTTTTTTTATCTCTTATTAATCGCTACAACTGTATTTTTATACAGCTAACTATTTCCACTTTTCTTAACCTATGTAATACTTATCTCCTACTCAATATTCAACCAAGATACAGATTGGTATCACTTCTATCATTTATGAGAGCGTGAAGCATGGAAACAATTGAAGTTCGCGGAGCCCGCACCCATAACCTGAAAAATATCAACCTCACCATGCCACGTGACAAACTTATCGTCATCACAGGCTTGTCGGGTTCAGGTAAGTCTTCATTAGCTTTTGATACCTTGTATGCTGAAGGTCAACGCCGCTATGTTGAATCGCTTTCTGCTTATGCTCGTCAATTTTTATCTTTAATGGAAAAGCCGGATGTGGATCATATCGAAGGCTTGTCTCCTGCTATTTCAATTGAGCAAAAATCCACCTCGCATAACCCTCGTTCAACGGTCGGAACCATCACTGAAATCTACGATTATTTACGTCTATTGTACGCACGTGTTGGTGAGCCACGTTGCCCTGATCACAACACCCCATTAGCGGCACAAACTATTTCACAAATGGTCGATAAGGTATTAGAGCTACCAGAAAACAGTAAGCTGATGCTGTTAGCGCCTATCATCAAAGAACGAAAAGGTGAGCATGTAAAAACACTGCAAAACTTAGCCGCTCAAGGTTTCATCCGCGCACGCATTGATGGGGAGACCTGCGATCTTTCCGATCCACCTACCCTTGAGTTACATAAGAAACACACCATTGAAGTGGTAGTAGATCGCTTTAAAGTACGTGATGGCCTGCAACAGCGTTTAGCTGAATCTTTTGAAACGGCACTGGAGCTATCTGGCGGAACTGCCACCATTACTTGGATGGACGACTCACAGCAAGAAGATATTATATTCTCTGCCAACTTTGCCTGCTCTCACTGTGGCTATAGCATGCGTGAGTTAGAACCGCGCCTGTTTTCCTTTAACAACCCAGCTGGCGCTTGTGAAACCTGTGATGGACTGGGGGTGCAGCAGTACTTTGATGCAGAACGCGTGATTCAAGATGAAAATCTAAGCCTTGCTAATGGTGCGATCCGTGGTTGGGATAAAAAGAACTTCTATTACTTCCATATGCTAACAGCATTGTCAGAACATTACGGTTTTGACTTACAACAACCGTTTAATAAACTGCCCAAAAAAGTCCGTGATGTAGTACTACATGGATCGAAAAAGGAAGAAATCGAATTTAAATACGTTAATGATCGCGGTGATACTCGAGTTAAACGACACGCTTTTGAGGGGATCTTAAATAATCTAAATCGTCGTTATCATGAAACTGAATCAAACTCGGTACGCGAAGAGCTATCTAAATATATCTCTAATAAGTCATGTTCTAGCTGCGGAGGCGCGCGCCTAAAAACCGAAGCTCGCCATGTATTTATTGATAATACTGCACTACCTCAAGTAGTCGAAATGAGTATTTATGGTGCGCTGCAATTTTTTGAGTCGTTAAAACTCACAGGACAACGTGCTCAGATCGCTGAAAAGATCTTAAAGGAAATCAATGACCGATTAAATTTCCTGATTAATGTTGGCTTAAATTACCTCAATTTATCGCGTAGTGCTGAAACTCTTTCTGGCGGTGAAGCTCAACGTATTCGTCTCGCCAGTCAAATTGGTGCCGGCTTAGTCGGCGTAATGTACGTACTAGATGAACCATCGATTGGCTTACATCAAAGAGATAACGAGCGCCTACTGAAAACTTTAATTCATCTACGTGACTTAGGTAACACGGTTATCGTTGTCGAGCATGATGAAGACGCCATTCGCGCAGCCGATCACGTCATTGATATAGGCCCAGGTGCTGGTGTCCATGGGGGTAATGTAATTGCCGAAGGGACAATGCAAGATATTCTTGAAAATCCCAATTCTCTTACCGGCCAATACTTAAGTGGCGTTAAACAAATTGAAGTACCTAAAAAGCGTACTCCAATCGATAAGAAGAAAACGGTTGAATTGCTTGGCGCGACCGGTAATAACCTACAAAATGTTAACCTATCTATTCCAGTTGGTTTATTAAGTTGTGTTACTGGCGTTTCTGGTTCGGGTAAATCGACTCTAATCAATGATACTTTCTTCAAAATCGCTCACGCCCGCTTAAATGGTGCGACGACAGCTGAGGCAGCACCTTACAAAAAAATCACTGGGCTAGAGCACTTTGATAAAGTCATCGATATCAACCAAAGCCCAATTGGTCGAACGCCGCGATCAAACCCTGCCACCTACACTGGCATTTTCACCCCGATCCGTGAACTATTTGCCGGCACGCCAGAGTCTCGCTCTCGCGGCTATAAACCGGGACGATTTAGCTTTAACGTACGTGGTGGCCGCTGTGAAGCCTGTCAAGGTGATGGCGTCATCAAAGTCGAGATGCATTTCCTACCTGATGTATATGTGCCTTGTGATGCCTGTAAAGGTAAGCGCTATAACCGTGAAACGTTAGATGTGCGTTACAAAGGTAAGAGTATTGATGAAGTACTGGAAATGACGGTTGAAGATGCTCACACTTTCTTTGAACCCGTTCCTGTCATAGCAAGAAAACTAAAAACCCTGATTGATGTAGGCCTGTCTTATATCCGATTAGGTCAAGCAGCAACCACCTTATCTGGCGGTGAAGCTCAACGTGTTAAATTGGCTAAAGAGCTGTCAAAACGCGACACAGGTAAAACCTTATATATATTGGATGAGCCTACAACTGGGCTGCATTTTCACGATATTCAACAGCTATTAAATGTTTTACATCGCCTGCGAGATCACGGCAATACCGTAGTAGTCATTGAGCATAACCTCGATGTGATTAAAACTGCCGATTGGATTATCGATCTAGGTCCTGAAGGTGGTAGTGGTGGCGGTGAAATCATCGCAGCAGGCACACCAGAGCAAGTGGTTAAAGTTAAAGGATCGCATACTGCGCATTTTCTTAAGCCGTTATTGAAGTAAGTTTCTAGTTTCTAGTTTCTAGTTTCTAGTTTCTAGTTTCTAGTTTCTAGTTTCTAGTTTCTAGTTTCTAGTTTCTAGTAGGCAACTTTCAATACCTACTATTTTAAAGCAAGTGAAGATGTCTATTTATTGCTGTAAATACTTAGCATCCTCCTCTAGAGACTAGGAACTAGGGCCCAGATCCGCCCTCCTTTCCTAACCCGGAAAACTAGAACTCGGCCCCATAATTCCAGTTACTTTTCACCATTTTTTTCATACAAACAATGCTAATATAGCCGCCTTATAGGCAAATCAAACATCTAGAGGCTGTACTGTACATGGCAACGTTACATATCCAAGGCACAAAACTAGAAGAAATGCCTGAACCTAACATCTTAGCTAAACCATTTCTTTGGTCGCTAGGAGTGGTGTTCTTACTCGCCATGCACTTTTTCCAACCGAATCCAGGTGGTGCAGGATTAGCCTTATCTTTTAATTCCGCGACCTGGTTAGCATTAAGTGTTAGTTTTGGGATTGGCTTGTATGCGATGGCCAATCAGCGGGTATTACGCATCACCAGTCTCACTATAGTAATGTTTATTGCTTGCATTATTTTAACCCTGCCAATTTTCTATTCGACTGCCAACGTTCAAGATGCCATGTTACGTTTGATCGGATTGTGGGCAGGTTGGTTGCTGCTACTGATTCTGCACCAATATCCTCTCTCAATTAAACAAAAGCAGACACTATTACTCCTCATTGTTGGCGCAGTCTGTATCGAAGCAGCCTACAGTTACTTTCAATACTTATTTTTAGAACCTGGCAATTCATTTGGTTACAACACCGAACAAAATCGTCCGTTTGCGATATTTCAACAACCTAATGTTACCGCGAGCTTTTTAGCCACCGGATTAGCTATTAGCTCTTACTTATTGGCGAGACAAAAACAGACGAATGTCCAACTGCACAAAGTATTTTCCGGCTTATTGCTGTTTATGCCAATCATCACCATTCCATTATTATGGGTGCTTGCCTCACGTACTGGCTGGTTAGGGGCAACAATCTCTACCGTACTTCTGATCCCATATTTAGCTAAATTCTTACCAAAACGAATGATGTCATTATGGCTAATTTCGATCATTGTAGGTTTGGCAGGTGGCTATACCCTCGCAACAGCGAATGGTGGTAATGAGTTAATTGCTAAAAAGTCTAATTTAGAAAGCCCACGCCGTTATACCTTTCCGCAAACCTTAGATATGGTGATAGAACAACCACTCACTGGATATGGCTATGGGCAATTTGAATCAGCTTATATGGTCTATACAGCAAGACAATATCAGCTAAATCCTGACTACCATCCAGGATTGCCTTCGATGGATCACCCACATAATGAGATTTTATATTGGGCAGTAGAAGGTGGCATCATATCGGTACTTGGTTTGTTGATGGCTGCCTTGATGGTATTTCGTAAAGTGCGCAAGTCACAATCTGGAACTCGTTTGGCATTAATCGCTTTATTTTTCCCAATCGTATTACATACCCAACTTGAATATCCGTTTTATCACTCTGCGGTCCATTGGATCATCTTTGTAATACTCATCTACTGGGTCGATCAGTTAACCTCTCAATATAAGGTGGTGAGTTTTAGCAAAATAACAAAAAGTTTATTGAGTGTATTTTCATTAATCATCCCGATCATTACTGCATTTTTTATGCTCACCGCACTGCATACAAACTATGTTCTCAGTCGGTTTGAATATACCAGACCAATTAATCCAGATTTATTAAACCAAGTGACCAACCCTAGTGTTTGGAAAGATAGGTTTGATTGGGACGTTTACAGCACCCAACTCAACATTGGTTTGCATCTTGATAATCCAGAATACATTCAACCTTATATTGATTGGGCAACTCAAGTCATCAAGCGCAAACCAAGAGCTGCTTTTTATTCAAAATTAATCGTAGCCTACCAAGGGATTGGCGATAACAGAAAAGCGGAAGAAATCCGCAAGGAAGCAAGTTTCTTATTCCCCGCACAAGATTTTTCGAAGATTCGTTATATTCCGCCGGAAGAAAGAGTTTCAAAGGCAGAGGCAGCATCAGAGGCTAAAGCACAATAGGTTTCTAGTTCCTAGAGAAACACTCTGAAGCCCATACAATATAAAAATGGACAATGAACGAAGTATTTCCCTTCGCTCGTTGTCCAAGTCTATTAGTTGATAGGAAAAATTGTCATCCTGAAAAGCGACGTAGGAGCGCAGTTCAGGATCTCCAAGTACCATTAGGAGATTCCAAACAGTTCGTTCCTCACTTTTGGAATGACGTTGTTAAATTTACCTCTCTTGTGAAACTAACAGAAAAGCGCCCGAACAATGAAAAAGCTCTTCCTAGAAACTAGGGACGAGCAACCTAGCCCCCCTATTCTCATTTCCCTATAGTCTCTTGTAACGCCTTCAAACATAACGCAACATTTTCATTTTTGGCACTATATCCCATCAAGCCGATACGCCATACCTTACCTGCTAATGCTCCTAAACCTCCGCCGACTTCAAGGTTATATTCTTCAAGTAAATGTTGACGAGTTTTGGCATCATCGACACCTTCAGGTAGATAGACAGAATTCAATTGCGGCAAACGACACTCTTCATCAACCACATACTTAAAGCCTAACTCTTCAAGACCTTGTTTTAGTTTCTGATGCATATCAGCATGACGTTGCCAGGCATTTTCTAGCCCTTCGTTATACAAGCCAAGCAAAGCTTCATGTAATGCATATAAACTATTCACTGGCGCTGTATGGTGATAACTACGTTTACCTTCGCCACTCCAATAACCAAGTACTAGACTTTGATCTAAAAACCAACTTTGAACCGGTGTCGTTCTCGCTTGGATCTTAGCAATCGCTTTAGGTGAAAAAGTTACTGGCGATAAACCTGGTACACACGATAGGCATTTTTGACTACCTGAATACACCGCATCTAACTGCCACTCATCAACTTTAAGTGGTACACCACCAAGTGACGTTACTGCATCAACAATCGTCAATGCATCATATTGTTTAGCGATTTTCGATAGTGCTTGTGCATCACTTAATGCACCGGTTGATGTTTCAGCATGAACAAAAGCCAGAATTTTAACATCTGAGTTTTCCGCAAAAGCGGCTGCTACTTTATCGACACTAACTGGTTTGCCCCATTCATCATCCACCAGTACCACTTCTGCCCCACTACGAATCGCATTTTCACGCATACGTTCGCCAAACACACCATTACGGCAAATCATCACTTTATCACCGGGTTCGATAAGATTAACAAAGCACGCTTCCATACCAGCACTACCGGGCGCTGAAACCGGAATAGTAAAATCATTTTCGGTTTGAAAAGCATATTTCAGGAGTGTTTTTACTTCATCCATCATACCGATAAACAGTGGATCTAAGTGGCCGACAGTAGGACGACTTAAAGCTTGCAAAACATCCGATGAAATATCAGAAGGACCTGGGCCCATCAAAATACGGCGAGGTGGGAAAAAGCGCTGAATTGTCATAATAATCCTTAATGGTGTATTCCATATTTATCATTCGCTCGGTGATGCATTTACTTCAGCTTTTGGGTGGCCTAGCAAAATAACATCGGCGAAATTAGTGTGCTATATAAGATAAATTATCACGCTCTGATGGCCCCCTCATCGGCAGCAAACAAAACTGTGAACTTTGTATACAGTTTTAATTTTTATTGTCTACAAATCAAGTTTAAAAATTTCTTCATATAACGTTTTCAATGATTGACTTTTCTAATGCAACAACGTTCAATGGATACCCTAGTAACCTTAAGGTACGCTTTGAGGTCACTTAAATATAGCTTTCAGCCATAGGATAATGGTTGAAAAGGAAGAGGAGCGTAACCCAGGCAGATGACCAGTGGATCCCGAGATCCTAAACTAGTCATTCAGGGGGAGTTACGCCGAGATGGGTAAATGCTCGGAAATTTATCGCATCGGTTGTTCAGGTTGAATCCTGGCAACTGTCATCATTAAATATGATGAAGAGCTTCTAAGATTTACATGATCACGATTCAAGTGATTCACTTCTATGTATTTCCCCCGCTCTAAGAAATCTCTCTTCAACATTGGACGTTCGTTTATTGATTGTTGATATCAATAAGCATTATTTGAGAATTATGGGAGACAATGCCGTGAGCGCATTTAACGTAGCAAAGTTTGGTGGCACCAGTGTGGCAAATTTCGAAGCCATGAGTCGTTGTGCCGCTATTATTGAAGATAATCCATCCACTAAACTAGTTGTTAGTAGTGCCTGTTCTGGCGTGACAAATTTATTAGTAGAGTTAGCACTTGGGGTGCAAAATTCCGATGATCGTGTTGCGACAGTCGAAAAAATTCGTTCTATTCATTACAGCATCATCGAACAATTTTCCGAGCAAGAAAAAACCAGACATGCGATCGATACCATTTTAACGACGCTTTCTAGCATGGCTGAAGCTGCTTCTTTCCAATCGAGCGATAAACTCACCGATCATATCGTGGCGTGTGGCGAATTAATGTCGACTCATATTTTGACTCAGTTGATGGTAGAGCGCGGCATTAACGCGGTTCGATTTGATATTCGTGAAGTATTACGTACCAATTCTGATCACGGTAAAGCTGAGCCAGTTATTGCCGATATTTCTGCTCTAGCACAACAAAAACTCACTACGCTTTGCCAACAGCATGTTGTTATTACACAAGGCTTTATTGGTAGTGATGCTGATGGTAATACCACTACGCTTGGTCGTGGTGGTAGTGATTATAGTGCAGCATTAATTGCTGAGGCGGTTAAAGCTTCAGGCTTAGAGATTTGGACTGATGTTCCAGGGATCTACACCACAGATCCTCGCATTGCTCCAAAAGCGACACCAATTCCGGAAATTAGCTTTAGTGAGGCCTCTGAAATGGCCAACTTCGGGGCGAAAATTTTGCACCCTTCGACTCTACTTCCTGCGCTTCGCCACCAGATCCCAGTATTTGTAGGATCTTCTCGTGAGCCAGAAAAAGGTGGTACTTGGATCCGCAAGCAAGTAGAAAGTGCTCCATTATTCCGTGCACTGGCGTTACGTAACAACCAAACCATGGTGACATTACGTAGCCCTGATATGTTCCAAACGTATGGATTCTTAGCTCAAGTATTCAATATCTTAGCTAAATACCAGATCTCGGTAGATTTGATCACCACTTCAGAAGTGAGTGTGTCGTTGACACTCGATCAAACCAATACGTCTGGTCAAGCACCTGAACTGCCTGCCGATGTACGCGCAGAATTAGAGCAATTATGCCTAGTTGAGGTGGAATATAACCTAAGTCTAGTAGCATTAATCGGTAATAAGATGAGTGCTAAAAAAGGCTACGCTAAACAAGTCTTCAGCGCGCTAGAAGATTTCAATTTACGTATGATTTGTTACGGTGCTAGTCCACATAATTTGTGTTTCTTGGTAGGGGAAGCGGAAGCGAAAACTGCCGTGGAAGTATTGCATCGGGAGTTGTTTGAATAAAGGTAGCTAGGTTTCTAGTCCCTAGTACCTAGAAAAAGAAGCTCGAGGAAACTACTTTAACTTCTTTATTCAGTAAATAAAATTTCAAATATTCAGAAAGATTAAAGGCGATAACTGATGATAGGTTATCGCCTTTGTTTTAGCTTAAAAGGTGGTTAAGTATAGAGAAAAACTCGCAGCACCTCCGCCTAGGGACTAGGAACCAGGAACCGCTCTTCCCTATAATCAACTCAAATTCGGCCCTAGCCATTTCTCCATTTCCACTTCATCCCAACCTTTACGTTGTGCATACTCTTCCGCTTGATCTTGTTGGATCTGGGCAATCGCAAAATAGCGAGAATCAGGGTGAGAGAAATACCAGCCTGATACTGAAGCGCCCGGCCACATTGCATAACTGGTAGTTAAAGACATGCCGATGGTTTCTTCAACCTTGAGAAGCTCCCACAAACTGCCTTTTTCAGTATGTTCAGGGCAAGCTGGGTAACCGGGTGCAGGGCGGATACCTTGGTACTTTTCACGAATCAGATCATTATTGGTTAAGTTCTCATCCGCAGCATAGCCCCAAATATCTTTACGTACTTGTTCATGCATATATTCAGCAAATGCTTCGGCTAAACGGTCAGCCACCGCTTGAATCATAATGGCATTAAAGTCATCACCTTGCGCTTTATAAGCATCCGCTAATTCACGTTCACCAATACCACCAGTAACCGCAAAACCACCAATCCAATCAGATTTACCACTATCTTTTGGCGCAATGTAATCCGATAAACAGTAGTTCGGGCCTTTTGGTTTCTCCGTTTGCTGGCGTAAGTTATGCAGCACTTTAATCACTTGTGTGCGAGTTTCATCCGCATACACTTCAATATCATCCCCAACACTATTAGCAGGGAACATGCCACACATACCGCTCGCTTTAAGAATGCCATCTTGCTCTATTTGATCTAAGAAAACATTAGCGTCATCGAATAAGCGCTTAGCCTCTTCACCAACTTCTTCATGCTCAAAAATAGATGGGTATTTACCCATTAATCCCCAAGTTAAGAAGAACGGCGTCCAATCGATATATTGACGTAAAATTGCCGTATCAATATGCTCAAACACATGCACGCCCGGTTTAACTGGTGCTGGTGGGGTATAGCTTTGCCAGTCAATATTCACCTTGTTGGCACGTGCCTGCTCTAGTGTTACAGGCTTAGTGCGAGGACGCTTACGCGCATGCTGATCACGCACTCGATCATAGTCTAGATCAAGTTTCTCAACAAATGCTGGACGTAAAGAGTCAGAGAGTAATGCCGAACATACTCCAACCGCTCGAGAAGCATTGTTCACATACACAACAGGTTGAGAGTAATTTTGTTCAATTTTCACCGCGGTGTGAGCTTTTGAGGTAGTTGCCCCACCAATCAATAAAGGCAAGTCAAAACCTTGGCGCTCCATCTCTTTCGCCACATGCACCATTTCATCGAGTGATGGAGTGATCAGGCCAGATAGACCAATAATATCGACATTTTCTTCTTTGGCGACTTTCAAAATAGTCTCGGTTGGCACCATAACACCAAGATCGATGATCTCGTAATTATTACATTGCAACACAACCCCAACGATGTTCTTACCAATGTCGTGAACGTCGCCTTTTACTGTTGCCAATAAAATTTTACCATTGGTTTGCCCGACTTGCTTTTCAGCGTTGATGTAAGGTTCTAAGTAGGCCACCGCTTGCTTCATCACGCGCGCCGATTTCACAACTTGAGGAAGGAACATTTTACCTTCACCAAACAAGTCACCGACGACGTTCATGCCATCCATCAGTGGGCCTTCAATCACCTCAAGAGGTTTGGCAGCTTTAGCTCGGGCTTCTTCAGTATCTTCAACAATAAATTCGGTAATGCCTTTGACTAAGGCATGCTCAAGACGCTTTTCGACTTCCCAAGTTCGCCATTCCAATAAAGCAGGATCTTCCGCTTTACCAACTCCGTTTGAACGGTACTGTTCAGCCAATTCTAGTAAATTTTCGGTCGCATCGGCATGACGGTTAAGCACCACATCTTCAACCGCATCACGCAGCTTTTCCGGTACGTTATCGTAAATTTCTAATTGCCCTGCGTTAACGATCCCCATATCCATACCACGTTTAAAACAGTGGTATAGGAATACCGCATGGATTGCTTCACGTACGTAGTTATTGCCGCGGAATGAGAACGAAACGTTAGATACGCCTCCAGAAATCATCGCGTAAGGCAGATCACGCTTAATATCGCCCACTGCTTCAATAAAATCGACCGCATAGTTATTGTGTTCATCAATACCGGTGGCAATGGCAAAAATATTAGGGTCGAAAATAACATCTTCTGGCGGGAAACCCACTTCATCAACCAGAATACGATAGGCCTTGGTACAAATTTCGGTTTTACGTTCACGAGTATCCGCTTGGCCAACTTCATCAAATGCCATTACGATAACTGCCGCGCCATAGCGACGGATCAATTTGGCTTGCTCAATAAAGTTCTCAACACCTTCTTTCATCGAGATAGAGTTGACGATGCCTTTACCTTGTACGCACTTTAAGCCGGCTTCAATGACGTCCCATTTAGAAGAGTCGACCATGATAGGAACTTTCGATATTTCTGGCTCAGAGGCACATAAATTCAAGAAGCGTTCCATGCAAGCTTTAGCATCGAGCATCCCTTCATCCATATTGATATCGATGATTTGAGCGCCATTGGCTACTTGTTCGCGAGCCACATCAAGCGCTTCATCATATTGCTCTTCAACAATCAGACGCTTGAACTTAGCGGAACCCGTTACGTTAGTACGCTCGCCGACGTTCACAAACAACGAATCTTTATCTATGGTAAGTGGCTCTAAGCCCGATAGGCGGCAAGCTTTTGGTAATTCAGGCAATGCGCGAGGTTTTACCCCTTCAACAACACGTGCCATCTGACGAATATGCTCAGGTGTAGTACCACAGCAGCCACCAACCATATTTAGAAAACCACTTTCAGCCCATTCTTGAATATGCTTCGCCATTTCACGCGGTTCAAGATCATATTCACCGAAAGCATTAGGTAAACCGGCATTAGGGTGAGCGGATACATGGCTTTCTGAAATACGCGATAGTTCTTCAACGTATTGACGTAGTTCATTAGGCCCTAGTGCACAGTTGAGGCCAAATGACAATGGTTCAACATGGCGCAATGCGTTATAAAATGCTTCGGTCGTTTGCCCTGAAAGCGTACGACCAGAGGCATCTGTAATCGTGCCTGAAATCATCACCGGTAGTTTGAAGCCAAGCTCATCAAATACGCTTAATACCGCGAATGCACAAGCCTTTGCGTTTAAGGTATCAAAGATGGTTTCAATCATGATGATGTCCGCACCACCATTGATAAGCGCGCGGGTAGATTCAGAGTAAGCAATCACTAACTCATCAAAACTGACATTACGAAAACCTGGATCATTTACATCGGGAGAAATTGAGCAAGTACGATTGGTTGGCCCTAGTACACCTGCAACAAAGCGAGGCTTATCTGGTGTTTTTGCTGTCCATTCATCAGCCGCTTCACGAGCAAGTTTCGCCGCGGCAAAGTTTATCTCTGCACTTAAGCTTTCCATGTCGTAATCAGCCATCGCAATGGTAGTGGCATTGAAGGTATTGGTTTCTAGAATATCGGCACCAGCCGCTAAGTAGTCACTGTGTATTTTTTTTATTAACTGCGGTTGCGTTAAAACCAATAAGTCGTTATTACCTTTAAGATCACTATGCCAATCCGCAAAGCGCTCTCCTCGATAGTCATTCTCTTGTAATTGATGAGACTGGATCATGGTTCCCATGCCACCATCAATCAATAAAATGCGAGATTTTAATAACGTTTGAATTTGATGTTTTACTTCACTGTAATGAGAATTTGTACTTCCAGCCACGATACAACCTCTTTCCTTGATTCGTTAAGACATCCTAACATGCTTTATTTGCAATGGAAATCTAGACGTCTAAAATGAAATTTAAATCTCTAATATATCCTTTTTAACATGATTTTTATCTGCTTTACTCTAATCTTGTTAAAAATGTATTGATATTTATCAGTAAGCACACGAAAATTGCGGAATTACAATTTGTTACATTAGCCAAGGTTAAACTATGTCGGTCTATAATACCCTCTGCTTCCTATCGTTTGCTGCGATGGTGATTGCATTGATTAACAGTAAGTTTGGTCGCCTGCAAACGACTATTGCTATTACAGCGGGCTCAATGATGCTCTCGCTACTTATTATTATTGCCGGCCATAGTGGCTGGTTTAACCTTATCGACATCGCTTCAAAAACGATGACGGAAATTAACTTTGAAAGCTTCTTACTCAATGGGGTGCTTGGCTTCTTGTTATTTGCCGGTGGTTTAGGCATCAAGTTACCGCATTTTGCTGATCAAAAATGGGAGATCGCCATCCTTGCATTTGGTGGCACCCTATTTTCTACTTTCTTTATCGGTTTCAGTTTATATGCAATCTGCGATGCGATTAACATTCATATTGATTTAATCTACTGCATTCTGTTTGGTGCACTTATCTCACCAACCGATCCAATTGCGGTACTGGCAATTGTTAAGAAACTCCAAGCGCCACAACGCATCTCAACTCAAATTGAAGGTGAATCGCTATTCAATGATGGTATTGGCTTAGTTATTTTTGTCACTATCTTTACCGTCGCATTTAGTGGCCAAGCCCCTACTCCTGGTGGCGTGCTGACATTATTCTTACAAGAAGCAGTTGGCGGCATCGCTTACGGCTTTGTTCTAGGTCTATTGTTCCACTACCTAATTAGCTCAACCAATGATCACTCAATGGAATTACTCTTGATGATCTGTATTCCAACCGCCGGCTACGCTTTTGCTGAAACACTTGAAGTATCGGGACCACTAGCAATGGTCGTTTCCAGTATCATGATTGGTAACTGGACACGTTATGTTGGTTTTTCTAAAGAAAGTACCGAGCACATGGATCACTTCTGGGAACTAATTGATGAATTCCTTAACGGTATTCTGTTCCTACTTATCGGTATGTCTCTATTGTTGTTCGAATTCCACTCTGAAGATTGGATTATGATGGCGATTGCAGTACCACTGGTTCTACTGTCTCGTTTCCTAAGTGTTTGGATTCCATTTATCGGTTTTAAACGTTTTAGAACCTACAACAAATGGTCAGTGAAAATCCTAACTTGGGGTGGCTTACGTGGTGGTTTGGCACTAGCAATGGCGCTATCGATTCCACACGGTAAATACTTTATAACCTCTGCCAATATTGATATTAAAGAGATCATAATGGTGATGACCTACGCGGTAGTAGTCTTCTCGATCCTAATTCAAGGTTCAACCATTACTCCTATGATCAATAAAGCGAAAGTGGTACAAAAACAAATGGAAGAAGCAGATCAGCTACGTGCTCAAATGGAAGTGGATTCGAAAGATCAGGAAAATAAACCAAGCTAATAATTAGCCCATTCACTATATCGCCTCACAAAAAAGCAGCATAACTTTAAGGAATCTTCCAAAATAGTTATGCTGCTTTTTTGGGTTCTAAAACTTTATTTATCAATCATCTTTGGTGAAGTTATCTATCGAGAAATGGTCAAGATCGTAAGGTGTTTGCTGGTAGACACAGTAATTTAACCAGTTAGAAAACAATAAATGACCATGGCTTCGCCAACTGGCAATCGGTGGATTGTCTGGGTTGTCATTTGGGTAATAGTTCACTGGGACAGCAGGATCCATTCCTTCAGCTAAATCTCGCACATATTCATTATGTAAAGTATGAGCATCATATTCAGGATGTCCTGTGACAAATACATGCCGCTTATCTTTACTACTCGCAAGATAAACACCAGCATCATCAGAAGTCGCTAAGATATCTAAATCAGTATGTTCAGATAAATATTCTGAAGTGAAATCGGCATAGCGAGAATGAGGTGCTAAGAAGCTATCATCAAAGCCTCTGACTACCGGATGAAACTCACTAACCACATCATGATGATATACACCTGACAGCTTCTCTTTACGAGTACGTTTAGGTAAGTTATACAAAAGCTTTAAGCCAGCCTGAGCTGCCCAACAAACATATAATGTAGAAGTCACATGGTCTTTAGCCCACGACATTATTGTCTGCAAATGCTCCCAGTAAGCTACATCTTCAAATTGCACTAGCCCTAATGGCGCCCCCGTAATAATCAAGCCATCAAAATTTCTATTTTTCACTACATCAAATTGGCGATAAAAATTATTCAGGTGTTCGGTTGGCGTATTTTTACTTGGGCGGTCATCAATACGCAGCAACTCAATATCAACTTGCAGCGGACTGTTTGAAAGTAAGCGTAAAAACTGAGTTTCCGTCTCAATTTTTTTCGGCATCAAATTTAAGATCAATACTTTAAGTGGACGGATCATCTGCGTAGTCGCACGTGTCTCCGACATAATAAAGATTCTTTCCTGACGTAAGATATCAGAAGCAGGAAGTTGATCGGGAATCTTGATTGGCATTGCACTCTCTCCATAAGCAATCTAGACGTCTAAACACCCACGAGTATATCAAGACAAAAAGGAATGTCGAGCAGGAATATAAGGAGAGTCCATTGCTTACTTCTGTTTATTCCACATTAAGTTTAGCTCAAAAAAAAGCAGCGCATTAAATGCACTGCTTTTGAAAACGAAATGACTTATACCCAAGTTACTTGGGTATAGTTATCACTACTTAACGATAGTTAAACTCGGGCGACCTTTAGGTTTAGCCGAAGCTTCAGGTTCATCAGTAGTTGATGCTTTAGGATCTTCATCACTTGAGCTAGTAACACTTGATAGTGACGATACTGGCTCTTCTTCGATGCCAGCTTCCATCTCAGCAGTGTAAGCATCTTCTGGTTCAAACATAGTTCCAGCGCCGTTTTCACGTGCATAGATAGCCTGTACTGCATACATAGGAACAATGACGGAATGTGGACGACCGCTAAAGCGAGCATTGAACATAATGGCATCATTACTGATTTCTAAGTTACCAACCGCTCGTGGCGCAACGTTCAAAATAATCTGTCCGTCTTGCACAAACTCTATTGGTACACGTACACCAGGTAATGTCGCTTCCACCACTAAGTGTGGAGTCAGTTCATTATCCACTAACCATTCATAAAATGCGCGCACTAAATAAGGGCGTCTTGGTGTCATTTTGTCCATATCCATGATTAACGAACCAAGCGCATTTCTCGTTCAGCTTCTGTTAATGAAGCTAAGAATGAATCACGCTCAAACACGCGGCTCATGTAGATTTTTAGCTCTTTTGAACCAGGGCCAGATAGCTCAATACCAAATGTCGGTAGACGCCATAGTAATGGTGCTAAGTAGCAGTCGATTAGGCTAAACTCTTCGCTCATGAAGTGCTCATATTCAGCAAAAACAGGAGCCAAAGTTAACAAGTCATTACGTAGTTTAGTACGAGCCGCTTCCGCTTCTTCAGGTGTACCTGAAACAATTTTCTCTGCTTGTGAATACCAGTTACGCTCAATACGGTACATCATCAAACGGCTATTACCACGAGCAACAGGATAAACAGGCATCAAAGGTGGATGAGGGAAACGTTCATCAAGGTATTCCATGATGATATTTGAGTTATAAAGTGCAAGCTCACGATCGACTAGAGTCGGAACTGACTTATATGGGTTAAGTTCAATAAGTTCAGTTGGTAAGTTATCTTCTTCAACTAACTCAACTTCAACACTAACCCCTTTTTCGGCTAGAACAATACGAACCTGATGGCTATACATATCTGAAGCACTTGAAAATAGAGTCATCACAGAACGTTTATTGGCAGCTACAGCCATTGAGAAGCCCTCCAGCACACTTAAAAATAAAAAAGAATGGAGGCTCAATGCCCCCATTATATAAAAATTAGCAAGGAATTTTAGCACAAATGTTTACATTCAGGCTAATTTTTATTCCCAAGGCTTACTGATTATAGCTCAATAAGCCTTAGCTATTAATGAACATCACGCCAGTATTCTTTCTTCAGTAAAACCACTACGATAGTAAAGATCACTAAGAAAGCCATTACCCACCAACCTAGAGCGTGGCGTTCTAGCTTCACAGGGTCACCAGAATACTCAAGGAAATTAACTAAATCACGGACAGTATTATCATACTCTTCCGTCGTTAACTCACCCATTTTAACGATTTTAGTCCCTGTGACGACTTTATGCTCTTCACCATCGACTGTCGTGGTTTCAAATACAGGCTCAGGGATCCCTTGTAAACCTTCCAGCACGTGTGGCATACCAACATTAGGGAAAGTCGTGTTATTCACCCCAAATGGACGAGATGGATCAGCATAAAAACTGCGTAAATAGGTGTATAACCAATCAACACCACGTACTCGAGCGACTAAAGTTAGATCTGGTGGCGGAGTACCAAACCATTTGCCAGCATCTTCTGCTGGAATCGCATTGGTCATCAAATCACCGATTTTCGCATTAGGATCAAACACTAGGTTTTCCATCATTAAATCATCTGGAATACCTAAATCTGTCGCGACACGCTGATAACGTTGATATTGCGTTGAATGACATGCTGCACAATAACTCATAAAGGTTTTAGCACCACGTTGTAACGATGCTTTATCCGTTAAGTCATTATTAGCACTGTCTAAATGTACATTTCCACCTGCTGCCATTACCGTGAATGGCAACATAATAGTCAAAAGTCCTACAATCCACTTTTTCATTTGAATGTTACCCTCTCTGGCAATGGTTTCGTCGCTTCATTTTTACTATAGAAATACAGTAGAACGAAGAACATGAAATATCCTAGGCTAAAGATCTGTGATAACAAGGTATACAGTGGTGTTGCAGGTAAAGTACCTAAAACACCTAGGCCAATGAAACACACGACAAACTGAATAATATTCAATAAGTGCCACTTGCTTCGGTAGCGGTATGAACGAACTTTACAACGGTCAAACCAAGGCAGTAGGAATAGGAACAGAATCGATGCTCCCATTGCCGCTACACCTAATAATTTATCAGGAACCGCACGTAAAATTGCGTAGAACGGTGTGAAATACCATACTGGTGCAATATGCTCAGGTGTTTTCAGCGGGTTAGCAGCTTCGAAGTTTGGCGGCTCAAGGAAGTATCCCCCCATTTCTGGGTTAAAGAACAACACATAACTAAAGAAGAACAAGAAACCAGCAACACCGACCAAATCTTTAACCGTGCCATAAGGATGGAAAGGTACTGAGTCGATGATGTTATATTTCTTAGTGAACTGCTTATGGAATTTAAATTGTGTCTTATGCTCGCCGTTATCATCTGGCGCTTTTGGAATCTTAGTATCAATACCATCAGGGTTGTTCGAACCTACTTCATGCAAGGCTAGTACGTGTAATACAACCAATAGCAATAATACAATCGGTAATGCAATCACGTGCAATGCGAAGAAACGGTTTAGCGTCGCGCCTGAAATAACGTAGTCACCACGAATCCATAGTGTTAAGTCATCACCAATAACAGGAATCGCACCAAATAGTGAAATGATTACCTGTGCGCCCCAATAAGACATTTGTCCCCAAGGTAATAGGTACCCCATAAAGGCTTCAGCCATCAGTACTAAGAAGATCAACATACCGAAGATCCACAATAGCTCACGTGGCTTTTGATAAGAGCCGTAGATAAGGCCACGGAACATGTGTAAATACACCACAACAAAGAACGCAGAAGCGCCAGTTGAGTGCATATAACGAAGTAACCAACCATATTCCACATCACGCATGATGTATTCAACTGAGGCAAACGCACCATCGCCAGAAGGCACATAGTTCATTGTTAACCAAATGCCGGTAAGGATCTGGTTAACGAGTACCAACATAGCTAAAGAACCAAAAAGATACCAAAAGTTGAAGTTCTTCGGCATTGGATATTCAGATAAGTGCTTTTTATAAGCATCCATCGCAGGTAGACGTTTTTCTACCCAATCAAGTAAGGCTTGCATCAGGCTCCCTCCTCACGACTTTCGCCAATGATAATCCGTGTATCACTCAAATAGCCATGTTCTGGAACCACCAAGTTTAATGGTGCCGGCACGCCTTGGAATACACGCCCCGCCAAATCAAACTTTGAACCATGACATGGGCAGAAAAAGCCTGATTTCACGCCTTGAACTTGCTCACTAAAAGTGTCTGGTAGATAAGTCGGTGAACAACCAAGGTGAGTACAGATACCAACTGCAACAAAGTATTCAGGCTTTATTGAACGATATTTATTTTGAGCGTAACTAGGTTGCTGCTCTTGCTCTGATGCAGGATCACGAAGCTTATCACCCAAAGCTTCTAGCTGCTCTAAAGTGCTTTGAGAACGACGTACAACCCAAACCGGTTTGCCTCGCCATTCAACACGAACTAGCTGACCTTCTTCTATTTTACTTACATCGACTTCAACTGGAGCACCAGCCGCTTTTGCTCTTTCACTTGGATTCCAAGATTTAATAAAAGGCACGGCGACAGCCACAGCCCCTATTCCACCCACAACCGCAGTGGTGGCAGTCAAAAAGCGCCGACGGCCATTATTGATAGGCGCATTGCTCATCCAAACATCTCCCAATCTGTATTAAATACAAAAGAGTAACCCAATCCTTAGATCTTGCGACCTTTGTACTCTTAACGTGCATTTTCATTTTTTTAAAATCGATTTAAATAACATCGATATTAATATGCTTATTATCATGCACATGTTTATAAAAATTCTTTTAAATGATAAAGAAACCGCTACATAGAGACAAGGTAAAGCTACCTTTTAGTAACATCTGTGACCCATATTTGTTTAGGACTTCACAAAAGCGCCTAAAAACCCTAAATACAAGGGGATGAAGAATAAGCAGAAAGTCTAAAAGACCTAAAACAAGCCAGATATTGCAAGATAATCTACCCCAAATGACACATTATGTAACATTTAGGTTTTAAGGGAGGTTTGAGAAAACAGTAGGGATTAAAAAGGAAGTATTTTCTACAGATACAAAAAAGCCCGACCGAAGCCGAGCTTTTGTAACCACACACCAGAAAACTGGTGACGTTGATTTGCAATACAGAGAAAACTCTGTAGAGAAAATTAACGCTTAGAGAATTGTGGTTTACGACGTGCTTTACGTAGACCAACTTTCTTACGTTCAACGCAACGAGCGTCACGCGTAACATAGCCAGCTGCGCGTAGAGCAGGACGTAGAGTTTCATCGTATTCCATAAGAGCGCGTGTGATACCGTGACGGATCGCACCAGCTTGACCAGAAATACCACCACCTTTAACAGTGATGTATAGGTCAAGTTTCTCTACCATGTCAACAAGTTCAAGAGGTTGTTTAACAACCATACGTGAAGTTGGACGACCGAAGTAGGTGTCTAGGTCACGCTTGTTAATTACGATGTTGCCGCTGCCTGGTTTGATGAAAACACGAGCAGCTGAGCTTTTGCGACGGCCAGTGCCGTAGTATTGATTCTCTGCCATTTCGATAATCCTCGATTAGATGTCTAGTACTTGTGGTTGTTGAGCAGCATGGTTGTGCTCAGCGCCAGCGTAAACTTTTAGCTTACGGTACATAGCACGGCCAAGAGGACCACGTGGTAGCATACCTTTAACAGCTAGTTCAATAACCATTTCTGGCTTTTTATCAATCAGTTTTTCGAAAGAGATTGATTTTAGGCCACCAGGGAACTCAGAGTGACGGTAATAGATTTTACCTTTCGCTTTGTTACCTGTAACAGCTACTTTCTCTGCGTTTACAACGATGATGTAATCACCAGTGTCAACGTGAGGAGTGTACTCAGCTTTATGTTTGCCACGTAGGCGAGATGCAATTTCACTTGCTAGACGGCCAAGAGTTTTACCTTCAGCGTCTACAACATACCAGTCGCGTTTTACAGTTTCTGGTTTAGCAACGAAAGTTTTCATGCTAATAATACCCGTTTAATTTAAATTCATAGTTTAAGGAACAAGCAACCGCTTATTACCCTTAGGATAAGAAGCTCTAAAAGCTTATTCCCACTGTCTAAGAGTCCCATTCATCACCCCTTCGAGTCGTTGGTACTCTCGGCTTCGTCCATAGAACTTAGCCTGCAGTAACGGTGGGTCGCAGGATTATAGAGAAGAGTGAGGGAAAAATCATCTATTTTTACCAAAAAACTGAGATTAATTATAAAAACCAATGAATCACTACCTAATTCCCTTTTTTAGCATAAAAATCCAGCCAGCACTTACTCACAGACCTATATTAAGCCAAGTGTTCATTGGCTAGGTAATCAATGCTTTGCATCTCGATCAAACGTGATTGGCAACGTTGGAACTCAAATTCAAGCTGTCCTCCGCTATATAAAGATTCTAGTGGGACTTCTGCTGAGATAATTAGCGTCACATTACGCTCATAGAATTCATCAACCAAAGCAATAAATCGACGTGCTGCGTCATCTCTATTACGCCCCATTTGTTTCACTTCAGAAAGTAAAACCGTGTGGTACAAGCGTGACATTTCAATATAATCAGACTGACTACGTGAGCTTTCACAAAGCTGAGAAAAACTGGCATACAACACACCATCGCAAACCCCTTTAACCTCAATTTTACGATTATTAATCTCGACTAATTGGGTTTCTCTACATTCATCTCGACTAAGTTGCAAGTAATAGTGCTCTAAATTTGCTTGTGCTTTTTCATCCAATGGAAAGTGGTAAATTTCCGCTTGTTCAAGGGTTCGCATTCGATAATCAATACCGCTATCAATATTCACTTCAATACATTGCTGCTCAATCAACTTAATTGCCGGTAAAAAACGGGCGCGTTGTAAGCCATTGCGGTATAGATCTTTAGGTGGAATATTCGATGTCGCCACCAGCACAATGCCACGTTCAAATAAAGCTTCAAACAATGTCCCCAGAATCATCGCATCGGTAATATCAGAAACAAAAAATTCATCAAAACAAATGATATCCGCCTGTTGCTTAAACCTATCAGCAACTATATGTAACGGGTCACTGACATCTTTTAAGCTGGAAAGCTCAGAATGCACCTTTTGCATAAAACGATGAAAATGCATGCGACTCTTTTTCTCGTAAGGCAACGCATCAAAAAACAAATCCATAAGATAAGTTTTACCGCGACCTACTCCCCCCCAAAAATATAACCCTTTTGGAATGATGACCTGAGCCTTCCGACCTAACAATTTTGAAAATAAACTCGGTTTTTCTGGTGGAGTTGATACATACTCAAGAAATTGGTGATAAAGTTGATCCAGTTTCTCAACGGCATATTGTTGTGCGGGGTCATGCTGAAATCCAGAATGTTCAATGTCGTACTGATACTTTTGCTTAGGCGTCATCATTCAATGTCATCCATGAATACGAAATAAAGTGGAATGTTGAGAAAAAATAGCCCATCTACGTTAGACGTTTTTAAGGGCAGTTTTTGCTTTATAGAGCAAGAATCTCATAGTACCATGTATTGCAAACATGTATAACACGTCGTAATAAACATGTTAAAAATCAATAGTAAGGAGCTTGTATGGCTTTTCTTTATGCTGCAGTAGGTTTGGTTATCGGTATCATTATCGGCATTATCGTTGCCCGCTTAATGACGCCTGAATACAAGAAACACAAACAACTACAAAAAGAACTCGAGACTGCTAAATTTGAACTAGAGCAGCATCGCCAAGATCTTTCTGATCACTTTTCAAATGCCGCTGAAATGCTTGATACTCTAGGCAAGAATTACACTAAGCTTTATCAACACATGGCGCAAACGTCATCTGATCTATTACCAAATATTCCCAAGCAAGATAACCCATTTATCACCCAATCCACTGAAGAACCATCGGAAGAACGTAGTAAACCCGAAGAAACACCTGAAACTCAACCTAAAGACTACGCCAAAGGTTCAACGGGGTTACTAAAAGAACAACCAAAGACTTATGTTGATTCTCCAAAGCTAAATAAAGCGTCATAAATAGCTATCATTAAACAGTTCAATTTGGGAACTTTGTAAAGGTTTTTAGTTCTAATCCCTTGATCTTGATTTTGTTCAATAAAGGAGTATTAGAATGAAAAAACCTTTACTTGTTTTGAGCGCTATCTCATTAAGCCTCAGTGCTATCCTTACCCCGGTTTCAGCTTCAACAAACCTTCCTAATTCGGTCAATGGTCAACAAATGCCCAGCCTAGCTCCTATGCTAGAACAAGTGACGCCTGCAGTTGTCTCGGTATTAGTTGAGGGTAAAAAAAATGCCAGCAATCAATCTATTCCTGAGCAATTTCGCTTTTTCTTCGGCCCTGACTTTCCAGCACAATCACTTCCTGAGAGAGAGTTTAGAGGATTAGGATCTGGAGTTATTATTGATGCCCAAAATGGCTATATAGTTACGAATTACCATGTCATCAATGATGCCGATAAAATTCTCGTGGCATTGTCAGATGGACGAGAAGTTAAAGCAACACTCATTGGTGGCGATAAATTATCCGATATTGCGATCATCAAACTCGACAAGAAAGTCTCCAACTTGGTGCAAATAAAAATGTCCGATTCCGATCAATTACGTGTCGGTGACTTTGCTGTAGCAATAGGTAATCCATTTGGACTTGGTCAGACTGTTACTTCAGGCATTATTTCTGCACTAGGACGTAGTGGACTAAATATTGAAAACTTTGAGAACTTTATTCAAACCGATGCAGCTATCAATACTGGTAACTCAGGTGGCGCACTGGTTAATCTCAACGGTGAACTTGTCGGGATCAATACCGCAATCTTAGGACCAAGTGGAGGCAATGTAGGAATAGGTTTTGCGATCCCCTCTAACATGGTGAAAAACCTAACTGAGCAAATTATTGAATTCGGCGGCGTTAAGCGTGGCATATTAGGGATTCAAGGTGGAGAAATTACGCCAGATCTTGCCGAAGCTATGGGGTATAACAACAGCAAAGGCGCTTTTGTCAGCCAAGTACTGCCAGATAGTGCTGCCGAGAAAGCTGGACTACAAGCGGGTGATGTGATCACTTCAATAAATAATAAAAATATTGATACCTTTGGGGAGCTTAGAGCGAAAATCGCCACTATAGGAGCTGGCAAAACCGTCAAGCTTGGCTTAATTCGTGATGGTAAAGCGTTAACCAAAACCGTGACACTGGGTGAAGCGGAACAAATTCAAGCCAGTGCCAGTGATATTCACCCTGGGCTAGAAGGTGCGAAATTCAGCAACACCGACAGTAGCGATGCTATTTCAGGAATTAAAATTACCGACATTGCCAAAGGTTCACCCGCCGAATCCTATCAGCTACAACAAGGCGACATTATTATTGGCGTGAATCGAACTCGCGTGAAAAACCTCGCGCAAATGAAAAAAGTACTCGAGCAAAAAACGAATATTCTCGCTTTAAATATCCAACGAGGCGATCGAACCATTTATCTTGTGGTGAAATAGCCTCCTGAAAACAGCGCCATTCAAATATATACAGATTGATTTGAAAGGTGCTTACATTCCTTCGTCAATCTTCCTTACCTAAAGGTTTGGATGATAGCTCTGAATTCTGCATCTTGAAGTCACTTGGGTATAAAGCCCAACTTAAAGAGAAGTTTATCGATAAACTTCTCTTTTCTTTGCTTTCCATCCAGTGCTATTCTTTGCCAAATCATCTCTTTTCTAATTCTGCCTATTTGAGGAAAAAATGCTTAAATTTTTGCTTCGACCTATTCTTATCGGGCTAGCAACAGCAGCGGTCATTCTCATTGCCGTTCCCTCATTACGTCAGGATTTAGTTCATATTGAAAGTGAATCTAAAACTGAAAATATCAATGATGTACAAGTTTCATTCAGCCACGCGGTACATCGTGCAGGCCCTGCTGTCGCAAATATTTATAGCCGTCAATATGTAGAAGGCGATCGTTTAAAGCTTAAAACTCAAGGGCTTGGATCTGGGGTTATTGTATCAGATAAAGGCTATATCATTACCAACTACCACGTAGTCGCACAAGCCGATCAAATCGTAGTCGCCTTGCAAGATGGCCGAGTATCGAGTGCTCAATTAGTTGGAACCGATAAACAAACCGATATTGCGGTACTCAAAGTTGAAATGAGCAACTTACCCGTTATTCCACAAAATTCACATAGCAAAACCAAAGTTGGCGATATTGTTTTAGCGATCGGTAACCCTTATAACCTAGGTCAAACCACTACGTTTGGGATTATTTCGGCTATTGGCCGTTCCTCCGTCAGCGCCGATGGCCGTCAAGCCTTCATCCAAACAGATGCAGCAATTAACAAAGGTAACTCTGGGGGCGCATTAGTGAATACCCGCGGTGAACTTATTGGTATTAATACGGCTTCATTTCAACAAGCCACTGATCTTGAAACCTATGGGATCTCTTTCGCTATTCCCTACCCTTTAGCGTATAAAATAATGACTAAAATTATTGCCGATGGTCGGGTGATCCGTGGTTACATTGGCATTGATGGTCAAGACATGAATGCGGTTGCCGCACGTCTACTGGGTATTGATCAGGTTAACGGTATTATTGTGTTAAGCATTGCCGAAGGCGGTCCAGCAGACAAAGCTGGCTTAAAAGAAAAAGATGTACTTGTTGGTATTGATGGTAACAAAGTACTTAATAGCCAAAGCGTCATGGAGATAGTCACCGAACTTAGACCTGGCACCACGGTTAATTTTGATGTGTTACGTGACGGTAAAACCATTACTCTCCCTGTCACAATAGAAGAAGACCCTAGGGATTAAAGTGCTCATACCCAAATGACTTCAAGATACAAAATTCAATAAGTATCAATTTATAAACTAAATGGAAACCTACCATGACATGGATATTATTTACTTTGATGGCTGCTTTTATGCAGTCTTGGCGCAATGCTTTTCAAAGTAAATTATCCGCAGAAGTCAAAACACTAGGGGTAACACTGGCACGATTTTTATGGGCTAGCCCGATTGCGGCGCTGTATCTATTTGTCCTCTATCAAACCCACCCTGTCGCTTTACCTGAGCTCAATACGCGTTTTGTTTCTTTTGTCATAGCAGCCGCTTTAATGCAGATTCTTGCTACTGCGCTAATGGTACAATTGTTTAAACTCAATAATTACGCAATAGGTGCAGGGCTTGCCAAAAGTGAAGCATTAGCCGCTGCTATTTTAGGAATGCTGTTTTTTGGTACGCAATTATCATTACTCGGCTGGCTGGGCGTTTGCTTAGGTGGAATTGGAGTATTTCTTTTGAGTACTACTTCAGGAATTCGAGGGATTTCCCTTTCAACTGTGTTACTGGGTTTATGTTGCGGTAGCGCATTTGCCTTAACTTCCCTATGGATCCGCGAAGCGAGCCTCTCACTTAATTTGCCCTTCCCTTATAACGCTGCATGGGTATTGTGGTTAGTAATTAGCATACAAACTCTGATCTTGCTGCTTTATATTTTCATAACGGATAAATCTACATTACAAGACCTGTGGCAACGCCCAAAACTGACATTTCTAGCCAGTGCGACAAGCTGTTTGGGCTCTATTGGTTGGTTTAGTGCCATGTCGCTGGAAGCAGTACCATATGTTAAAACGCTAGGGCAAGTTGAAATCTTTTTTACTATGATGATTTCAGTGCTTTGGCTAAAACAGAAGGTCAAAATTAAGGATGGCTTAGGTTTAATTCTGGTCGCGATTGCGGCAATTTTAGTTATGTGGAGCTAGCCGAGTTGCGAGTTGCGAGTTGCGAGTTGCGAGTTGCGAGTTGCGAGTTGCGAGTTGCGAGAAATTATAAAGCCGCTAAACAACCTGTCTAGCGGCTTTGATTATTTTTGATAACAAAGAATGAATTTACTCTTCTTCGTTACTTACCGAACTATTAGCTTCCACTTCAATGCGAGTTACACGTTGCAAGCCTCTTGGTAGTTTACCCCCTCGACGACCACGTTCACCTCGGAAATTATCCAGATCTATCGGTTTCAAGCCTAGTTTACGTTTTCCTGCATATAAGGTCACTGTGACACCATAAGGAATGGCAATCAGTTGCGAGACCACTTCTTCACGTGCTTTAGCTTTAGCGGAAGGAATATTAATGATCTTATTACCTTTACCTTTACTTAGTTGAGGCAAGTCTTTGATCGGGAATAGAAGCATTCTGCCATCATTGGTGATCACTAAGATTTCATCTTTCTCGATATCTGAAACCGGGCTAGGTGGTAGCACTTCTGAGTTTTCAGGAAGATTTAATAACGCTTTACCACTGCGGTTTTTCGATAATAGATCCGCACCTTTACATACAAAACCATAACCGGCATCAGAGGCAATTAACCATAATTGATCTTCTTCACCCATCACCACTTGGCGAATTTGACTGCCTTCGGCAATACCTAAACGGCCAGTGATCGGTTCCCCCTGACTACGTGCTGAAGGTAGCGAATGAGACTCTAATGAATAGCTACGCCCATCGGAACCTAAGAACACCGCTGGCTGGTTACTCTTACCATGCGCTGAAGCTAGGTAACCATCACCCGATTTATAGTTAAGTGTTGAAGCATCGACATCATGACCTTTTGCATGACGAATCCAACCTTTTTCAGATAGTACTACCGTAATGGGTTCACTTGGAATCAAGTCACGTTCCGTTAAGGCTTTCGCTTCCGCACGCTCAATTAGTGGAGAGCGGCGATCATCACCATATTTTTCCGCATCCGCTTGGATTTCTTTCTTGATCAAAGTATTTAAACGACGATCAGAGCCCAGCAATTGCTCTAGTTTTTGACGTTCTTTTTCCAATTCATCTTGCTCACCACGCAACTTCATTTCTTCAAGCTTGGCTAAGTTACGCAAGCGAGTATCTAGAATCGCATTGGCTTGAATTTCGGTAATCCCAAAACGTGCCATTAGCACTTCTTTTGGTTCGTCTTCCGTACGGATAATTTCAATGACTTCATCAAGGTTTAGATAAGCAACCAATAAACCTTCTAAGATGTGCAAACGATCAAGTACTTTGTCTAAGCGATGTTGCAGACGACGACGAACTGTCGTTTTACGGAATTCAATCCACTCGAGGAGAATTTGAACTAAACCTTTCACTTCAGGACGATTGTCTAAACCAATCATATTTAAGTTAACACGGTAGTTTTTCTCAAGATCGGTAGAAGCAAATAAATGGTTCATCAACTGATCACAATCGACACGGTTTGAACGCGGTACAATTACAATACGAGTTGGGTTTTCATGATCCGATTCATCACGTAGATCATCCACCATAGGCAGCTTTTTAGCTCGCATTTGGTTAGCAATTTGCTCAAGCAGTTTTGCACCAGACACTTGGTGAGGCAACGCGGTAATCACAACGTCAGAACCTTCTTTGTGCCATACTGCGCGCATTTTAATGCTGCCACGACCATTGCGATAAATTTTTTCAATATCAGTAGGTGACGAGATGATTTCCGCTTCAGTTGGGTAGTCTGGGCCTTTAACATGCTCCATCACTTCGCCCAAATCGGCTTTCGGGTTATCGATCAAATGCACCGCAGCACCAGCAATTTCGCGTACGTTATGTGGCGGAATATCGGTCGCCATACCGACGGCAATACCGGTAATACCATTGAGTAAAATGTGTGGTAAACGCGCCGGCAGCATTTTCGGCTCTTTCATGGTGCCATCAAAGTTTGGTGTCCACTCCACCGTGCCTTGGCCCAACTCTCCAAGCAATACTTCGGCAAACTTAGATAATTTGGCTTCGGTATAACGCATTGCGGCGAAAGACTTAGGATCATCTGGCGCCCCCCAGTTACCTTGACCATCAACCAATGGGTAACGGTAAGAGAACGGCTGAGCCATTAATACCATAGCTTCATAACAGGCAGAGTCACCATGAGGGTGGTATTTACCAAGTACATCACCGACAGTACGCGCCGATTTTTTATATTTTGCTGCCGCGGATAAACCAAGTTCAGACATCGCATAAATAATACGACGCTGTACTGGCTTGAGGCCGTCCCCAACATACGGTAAGGCACGGTCCATAATTACGTACATTGAATAGTTTAGATACGCATCTTCTGTAAACTTGCGCAGGGCTAACTGTTCAACACCATCAAATGTCATTTCAGAACTCATTGATTAACCTTAATTCTTTTCTATAAAGGGCTTATAGCTCTACGTCTGCTTGATCACCGTAGGCTTGTAGCCAATTACGACGGTCTTCCGCACGCTTTTTACCTAGTAGCATATCCATCATCTCCATGGTTTGCTCATCGTCATCAACGGTTAATTGCACTAAGCGACGAGTATTAGGATCCATGGTTGTTTCACGAAGTTGTAGTGGGTTCATCTCACCCAAACCTTTAAATCGCTGCACGTTAATTTTGGCTTTTTTATTGCTTAATCGCTCTAAAATGCCATCTTTTTCTGCTTCGTCTAAGGCATAGAATACTTCTTTACCACAGTCGATACGGAACAGAGGAGGCATGGCAACATAAACATGGCCAGCACGAACGAGAGATTCAAAATGGCGCATAAATAGCGCACAGAG
Organism: Vibrio algivorus; assembly: GCF_030161215.1. Classification (NCBI taxonomy): domain Bacteria; kingdom Pseudomonadati; phylum Pseudomonadota; class Gammaproteobacteria; order Vibrionales; family Vibrionaceae; genus Vibrio; species Vibrio algivorus. The sequence goes on from NZ_BSPV01000006.1 coordinate 346,586, forward strand.
TAATGTAGCAATATGCAAACCATCGGAGTCCGCATCGGCAAGAATACAGATTTTGCCATAGCGTAAACCATCAAGATTGTCTGTATCAGGGTCAATACCCAATGCTATAGAAATATTATGGACTTCATCAGAGGCAAGAACTTGGTCTGAAGACACTTCCCAAGTATTTAAGATTTTACCACGCAGCGGCATGATCGCTTGAAATTCACGATCTCGAGCTTGCTTGGCTGAACCCCCTGCCGAATCCCCTTCCACTAAGAAAAGTTCGGTACGGTTTAAGTCTTGTACTGAACAATCAGTTAATTTGCCTGGTAGTGCTGGACCTGAAGCCACTTTTTTACGAACCACTTTTTTACTGGCACGCATACGACGGTGGGCATTAGCAATGCAAGACTCAGCCAGCAACTCCGCAATTTGCGGTTTTTCATTAAGCCATAAACTAAAGGCATCTTTGACTACACCAGAAACAAAAGCCGCCGATTGACGAGAAGATAAACGCTCTTTAGTTTGACCAGCAAATTGAGGATCTTGCATCTTGATCGACAGTACATACGCACAGCGATCAAAAATATCATCACCCGTTAACTTCACTCCGCGTGGCAGCAAGTTGCGGAATTCACAAAACTCACGCATGGCATCAAGTAAGCCTTGGCGTAAACCATTAACGTGAGTACCACCTTGAGCCGTTGGGATCAGGTTAACGTAACTTTCAGTAATTAAATCGCCACCTTCTGGTAACCAAATAATCGCCCAATTAGCTGCTTCGGTTTGCGCAATAAATTCACCAGTGAAAGGCTCTTCAGGCAACGCAGGGAAGCCTTTCACCCCTTCGACTAGGTAATCTTTCAGGCCATCTTCATAGAGCCATTTATGAGTTTTATCATTCACTTTATCGATAAACTCAATTTCAAGACCTGGGCATAACACAGCTTTCGCTCGTAAGTTATTCACTAAACGGCTAACAGAGAAATTACCGGAATCAAAATACGAAGCATCTGGCCAGAAATGAACACTGGTTCCAGTATTACGACGACCACAAGTACCTGTAACTTCAAGTTCAGAGACTTTATTACCGTTTTCAAATGCGATTTCATACACTTGAGCATCACGTTTAATGGTCACTTCTACCCGTTTGGATAAGGCATTCACTACAGAGATACCTACCCCGTGTAAACCGCCTGAGAATTGGTAGTTTTTATTTGAGAACTTACCACCAGCATGCAATTTACAGAAAATCAGCTCCACTCCTGAAATTTTCTCTTCTGGGTGGATATCAACTGGCATGCCTCGACCATCATCAGTCACTTCGATCGATTGATCAGCATGGAGCGTCACTTGCACTTTAGATGCATGACCAGCTAAGGCTTCATCGACACTGTTATCTATAACTTCTTGCGCCAGATGGTTTGGACGTACGGTATCGGTATACATCCCCGGGCGACGGCGAACCGGCTCGAGTCCATTTAGGACCTCAATCGCACCAGCATTATATTGTTCAGTCATAATAAAAAGATATTCTCAAAAAAGATGGTAGCCATTTTGGCATACGAACGATGTCACATGGTATTGATTGGAAATATACTCTGTATCCCCACATACAATGTCAAGTTAAGCCACAAAGCCAAATTTAGACACAAAGAAAGAAAGGATTCTATAGTTATCCCCAAACAACCTCAAGATACGAGTGTCACACGGTAAGGGCAAACACACTATAGTTGCAAAAACTCAATAATTTGTTGTGGGTAGCGTTCAAAATCCACAAAGCTATGATCACCACCGACTTCAACAGTTGAACGACTATGCTGATATTTTTCTACCGCTTGGCGATAATCGAGCACTTCATCGCCTTCTTGCTGTAACAACCAAAAATCTTGTGGCGTTCTAAGGCTTGCTACTTCAAGTGCTTTAAGTTCTAAAATATGTTTTTGTTCTAATACGTAATGTTGTTGAGTGTAAGGGTTGGTTTGTTGGCCAAGGAAATTTACTAGTAACTCATAAGGACGAACCGCTGGATTGACCACGACCGCTCGACAACCATATTTATCATTAAGCCAAGTGGATAAGTAACCACCTAGTGAGCTACCAACTAAACCAATATTATAATCTCGCTGATGGTTACTCACAAAAGCATCGATGTAGTCGGCAGCACGTTTAGGAAAATGAGGAAGTTGTGGGATTTCGAGCTTAATATCAGGGCGATGTTGCTGACAATATTGGCGAATAACATTGGCTTTATGGGAGCCGGGAGAGCTATTAAAGCCATGTAAATACAGCAACATTGAAGGTTTAGACACGATACACTCCTCAGTTATTGATTGAGGTCCCATTGTACACTTATGTACAGTTAAATAATATTAAGGGGATCGTTAATATCCTTGCGCTTCAAAGTTTGGTAAGAACTCCTCTCCCTCTAACCGATACACTTTAGTATCAAGCTGACCGTTGGCCTTTAAAATCAAAGAACGCCATCCTGGAGCCACTTTATCAAGAGCGAAATCATTCGATTGTGGTTTAAATTGGATGCAAGTCGATGGACTCGTCAGCACCTCTACACCTTGATGAACTTGATGGAAATCTTGATGAACATGACCGCATAATACCGCTTTCACATAATTGAACGGCTCTAGTATTTTCCAGAACGCATCACTGTTATGTAAGCAGTGCTGATCAAGCCACTGGCTACCAACCAATAATGGATGGTGATGTAATAATACTAGGCTAAAGCGATCAGGGTATTCCGATAGGCAATCCGATAGATATTGCAGTTGCTGCTCAGTCAAAAATCCATGTGGACTTCCTTCTGCTTGGCTATCTAGTAAAATAACTTGCCAATACTTGCCAACCAGCAGATGCGTATCTTGTTGAATTTGGGTAGAAGGATAAACACTTTTCATGCTTGGCTGGTAATCGTGATTGCCCGGCAACCAATAACAAGGCTTCTTCAAAGGAGCAATACATTGCTCAAAATTGGCATAAGAAGCGTCCGTATGATCTTGTGATACATCCCCAGTCATAATCAAAGCATCATAATCGAGTGCTTGATTTTCAATATCAGCAACCACAGCAGAAAAGCTACTTAAGGTATTAACACCAAGCAACTCCCCTTCGTCCTCGGCAAAAAGGTGGGTATCAGTAATTTGAACCAAGGTTATATCGTCACGATCTGATTCAATATAGTTTGGTTCAATCATATTAGAAGAATCTTTTTTCAAGGCTGCTAACTCAAATATACAAGGGTTGAAATTAATAAATTGGGGCGCGGCTAATTCCGTGCCTTAAACAAAAGCTTAACCACTCACCAAGGAATTGGTTTACTTGGAACTTTTCATCTTTTTGCATCATTTTTTTATTAGGATAATCATAACGTGCTTCTACCCGAGAAATCTGCTCACTAGCACACACTTCCGCAACTCGGGCATCATGATATAAGCGAACTTGCATACGTGGCAGTGGGAATACTGGACGAGCATCACATTGACAAACATCCACTAATGTCGTGTAACGGGTGATCTCTTTAACTTCTAATTGATAAGCCATTTGCGAAACTTGATACGAACGCGTATCTCCTACCGTAGGCTCAAACGGCAGTAAAGAATTCATTTTGGCATAATTGGTTTCATACACTCGCATTAAACCTGCCAGATCAACATGATACGCTTTTTGCATTAATAACCTTAGTAACCTTTTTTAGAATATTTTTAGTCATCAAAATATTAAGATAGTTCATCGACTATAGGAGCCTTTTATTCACTCCAACGAAGCTTGAGCTTTTGATGATTTAACTCTAACCATAGTAGAGCAATGATAGTGGCACCATTTTCAATCACACCAGATTCGACCAGCTGATAAGCTTTCTCACGACTCATTACGTGCACTTGAATATCTTCACCCTCGTCATCAACCCCGTGAACACCAGACGCTAAATTGGCATCTACTTGACCAATAAACACATCTAAAGTTTCAGAGCAGCCGCCAGATGAAGGATAATAGTGGCTAATATGCTCTATCTCTCCGATTTCAATGCCCGCTTCTTCTTTGGCTTCACGCCGAACAACTTGCTCTAGTGGCTCATCCTTATCATTGATACCAGCAATAATTTCTAGCTGCCAAGGTGATGAGTGCTCTAGTGCACCAACTCGAACTTGCTCGATTAACACCACTTGGTCACGCTTAGTATCATAAGCTAGTAAAGCAGCAGCATGCCCTCGCTCAAACATTTCACGAACAACCGGCTGGCTCCAGCCACCAGCGAATAAACGGTGCGTAAAAGTGTATTTCACTACTTTAAAAAAACCATTAAATACAGTTTCCTTGCTCTCAATTTGAACGTCACTAGGCTGAAAAAGCGACTTAAATGGTTTAAAGTTCATCGTGAAACTCCTTTTTATCGGCTCAGTGATCTAATCACGATAGTAATCAATCAACAAGCGTTGTTATAAATTTATTTGATAAACATTGAGTTTTTTTTAATTTTCACTTAATTTATTATCCAAATGGATAGTAAGTGGTAAAATAGTGTAAAAGTTTGCATAACATTCTAGTTACTTAGGTTACAATCTAAGCCATGTTGTCTATTAATTTTATAAGCGGGAAAAGAACCATGAAAAAACTGCTTCCACTTATCATTGGCCTGACTTTAGGTGGCGTTCACCTTGCACACGCTGATGATCTGGCAGAGATTTATAATCAAGCAAAAGAAAATGATCCTCAATTATTACGTTCAAAAGCTGATCGTGACGCCTCTTTTGAAGCGATCGAATCAAGCCGCGGTGACCTTTTACCTCAAATTAATTTGACTGCGGGTTACAATATCAATCGTAATATTAATAACCACACCGGCTCTCACTCTGTATCAGGCTTATCAGCAAGTTCACCGACGGAACAAAATGCCTTCACAGCAGGCGTGGATTTCTCTCAAGAATTATATCGTCGTGACAGCTGGGTTAATTTAGATATTGCAGAGCAAAATGCTCGCCAACAAGATTCAGCATACGCAGCAGAGCAACAAGCAATGATCTTGCGTGTTTCTCAAGCTTACTTTGACGTATTACAAGCACAAGATAACCTAACCTTTATCCAAGCGGAAAAGAAAGCGGTAGGCCGTCAACTTGAACAGACCAAACAACGTTTTGAAGTAGGCCTATCTGCCATCACTGACGTACATGATGCGCAAGCGCAATACGATAGCGTATTGGCCGATGAAATCTTGGCAAAAAATAACGTAACGAATAGCTATGAAGCGCTACGTGAGATCACCGGACAAGATCACAAAGATCTAAGCGTATTGGATACCAAACGTTTCTCTGCCAATGTGCCACAAACTAACCAAAATACATTGGTTGATGAAGCTCAACAGAAAAACTTAGATCTATTAACGGCTCGTATTGCTCAAGACATTGCCAAAAGCAACATATCTTTAGCCCAGTCAGGCTACACACCATCACTGACATTAGATGGTGGTTATCAATATTCTGATATTGATGAACATAATGACCACACAGCATCAAGAAACTACACCAGTAACGATTACAACATCGGTGTGAATTTAGTGGTTCCACTGTATCAAGGTGGCTCAACTAGCGCCGACGTGAAAACTGCGCAATACCAATACGTATCAGCAAGTCAGCAACTAGAAGCGACTTACCGTAACGTAGTGAAAAATGTTCGTGCATACTACAACAACATTAATGCTTCGATTGGTTCAATCCGTGCTTACGAGCAGTCTGTGGTTTCAGCTAAGTCAGCTTTAGAAGCGACGGAAGCAGGCTATGAAGTTGGTACTCGTACTATCGTTGATGTGCTAGATGCAACACGTCGTCTATATGATGCAAACCGTCAACTTTCTGACGCTCGTTACAGCTATGTAATCAGTGTGCTTCAACTAAAACAAGCGGTAGGTACATTGAGCGAGCAAGATATTCTGGATATCAATGCAGGTCTTAAACGTCCATCATAATACCAATCAAATTAATTAGGTGACCAGAAATTGCGTAGAAAAAAGCTTCGAAAACAAGGCATAAATTTTGAGTAAGTAGTTGCTCTACAACCAAAATTTATAACACAGTTATCGAAGCTTTTAGCAAGCAAAAATGATCAAATAATTAATGCGATTGGTATAAACTCTGATCTGACAACAATCAGAGCTTTTTGATTCTCGCTTAAATAAAAACGCCACTTCAAGTTGAAGTGGCGTTTTTGTATCTCTTATTTGTTGCTAAAAGTAGAAAAAATTAACCTTTACCACCTTTAATTGCATTAATAATCTCTGAAGTTGAGCAACCATCTTCAAAATTTAATACTTTCACTTCACCACCATCAGCGATCACTTCTTCACCACCAGCAATCTCTTCCGGCTTATAATCGCCGCCTTTTACAAGAATACTTGGTAGTACTTCTGAGATTAAGCGTTGTGGCGTATCTTCACTAAATGGTACAACCCAATCAACGGCACCAAGCCCCGCTAATACCGCCATACGACGGTCAGTTGGATTGACCGGACGACCAGGTCCTTTTAGACGTTTAACTGACTCATCGGTATTCACCGCAACGATTAACTTATCGCCAAGTTCTGCGGCATGATTTAAATATGACACATGACCCGCATGCAAAATATCAAAGCAACCATTGGTCATTACAACTTTCTCACCACGAGCACGTGCGCGTTTCACAGCTTCAATCAGCGCTGATTCACTAATCACACCAAAATCGGTATCTTTACTACCATGAATCGCCTCTGCTAATTCAATGGTTGATAGTGTTGAAGTGCCAAGTTTACCAACGACAACACCAGCAGCTGCATTGGCTAATGCACAAGCTTCTTTTAAATCTTTGCCTGCAGCAACCGAAGCGGCTAATACTGAAATAACCGTATCACCAGCGCCCGTCACATCAAACACTTCTTGCGCTTGAGTTGGCAGGTGGAATGGTTCTTCACCACGACGAAGAAGCGTCATACCGTGCTCACTACGAGTCACCAAAAGCGCTTCGAAATCAAACTCTTCAATAAGCGCTAAGCCTTTTTCTACTAAGTCTTGTTCATTCTTTGTTTTGCCGACTACCAGTTCAAACTCAGATAAGTTTGGTGTTAATAGTGTTGCGCCACGGTAACGTTCAAAGTCCGCACCTTTAGGGTCAATAAAAACTGGAACATTCGCGGCTTTCGCTTGTTTAATCATGGTTTGCACATCATCTAATGCACCTTTACCATAATCAGACAAGATCAGTGATTTTACTTGGGGTAGATATTGCGCCATACGCTCAAGTATTGGCTGAGAATCAACCTCTTCAAAGCTATCTTCAAAATCTAAACGAATCAATTGCTGGCCACGGCTCATCACTCGTAACTTAGTAATCGTCGGTAAATTCGGTACTGTGACAAAATCACAAGTAACATTTAATGACGATAGCTTTTGATTTAACACCTGGGCGGGCTCATCTTCACCAGTTAAACCAACTAATTTTGCATTACCACCTAATGCCGCGATATTCATTGCAACGTTTGCTGCACCACCCGGTCTTTCTTCATTATTTTCAATTTTAACTACCGGTACAGGTGCTTCAGGCGAAATACGACCTGTTGGGCCATACCAGTAACGGTCTAGCATCACATCACCAATGATCAATACACCAGATTGGGCATAATCGGGCAAAATAGGTTTCATACTGTTCTCCATGCTTAATGGTCTTAGCTATTACCCGCCATTAAGACAAAATTAACTTTATTATGTCGATAATATCACAGGCTTATATGCCCAAGTAACTCAAGTTGCATATTTCATTCACTGAGCTTACTTCAGTGAGTGTGCTGAGCAAACCAATGTTGCCAATGAGCTATCACACACTCTCTTTGCTCAATAAAAAGCGAATCATCAACATCTGCATCTAAGTTTAGCAAGTTTCTATGATGTGTCTCATTACGCAAGCAAGTATAAGCTTCCGTCAGTTGTTGACTGTCCTCCTCACTCATTAGTCCTTGCTCAAAGGCTTTCTCTAAAATACGCACATTATCCGACCATTGCGTTAAAGGCGAATAAGTGTGGCTATGCTGTAACACTAAATACTGCACTAAAAACTCAATATCGGTAATGCCCCCTTTATCTTGCTTAAGCATAAAGCGCCCCGGTTTCTTGGCACTTAAGTGCTCACGCATTTTTTCTCGCATATCGGTAACTTCTTGACGTAATTTATTATTATCTCGCGGTTGCGTGAGCACGTTATGTCTAATTCGGCTAAAGCTTTCTGCTAATAGAGAATCACCATAAATCATCCTAGCTCGTACCAATGCTTGATGTTCCCAAGTCCAAGCTTGTTGTAATTGATACTCTTCGAAGGTTTCTGTAGCACAAGCCAACAAGCCTGAAGCGCCAGATGGACGTAAGCGGGTATCCATTTCATATAAAATTCCCGATGGCGTTCTTACGGAAAAAATATGCACAATTCGTTGCGCTAACCTTAAGTAAAACTGACGACCATCAATTTCTTTTTGTCCTGTGGTATAGACGTTAGTTGGGCAGTCATGCAAAAACACGACATCAAGATCTGAGTTGTAACCCAGCTCCCAGCCGCCAACTTTGCCATAACCAATGACCGCAAAGCCTCGTCCTTCTCTATCGGCTAAATGGCTCGGCTCACCGTATTTTTCTGTCAATTGCAACCATGCTTGCTGTACTACTGCATCAACAATCGCTTCAGCCAAGTAAGTTAAGTGATCACTTACTTTCATCACAGGAAGCACTCCCGCTATATCAGCAGCAGCAATTCGCAAAATGCAAATCTGCTTAAATTGACGCAACGCTTCCATTTGCTGTTCCATATCATCTTCTGGAATGCGCGCTAGAAAATCTCGTAATTCAGAACGATATTGATGCAACTCAATCGGGTTATACAGTTGCTGAGGATCGATTAACTCATCGAGCAAAATAGGATAACGGCCTAGCTTTTCCGAAATCATCGGACTTGCGGTACATAAGCGCACGAGTTGCTTTAACGCACCAGGATGTTCTTCCAACAATTCTAGATAGGTGGTTCGAGTAACTATTCGGTTAAGTAGATGCAATACTCTCGCCAAACCAAACTGGGCATCTTTATGTGTTAAAACGGCTTCAAAGACTTTAGGCATTAAGCGAACAAGCACTTCACGTCCACGTGGGCCAAGCGTCTTTTTAGCTAAATCTTGCTTAAAACGCACGATCACTTCGGCTAAAGACGCGGCATGCTCTGAGCCGACATCTTGCTGTAAGATCGTTTCTAACACATCGACTTCACTGGCCATATCCCACATTTCAACAAGGTGTGGCGCAACTGAATCCTCTGATTCCTCTTCCTCTCCAATCAGATCAATAAAGATCTGGTGAACATTTTGCATATGTTGGAAGGTCATTTGCATTAATTGATCCCAGTCAGACGTCGACATAGCAAAGGCTAGCCGCTGCTGATCAAGCTCATCATCAGGCAAGGTTTGGGTTTGTTTATCACCAATCGCCTGCAATAAATTTTCAAGGCGACGTAGAAATAGATAGGATTCAATTAAGGTTGCCACTTCATGTGACTCAAGCAAACCAAGCTCATCAATCGCCGTTAAGGTTTCTAGCAAACCACGTCCTTGTAAGCTAGGCTCTCTCCCACCACGAATCAACTGAAAAACCTGAACGATAAACTCAATTTCACGAATCCCTCCCGCGCCAAGCTTAATGTTATTGCTCAAACCACGACGACGAACTTCTGCGCTTATCATCGACTTCATTCGGCGCAGAGATTGGATCGCACTAAAATCAATATAACGGCGGAATACAAACGGTCTGAGCATCTGACGAAGTTCCTGGTATTGAGGATACATTTCACATCCCATCACGCGAGCTTTCACCATCGCATAACGTTCCCAATCTCGCCCTTGTTCTTGGTAATAATCTTCTAGTGCTGCGTAACTCATCACCAATGGACCACTTTCCCCAAATGGACGTAATCGCATATCGACTCGATAACAAAAACCATCAAACGTGGTTTGATCAAGCGCTTTGATCACTCGTTGGCCTAGACGAGTAAAAAACTGAGCATTATCTAAAGTGCGACGCTTACCTTGAGTCTCGCCATTTTCTGGGTAGGTAAAAATCAAATCAATATCAGAAGAAAAGTTCAACTCCCCACCGCCGAGTTTTCCCATACCAATAATCAACATAGGCTGGGCTTCCCCTTGCGCATTGCATGGTGTTCCCCACTCTTCACAACATGCTTTGTATTGCCATTGATAAGCTTCAACAATCATTGCCTCCGCCAACATAGACAAGTGTTGTAGGCTCGTTTCTAGAGGCCATTGTTGTAAAAAATCACGCCAAGCAATGATCACCATCTCTTGACGGCGGAATAATCTTAGTTGATGCAAAAACTCGATTTCATTGGCACATTGCTCCAACCGTTGTTGCAACTCTTGGCGATAACTATCAGCACGTTTTTGTACTTTAAGTAGTTGAGGCAATTGTTCGAGTAACGTCTCATCGCTCATCAGTGATTCATTAATAAAATCGCTTAGACCTAAAACAGTTTCGAGTTGCTGCTTTTCGTCTTGTGACCAATCTTCTAAGCTATTTGAATGACGCTCAAGCAATGTAGTGAATGCAGAATCAGAAAGGGCTTGTAGCGCAGCAGGCAAACTCATAGAAACTCCTTGTTTCATTAATAGACCATTATATTGGTCGTTTATCTTGTGCATGATAAAGTGCAGATACTTTGTTTTATTCTACGTTAGAAATCAATTAATAAGGAAACACCATGCTTAAGGTGCATAATGGCTCCGATTTTAAACCAATGAGCTTAATGTCATTATTGCTTTCGTTTATCTCAGTTGGCATTGTCATTTATTTGCTCCTGTTTCTAGTCGACCAAGAAACTCGCCATACCTTATTAGGAATAGATACCGCTATTTGTGTTCTCTTTTTACTGCAACTAACCATTGATTGCTGCCGCTCGGAACACAAATTAGACTATTTAAAATCCCATTGGCTGGATATCATCGCCAGTATTCCTTTCATTGAAATTCTTCGTATTGCTCGGATCTGGCATATTGTCAGAATGTTATCTCTATTCCGATATAGCACCTCTTTTATTAAGCAAGTGAAACAGAACCGTAAAGAGGCAACCTTAGCGACTATCTTCACTTTATTGATCATTTTAGTCTGCAGTAGTTCTATTTTTATGTTGATGTTTGAACGTGATGCGATTAATAGCAACATTCATACTGCTGGAGATGCCTTATGGTGGAGTTTAGTCACAATATCTACCGTTGGTTATGGGGATTATTATCCTGTTACCTTTGGTGGCAAAGTGCTAGCCACCGCAATGATTATCTGTGGGGTGGGGATATTCGGTATGATTTCTGGTTTGATCACATCCATCTTAACTTTACCGGTAAAAACCGAAGCGGAAGATAATCATGTGCTGCAGCAATTGCTGTCTCAGCAACAAACTATGCTCGACAAAATAGAACATTTAGAGCAACAGCTACAACAGAAGAGTCGTGATCAATAACTTCAATCACTTATACCCAAGTGACCTCAAGATGCAGAATTCAGAACTATCATCCAAGTCTTTAGACAAGGAAGATTTATGCGGAATGTAAGCACCTTTCAAGTAAATCTGACACAGGCTAAGGGCTTGGATGAAGCTCCCGAAGGGCAAGTTAAAACAAGCTTTATGCTGCGTTAAATTGAACAGGGATAGAATGACTATGATCATATTCAATTTGCCTTGCCTAAAACTTGTTTTATTCTTGCTGAAACTCGCATCTTGAGGTTACTTGGGTATAAATAGTAAACAAATAGAGATAACAAAGGGATCGAAAGATCCCTTTGTTATTTATAGGCAAATCAACGCTTAATTATAGCGATGCCAATAAGGAGCAGCTTCAATACAACGAGCACGAGTTTGCTCCATGGCGTGCAAGATCGACATTTCTTGACGCCTTATCCAACGCTCTAACTGTTCTTGATCGGATTCTTCAAGCTCGGGCAATAGCTGTTGTAATGGTTCTAAGGTCAATAAATCATCAATACCTTCCAGTAAGTCTACCCAAGGCAAGCGAAATTGTGTTCTCAGTTCTAAATCGAACAAGTAAGCGAAAGCCAATCCAGTAAATAAGTTACGTCTTAAGCGAGATTGTTGGTCGATATAGTCTTGACGCGATAACTCCCGCTCGACTGGGAAGACTTCGATTAACTCAGCCCAACTGCGATCCAGTTGCTTCATCGCAAAAGGTTTAACGTCTTGCGCCATTTTTTCACGCGCTTTGTCGTCTAAAAATGGCTGCCAGCCTTTCGATAAAATCCAACGGCTTAAATCTAGCAACACTGCAGTATAACGAGCAGATTCAAATAACTTTAAAATCAACTCTGAACTAGGCAAGGCTTCTTTTTGTTCATTGAGTACCGCGACAAGTTGCTTTTGACAATCCAGCTTACGTAAGGTGTAACCTTTATCTTCGGTTAAGTCCTCTAAATATTGAGAAGCTTTTAACCAAGATAACTCTTCTTCTAACCATTTGAATTCTTGACGTAATAAAGCACTAGCACGACGAGGGATGATCCCACCATAAACCGCGAACAACTGGCGAATAAAGTGAATCGCATAATCTATTTGTTCTAATGCCTCTACCGTTTGTTGCTCGCAGTAGATTTGCTCATGATAATGCCAATGTGACAAACCATGCTCCAGTGATTGAACAAAACATTCTTCAACGCTGAATTTAGGATCAGTTTCAATTAAAGCGAAATCTAACACCGGATCAGATACATAGTTTTGTGCCAAACGATAGCCACGAGCTGCTTTACTTAAATTGCCTAAACGCATGCCACCTTGGTCGGATAAAAGACGCGCTAAAGTAAACAAAGATTCGGTTTGCCCTGACTTAAGCTCTAACTCTACTTCACAAATCGGCGATTGTTGCTCACCGGCAACGACGACACCTTGATCGAAAGCCACTTCTATTTGGCTTCCATCTGGCATACTCAATAACCATTGCTCTCTTTCAAAATTAGTTGCGAAGAGTGGGACAATTTGCTGTTGTAATACTGATACATCGCGCCCTTCAGGCCAAATATCATCTGGGTGAAGTAATAGGTTTGGCTCATTACTAGAATGTTCAGCATTGTATTCTGGGCGCTGATGTAATCCTGCTACCACTCGACCAGAAGTTTTCACTGTTTGAACGTACACACCATCGCTTTGACGAATCCGTAAACCGATATCATGGTCGCGTAACCAAGAATCGGCGGTATCAAAATAAATATTGCCAAGTTCTTTGCAGCTATGCTGAAGGACTTTAGCCTCGGAAATTTTTTGCTTTAATATATCGGAGAAATCAGGTGAAACAAAAAACTTAAGTTCTATCTCGGTTTCCATAATGATACCTATTATTAGGGTCTGTTGACCTTAGCTACCCAGAAAGGATATTGCGGAATTGAATAGTGAGCAAGAGAGAAATATATACCCAAGTAACTTCAACATGTAAATTTCTGCATATTGAGGTTACTTGAATGCCAATCACAAAAATATGATCTGCAGATAACATGATCTAAAATAGTATTAATGCTTTTCAGATTAAGTTAACATGCGCGACTTTATAGCACAGTCCAGTATTTGAGCTAAAGTTAAGCCAAATGTCCCATGGGTTATATTTTTTTGTAGGTTGAATAACCATGCCAGTAAATACAATAATGGGGTTATTTGCAAAGTCCCCTATTAAGCCTTTGCAAGAACATGTTGTATGTGTGAACGAATGCTGTTCTCACCTGATCCCTTTCTTTGAAACTTGCGCCAAAGGCGACTGGGAAGAAGCGAATAACATTCGTGAAAACATCTCCCGTCTAGAGCGTGAAGCTGACGTATTGAAGCGTGAGATTCGTCTCAAACTTCCACGTGGTCTTTTCATGCCGGTAGATCGTACCGACATGCTTGAACTCCTCACTCAACAAGACAAGCTTGCTAACCTTGCTAAAGATATCGCGGGTCGCGTTATTGGACGCCAGTTGGAAATCCCAACACAAATGCAAGAAGCTTTCCTAGCTTATGTCTCTCGCTGCCTTGACGCCGCTAGTCAAGCTCAAGAAGTTATTCATGAATTAGATGAACTACTTGAAACGGGTTTTAAAGGCCGTGAAGTAACATTAGTTGCTGAAATGATTAACCAATTAGATGAAATTGAAGATGACACTGACACAATGCAAATTGAGCTTCGTCAGCAGTTAATGGCAATTGAATCTAAATACAACCCAATCGATATTGTATTCCTATACAAGATCCTTGAATGGGTTGGTGGTATTGCCGATCAAGCACAACGTGTGGGTGCTCGCTTGGAAGTCATGCTGTCTCGTTCTTAACGTTCGACACAGCTACAATAAACAAAACAGTAAAAAATAACTGATGCGGTAAGTGCAGGGTGTGATTCCCTGCGCCAAACTTACCCGAATTGTTATCTCAAAAACTAGGTATTACGATGGATATCCTCGCAAACTACGGCACTATTTTAATTTTAGTTGCAGCGTTCTTTGGTTTCCTAATGGCTGTTGGTATTGGTGCAAATGATGTTGCCAATGCAATGGGTACTTCTGTTGGCTCTAAAGCGCTAACAGTAAAGCAAGCAATTGTTATTGCTATGATTTTCGAGTTTGCTGGTGCTTATCTAGCAGGCGGAGAAGTAACTGACACCATTCGTAAAGGGGTGATTGATACCTCATACTACACCGCCCAACCGGACGTTTTAGTATACGGTATGATGTCGGCACTACTTGCAGCGGGTACATGGCTACTTTTAGCGTCATATATGGGCTGGCCGGTATCAACTACGCACTCGATCATCGGTGCGATCATTGGTTTTGCTTGTGTTTCAGTAGGTACAGAAGGTGTCGACTGGCATTCAGTACAAGGTATCGTGGGTAGCTGGATTGTCACGCCCTTTATCGCTGGTATATTTGCCTATGGTATATTTGTCAGTGCACAACGGCTAATTTTCGACACTGAAAACCCAGTGCACAATGCTAAACGATTTGTGCCTGTTTACATGTTTATTACCACTATGGTGATTGCTCTAGTTACCATTAAGAAAGGCTTAAAGCACATTGGTCTACACCTAACTCATAGTGAAGCTTGGATGTATTCAGCGCTGGTTTCTGCCATTGTCATGGTATGTGGTTACATTTATATCAATAGAAAATTTGCCAACCAAAAAGAAGATCACAGCTTTGCCGGTGTTGAGAGCATCTTTAGCGTATTAATGGTTATCACTGCGTGTGCGATGGCATTTGCTCATGGTTCAAACGATGTTGCTAATGCTATCGGCCCACTGTCAGCCGTCGTGTCTACTGTTGAGCATATGGGACAGTTAGCCGAAAAAAGTACTATTGCATGGTGGATTCTACCATTGGGTGGTATTGGTATTGTCGTTGGTCTAGCAACTATGGGTCATAAAGTAATGGCAACCGTCGGTACTGGTATCACTGAACTAACTCCTAGCCGTGGTTTTGCAGCTCAGCTTGCAACAGCAACTACCGTGGTATTAGCATCAGGTACAGGCTTGCCAATCTCAACCACGCAAACCTTAGTTGGCGCAGTATTAGGTGTTGGCTTTGCTCGTGGTATCGCTGCATTGAACCTTGGTGTTGTACGTAATATTGTAGCATCTTGGATCATTACCCTACCTGCTGGTGCGGTACTTTCAATTGTGTTCTTCTACGCAATTCAAGGCGTCTTCGCATAGTGCAATCAAGCTATCATCGTAGGCATTCTGTCATAGCTATGTCATAATTTTTACGACAAGGTAAAAAGAGGGAGCGAAAGCTCCCTCTTTTGTTGCACCTCAAGCTGAAACTTCTTACTATTCGATAGGCTTATCGTTTATATCTGCACAGTGATGGGGATACTAAAGGTACCTGTTTTTGAACAGGCTAATGAACCGGCCAATTGCTGTTCATCTCCTTTAAATTTATACCAATGAAAAAGCTTTATTCAAATCAAAAGCTTTATATCAATTAAAAGGGACCAAATGTGAAAAAGCTTCTTTGCTTAGTATTATTGGCATGTTTTTTTGCTCCAATGACATACGCACGTGACTTCTACATTTCAGACAAACTTTTTACTTATGTGCACTCAGGCCCAAGTAATGACTACCGTATTATTGGTAGTGTTGATGCTGGCGAAGTGATTAAAGTACTAGGTCGCAACAATTCAACTAACTTTACGCAAATCTTAGACAGCAATGGTCGTAAAGGCTGGGTTGAAAGCAAGTATGTGACTCAAGATGTCAGTATGGCAGTTCGCATGCCTAAACTTGAAAAAGAATTAGCCACGGTAAAAGATCAGCTAAGTAAAGCTCGTGAAACGGCAGATACTGAAAAAGCTGGCCTAGTCAGCTCTCTAGAGTTAAACAAAAAGCAAATTACTGACCTAGAAACTAACTACCGCGAAATAAACCAGCAACTTATTGACTCTCAAGAAGAGGTCCGCTCATTACGTGCAAGAATTGATACTCAAAAAGATGACTTACTACTTCGTTACTTCATGTATGGCGGTGGCGTTGCCGGTTTAGGTCTATTGTTTGGTTTAATTTTGCCACACATCATCCCTCGCCGTAAGAAAAACCCAGGTGGTTGGGCTTAAGCTCCTACTGCTCTAAGCATAGAATCTTAGTTACGGTTATGTAATAGATAAAAAAGTGCGCCTACCAAGGGCGCACTTTTTGTATCAATCTATTTTAATACCAGTTCCAGTAAATAGATGGTCTAAATTAGCGTAGAGAAAAAGCTTGATAACAAGGCATAAAATTTCTGTTAGTAGTGGTTCTACAGACAAATTTTATAACGAAGTTAGCGAGTTTTTTAACAAGCTAATATGATCAGTTATTTGTTGGAATTGGTATAATATCGTATCTTCGAAGTTACTTAACTCCTGATTCATCTTCCATTTGTGCATTATCGACAATATGATTTTCGCCAATATCTTTAGGAAGTACGAGGTTAAGAATAATCGCCACGATACCGCATAAACTCACACCTTGTAGACTAAATTCACCAACACCGAATGCCATACCACCAATACCAAAGACTAACGTTACCGCCACAATCACTAGGTTACGAGACTTATGTAAATCAACTTGGTTTTTAATCAAGGTATTCAAGCCAACTACGGCAATCGAACCAAATAATAAAATCATAATGCCGCCCATTACTGGCACCGGAATGGTTTGCAGTACAGCACCTAACTTACCAACAAACGCCAATATCAGAGCTGTCACCGCCGCCCATGTCATAATCACAGGGTTAAACGCCTTAGTGAGCATTACCGCTCCAGTTACTTCTGAGTAAGTTGTATTGGGTGGTGCGCCAAACATAGCAGCAGCCATCGTTGCCACTCCGTCGCCAGCCATAGTGCGGTGCAATCCAGGTTTTTTCAGGTAGTTTTTCCCTGTCACATTGGAAATCGCTAAAATATCACCTACGTGCTCAACCGCTGGCGCAATTGCAACCGGGATCATAAATAGTACTGCATTGATATTAAATTCAGGGAAGGTAAAGTTGGGAACCGCCAACCAAGCCGCTTGCTCAACTGGTGAAAAATCTACTACACCAAAGAATAAGCTCACAATATAACCAGAAACAATACCACCGAGAATAGGCACTAACTTAAAGAAGCCCTTCCCCATCACACTTAAAATAATGGTCACAATCAAAGAAATGGCAGAAATCCATAACGCAGAATCATGAGCGACAATTTGAATACCACCATCACCACTTTTACCTAGCGCCATATTCACTGCCGCAGGTGCCAGTCCTAGACCGATAACCATGATCACTGGGCCAACGACTACTGGTGGTAATAACTTATGGATGAAGCCACTGCCACGCACTTTAATCACCGCACCTAATATCACATACACAGCACCGGCGGTCATCAAGCCACCTAAAGTACTAGCGACCCCCCATGCTTGAATGCCATACATAATAGGGGCAATAAAAGCGAAAGAAGAGGCAAGAAAAATGGGAACGCTTCGCTTAGTAATCACTTGGAAGATAAGAGTACCGATACCGGCACCAAATAACGCGACACTTGGGTCTAACCCAGTTAAGAGAGGAACTAAAACCAGTGCACCAAATGCTACGAATAACATTTGGGCACCTTGTAAAATCTGAAACATAACACCCTACCTGCTTTATCCTGATAAAAAACCGCAGGGATTCTACCATTAAAAAGAACAATATTTTTAATGGCCGCACCTATTTCGTAAATTACTTCATTTGATCGGTCGACTTAAATCAACTTTCTATGATTGGCGCGATGAAGAACTTTAAGTTCCGATCTGGTGTATAAGTGATGGCATCATCAGTAAAGATGATTAACTTTTTTAACCTAAAACATAATTTTTTCGCATCTGATACCAGTTTCACGAGATCTACTTTCAAATTCGTAGCCTAGCCTTGCCACTCATACAAAGCTGGAATTTGCAGTTGCTGATTATCAAATGTCACAATCAAACTACCAGGTAGTATTTGATCCAACTTGACCAATTTATTGATCACCCACTCCCCTTCATGCACATTATTTCCGTTTACTTTAATCCAGCGACTTTGAGATTGAGAAGAGTACATATGAGTTTCAAAATTCATTTTGGGTAAGCGACCTCGATAATCACTTTCATGCCCCACCAAGTTAATGGCATTTTGTGGCTTAATAGGCATCGAAGTAGTTTTCGTTTGAGATGCACTTTGAGTAGGGTGCTTTTTTAATGCCGATTGAAAACGCTGAGCAAGTTCAGGTGATAAGCCCGAAAGATCAAGGTTATCAACATTCCAATCTTGCTTTGATACATCGCTAACATTGACTTGATCCGTTTTAATACGTCGCCCTTCTGATGGAGAGTTATTTCGACTCGCGGTGGTTGACGGTTTAGGTCTTGCTGGTAAAGGTTTAGCGACCGGTTTAGGTAATGCCGTTAATTCAGTTAGTTCCGGGTAAGGTAACAACTTAGCTAATGGCTCACTGTTCTCAAGTATTACCGCTCGTTTTTGATTTGTTAAAGCATCAGTAGCTTCAAGTTGAGAGGGTTCAAGAGTCGCCGGATTAAAATGCAAATAAGTCATCACTGCCAATATCGCAATAACCGGTAACACTGCAAATAGCCCAACCAACCACCAGCGCGTCGTTTTGGTAACATTAAGGCGAGCTGGAGAGGAGAGATGAGGTTGTGATATTTGCGCTTGATAAGCCTGTTCTGATTGTTGGAGCGCTTTCATTACTTCAGACATTACTTATCCTCCGTGGCTAACGGTAAGATACTATCAACCACACTCGGCGCTTTGTTATTAACGTAGCTATCAAGCAACATCAACGTTCTTTTACCTGCGATACCATCAACATTAATGCCTTGCCACATTTGAAAGGCTTCCACTCTATTCTTCATACTTTGATCAAATTGATGACGTTCTTTCAGCGGCTCACCTAATACTTGAGACAATAAATTATTCAGTTTCTCGACTTCCGGCCCTTGAGAGCTTAATTTCAAAGTTTGGCCAGCCAACTCACTATGCCACAACAACTGAAATTCTCCGCTCCAATGTTGTTTCAGCCACTGCGTTGGAACTTCAACTCTTTTATCTGCGAGTAACAATTGCACCTTTTCATCAGACAATTTATATAAAATGGCGAAATAAGAATGGTATTGATCTTGTAGTGTCAGCATTGCTGGACGATTAATGACCGCCAGATCATTTAAAGTACCTGAATCTTGATAGCAGTATAAATTCGCGCGCTCCACTTGTTGGCAATTCGCTTCATCATTCGCCACCTTATATCCCCATAAGGCCATCAATGTTTTCATCGCGGAAATGGGGTTATAACTTTGGCGGATCAACGGCTCAACCAACTCAGCGATGTTGTTGTTTTGAGATGATAGATCATTGTTATTTGGGGCAGTTTGATTAACTTGTGCTGAGATTGGCTCGGCTACTGATTCAAAACTAGCACTCTCAAGCTTTTCGCTTACCATCCAGCTTGGAACCCAAAACCACGCTGTTGCCGCTAACAAACAACCCACCGACAAGCTTACGAAATAGGCTAACCAAGGTTGAGATTGAGTGGTCGATTCAGTTCCGCCATTTAACACTGGATTGGAACGGCCAATTGGGCATTGAAAGCTCATCACATCTTCACACGCTTTTTCTGCGACACTCAAAGAAATATGAGCCTCACCACCATAGTAGGCATACAACATGCATTTATCACAAACTAAGTTAATTAAGCGAGGTACGCCTTGGGTTTGTTTAGCTATCAACTTAATCGCTTTGGCAGTAAAAATATCATATTGCCCACCTGCCACTTGTAAGCGAAATTGAATATATTGCGAGACTTCATCGGTAGTTAAAGGCAGTAGGTGGTAGCGTCCGGTAATACGTTGTGCGAGTTGGCGTAACTCTTCAGTTTGCAGCTTATATTGCAACTCTGGCTGGCCAATTAATAGTACTCTAAGTAGCTTTTGACTTTCTGTTTCTAAGTTAGTCAATAATCGTAATTGCTCTAACACATCGGCGGATAAATGCTGAGCTTCATCAATCAAAAGTAGTGTTTTGATACCCTTACCATGGTTATCCAATAAGTATTGGTAGATCGCTTGGGTGAGTTGCTTAAGACTGGCAGATTGTTGGTAAGAAATAGAAAACTCATCACAAATTGCTTCTAACAAATCTGTACTGGTATAGGTTGGATTCAACAATAATCCGGTTTTAACATTCGATTCTAATACCGAAAGCAACGCTTTAGAAACGGTCGTTTTACCCGTGCCAACTTCACCAGTGAGTAAAGCAAAACCACCTCCGCCGCCTAAACCCGCTTGTAAATGATTCATCGCTTCCCGATGACGTGCACTCAGAAAAATATAGCGAGAGCTTGGAACAATCGTAAACGGTAGTTCTGATAAACCAAAAAAATCCTTGTACATGCACACTCTCAAACCAGAAAAAAGCTATCGGCCACTAAAATACATGATAAGTGACATTATTTATACTCACTGACCACTTCATCGTGGCGAAGTTCTAATTTATACCAATTCCGATAAATAAGTGGTCTGAATTAGCGCAGGAAAAAAGCTTGATAACAAGGCACAAAATTTCTGTTAGTAGTGGTTCTACATACAAATTTTATAACGCAGTTAGCGAGTTTTTTAACAAGCTAAGATGATCAGTTATTTGTTGGAATTGGTATTGTTGCTAAAATGCCGATCAATATGATGGTAAAAAAGGGTTTCGAGTGGAAATTTATCTGGTAGGCGGTGCAGTGCGTGACCAACTTCTTGGCATTCCAAGTTACGATAAAGATTGGATGGTGATTGGTAGTAGCCCACAAGAAATGTTGTCACAAGGCTTTCGTGCAGTAGGGCAAGATTTCCCAGTATTTCTTCATCCTAAAACTCAAGAAGAATACGCTCTGGCTCGTACTGAACGTAAATCAGGCCAAGGCTACACCGGTTTTGAATGCCATTACGCGCCCGACGTTACCCTAGAAGATGATTTAGCTCGCCGCGATCTAACAATTAATGCTATCGCGCAAAGCCCTGATGGTACATTACACGATCCTTACAACGGTGAGAAAGATCTACAAGATCGAATCCTGCGTCATGTCTCCCCCGCCTTTAGTGAAGATCCTCTACGTGTTCTACGTGTCGCAAGGTTTGCCGCTAAACTACACCCCTTTAGCTTTACTATCGCGCCAGAAACCATGCAATTAATGAAACAAATTGTTGATTCTGGTGAATTAAAATATTTAACCGCTGAACGTGT
Source organism: Vibrio algivorus (assembly GCF_030161215.1). Classification (NCBI taxonomy): domain Bacteria; kingdom Pseudomonadati; phylum Pseudomonadota; class Gammaproteobacteria; order Vibrionales; family Vibrionaceae; genus Vibrio; species Vibrio algivorus. Next base: position 368,395 of record NZ_BSPV01000006.1, read on the forward strand.
ATGGCAAGAATGGCAGAAATCATTAAACACCGACTCCCCACAAGTTTTCCTAGAAATACTAAAACAATGCGGTGCACTAGCGGTGATTTTACCGGAAATCGATTCGTTATTTGGCGTCCCTCAACCTGAGCGCTGGCACCCTGAAATCGATACCGGCATTCATACTTTAATGGTGGCAAAACAAGCAGCTCAATTAAGCTCAGATATTGCAGTACGATTTGCCGCACAAGTACATGATCTAGGTAAAGCTATTACTCCTAAATCAGAATGGCCAAGCCACAAAATGCATTGCCATACTGGTCTAAAACTTATCAAACAACTTTGCCAACGCTTAACCGTTCCAAATGAATGCCGCGATTTAGCCCTCTTAGTTTGCCAACATCATTCTAATATCCACCGCACTATGGAACTCAAAGCCTCCACTGTACTCAAATTGCTCAACCAACTCGATGCTTGGCGTAAACCACAACGCTTTGAGCAAGTCTTATTATGCTGTCTGGCCGATCACCAAGGACGCTTAGGATTGGAATCTCAACCCTATCCACAAAAAAAACGCATGCTAGATTACTACCACTCAGCAGTGAGCATTGATGTTCAAGCCATTATCTCCCAAGGCATTACAGGGAAAGCTATCCGAGAGGAATTAGATAAGCAAAGAACCGCTGCAATTCAAGCAATGAAACTGCTCAAATAACTCCCTGTATTATCTATGGGAATCATCGTACAATGCGGCCAATTTTTTGCTTCGCCATATTGATGCGTAACATAAACCTGATCCGGTAAGTGATTTACCAGCGATACAATTTAACTAGGGATACACACTTCCAATGACCATTTTTGATTCCATTATCCTCGGAATAATCGAAGGTATTACTGAGTTTTTACCTATTTCATCGACTGGACACATGATTGTTGTCGGTGATTGGTTAGGCATTGCCAATACCGATACCAACCAAGCTTTTGAAGTCATCATTCAAGTAGCCGCTATTTTGGCCGTTATCGCTAACTATAAAGAAAAGTTTCATCCTAGATTCTTTGATCTTTGGGTGAAAGTCGCGGTGGCTTTCTTACCTATCGGTATCATTGGCTTTCTAATGAGTGATGTGGTGAAAGCGTTATTTAGTGTCACGGTAGTGGGAGTAATGTTTATCGTCGGCGGGATTATTTTCATCGCAGTAGAAAAATATTACCAAGAAGAATCCTGCCCAACCACCGATGTCAATGACGTCACTATGAAGCAAGCTATGTGGATTGGTTTTGCGCAGATATTTGCTTTGATTCCAGGTACTAGCCGTGCAGGCTCAACCATTATCGGCGCCATGCTCGTCGGATTGAATCGTAAAACCTGTGCTGAATTTTCATTCCTACTAGGTTTACCGGTTTTAGCAGCGGCATCTGGTTATGATTTATTAAAGCACTATCAAGACTTCACTACCGCTGATTTTACTAACCTCGCGGTTGGTTTTATCACAGCCTTCATTGTGGCGTATTTCGTGATTAAGTGGTTTATCAGCTTTTTGGCTAAATTCACCTTTGTAGGATTTGGCATCTACCGAATTCTTTTTGGCATGTTATTACTTGGTATGGCTTGGGGTTAATCAACCCTACTGAGCTGTACAAATAGAACAACACAAACAAAATAGGCGTGATACGCTTAAGTATCACGCCTATTTTTTATCTATTTCAGTATTACCCAAAATCAAAAGGGACCTCTTGTAGGCTACCTTTCGGCGTAAAACTGTCCCATAGTTGACGGATAGTTCGACCATCATTCGGTATGCTTAAATCTGGACACAATTCATATAACGGCTGTAAAACAAACTCATAATGAAAAATATCGGCTCTTGGCAAGATTGGCTTAACCGTTGAAAACACGTTGCCATACAGCAAAATATCCAGATCTAACGTTCGATCTTGGAACTTTTGTGCTTCAATCTCTCGTCCCCATTTCAATTCAATATCTTTAAGCTTGATTTGTAACTCAGGCAAACTTAATGAAGTTTCTAACTCAAACACTAGGTTGTAAAAAACATGACTATCAAAACCAACTGGCTGACATTGATAAACCTTAGAAGCTCTTAACTCACCAAGCAAGTTAAGTTCTTCAAAGGCAGCTTTTACATGCTTTTCTGGTTCAAGATTACTACCTACCCCAATATAGCTGAGCGTCACATTTGGCCTCGTTCAATAATCACGCCTACGCCTTTCGCTTGTGGCACCGCACCCGGCTTGATTAAATGAATTTTCACCCAAGGCACAGTAAAGGTCGTCATGATCAGTTCGGCGACTTCTTCTGCTACTCGCTCAACCAATTGAAAGTGACCATTCTCGATATGATTTAAGACGGCTTGACTCACTTGGGCGTAATCTAATGCATCATTAACATCATCACTTTTGCCAGCTGGACGGTTGTCATGAGCCATTTCGATATTGAGAACCAATTTTTGTTTAATATCTTGCTCCCAATCATAAGCACCAATCGTGGTAATCACCTCTAATTGCTCAATAAATACTTTGTCCAAGGCCATGCTGTTTCCTTTTAATAAATTAGATTCTTTCTTATAAAAATTAATATCATTGAATTTCTAAGATTACGACTCATCGGATACCCAAGTGAGATAAAAACACGTAATATGCGCAAAATATACTACAAATTCCCAACTACACACTACCGCCAAGGAAGACTATGAGCATTCTGGCACTTATATTGATCATTCTCGCCTACTTACTCGGGTCAATTTCGAGTGCGGTGCTGATCTCTCGAATGTGCCAATTACCAGACCCACGACTCCAAGGTTCGAAAAACCCAGGCGCCACAAATGTATTACGTGTTGGTGGAAAATGGGCTGCGCTTGGTGTGCTGTTGTGTGATATTTTGAAGGGAATGCTTCCAGTTTGGGGAAGTTATTATTTAGGCATTGAGCCGCTAATTCTTGGTTTTATTGGGGTTGCCGCTTGTCTTGGTCATATTTACCCAATCTTCTTCCACTTTAAAGGTGGTAAAGGCGTCGCCACCGCGGTGGGTACTATGGCGCCCATTGGTTTTGATTTAACCGGCATGGTGATGGCAACTTGGCTTATCACCTTCTTCTTCAGCCGCTATTCATCGCTTGCAGCCATTGTCACATCACTACTCGCACCATTTTATACTTGGCTGGTCAAACCGCAATATACCATTCCAGTGGCAATGCTCTCTTGCCTAATCATCTTTAGACACTACCAAAACATTAAACGTTTGATTGATGGTAGCGAACCTAAGATGGACAAGAAAAAACTTTCTTCTCACAGCCCCAAATAAACCAACTACCCAATAAAGATATATACCCAAGTAACTTCAAGATGCGAGTTTCAGCAAGAATAAAACAAGCTTTAGGCAAGGCAAATGGAATATGATCATAGTGATTCTATCTCTGTTCAATTTAACGCAGCATAAAGCTTGTTTTAACTTGCCCTTCGGGAGCTTCATCCAAATCTTTATACTGCGTCAGATTGGTTTGAAAGGTGTCTACATTCCTTCGCCAATCTTCCTTGCCTAAAGGTTTGGATGATAGCTCTGAATTCTGCATTTTGAAGTCACTTGGGTATAGATAATAAAAACGGCAGGTGAATTAGCTGCCGTTTGTTCATTGCATTCTCATCAAAACTTATTCAATGGGTTGCAATTGATCAATAGGCCAACGAGGCTGAGCTTGTACAGAAAGATCCGTCACCTCACCATTACGTAAACGCTGCATCCCCGCATAAGCAATCATGGCACCATTATCAGTACAAAATTCGGTACGTGGATAATACACAGCGCCACCCACTTTTTGAGCCAAAGCTTCTAACGAAATTCTCAACTGCTTGTTAGCACTTACTCCGCCAGCAATCACTATTCGCTTTAGTCCAGTTTGCTCTAGTGCACGACGGCACTTAATCACTAAAGTGTCACATACCGCTTCTTGGAAAGCATAAGCAATATCCGCACGAGTTTGATCATCATTGTCATTTGCCGCAATCGTATTAGCCGCAAAAGTTTTTAAACCAGAGAAACTAAAATCGAGCCCCGGGCGATCGGTCATTGGACGTGGAAATTTAAAACGACCTTTAGTGCCATTTTCTGCTAAGCGAGATAATAAAGGACCGCCAGGATAATCTAAGCCCATCAATTTAGCGGTTTTATCAAATGCTTCACCAGCAGCGTCATCAATTGATTCACCTAAAATTTGATATTCACCAATCGCTTTAACTTCCACCATCATGGTGTGCCCGCCAGAAACTAGCAAAGCGACAAACGGGAACTCAGGTGGATTATCTTCTAGCATCGGCGCTAACAGATGCCCTTCCATATGATGAACCGGTACCGCCGGAACATTCCACGCATAAGCAAGGCTACGACCAATCGTTGCACCTACTAATAATGCGCCAACTAACCCGGGGCCTGCGGTATAAGCCACCCCATCAATATCTTTTGACTTTAAGCCGGCTTCTTTTAATGCCGCTTTAATCAATGGAATGGTTTTCTTTACATGATCACGAGAGGCCAGTTCAGGCACTACCCCACCATAATCGGCATGTAATTTCACTTGGCTATATAATTGATGAGACAACAACCCTTGCTCTTCATCATAAATCGCAATGCCGGTTTCATCACATGAGGTTTCAATACCTAAAATTCGCATAGTTATCCCTGTACTTCTTGGTACATCGGTTGATTTTTCTAGAATTGAGCGTAATCTTACCGCCTCGGAAAAAATTTAACCAGATCTTCCCTTGATAATGCTTTACAAATGGGTAGCGATCGGATTAAAATTCCGCACCATTTTTGATCTAGCTGATTAATGTCTGGGCTAACAATTGAACAGACTCAACGATCAGCGTTAACGAATAACCCCTGAGGTGAAAGGCATATGCCAGTAGTTAAAGTACGTGATAACGAACCGTTCGACGTGGCACTACGTCGTTTCAAGCGCTCTTGCGAAAAAGCAGGTGTTCTTTCTGAAGTGCGTCGTCGTGAGCACTATGAGAAACCAACAACTGTACGTAAACGCGCTAAAGCAGCGGCTCAAAAGCGTCACGCTAAAAAGCTAGCTCGCGAAAACGCACGTCGCGTTCGCTTGTACTAATAACTTAACTTCCATAAGGACTTAAGTTATGGCTCTGATTGACCAACTTAAAGAAGAGCAAAAGTTAGCGATGAAAGCCAAGGACAAAGCGCGCCTTGGCACTATCCGTTTAGCTCTATCAGCAATTAAGCAACGTGAAGTTGACGAACAGATTACTCTGGGCGATGACGACATTCTTGCCGTGTTGACTAAAATGGTTAAACAGCGTCGCGATTCTGTTACGCAATATGAAGCTGCAAATCGTCAAGATCTTGCAGATGCTGAAAAAGCAGAAATTACGGTTTTAGAGGAATTTATGCCTCAACCGCTCACCGATGAAGAAGTCGCTGCTTTAATTGATAAAGCAATTACTGAATCTGGTGCTGCGGGCATGCAAGACATGGGGAACGTAATGGGGGTTTTAAAACCTCTACTTCAAGGACGTGCAGACATGGGTAAAGTAAGTGGCTTAGTTCGTTCTAAGTTAGCTTAAATTTCCCAAATATATTAAAGCAAGCCGTGCACTTCTTTGGAGTTGCACGGCTTGTTTGTATATAAAAGGATACAAGGTTTCTAGTCCCTAGTTTCTAGGAAAACTATCTCTATTAACTTTAATCCACCAATAAAAACACACTGCAATAACAAGTGAAATATAGGTTATCGCCCCTAGGAACTAGGAACTAGGAACTAGGAACTAGGAACTAGGAACTAGGAACTAAATTATCATTTGCCCAACTTAAACAATCATTAAGAGTTTAAATTTTTATGGCAGGACACATACCACGTAGTTTTATTGATGACCTTCTTGCTCGAGTTGATATCGTCGATCTTGTTGATCCACGCGTTAAACTCAAAAAACAAGGTAAGAACTACGGCGCATGTTGCCCGTTTCATAATGAAAAATCGCCCTCTTTTATTGTCAGCCCAGATCGCCAAACTTACCATTGTTTTGGCTGTGGTGTTCATGGCAATGCCATTGATTTCATGATGGAATACGAACGTCTGGAGTTCGTAGAAGCGATTGAAGAATTAGCAGGGATATTGGGCCTTGACGTTCCTCGTGAGCAACGAGGTGGTGGTAACTTCCCAAGTAATGTTCCACGCGCTAACGCTGAGCAAAAACGCAATTTATACGATTTACTGGGAAGTATTAGTCAATATTATCGGTCTCAGTTAAAAGTTTCCGCCAATAAACCAGCAATTGAATACCTTAAAAATCGCGGATTATCCGGCGAAATTGTACAAAAATTTGGTATCGGTTATGTCTCAGATGAATGGGATAATGTGCGTAAAAACTTTGGCCAACAAAAAGCCGTACAGGATATGTTGGTCGAAGGCGGCATGCTGATCGAAAACGATAAAGGCAATCGCTATGACCGTTTTCGTGGCCGTATTATGTTCCCAATTCGAGACCGACGTGGACGAGTGATTGGCTTTGGTGGACGAGTACTAGGTGATGAAAAACCTAAATATTTAAATTCCCCGGAAACGCCCGTTTTCCATAAAGGTAAAGAGTTATACGGTTTATACGATGTTCTACAAAGCCATCGTGAACCTGCACAAATTTTAGTGGTCGAAGGCTATATGGATGTGGTGGCCTTAGCGCAATATGGCGTTGATTACTCGGTTGCTGCACTCGGTACCTCAACTACTGGCGATCACATGCAGATGCTATTTCGCCAAACGGGTACTGTTGTCTGTTGTTACGATGGTGATCGCGCCGGTCGAGAAGCTGCATGGCGAGCGATGGAAAATGCATTGCCGTATTTAACTGACGGTCGACAATTAAAATTCATGTTCTTACCCGATGGTGAAGATCCTGATTCTTACATTCGTGAATATGGTAAAGAACAATTTGAGCAACAGGTATTCCATGCAACATCGTTGTCAGAATTTTTATTCTCGACCTTGATGCAACAAGTGGATACCAGCAGCAATGAAGGTAAAGCAAAGTTAACCTCATTGGTAGTGCCATTAATAGAAAAAGTGCCAGGTGGAACATTACGTCTATACTTGAGAGACTTATTAGGTAAAAAGCTCGGATTACTGGATGAACGTCAATTACAACAATTAATTGCTAAAGACAGTCAACCACAAACAACACCGCAGCCACATAAAGAAATAAAGCGCACCCCAATGCGAGTGGTTATCGCATTACTTTTGCAAAAACCCAGCTATGCTGAATTAGCACCAAATTTAGATACAATTCGCCATATAGACTTACCAGGTTTAAGTTTATTATTAAATGTACTTGATATTTGTCGAGAAAATCCCCATATCAAGTCTGCCCAGTTGATGGAACACTGGCGAAATCAACAAAATGAAGCATTATTATCACGCTTAATGAATTGGGATATTCCCCTCAATGATGATAATGAACAAGATGTATTTTTAGATACATTGGATAAAATACTAGCCCAATGTATTGAAAAACAAATTGAAACTTTGCAAGCGAAAGAAAGAAGCTCCGGCTTATCAGTCGAGGAAAAACGGGAGTTGCAAGATCTTATTCTTCAACGTCCTTAGTTCAGCAACGCCCTAAGAAAACGTTCTTAAGTGGCGAGCAATGATTAAATTTGTTATAATTGGCGGTTTGCATTTCGCATACTAATATTCTTCACTCAGACCTCAAGTTGGATATCGTCGATGGATCAAAATCCGCAGTCACAGCTAAAGTTACTTGTCGCAAAAGGTAAGGAACAAGGCTATCTGACCTACGCCGAAGTAAATGACCACCTACCTGAAGAAATCGTAGATTCAGAACAGGTAGAAGACATCATTCAAATGATTAACGACATGGGTATCCAAGTCGTTGAAACCGCACCTGATGCGGACGATCTTATGTTGAATGAGGCAGTAGCAGATGAAGACGCTGCCGAAGCCGCAGCAGCCGCACTTTCCAGTGTAGAAAGTGAAATTGGCCGAACTACTGACCCAGTTCGCATGTACATGCGTGAAATGGGTACGGTTGAACTATTAACTCGTGAAGGTGAGATCGACATTGCTAAACGCATTGAAGATGGCATCAACCAAGTTCAATGTTCAGTCGCTGAATACCCTGGCACTATTTCTTATATTCTTGAGCAATTTGATAAAGTTCAAGCTGAAGAACTTCGTTTAACTGACATTATTTCGGGTTTCGTTGATCCTGATGATGATGGCAATGCCGCACCAACAGCAACACACATTGGTTCAGAGCTTGCTGTTACTGATGATGATCTGGATGACGATGATGAAGATGCAGATTCAACAGAGGACGAAGAAGAGGAAGATACAGGCATCGATCCTGAACTTGCTCTAGAACGCTTCACAGAGCTGCGTAATACTTATCAGAACTTACAGCTTGCGATCAATGAACATGGTCGTGAAAGCAAAGCAATTGCTGATAGCAAACAAGAATTCCTTGATGTTTTTCGTCAATTCCGTCTTATTCCAAAACAGTTTGATTATTTAGTTAATAATCTTAAAAACTCAATGGATCGTGTACGTACACAAGAACGTTTAATTATTCGTACTTGTGTTGAATACGGAAAAATGCCGAAGAAAGCATTCGTGCAAGCCTTTACGGGTAATGAATCATCAGATGCATGGCTAGATGATGTTTTAGCATCAGGTAAGCCATATGCAGATAAAATTAAACAAAGCGAAGAAGATCTGCGCCGTAGTATCTTCAAGCTAAAATCAATCGAAGAAGAAACGTCTTTGAATGTTCAAACCATCAAAGATATCAGCCGTAGAATGTCAATCGGTGAAGCAAAAGCTCGTCGTGCGAAAAAAGAAATGGTTGAAGCCAACTTACGTTTGGTTATTTCGATTGCGAAAAAATACACCAACCGTGGCCTACAATTCTTGGATCTTATTCAAGAAGGTAACATTGGCCTCATGAAAGCGGTTGATAAGTTCGAATATCGTCGTGGTTATAAGTTCTCAACTTATGCAACATGGTGGATTCGTCAGGCGATCACTCGTTCAATTGCTGACCAAGCACGTACGATCCGTATTCCGGTACACATGATCGAAACCATTAACAAATTGAACCGTATCTCTCGTCAGATGCTTCAAGAAATGGGTCGTGAGCCGTTACCAGAAGAATTGGCTGAACGCATGCAAATGCCTGAAGACAAGATTCGCAAAGTACTAAAAATTGCTAAAGAGCCAATTTCAATGGAAACGCCTATCGGTGATGATGAAGATTCGCACCTAGGTGATTTTATTGAAGATACTACGCTTGAATTACCTTTAGATTCAGCCACTTCGACTAGCTTGAAGTTCGCCACTAAAGATGTTTTAGCTGGCCTAACGCCTCGTGAAGCAAAAGTCCTTCGCATGCGTTTCGGTATCGATATGAATACTGACCACACTTTGGAAGAAGTGGGTAAGCAGTTCGACGTAACCCGTGAACGTATTCGTCAGATTGAAGCCAAAGCATTGCGCAAACTTCGTCATCCAAGCCGCTCAGAAACACTGCGCAGCTTCTTGGACGAATAAGCCAAGCAGATACATTTCTGATTTAAAAGGTGAGTTATATACTCACCTTTTTTATGCCTGAATTTTGAAACCTGTTTAAGTGGATAAAAACTAAGCGCAATCTAGACGCTCACATCTAGACACCTTTCGTTCATTCCCCTATAATCGTTCAACAATTTGGCCCCATAGCTCAGTTGGTTAGAGCGCACGACTCATAATCGTTAGGTCCACAGTTCAAGTCTGTGTGGGGCCACCATTTTTAAGGAAGACGCTCAAGAAGAGCGTCTTTTTTTTATCCTCACTTTAGAGAATAAAAGCCTCCTTTGTTTTATACTGAATGACTTAATCGATACATGTTCATACGGTAGTCATACTGAGGCCAATGAAAACTCATATCCACTCTATTTCCCGATTTACCATTTCTCGCTACTTGTGCGGCAGCATCTTTGTCACCATTTTGCTTTCTGCTTCACTCGCCTGTTGGCTACTGGTCAATTCATATCATGATTTTGATAATGCGAAAGAACGAACAAAGTTCTTCCATGTGGTTAATCAATTTATTTTAGCTTTAAATTTGTATGGTCGTGAGCGTGGCTTCGCTAATGAACTCATCTTTTCGGATCAACAAATAAGCCGGTTGCATGGCAAGCTTTGATGAAAGGTCGTTTAGAAACTGATCAGGCCTTAAACACGCTCCCAAAAGAATTTATTACCTCTGAGCAGTGGAAAAAAATTAATACCAGCAAGCAAATTGCACGCGAAAAAATTGATCATTACAAAACAAATACAGCGATTAATATTCAACAAAGCCGAGAAGCTGTCGATGCATTATTAAAATCGACTCGAATATATCGACTCGTTATGATTGATGCGATTTCTAACAAGTTAACCAACTCAATCACAAGCAGTAGTGCTGTTAGCCGCTTAATCGCAATCTCAATGATAAGAGATAACGCTGGACGCTTAGCGGCTCCATTTGTAAACGCTCTATACTATCAAAGCACTCTATCTTCCTCTGAGTTCTCAGATACTATACGTCGAATGGAGGAAATTCACGTTAGTTGGTCATTAGTCGAATACTTACAAGATAATCTACCTAAGAATAAATATTTCCAACAACAAATTGAAACCACTAAAGCAAGTTACTATGAGCAGAGTGAAATGTTCCTTCGCGATCTCTCAGAACAAGCAAAAGTTACCCACCGTTTAAATATCAATGCTTATGAATTCTCGATGCAATATCGTAAAGGCTTAGGGGCAATTGAGGCATTACAGAATAACTATATCAATGAACTATTCCGTCTATACAAACAAGAAGAACGACAAGCGCTTACTAAATTTGTCATCGTAGTATTGATACTAATCGCTAATATCACCTTGCTTGCCGGTATTATGACTTATATTCAAAGGCATATTCTTAAGCCCTTATCGGATCTTAATAAGGCCGCGAGTTTACTCGCCAACTCTACAGAAAATACTTCTGGAAAGAATATCAGTGAAATACAAAGCTTATTTAACACCCTCAATGTGTTGGATCAGCAAATGAAATTGCAGCAGTCTATCCATGAAAAGTTAGTTAAAGACTCAGAAGAAGATCCCTTAACCAAATTAGCAAATCGCCGACGGTTTACTAGAGAGGCATTATCAATGCTAGCAATGAGCAGTGAAAATCCTACTCATTTAGTTTTGATCGATTTGGATTATTTTAAAAAAGTGAATGATGGATGGGGTCATGTTGTTGGCGATCATGTATTAGTTGGCATTGCCGATGTTTTACGTAAATACTCTCACCCAAATAGCTTATCAACACGCCTAGGTGGTGAAGAGTTCGCGATCATCTTCCCACCCAATATTGAATTGGATTTAGATCAACAACTAGAAATACTACAAACTAAAATTCGTCAATTAAAGATTAATAACGAGCAAGGTGGAACGTTATCGGTTACTGCCAGTTTTGGTGTAGCCAGTTCGACAAGTACTCATGCCAACGCACTTAAAAACTTATTAACTGAAGCCGATGAAGCGCTTTACCGAGCCAAAAATCAAGGTCGAGACCAAATCTGTTATACCCAAAGTAATTGAAGTTGCAGTGAGGCGACAAGTGAATGAGGCCCCATGAGCATAGCTCGCCTATGTGATTGGGGCGAATGAACGCCGGCAACAAAACTGCAGCTTCAAGTACGACGGGTATATTCATAATCAGACAATAAAAATAGAGGTTAAGTAAAACCTAACCTCTATTTATCATTCTTAAATTTGAATGAATATTCTACGCTTGTTTTTTCATTAATGATTCACGGTATTGAACGATATCATCAATAGTTAATACAGGCATATTATGTTGCTTGCCAAATGTCACGATCTCTTCTGCACGTGCCATGGTCCCATCAGGGTTAGTCACTTCACACAACACACCTGCTGGGTTTAAACCTGCTAATTGCATTAAGTCTGTCGTACCCTCTGTATGCCCACGGCGAGTTAATACTCCACCAGTACGAGCACGCAATGGAAATACATGGCCTGGACGCGCCAAATCATCGGGCTTAGCATCAGCAAAAATTGCGGTCTTAATAGTCGTTACGCGATCAGCTGCTGAAACCCCTGTCGTCACACCTTGCTTAGCTTCAATTGAAACCGTAAATGCCGTCTGGTTTTGGCTATTGTTATTGACTACCATTGGCGGTAAATCAAGTTGATTTGCTTGTTCATCCGTTAAGCATAAGCACACGATACCGCTACACTCGCGAATCATTAACGCCATTTGAGCATCCGTTAGTGTTTCAGCTGAATAAATAAGATCGCCTTCATTTTCACGGTCTTCATCATCAAGCACAAGTACGCCTTGTCCTCGCTGCAGTGCAATTAAAGCGGCTTCAACACGCTCAATAGGGTTTCCAAATTCGGCTAATAAAGAAGGTTGGTTCTGATTCATGGTAATATCTCCTGTAGATACCAGAATCAGGGCTCTTTAAGAAGGGGTCAGTAAACCGATAGCTACAAGCCACCTATTACCGACGTCAAAGCCACTTAACTACCTTAGCAATTAAGGTAGTTAAGTGTCATTTATCCTCTCCCATCCAGACTATAACTGTCGGCTCTGGCATCTCACCAGATCTGCTGACCCTACTTCAAAACGATAATGAACTAGGCGCTCGCGGGCTGATAACATCAAAGTGTTATATACCGCCGGTGGGGAATTTCACCCCGCCCTGAGAATAAGTTAAAAAATTGTGCCACTTTCTGTGGTGGATACATACTATTACAGCAACAAGATAAAATCTATTTTCTCTTAGAGACAAATTTAGAAAAGCAGACATGATCAAAAAAGCCTCAGACTAAGCTGAGGCCTTCACAATAAAGTTTTTGTTAGAATAAATTAAGCAGCAGCTTTAATTGATTCAACGGGCGCAGTTACTTTTTTCTCACCGATAGGAAGAACAGTACGGCCAAACTCTAGATTGATTACTGTAGCAATGGCTAAGTAAACCGCACTTGAACCACAGAAAATACCCACTACACCTGCGATATGGCCGATGGTTGTATTACCAGTAAAATCACCAGCAGCAAGCAAGAAGAATAGTAGAGTCAAGCTACCAAATACCACTTGTTTAGCTACTGGGTAACGAGCTAAAGTTGCAATAAACATAAAGCCTGTGAAGATACCCCAGATGAGTAGGTAAGATGCTAGAAAATGCGCTGGCGTTGCTTCACCTAAGCCCATGCCTGGCATTAAAATTAGGCCAACAAGTGATAACCAAAACATACCGTAAGAAGTGAAAGCTGTGGTACCAAACGTATTACCGTTTTTGTATTCCATAATACCAGCGATAACTTGTGCAATACCGCCGTAAAAAATACCCATAGCAAGAATTACGCTAGTTAGTGGAAATAAACCTACGTTATGTAAATTTAAAAGAATCGTTGTCATACCAAACGCCATTAAGCCTAATGGTGCTGGATTTGCTGGTTTTGTAGTAGTCGCGGTTGACATAGTATTACCTGATTAAAATATGAACGGAATTTTAAAAGCGGCGTATTATTGTCGATGACCGAGATTTTGTAAAACATTTTGTAGTATAAGTCACAAAAAACTATTTCAAGTCATGAAAAAGCCTGAATACAATGCCAATAAGATCGTATTCAGGCGTAATAAACTAGAACCTAGTTAACCTCAGGTTAGTTATTATAATTTTACTTTTTGATCGGTAACTTTCGATTCAACAGCACTCACATTATTCTGCTCTAATGTTACTTCTACTTCAGAGGCTTCAGTATCTTTTGGTTGTGGTTTTTCTTTTAGTACAATCACCGGGCGTGTCATAAATAAGTTGTTCGGATACAAAACTAAATCTCCATCGAGACTACGTAATTGAACGTTCATAAAGCCCATTTCCGTAATTTCACCTTCCAAAAAGTTGGCACCATCAACCACTCTCACCCAACGACCCACTCGGCAATCATTCTGGGTAAATAAAATTAAAAAACTCGTTAAGTTACTCAGTAATGACCAACCAGCAAATAGCGCCACCCCCAGTAAAGCAAACATGGAAGAACCAACAACCAATAGACCTCTTAACTCAATACCCCATAGCATCAATAGCAAACAGATTAAAATGATAGAAGTAATGGTATTGAGTAATAGCCTAGCGCGTTGTTTACGGTGAGGACTAATACCGCTTTTCATACTACGCAAGAAAACTTTCCCCGGAATACGGCGCAGCATGGGATAAAACACCAACACAAATGCAGTAATAAACCACTTGTAATAGTCTTGGGTAAACACCAACCATTCTTGAGATATTGTCGACATTAACTATTCGCCTCTATTTGCTGTTCACGAGCGATGGCTTTCTTTTGATAGCGATTGGCCAAAACTGCGCAATAAAATATTTGTAATGGGTGATAAATCATTATCGGCAACAATATCATTCCTAGCCTAGGATCAGCACTAAAAATCACTTTCGCCATTGGCACACCTGCCGCCAAAGTTTTTTTACTACCACAAAACACGGCCGCCACTTCATCTTCATGATTAAAGCCCAACCAACGAGCGCTTTTGACCATCAAATTCACGACAAAGAACAATACCAGTCCACAAATCAAAACCGACATAATGACGTACTCAATCGAAAAGCTATGCCAAATCCCCTCTGCGACTGAATCACTAAAGGCATTAAAGACTATCAGTAAGATGACACATTTATCCAGTTTACCAATAATGCTTTTATGCTTTTCAAAACCAGATAGTAAAAAAGGTCTCAACAGCTGACCAAGTATCATAGGCAATAACAACATCTTAGAAATAGATGTGACTGATTCCATAACATCAATTTCAGCGCCCTCTAAACCCATAAAAACTTGAATTAAGAGTGGGGTAATTAAGATCCCAAGAATACTAGACAACGATGCGTTAAATATCGCCCCTGGCATATTACCTTTACCAATCGCGGTCATAGCGACCGATGAAGATATGGTGCTAGGCAATACAAATAAAAAGCAGAAGCCAAATGCTAATGCGCTAGGCATCAAAGCCAGTAAACCTTGACCAAACACCACCCAAAGTAAGGGATAAAGAATAAAAGTCGCCGACTGAATAAATAAATGCAGGCGCCAATTACTCATCCCCGCTTTTAACGATCGCGGAGAAAGACCAATACCATGCAAAAAGAAAACTATCGCAATGCCAAAAGCGGTCACTTGATCTAAATGTAAGCTACCTTGACTACGTCCAACATCAGGAATAATCGTAGCTAATAGCATGCAAATGACCATCGCCACTAAAAACCATTCTTTCTTTAATATTGCGACTAGATTTAAACGCATATAATTAATATCTCTCAATAAATTAAAATGGATAAAAACTTTGGAACTTCATTGGCATCGTATAAACTAAGTTCGCATATAATTAAAAAACGCATCCATATTGTGAGATGCCGCCCTAAGAGTGCAAAACGCTGTGTTTCAAACAAAGCCTTGTTTGACATAGAGTATTAACTAGCATTAATAAAATCACGATCTTTTTATTAGTAACTGTCAGCGCATTACATTAAGCGAGCAGGTAAAGGAAAAACAATGACATTAGATTATGTAGCCCTGGGCATACTTATTTTCGTCGTACTGGTGCTGTTTTACGGCATCATTGTTATTCACGATATTCCCTATGAAATTTCCAAAAAACGCAATCATCCTCATCAAGATGCTATTCATGTTGCCGGCTGGGTAAGTTTATTTACTTTGCATGTACTTTGGCCATTCTTATGGATCTGGGCGACCTTATGGCGCGAAGATCGTGGTTGGGGATTTAATAAACTACAAGCTGAACAAGATGATATGCACCATAAAGTTGATGAATTAAATAAGCAAATTTCTCAGCTACAAAAGCAAATGGCTGAACTATCACCCCAAACAAAACCATCTGAGAATACACAAGAAAGTACCAAGGGAGAATCAAACTAATGGAAACAATATTGATTCTAACCTATACCGCTTTTTGTATTGCGATATTTAAAATCTTCCGCATTCCACTCAACAAATGGACGGTACCAACCGCTGTATTAGGTGGCGTAGTTTTACTGGGCTCTATCTTCTTAGCTATGAACTACTTCCAACCATTCACTCAGTTGGGCGGCCAAATCTATAGTACTACGCCAATGGTTTCTAATGTCCGTGCCCGTGTGGTTTCTGTCGAAGTTCAACCAAACAAACTAGTTAAACAAGGGGATGTATTAGTACGTTTGGATGATACCCCATTTAAAGCTGCAGTAGTGCAACAACAAGCTGCTCTTGCTGCCGCAAAGCAAAACGTATTAGTTCTTGAAGCGGCTTACAAACAAGCTGCTGCTACTAGTGTACAAGCCTTAGCAGAAAGAGATCGTTCACAGCGTGAAGCTGCTCGTTACCAAAAAGGTTACAAACGTGGCGCATTTACTTTGCAACAAGTGGATGACAAACAACAAATTGCTAAAGGCGCAGAAGCCGCCTACCAAGCAGCACTTTCTAATGAAAACGCAGCTAAAGCAGCTTTTGAATCACAAATTAATGGCGTTAATACTTCGGTTGCAGAAGCTCAAGCAGCTTTAGATAAAGCGCAATTTAATCTAGACCAAACGATTATTCGTGCTCCAACGGATGGTTATGTTTCACAATTAGCATTAAAACCCGGCGTCATGGCGGTTCCACTACCATTTAAGCCTATTTTGACTTTCGTGAGTACCCAAGATCATTACTTCGTTGGTGCCTTCCGTCAAAACTCAACACTGAATATTAAAGCTGGTGATGAAGCGGATGTGATCTTTAGAGCGCTACCTGGTAAATCTTTCAAGGCAGAAGTATCGGAAGTGCTGCCTGCGATTGCAGAAAGCCAAATCCAAGCAACTGGAGAACTGTTAGGCACTAATATGCTGCAAACTCATGGCCGCATTATGGTGAAATTGAAACTGATTGATGATGTAGAGCAATACAATTTACCTATGGGTACTAATGTTGAAATTGCAGTCTACTCAGGCAAGTTAGAACACGTTGCTATCATTCGTAAAATCCTGATACGAATGAAGAGCTGGCAAAACTACGTGTACTTCGATCACTAATATCGACGTACCCAGCAATCATTGTTCATATACACAAAAGCCCCGTTCGTTCGGGGCTTTTTATTGTCTACCATTCAAGGTTTCTTTCTATTTTTAACTAGAGCAAATTTCCGCTAAAGTACTCAAACGTTTTTGCGGGTTTGCTACATAAGGGTTTGAGATATCCCATGCATAGCCGGCTAAAATCGAACTTATTTTTTTCTTTATCTCTGGATGGGCATTTTCAAAAAACACCACATTTTGGAAACGTCCGTCATACCAACCTTCGACATAAGCACGGAAAGTATCTACCCCAACCATTAATGGCTCTGAGTAGTCTTTTTGCCAATCTACCGCTTCACCATTGAATTGACGAATTAACGTATCGGTTGCCAGTTCCGCAGACTTCATTGCAATCGTCACACCTGATGAAAATACCGGATCTAAAAACTCACCAGCATTCCCCAACATCGCATAGTTACTACCTGCAAGATGTTTCACATTAGCTGAGTAACCGCCAATCGTGCCACTCATGTGACAAAAATCAGCATCCTTAAACAGTTGCTTCAAATGAGGCTCTTCTGAGGTTAACTGCTTTAATGCCGTAATTTCATCGTCAGGATAAGCTTCAAAAAAGTCAGGCGTTGAGACTACCCCAACAGAACAGACACCATTACTAAATGGGATGAGCCAATACCAAACCGTTTGATTATCAGGATGCACATAGATGGTGATCTTATCGCGATCATAATTTAACTCACTAGCCAAACTGTCCGTTATATTATCGGTAACATGAGTAAATAGTGCCTTACGCTGCGAGAGATCCGAGGGCAATTCTAAGTCAAGTAATCTAGGTAATACGCGTCCATAACCACTCGCGTCTAAAATAAAACCAGCTTGAATTTGATAGGGCTTCCCCACTTCATCAATGACGGATAACACCGGTTGCTTTGGCTCAATATCTACCGCCGTTACCGTATGTTGATAACGAATTTCAACACCTTGCTTTTGTGCTTCATCCGCGAGTAATTTATCAAATGGTCCACGTTGGACTTGAAAGGTAGTACCCTCTCCTGGCGTATACTTGTCGGTAAAATCAAAATAGGTATATTTACCTTGATAACGAAATGCAGCACCATTTTTAAACTGAAATCCTGCTTTATTCACTGCATCAAACAGATTAGCCTTCTTTAAACTTTCCATACAAGCTGGTAGTAAGCTTTCCCCAATGGAAAAACGAGGAAAAGTGCTGCGTTCTAGTACAATACAGTCAATATCATGTTGCTTAAGAATAGCTGCAGCTACTGAACCAGAAGGACCAGCACCAATAATCACAACCGGTACTTTCTGTCTTATGCTCATTCTAAATCCCCACCTAAATTGCTTTAAGATGTAAAAGCGTATGCCCTAGCCCAATATGATCGATGCGATTACTCACCACAAAGCCCGCTTCTTTAACGATCTCTAAAAAATCATCGCTACGATAAAAACGACTATTACCATTGGCCAAACAAGTAAAGTAAAGCGAAGTGGCATTGAGACTATATGACGCTGCTTCATAACGCTGAGCATCCCAAAATAGCTCAAGGATATACACGTCAGCTTGAGGTTTCATAGCAGCACGGACACGGCGTAAAATACTGAGAATTTCCATCGGTGAGAAGCAATCTAAAAATTGACTCATCCACCACACGTCAGCACCTTGTGGCAAAGCTTGCTGTTTATCGAGCATATTAGCTGGGAAGAAATCAACGCGCTCAGAAAAACCATGCTGAGTAATATTTTTTTTAGCTAACTCAATTTGTTGTGGCAGGTCGATAATAGTGACATTGACATTCTCATCATGCTGGCAACACTGCAATGTCCACTTGCCTGTATTGCCACCAATATCAAAAATGTGCTTTGGTTGATTAGCAAAAATCTGTTTCAGCAAGACTGGAAAAGTATTATCCGAATAAAAATGGTCAAACTTAAACCAACTGTCTTGGGCTTTCTTCGGCAAACTAGATAAGCCTTCGTAAATCGTCGACCAATCTCCTAGTTCTTTTAAACCAGCTGGTGTGCCCCCTTTAATTGCTTCGGTTAAATGCATCATTCCGGCATAACAAACGTCTGCAGTAAAATCCATATTGGCAATAGTCATACCATCGCTTAATAAAGAATGACCTAACTTAGCAAGTACGTAATGGCCATCACGCCATGTCACAATATGTGCACTTAAAGCCATATCTAATAACACTTTAATACCATATTCAGACACTTGAGTAGCTTCTGCAATATGTGAAGCCATCATGCCTTGCTCTGGCTGTTTTTCTAGTGCAGTTAAAATACCAAGATCTCGTAAGGTTCGAGCGGTATGAAAAACGATAGGAGAAAAAGCTAATTTCTGAGCTTCGGTTTTTGCTTCTAATGCTGTGTATGGATCGTGTTGATATTGCTTCAAAATTAAAGTCCAAATAACAAATCTGTCGACAAGGAAAATAAAGTCATTGCCGTTTAAAAGCGGCGACTTAATTGGATATTGCTCATAATACCCCATTAAAGGTTATGTTTTTGTATCAATTAATGACTGAACAATATAGCGTTTGCATCAATAAAAATGCTATTTTTACATTTTGCTTCTATAAATGGTATGAATAGGCATTAATGAACACTATTTCATTTAATATTGAACACTGGCACGCACTTTCTCCGGGGTTAACCACACCAGAGGAATGGCAGCGTTACACCGAGCATGCCTCTGAAAGTGCAAAACCATCACTCGAAGTGAATTTAGTCCCTGCGATGATGCGCCGTCGCATGAGTCCATTGAGCAAAATTGCCTTACAAACCGCCATCCATTTACATCAATCCAGCTCATCCAACGTTGACTACCTAATTTTTTCAAGTCGTCATGGTGAGCTATCACGCACTGTTGAATTATTACAACAAGTTTTACAAGGCGAAGAAGCCTCACCAATGGCATTTTCTCAATCAGTGCATAACACCAGTGCAGGTTTATTTACCATTGCCACCAAAAGTCCAATTCCAGCAACATCACTTGCAGGCTGCGAGTCTAGTCTACACAATGCTTTAATTGAGGCTAGTGCTTACTTATCAGAAAACCCACAGCATAAGATATTGCTGATCGACTTTGATGCACCACTACCAAAACCTTATGATCAGTTTGAATCCATTCCAACACCACCACTTTATGCATTAGGGTTGGTACTGAGCTCAGGTTCACAAACCCAAATAAACTGGCAACCTAAAAAACCGCCTAGTTTAGAGTCCAAAAACCGTTCACAAACCATAGATATCATTCAACAATTAGCAAACCAAAGCCATAACTGGACAATTGAAGACTCCCGAAATCAATGGCAATGGCAATGGCAACGAGGTGATGTTGAATAATGACAAGCCACTCAGTTAGCTTTGCTCAACGTTGCAATAAATATTGGCGAGTGATTGCCACTGGCAGCTGCTTTGCTATTTTTGGTATCGGCGCCCTCTGCCTAACCTTTATTGTATTTCCATTGATGACTTGGACTGCTCGCAATCAAAGCCAACGTGAAATACGGGTACAATCAATTATCCAAAGAGCTTTTCGTTTATTTTGTCGTACCATGAAGTTCACTGGCACGATTGATTACTGCTTCGATAATGTAGAACAAATGCAGCAAGATAGAAATTGCCTAATTATCGCTAACCACCCAAGCTTAATTGATTATGTGTTGATAGCTTCTTGTCTGCCACAATGTGATTGTTTAGTAAAAGCTGCGATTTGGAATAATCCATTTATGAAAGGGATTGTGAAAGCCGCTGGTTATATTCCGAATCGCGATCCAGAAAGCTTGTTGGATGACTGTAGCCAACGGCTAAATCATGGTAATGTTCTGTTGATTTTTCCAGAGGGGACTCGGACAACACCTGGACAGAAATCCAAACTACAGCGTGGAGCCGCACAAATTGCCGTTCGCACTCAAACAGATTTAAGAGTGGTTCACATCACTGTGAGCCCTAGTTTTTTAACCAAACAAATGAAATGGTATCAAGTACCCGATACAAAACCTTTTTTTCATGTAGAAGTGAAAAACAAAATTAACGTCGATGAATTTATTCAAAACAGTGATTCACCAACCACTGCCGCACGTCAACTTAATCGACATTTATCGAGCGCGATTTTCCCTGAAAACGCCCAACAACATAAAACCAATCTCTGAACATATTTTTAGCAATTTAGGTAGGTCACTGTGGAACAACTACACAACGAATTAAAAGCATTAATTATTGAAGCGTTAAACCTTGAAGATATTCAAGTCGAAGATATCGAAACCGACGCAGCTTTATTTGGTGACGGCTTAGGGCTGGACTCTATTGATGCTCTAGAACTCGGTCTTGCCATCAAGAAAAAATATCATATTGTAATTGATGCTGACGATAGTCAAACTCGTGAGCATTTTGCTTCTGTAGCGAACTTAGCAAACTATATTAGCTCTCAACGAAACTAACCTAAAATAGAACAAGAATATTATGACGGAAATAAACAGAGACGAAGTATTCAACAAAGTACAAGATGCCTTTGTTGAGCTATTTGAAATTGATGCTGATGACATCAAGCCTGAATCAAAGCTTTACCAAGAGCTGGATCTCGATAGCATTGATGCCGTTGACCTTGTGGTTCACCTACAAAAATTAACGGGCAAAAAGATTCAACCAGATGAGTTTAAAGCGGTACGCACGGTCGACGATGTAGTTGATGCAGTGGTTGAGCTACTCAAGGAAAAATAATGCGCGCATTAACGGCTTTGTCTGCCCTACTGCTATTGGCTTATCCTTTAGCAGTTTATTATGGATTGAGCCGTTGGGGTATTGGCGTGATAGGTATTATCTTTGTCGCCTTGTTTGTGATTCGAATTGCTGCTGGCAATCAAACTAAGTTAAAAGAGCTGAAATACATTGCTTGGTTAAGTGGCGCTGCCGGTATTATTCTCACTTTATGTGCGACATTATTTCGTGAACATGGTTGGTTTACCTACTACCCTGTGGTGGTCAACATCCTGATGTTTTCATTATTCTTCAGTAGTTTATGGCAATCGCAAACATTAATTGAACGACTTGCTCGCCTACAAGAACCAGAACTACCGGAAAGTGGCGTGCGCTACACTCGCAATGTCACTAAAGTATGGTGTAGTTACTTTGTGGTTAATGGTTCGATTGCACTTTACACCTGCTTCTTGCCACTTGAAATCTGGACCTTATACAATGGCTTACTCAGCTACTTATTTGCCGGAAGTTTATTTACGGTTGAATGGTTAGTAAGAGGGTATATTCGTAAATCTAACGAGCCATGATCTACTCGTTACTATTATTGCTATTTTGAACTGCTCAATATGGAAATTGCCACCAGCATGATGCCCGCTCCTTTTGTTCCTATTTCTCAATTGATGAATGCCAATAGAGCAACTCAACACTCTACTGACTTTCCTGTTGCATATGATGGCTTCAACCAGCAAGGTCAAGTAATTAGTTGGCAACAATTCCAACAAGATACCCATCAACTAAGCCAGCTATTACGTGCTCGTAGTGAATCTCGCTGGGCTATTTGCTTTGACGATAGTTACTGGTTCTCCGTGGCGTTTATGGCTGCTTGTCATAGTCAAAAACAACTGATTATACCGGGCAACTTACAACCAGCGGCATTGGCCGAGCTTTCACAACACTTTGATGCGGTTTTACATGACAGAGTGATTGATTTCACCGCTCTCACACCACACTTTTCTGTTGATGTACCAAGAGTATTAGATAAAAAAATTGAGATGGATTTGCCTCAATTTGAAAATTTAACTGATGTAGCAATCACCTTGTTTACTTCAGGCTCCAGTGGCCAGCCAAAAGCCATCGAAAAACCATTATCGATTCTCGAAAAAGAAGTAGCACAGTTACAAGCCACTTGGGGAGAGTCATTACAAGGTGCAACTACAGCAAGCACCGTGTCTCATCAGCATATTTATGGTTTGTTATTTCGTATTTTGTGGCCGCTTTCTGCTAGCAGACCATTTCTCACACAAAACTGGCAATATCCTGAACAAATTATTGAACATGCAGCTCACAACTTAGTATTAATCAGTAGCCCTGCTTTACTGAAACGCTTAACGCCAACCGAAACTTCAGACCGTTATCGCGCTATTTTTTCATCCGGTGGTCCACTCCCTCTTAATTCAGCTAAAACTTGCAATGCACTATTCTACAATTACCCACATGAAGTGCTTGGCAGTACTGAAACTGGTGGTATCGCACATCGCCAGCAGTATTCAAGCGATACACCTTGGCAAGCGTTTGTCGGTACTCAGATTGATGTGAACGTTGAGCAGTGTTTAAAAATTAAATCACCTTTGGTAGATATGGAAAACTGGTACCAAACCGCCGATCAGTGTGAATTATTAGATAATCAGCATTTTATGTTGAAAGGTCGTGCCGATCGGTTGATAAAAATAGAAGAAAAGCGCATATCATTAAGTGAGATTGAACGCCATTTAAATCAACTTGATGAAATTGATGAAGCCGCGGTGATTCCATACCAAGAACCTAAGCGTTTAATCACTGCCGCTGCCATTACTCTCTCCCCAATTGGACAAGCTAAGCTCAACCAACTCGGTAAGGGAAAATTTGTACTGATGCTACGCCAGTCCTTACATCAATGGATTGAGCCAGTTGCTATTCCGCGCCGTTTTCGAGTCGTTGATGAGATCCCCCTCAACACTCAAGGCAAGCGCTTAATCAGTGATATTGAGCAACTCTTCCACTCAGAGTCGAGAAGTAAATAAGATGACAGTGATAAGAAAACCCACTCTAATAAAGCAACAAAGAGACGAAAATACGCTCATATTGTGGCTACGAGTTGATGCTGAAATAGAAGATTTTAAAGGACATTTCCCTCAATTTGCTTTATTGCCGGGGGTCACTCAAATTGATTGGGCAGTTTATTATGCTCAGCAGTTTTTCGATTCACCAAAATCCTTTCAGTCAATGGAAGTGATCAAATTTCAAGAACCAATTTTGAAAGAGGCACTAGTCAAGCTGACCTTAACTTGGCATGCTGACAAACAAAAGCTGAACTTTAGCTACACCTCTGGACAAGATGATGAAGTACGTACTCATTCATCCGGTCGAATATTATTAGGTTAAAGGAACGATGTCTTAATATGGCCTCATTTTCTCCCTGCTTTGTGATCCCTTGCTATAACCACGGCTCGACCATGGCAAGTGTTATCGCCTCTTTGCAACCATTTGGTTATCCGATACTGGTAGTTGATGATGGTAGTGACAGCGACACTAAAGCAAATTTAAATAGTTTAATCGACACTCCAGACCTAACCTTGCTTGCCAACCCTGTCAATCAAGGTAAAGGTGGGGCTATGATTCTAGGCTTACGTGAAGCACACCGCCTAGGGTTTAGTCACGCAATTCAAATTGATGCCGATGGACAGCACGATCCACAAGCAATTCCTCGTTTAATTGAAACCTCAAAAAAATATCCTGAGCAATTAATCTCAGGTCGTCCTATCTATGACGATTCAGTACCGAAAACACGTCTTTATGGTCGCTATGCCACCCATATTTGGGTTTGGATTGAAACACTTTCTTTCGCACTCAAAGATAGCATGTGTGGATTTCGCTCTTATCCGCTCAGTGCCACGATTGACACGCTCGATCGATATTCAATGGGCCTGAGAATGGATTTTGACACCGAAATTATGGTCAAACTGTATTGGCAAGGCATTAATTGCCAATTTATTGAAACTCAGGTGATTTATCCAGAAAATGGTATTTCTCACTTTGATGCCTTACACGACAATGTGCGTATCAGCAAAATGCACACTAAGCTATTTTTTGGCATGTTACCTCGTATTCCAAAATTGCTCGCTCGTCATTGCAAAAAATCCTCTTGCCAATATTCAGCAGGGCAAAATCAAGTCAAACTCGATCAAGCAAATCAAGAGCAAGCGACTCACTGGGCGAAAAGTAAAGAGAAAGGGACGCTATTGGGCATCAAACTTCTGATGACAGTGTATTCACTACTCGGACGCTCTGTATTTAATGCCATTTTAAAACTGGTGATTGGTTACTATCACAAAACCGGTAAACAAACGCGACTCGCCTCTGAACAATATATTCAACAGCTTGAAAATTACAGCCAAAGGCAAAAAATCACATTAGCCACACCACTTTCTAGCTACCAACACTTATTATCATTTGGCCATACCATGCTAGATAAACTGGCTGGATGGCGTGGTGATATAACGCGAGATGATCTGACAATTCATGGTCAAGAGCACTTTGAGCAAGTCATTAGCAACAAACAAGGCATTGTGGTTTTAGGTTCACACTTAGGTAACTTAGAGCTTTGCCGCGCAATGGGAAGTCTGCGTCATGGCATCACGATCAATGCGTTGGTTTTTACCGAACATGCCGAACGCTTTAACAAAGTAATGAAAGCAGTCAACCCAGACTCATCGATAAACTTAATTCAAGTGACTACGCTCGGACCGGATACTGCGATTTTATTACAGCAAAAGCTTGAACAAGGTGAGTGGATTGTTATTGTCGGTGATCGTACTTCTGTCACCAAAGAACAACGAGTAATTTGGGCTGATTTCCTCGGCAAGCCTGCGCCTTTTCCGCAAGGTCCCTTTATGCTCGCCAGTGTGTTAGCGGCGCCTGTATATTTACTATTTGGATTGCGTGATGAACACAACCATCAATCACGTCCTCGCTACCATGTGTATTTCGAGCCTTTTGCAGATAAAATTATTCTGCCAAGAAAACAGCGTATGCAAGCCTTACAAGATGTGGTTCAACAATACGCAACACGCTTAGAGCACTTCACCTTAAAAGCACCATTACAATGGTATAATTTTTTTAATTTTTGGCAGCTGACGAATCAAGCGCCAAGTGACAGCACCAACACTACTCAACATGATCCTAATTCAGGACAAAGTGAACAGAATGACCAATCAAAATTGTAATAACAGCAACATTACCTTTGGTGCACAACGCCTGACTATCGAAGATGTTATGGCTATCGCTCAAGGTAGCCCTGCACAAATGAACAACAGTGACGATTTCACTAGCAAGATTAATCGTGGCGTGGCCTTTTTAGAGCGCCTCTTACAACAAGAGGGGGTCATTTATGGTGTCACCACCGGTTATGGTGACTCTTGTACCGTGGCTATTCCAATGAATTTAGTCGATGAACTCCCACTGCATTTAACTCGTTTCCACGGTTGTGGTTTAGGAGAACATTTAGATGAGCAACAAGCTCGCGCGGTATTAGCGACTCGTTTATGCTCCTTATCGCAAGGAGTTTCTGGTGTCACTCATGATCTGCTCAATCAAATCGTTACTTTAATCAATCAAAGCATCACACCACTCATTCCACAAGAAGGTTCAGTAGGAGCCAGTGGCGATTTAACCCCACTCTCTTACCTTGCTGCGGTGCTAATTGGTGAGCGCGAAGTATTATACAAAGGCCAAGTGCGTCCAACCTCTGAAGTGTTTGCTGAATTGAATATCCAACCAATTAAGCTAAAACCGAAAGAAGGCTTAGCTTTAATGAATGGTACTTCCGTGATGACTGCGCTAGCCTGCATTGCCTTTAAACGCGCAGAATATCTAGCTCAACTTTCCACTCGCATTACTGCTATGGTGTCATTGGGGATGCAAGGTAACGACTTTCATTTTGATGAAGCATTATTTGCAGTAAAACCTCATCAAGGGCAACAACAAATTGCCGCTTGGCTACGCGCTGATTTACAAGCCGAACGCCCACCAAGTAACAGTGACCGACTACAAGACCGCTATTCATTACGCTGTGCACCTCATGTGATTGGCGTGTTACAAGACACCTTACCGTGGTTGCGTCAAATGATTGAAAATGAACTTAACAGTGCTAATGACAATCCAATCATTGATGGTGATAACGAGCGAGTACTACACGGCGGTCATTTCTATGGCGGCCATATCGCAATGGCGATGGATACTCTAAAAACAGCCGTTGCAAACCTTGCTGATCTGCTGGACCGTCAAATGGCGCAGTTAATGGATTATAAGTTTAATAACGGATTACCATTCAACCTAACTGGTGCAACAGGTGAACGTAAGCCAATTAACCACGGCTTCAAGGCCGTACAAATCGGCATTTCAGCATGGACAGCCGAAGCACTGAAAAACACTATGCCCGCAAGCGTATTTTCACGCTCCACTGAATGTCACAACCAAGATAAAGTCAGCATGGGGACGATTGCTTCTCGTGACTGCCTACGGGTCTTGCAGCTAACAGAACAGGTTGCCTCTGCATCGTTATTGGCAGCGACTCAAGCGATTGAATTACGCAAACGTAATAACGAACTTGATCAGCAACACTTTAGTCCAGCCTTAAAAGATATGCTTGAGATCGTGCAAAATGATTTTGAATTTGTCACTGAAGATCGTCCATTAGAAGCTGATTTACGTAAGTTTGTTGGTAAGATCCAGCAACAAGAATGGACGTTGTATAAGTAAAGGTTTCTAGGTTGCGAGTCCCTAGTTTCTAGGTATAAACAATACAAGCAACGGAGCTTCCCCTAGGTACTAGGAACCAAGCCTACGAACAAAATGAGAAAATAATGAATAAACCAGCCCTATCCGCCCAAGTCATCATGACCCCCTCTTTCCAGGATGCCGATCCTATGGGGGTGGTCTATCACGGCAATTACTTTCGTTTCTTTGAAGAAGCGCGCCGTGTGATGTTAGATAAGATAGGTTATAACTACCGTGAAATGCAGGCTTCTGGTTATATGTGGCCGATTATCGACACTAGAGTAAAATACATCAAACCTATCCCATTTGATTTAACCGTGCGGGTAGAAGCGAAATTGACTGAGTGGGAAAATCGATTAAAAGTCGACTACGTCATTTACAATGCTGAAACAAATCAGCGCCTGACCAAAGGTTATACCATGCAAGTGGCTGTCAGTATCGAAAGCGAAGAGATGTGTTTTGTGTCACCAAAAGCCTTCACCAATAAACTTGCTGCCTGGAGTACTAATGAACATCATGCCTAAACCCTTCGTACTTGAAGCTGCAGCTTTGTTGTCGGCGTTCATCCGCTCTAATTACTTTGGCTATAAACTAATGTGGAAAGCACTCCATGGCCTAGTGCTATGTGCTTTGTTGCTTTTCACTCAAACCAGCCAAGCAGCCACCAGCAATAATGATAAGTTAGCACAGCTACAACAACAATTAGCTAACCACCAAGTAGTACGGGGAGATTTTACCCAAACGCGTCACATGCAGATGTTTGATGCGCCTTTAACATCGCAAGGACAATTTCTACTTTCAAGCCAATATGGATTGTGGTGGCAACAAACGACGCCATTTCCAACCTCTTTAGTGTTAACAAAAAATACGCTTAGTCAGCAAGTTGGTTCAGAACCTGCGCAAGTACTTAACGTCAGCGATAATCCAATGGTGTTTTATTTTAGTCATGTATTTTTATCGTTATTCCAAGGTGATACTGAAACCTTACAACAGCAATTTGATCTGAAATTAAGTTCAAGCCCAAGCAGCCAATGGGAGTTATCCTTAACACCCAAATCGGCACCGCTAAATAAAGTATTCAGCCAGATAAACATTGAAGCGAATGATTATATTAATCGTATCGAGCTAGTAGAAATTCGTGGCGATCGCACCGAAATAAACTTTATCAATCAAACTCATCTACCTAGCGATTTATCGACGACTGAACAAGCCATCTTTGGACAATAGACTCTGATGATCAAACGATTAATTCAACATGACCAACAAAAACTACGGGCTCTGATATGGCTTGTAATCATGTTGATCTTAGCCGTTGTATTGTTAACGCAATTACTTGGCCGATCATTACCAGTCGAAACCAACATCATGGCGCTGTTACCCAAAAATCAACAAGATCCTAGTGCGCAAATTGCCTTTGATCGGGTCGCCTCAAGCATGAGCGACAAAGTGATCTTTTTAGTTTCAAGCCCAGATCAAGATAAAGCACAACAAGCTGCCCAACAGTTTGAAGCGCAATTGAAACAATTCCCTTTATTCAAACAAGTCAATGGCAAGCTGGCGCAAGATGCCCAACAAGCATGGGGACGATTTTTCTTCCCTTACCGGTTTCAACTTCTCACACCAACTCAGCAACAAAGGCTCACCAATTCACCACAATCACAAACTCAATACGTGATTCAATCTGTCTATAGCCCATTTTCTGGTGTCAGTGGCAATGAGCTCAACAGTGACCCCTTTTTATTATTCCGTGACTACCTCAAACAATTAACTGCTCACTCTGGTAATTTTCGATTATCCAACGGCTATTTAACGACTGACTACCAAGATCAGCATTACGTTTTGATCAGCGCTGATCTCAACGGATCGGCCTATAGCATGGCATTACAAGATCAACTGGCTGAACTTTCTCAATTGGAGGACGATCTCAAACAAAAATTCAAACAAGATCAAATCAATGTCATACACACCGGTGTGATTTTTTACGCTGCTCACGGTACTCAAAGTGCTAAAAGTGAAATCAGCACTATCGGCGTGGGTTCGTTAGTCGGCGTGATCTTATTGATTCTATTAGTTTATCGCAGCATGATGCCATTAAGCCTGGCACTACTTTCCATCAGTTGCGGCCTAGTGGCGGCGTTTGTCATCACTGTGCTGATTTTCGGCAAAGTACATTTATTTAGCCTAGTGTTCGGAGCAAGCTTAATTGGTGTGTCTATAGATTACGCCTTTCACTACCTTACTGACCGTTTAGCAGCTGGCTCTCGCTGGAATGCCTCGCAAGGGTTAAAGCATATTCTGGTGGCCATCACACTAGGGCTTATCACCAGCTTAATTGGCTACCTAGGTATGTTAATCGCGCCCTTTCCTGGTTTACAACAATTAGCACTATTTTCCGCAATTGGCCTTTTTTCAGCCTACGCAACCGTGGTGTGTTGGTATCCAATTTTAGCAGCAACTCCAAGCGTAGATCGCGCCTTGCCTTTCCGAAAAATACTCACTCTATGGTTGTCATTATGGCAGCAACCAAAAGTACGCATCATCATTCCGTCGGTATTTGCAATAGCCGCAGGAGTTGGTTTGTATCATGCCCACTACAATGACGATATCCGTCAACTACAAGCCATGCCTGTAAATCTCAAGCAACAAGAGCAAACCATAAAGACTATTTCAGGCATTCAAAATGACCAACAAATGTTACTGGTGCAAGCGCAAAATAATGATCAATTATTGGATAAACTACAGACCATCTCCAATCAACTTGAACTGCAAATCCAAGCAGGCAATTTAGGTGGCTATCAAAGTATCAGCCAGTTTATTGCCAGTCCACAACAGCAAGAGCACAATTTCGCATTAACCCAATCACTTTATCAATCGCAAAGTCAGGCTTTATCTCAAGCATTGAAGTTAAAGCAAACACCAAAACTAGATTCAGGTTTTAAAGCAATTACCATTGAGCAATTCCTTAATTCACCGATTTCAAATCCAGTACGCTTTATGTGGTTAGGTGAAATAGACGGACAATCTTCCGCAGTCATTACCCTCAACGGTGTACAGAATAACCAAGCAATTGAAGCATTTGCAGGGCAACAATCCAATGTAAGCTATCTCAATAAAACCCAAGAAATCTCACAACTGTTTGGTTTATATCGCCAACATGTCACGCAATTATTAGTGTTGGCTAGCCTAGTGATTTTGTTGGTGGTATCACTGCGTTATGGATTCACTCAAGGAATACGAATCGTGCTTCCTCCGATGATTGCAGGTACCGTTGGAATAGCGGTGACCGTACTCACTGGCAGCGCACTCAATTTATTTAACTTACTGGCACTAATTTTAGTCCTTGGAATTGGTATTGATTACACACTGTTTTTCGCCGAACAATCTAGATCACAAGCAAGCTCTGATGCCCATCTAGCATTAAAACGTAATTCTACACTGCTCGCGATAAGCTTATCTGCGTTAACCACAATTCTCTCTTTTGGTCTATTAGCACTCAGCGAGACTCAAGCTATTCATAGCTTTGGTATTACCGTGTTATTTGGCATTATCATCAGTTGGTTATTAGCACCATTGGCAATGAAGCCACCAGCGACTATCAGTAAGGAAAGTTGAAATGAATATTCTAGCTAAATTTATAGGATTGATATTACTGGTAAGCCTGACCGCTTGTTCAACACACTCAAAGACTTCTTCCTTCAATAGCCCAGAAGAAAAGAATCGAATCCAGATTGCTGATGAGACTTGGGTCGCCTTACCCCAACCGTCAGAACTAGGCTATACACTGACTGCCAGTCAATTACTCAGCGTACGATATATTGATCAAACGAAAAAAGCACAAAGCAACCAACTGCCAATCCAATTACAAATCACTCAAGATAAATTAGTACTAGCAGGCTTTTCTTCTTGGGGAACCCGTTTGCTCAGCTTAAGCTACCAAGATAATCAATTCGATACTTATGTAATGGCAGGGCTAGGCAGTAGCTTGCCCAAGCCTGAACAAGTTTTGTTTAATTTGATGATCACTTTATATCCATTGGATGTCTGGCAACCTAAACTACAACAGATTGGTTGGAGATTAACGGAACAACAAACCGACGATAGCCAACTTCAACATAGCAAACAAAGAGCATTGTTCGATAATCATGGCAAACTGATCGCAGAGATTAATTATGCATCAATTGACCCACTCAAAGGTGACATTACTTTTATTAATCACGCTCTAGACTTCACCATTGTGATAAAAACCTTACAATACCAACAAGATTAATATTTGTGCTTTCATCATCCATGATATTGCCATGTAATAAGGACTATTACCCGAATGCCTAAACAGCCTAATCCTCCTCTGTATATTCATGCATGTGGCTCTCACTCCGCATTAGGCTGGACAACGGAAATGATCCACCAGCATTTACAGCAAGCCAACACGCCAAATATGCAAGTCAGCACCAATTGGCTCAATGATGGTAGTGAAACGGTAGTCGGAGTGGCTAATGGTCCATTGCCGACCATCGATGAAAAGTTTGCTCACCAAAATACTCATAACAATCGCCTAGCATTGTCGGCATTACTGCAAATTGATCACACGATCAAGCAAACTATTGAAAAATATGGCGTAGACAGAATTGCCGTAATTATTGGCACGAGCACTTCAGGTATTGCCGATGGAGAGCATGCCCTTACACAGTGGCAACAAAGTGGTGAACTCCCCGTAGGCTTTGATTATCATCAACAAGAAATGGCGAATACCAGTCGATTTATTGCTGATTACTACAATATAACTGGCCCGAGCTACACCATTTCAACGGCTTGTTCCTCCAGTGGCCGAGTGTACATTTCTGCCCAACGTTTACTTAAAGCGGGCCTCGTTGATGCAGTGATTGTTGGCGGTACCGACACCTTGTGTAAACTGACTTTAAATGGTTTTTATGGCTTAGAAGCGCTATCGCACCAACGCTGTAACCCTTTTAGCGCCAACCGTAATGGTATCAATATTGGTGAAGCGGCAGCTTTCATGCTGCTCAGCCTTGAAAAGCCCGATCCTAATCAAGATTGTTTAGCTTTATTGGGAGCTGGCGATAGCTCTGATGCCCATCATATTTCAGCACCACACCCACAAGGCAATGGCGCAGAGCAAGCGATGCGTAAAGCACTAGAAAATGCTGGGCTCCAAGCTTGTGATGTTGGCTATATTAATGCTCATGGCACCGCCACTAAACTCAATGATCAGATGGAAGCCAAAGCCATTGAACGAGTATTTGGCAATCAAGTTCCAGTCAGTTCAACCAAACCACTTACCGGACACACATTAGGCGCGGCGAGTGCAATTGAAGCCGCAATTTGCTGGCATGTATTACACTATCAACTGCCAATCCCAGCACAAATTAATGATGGTGAAAACTCTGAATTTAGCATTGCCTTGGCTACACCTAATCAACGTTTAAAACAACCAACCATTTTGAGTAACTCTTTCGCTTTTGGTGGCAATAACGTCAGCCTAATTTTTGGATATCCAAATGACTGAAACAAGTAATACTTCATTACCCAATATCGCCAGTTTAGTGCCGCATGCCGCACCGATGATCTTAGTCGATAAGCTGATTGCAGTTGATCAACAAAGCATTCACACTCAAGTAATTATTAAATCCGATGAACTGTTTTTTAACGTTGAGAATCAAAGCGTACCCGGCTATGTTGGCATTGAATATATGGCACAATCTATCGCTGCTTGGTCTGGCTTTCAAGCGTGGCAAAAAGGTGAGCCACCTGCGATAGGTTTTTTACTAGGTAGTCGCCGCTATCAGAGTCAGTGCTCCGAATTCTCGCTTGATGAAACCTTAGATATTTATGCTGAACAAGTAATGGAAAATAATGGCATGGCGGTATTTCAATGCCGTATCGACGTCCAAGGAAAAACAGTTGCTAACGCACAATTGAATGCTTTTGTGCCTTCCCCTGAACAATTAAATGCTATGCAGTCTCAGTAGTGTGTGAAAAAAGGAAAAACGAATGTCACGACATGTTCTCGTCACTGGCGCAAGTAAAGGCATAGGCCAAGCAGTTGCAATTCAATTAGCCCAAGATGGCTTTGATGTCGTAGTTCACTACATGAGTGATCAAACTGGTGCCGAACAAACTCAAGCTACGATTCAACAGGCAGGTGGTCAAGCTCGCCTATTACAATTTGATATTAGCGATCGCGAGCAGTGTCGTGAAAAAATTGAAGCGGATATTGTAGAACATGGCGCTTATTATGGTGTTGTCAGCAATGCAGGAATTACACGCGATACTGCCTTTCCTGCCATGATGAGTGACGAATGGGATAGCGTCATTCATACCAACTTAGACAGTTTTTATAACGTTCTGCATCCTTGCGTTATGCCAATGGTACAGCTACGCAAAGGTGGCCGTATTATCACCATGGCTTCAGTATCTGGCATTATGGGTAACCGTGGACAAACCAATTACAGCGCAGCCAAAGCAGGCGTGATTGGTGCCACTAAATCACTCGCCTTAGAACTAGCCAAACGAAAAATAACGGTAAACTGTGTCGCGCCTGGCTTGATTGATACAGGTATGGTTGATGAACACGTTCAAGAACACGCACTACCTCAAGTACCGCTACGTCGTATGGGCAAACCGGAAGAAGTGGCAGGTTTGGTCAGTTACCTAATGTCAGATAATGCGGCTTACATTACGCGCCAAGTAATTTCAGTAAATGGAGGTTTAGTATGAGTCGTCGTGTTGTGGTAACAGGAATGTCTGGCGTCACCGCTTTTGGTAACGATTGGCAAGCAATAGAGCCAAAATTAAAAGCTTGTGAAAACGCCGTACAATTTATGGAAAGCTATGTTCAATACGATGGCTTAAACACAAAACTAGCTGCTCCAGTATTAGATTTTGAACTACCAAAGCATTACACCCGTAAGAAAATTCGTGGTATGGGTCGCGTCTCTCAAATGGCAACCTTAGCTTCAGAAAATGCTCTACTACAAAGTGGCTTATTAACCAGTGATGGTGAGAAACATGAAATTCTGACTAATGGCCAAACCGGTGTAGCTTATGGGTCTTCCACCGGCAGTACTCCCGCTATTGGTGCGTTTGGTGTGATGCTTAATGAAAAATCAACTCGTGCCATCACCGCCACCACTTATGTTCAAATGATGCCGCATACCTCAGCAGTCAATGTTGGTTTATTCTTTGGGCTGCGTGGTCGCGTAATCCCAACCAGCAGCGCATGTACCTCTGGTAGCCAAGCCATTGGTTATGCCTATGAAGCCATCAAACATGGTTACCAAACTGTGATGGTTGCTGGCGGTGGTGAAGAGCTATGCCCAACTGAGTCAGCCGTTTTTGATACCCTTTTTGCCACCAGTTTAAAAAACGATGCGCCTAAAACCACCCCTCGCCCTTACGATAAAGATCGTGACGGGCTCGTCATTGGTGAAGGTGCTGGCACCTTAGTACTTGAAGACTATGACCATGCCGTTGCCCGTGGTGCTAAAATTTATGCCGAGATCGTAGGCTTTGCCAGCAATTGTGACGCTGCACATGTGACCCAACCGCAAATGGAAAACATGCAACGCTGTATGGAATTGGCTTTAGAAAATGCTCAGCTAGCACCAAGCGTCATCGATTATATTTCCGCTCATGGCACCGCAACCGATCGTGGTGATATTGCTGAAAGCCAAGCCACCTTTAATGTATTCGGCAATCAAACACCTATCAGCTCACTAAAAAGCTATTTTGGTCATACCTTAGGAGCTTGTGGCTCGATTGAAGCTTGGCTGAGCTTAGAAATGATGCATTCAGGATGGTTTAGCCCAACCCTAAATTTAGAGAATATCGACCCTGAGTGTGGTGACTTAAACTACATTCGTGGCAATGGTTGTGAAATGGATTGCCAATACATCATGAGCAATAACTTTGCTTTTGGTGGTATTAATACTTCAATCATCTTTAAACGCCATTCTCACTAGCTTTCAACAATAAAATCCCTTTTACTCAAAAACCATTGGCCCTAGACTTAGATCTAGGGCCTGTTGAACTTTGGACATAAACGATGGAAGAAAGGAGTCGCTGATGTACAAGATAGGTGAACTAGCAAAGTTATGTGGCATTAATAATGACACACTGCGCTTTTATGAAAAATCAGGCTTATTGAGCCCATCAGCTCGCTCTGAATCTGGTTACCGCCTTTATAACGAGCAAGATAAGCAAGCACTACAATTTATTATTCGAGCCAAAAAGGTTGGATTTAATTTATCCGATATTAAAGAGCTACTTGAAATCGAAGTCGATAAAGCTAGTAACTCCTGCTTTGATGTCAAACAAGTTGTTGATGCTAAGCTCGCCGATGTGGAGCAAAAACTTTCTGAACTGCAACACTTTCAACGTTCATTAAAAACCTTATCTTCCGCTTGTTGTGGCGGCAAAGGTAGCGCCGAAGAATGCACCATCTTACAAGCCTTGGAAACCAATACTGAACAAGTGGCCGTAGAACAACATCACCATGCCGAAAACTGTCAGAAACATTAACTCGCAATATTAATCGTGAGCTGTAATTTTAATGGCAAAGAAGACAAGTGAGTTTCAATTCTTTGTCTCGCTTGTTCAATATCATCACGCGAGATCAACTCACTAGAATCATCAACATGAAGATCCACATCAACCCACAATTCATGGCCAACCTTTACCACACCCGCTAATTCAATTTCCTGCTGAGAATCTTTATTCGTCACCGTAATAGTTTGATCAACGGTTTGGCAAATCTCTTTACTTGGTGCCATTAAAAAGATTTCTCTTAATGCAGAGCGCAACATCCCAAATGGCACTTTAATGAAATAAAATGACATCAGCAGCATCATCATTGGATCTGCATATACAGCGTATTTTGCTAATGGTGTTAATGTCATCAACCAGGCCACCACAAACCCTGCTGTTACCGCAACACTAAGTAATGTATCCATTTGCCATTGCTTCACTTCAGCATCAATCAAACCAGAAAAATGTTTGTTCCTTAATGAAAGCATGCACCACCAAGCCAGACCACAACCAATCACATTGATAACACCAAAAGCGGTTGCAATCGAAACATCAACAGCACGGCCTCCAGTAAACATGGCGCCAATGGCTGAATATAATGAATAGCTGACAATTAATAAGATCACCGCACCTTTCACGGCGATAACCGCAGGTTCAAATAAAGCGCGGCCAAAAGGGAATTGGGCATCTGATGGTTTTTTAATATAACGAGCAGCAACTAGCGACAATAATGTTAACAGCAGACTAACAAGGGAATAGACTCCATCAAACATGATGACAAGTGAGCCAACAAGTAAGCCAACAATCAACCCACCCCCTGCAAATATTGATGCAAAAAGAGCGGAGAAAGCTAAAGCACGATTTTCGTTAAACTTTGTATGAACAGACATTTTATGAATACCTTTAGATAACTAAAGATATTTTGGGGGAATGTAGGATCTTTACAATAAAAACTTACACAAACCAGCAATAGAAAAACAATATTTCGAATTAAATCACTTATAAATCAACAACTAAAATCCAACACCACCCGTCAAATTAACTGACACTGACCGCTACAGAAAAGTAAAGAAACCCAAAATACTTTAGAAGTCGAACAGATAATCGCTCACCTTATCAACTAACCAGTCAATAGCAGGACTATCGGTCCCTTCGGCAACACTGAACATACAAAAATCTTCTTGTGTTAATCCATAAGTATGGCGAATCACAGAAAGACGCTGTTCACGCAAATGATGACGAATCAATGGCTCTGGAAGTACTCCCCATGCCGATTCAGTTAATATGGTATTAAGCATATATTCAAAACTAGAAAAGCCAATATAACGGCGAGAAAAAGGCTCTAAACTGGCATTGTCTTGCTCATTTAGATAAGCCATGACCGCTTGCATAGACTTGCGTAACTCTTCATCTGTAACTCGCTGAAGTTTGCTTAATGGATGAGTTGAACTACACACCGACATCATACGAATTTTGCCTAACGGTTGACGAACAATACGTGCATCATCGATATGCTCATAATCCACTCCGAATGCAAAATCAACCTGTTGAGTTGCCACTAAATTGGCTAAGTCTCCACTTGAAGCCAAAATGATGTTAAATGAAGTACTAGGAAACTGCTTACTAAGTGAATGAGCAAATTCCTGCCATAACAGATCCGGTAAGGCATCATCACGAGCTATCCATATTTCCGATGCAAACTCATCAGACACTTGAGAGCAAATTCGACGAACACGAGAAGTGGTAATAAGAATACTTTCAAAATCCTTATAAACGGCCTTACCGACTTCAGACAAGGTTAGGTTATTGCCAGTGCGGATAAACAACTTAACATTTAGATCCATTTCAAGCGCTTTAATTGCCATACTAAGCTTAGTGCGATTACATTCTAACTGCCGGGCTGCTTCAGAAACGGAACCAGTATTAGCAACAGTGCAAAATGCTTCAATTTGTGACAAGTTCATAGCCAGCTCACCTAATTAAAGTCTCGGAATAATAAACAATTATTAAAAGATTGCCTATCAACACCATTCATTGTTGTACAAACAATTTTAGCCTAACCAACAGAAATTAAGGATTCATCTCAATTAAATTAAAACCTCGAGAGTTGGATGCTGGTGACATAAAAAATGGCTGTGTCCAATCTGAACACAACCATTTACTCATAACCAGGTTTTAACGGCTAGATGAGATATGTAACTTATTGATTTAAAATTACTCTACCGTAACCGCCTTAGCTAAGTTCCTTGGCTGATCAACATCGGTGCCTTTAATCAAAGCAACATGGTATGAAAGTAACTGCATTGGAATGGTGTAGTAGATTGGTGCAGTGATCTCACTGACATGTGGAAGATTAATGATCTTCATACTTTCATCGGCTTCAAATCCTGCGCCAGCATCGGCAAACACATACAGTAAACCGCCACGCGCGCGGACTTCTTCAATATTCGATTTCAGCTTCTCTAGTAGCTCATTATTGGGTGCGACCACTACCACAGGCATATCCGCATCAATTAAGGCTAACGGACCATGTTTTAGCTCACCGGCAGCATAAGCTTCAGCGTGAATATAAGAAATTTCTTTTAGCTTTAAAGAGGCTTCTAGTGCAATTGGGTAATACTCACCACGACCTAAGAATAGCGTGTGATGTTTGTCGGCAAAGTCTTCTGCTAAGGCTTCAATATCTTTATCGTAAGCAAGTGCTTTTTCAATTTGAGAAGGCAATAAATGTAGAGCTTCAACAATTTCTGCTTCTTTTGCGCTATCAATACGTTGCTGCTGTTTACCCATAGCAGTGACCAGCATGAGTAGTCCCGCTAGTTGAGTAGTAAAGGCTTTAGTTGAAGCGACACCAATCTCAGTGCCAGCACGTGTCATAAAGGCAAAATCAGACTCACGAACAAGAGATGAACCTGCAACATTACAAATGGTCATTGCTGACATATAACCTTTTTCTTTGGCTAAACGTAATGCGGCTAAGGTGTCGGCAGTCTCGCCGGATTGAGACAAGGTGATCAGTAGGCTATTTGGTCGAGTCACAAATTTGCGGTAGCGGAATTCTGATGCAATTTCCACATCACAACTTACGCCAGCCAAAGACTCAAACCAGTAACGTGCTGTCATACCTGCATTGTAAGACGTACCACAAGCGATGATTTGTACATGCTCAACTTTAGATAGGATCTCGGCAGCATTCACACCAATGCTTTCGGTAACCACTGAATCTTTGGTTAATCGAGCTTCCATGGTATTAATTAATGCGGTTGGCTGTTCAAAGATTTCTTTTTGCATAAAGTGACGATATTGACCTTTATCACCCGCATCATGCTCTGCGCTTGATTCAGAAACCGTGCGTTCTACTCGCTCACCATTTTCAGCAAAAACGGTCACTTCACGACGAGTCACTTCAGCAACATCACCTTCTTCAAGGTACATAAAACGGCGAGTCACATTTAATAGAGCCAATTGATCCGAGGCGATAAAGTTTTCACCTACGCCTAAACCAATCACAATTGGGCTACCTGAACGCGCAACGACTACACGGCTTGGATCTTTACGATCAAATACGACCGTGCCGTAAGCACCATCAAGCTGCTTAACTGCTTTTTGTAATGCTTCAATTAATGTTGCAGAAGTACGACGTTCCCATTCAACTAAGTGAGCAATCACTTCAGTATCAGTTTGAGATTCAAACACATAACCACGCTCACGTAAGGTTTCACGCAAGGATTGATGGTTTTCAATAATACCGTTATGCACCACTGCAATATCATTTGAAACGTGTGGATGGGCATTGATTTCAGAAGGTTCACCATGAGTTGCCCAACGAGTATGAGCAATACCGGTTCCACCAAACACATCGGCAGCGTCAACCGCATCAGCTAATTCTTGTACTTTGCCTAAGCGGCGTACACGCGTCATGTTTGAATTACCATCGACGACCGCGACACCGGCTGAGTCATAGCCGCGATATTCCAAACGACGTAAACCTTCAACAAGAATTTCAGCTACATCACGCTGCGCAACAGCACCCACGATTCCACACATATTGTTATCCTTTTTTATTCCTTTACCAGCAGCAAGCAAAAGGTGGTAAAGCGTAATTTAATAAATTGATTAGATTTTAAGTTTTCGATATTAGGCAATCAGAACTTGCACATTATGTTGTTGTATTTGTGCTTGTTGTTCGTCAGTAATGCCATTATCCGTTACCAGCACATCGACTTTGTCCCATGCCAGTTCTAAATTTGGAATTTTTCTACCAATCTTGTCAGATTCCACCATCACCACCACACGGCGCGCCACTTCGGACATAACCTGACTGAGGCCAAGCAGTTCATTAAACGTTGTGGTGCCACGTTCCAAATCAATCCCGTCTGCTCCAATAAATAATTGGTCGAAATCGTATGAACGCAGAACTTGCTCAGCGACTTGCCCTTGGAAAGATTCCGAATGGGTATCCCAAGTGCCACCGGTCATTAATAAAGTTGGTTCGCTTTCTAGTGCATT
Organism: Vibrio algivorus; assembly: GCF_030161215.1. Classification (NCBI taxonomy): domain Bacteria; kingdom Pseudomonadati; phylum Pseudomonadota; class Gammaproteobacteria; order Vibrionales; family Vibrionaceae; genus Vibrio; species Vibrio algivorus. The sequence goes on from NZ_BSPV01000006.1 coordinate 409,124, forward strand.
TAATGCATTAGCGACATTCAGTGAGTTGGTCATCACCACTAAGCCTCGCTTATGATTAAGTTGCTCGATCAAAGCACCAGTAGTACTACCGCTATCAATAATCACTCTATGGTGATCTTTAATTAACGATGCTGCCGCTTTAGCCAGCGATACCTTTCGTTTCGAAACCTCTTCTGAAAATTCTTCATCGATGATTTCTTTAGGTAAAGCAATCGCCCCACCGTAACGGCGCAATAGCAAACCACTGGCTTCCAATGCCGACAAGTCTTTTCTTATAGTGACTTCAGAGATATTAAATTGCTTATTTAACGCTTCAACACTGACTTCACCAAATTCATTTACCTGTTGAACAATAAGATGACGTCGCTGTTGAGTATTTCGTTTTGACATAAAATAAAACCAATTAAGTTTCGAAACGAAACATATTAAACACAATCGAAACTTATTTGTCTATTTTTTTCACCACAAAAAATAAATGTTTTTTGAAGAAACCTTGTTCTAAGACAAGTAAGTATCGTGATCTTCCCCACAAAGACTGGTAAAATTATTACCCCATTTAAGAAACAAAATTACAACGCAGCCCCTCGCAGACTACAAAATGAAATGGTGGCTGCAACGAAAGTGAAGTGTGGCCGTGCGAGAATGGGAATAATGACTACAATGTAGGTCAGACAATAAAAATGCAGTAAAGAATTTCTGTTTTAGCGCATCCAACCTTTCTCGTTGTTTGCGGTTAAAACGCATAAAAATTGAAAAATGTAATATTACTTACCGGAGAGTATCTACTCATGAAAAAGACCAAAATCGTATGTACGATTGGCCCGAAAACTGAATCTGTTGAGAAACTAACTGAACTAGCAAACGCTGGCATGAACGTAATGCGTTTAAACTTCTCACACGGTGATTTCGAAGAACATGGCAACCGTATTGCTAATCTTCGCCAAGTAATGAAGAACACAGGTAAACAACTTGCGATCCTTTTAGATACTAAAGGCCCAGAAATCCGTACTATCAAACTAGAAAACGGCGATGATGTTGCCCTAGTAGCTGGTCAAGATTTCACATTCACAACCGATATCTCTGTTGTGGGTAACAAAAACACAGTAGCGGTAACGTACCCTGGCTTCGCTCAAGACCTTAAAGCTGGTGATACTATCCTAGTAGATGATGGTCTTATCGAAATGGAAGTGGTAGCAACGACTGATACTGAAGTTAAATGTAAAGTATTAAACAACGGCGACCTAGGTGAAAACAAAGGTGTTAACCTTCCTGGCGTTTCTGTAAAACTACCTGCACTTGCTGAAAAAGATAAAGCTGACCTTAAATTTGGTTGTGAGCAAGGCGTTGATTTCGTTGCTGCTTCTTTCATCCGTAAAGCAGACGATGTAAAAGAAATTCGTGAATTGCTATGCGCAAACGGCGGCGAGAACATCCAAATTATTTCTAAAATCGAAAACCAAGAAGGTGTTGATAACTTCGATGAGATTTTAGAAGCTTCTGACGGCATCATGGTTGCTCGTGGTGACCTAGGTGTTGAAATCCCAGTTGAAGAAGTAATCTTCGCTCAGAAAATGATGATCGAGAAATGTAACCGCGCACGTAAAGTGGTTATCACTGCAACTCAAATGCTTGATTCTATGATCAAAAACCCACGTCCAACTCGTGCAGAAGCGGGTGACGTTGCGAACGCAATCATGGATGGTACTGATGCAGTAATGCTTTCTGGTGAGTCTGCGAAAGGTAAATACCCTGTTGAAGCGGTAACTATCATGGCGCAAATCTGTGCTCGTACTGATAAAGCTCTAAAAGCAGAACTAGGTTCTCGTTTAGATAGCCCTCGTCTACGTATCACTGAAGCAGTATGTAAATCAGCAGTAGAAACTGCCGAGAAACTTGCTGCTCCAGTTATCGTTGTAGCAACTGAAGCAGGTAAATCTGCTCGTTCAGTACGTAAATACTTCCCAACAGCAAAAATCATTGCCGTTACTACGAACACTAAGACTGCAGCACAACTTTGCTTGTCTAAAGGTGTAACGCCAATCGTTGTTGAGTCTATCAATGATACTGAAGACTTCTACCGTCAAGGTATGGCTCTAGCGCTAGAAACAGGCTACGGCGAGAAAGGCGATGTAACTGTTATGGTTTCTGGTGCTCTAGTACCATCAGGCACAACTAACACTTCTTCTGTTCACGTTCTTTAATTAAAACGAACCGATAGAAATACCAAAGGAGGCCAATCGGCCTCCTTTTTTCTACTTTTCTTACACCTGCAAAACACAATCTACCTTTAGTTGTACTACTCACTGCAATATCTTCCCTACGTTAGATACTACCTTTCCTACGCCATTACCAACCAAAGAACTCTTGATGATGAGTGTTCAGCAACACCACCAACAATAAGAAATATAAAGCACTAATATTGATAGCAAGTACTAACAAACTAGCAATCGTTACCCTCACAACCACGACATTAGACATAAGCCACTCACCGAAATTGATAAATATTCATTCAATAAGTTTAGTGAAGTTTTGCCGATTTATTAGACTAAAGTCTTAGATCTTTTTTTCATAAAAAAACGCAACCCGTAGGCTGCGCTATCAGTTATGGTATTAGAAAATCACTATGCTTTTAAAGCACGCTCTCCACGGGCTATACCAACGACTCCACTGCGTGCGACTTCAATGACATCAGTCATCTCTGATACCGCTTTAATAAAAGCATCTAACTTAGCACTATCGCCAGCGAGTTGAATGGTAAATAATGAAGCGGTCACATCAACAATCTGTCCACGGAACACATCAGATAAACGATGTACTTCAGCACGAGAAAAGCCACTAGCTTTTACTTTTACTAACATCAATTCACGTTCAACATAATCGTACTCAGTAACCTCTTGCACCTTAAGTACATCCACTAGCTTGTGTAGGTTTTTTTCAATCTGCTCAAGCTGTAGCGCATCAGTTGCAGTAGTGATATTTATACGAGATAAGGTTTCATCATCCGTCGGAGAAACAGTTAATGACTCAATGTTATAACCACGTTGTGAGAACAAACCAACAACACGTGATAAAGAACCTGGTTGGTTTTCTAATAGCAATGAAATGATATGTCTCATATTAGGTTCTCTCCGTCTTGCTTAACCACATTTTATCCATTGCTTCACCTTTAATTTGCATTGGATAAACATGCTCAGTTTCATCAACATTAATATCAACAAACACCAGACGATCTTTCATATCTAAGGCTTTTTGTAGGCCAGCTTCTAGCTCATCTGGAGTATTAATACGAATCCCAACATGGCCATAAGCTTCAGCAATGGCAGCGAAATCAGGCACAGAATCCATATAAGAATGAGAATGGCGACCTTGATAAATCATATCTTGCCATTGCTTTACCATGCCTAAGAAACGGTTATTCAGGTTAATAATCTTAACCGGAATGTCATATTGCATACAGGTTGATAGCTCTTGAATATTCATCTGAATACTGCCATCACCGGTAATGCACACCACTTCTTCTTTTGGCATAGCAAACTTAACGCCCATTGCCGCCGGTAAACCAAAGCCCATGGTGCCTAAACCACCAGAGTTAATCCAACGACGTGGCTTATCAAATGGGTAATATAGCGCAGCAAACATTTGGTGCTGACCGACATCTGAAGCAACATAAGCTTCACCTTTAGTTAGCTTGTAAAGCGTTTCGACTACCTGCTGAGGTTTAATACGATCTGAAGTACGATCGAACTCTAAACATTTACGATTGCGCCAACTTTGTAGTTCTTGCCACCAAGTTTCAATCGCCTCACTATCTTGATCTGCACCTTGATCTTCAAGCAGCTTTAACATGCTATTTAATACTTCATCAGCAGAACCTACGATAGGTAAGTCCGCTAGAATGGTTTTAGAGATCGAAGATGGATCGATATCAATGTGCATAATCTTGGCATTAGGGCAGTATTTTTCGACATTATTGGTGGTACGGTCATCAAAACGCACCCCGACGCCAAAAATAAGATCAGCATTATGCATCGCCATATTAGCTTCATAAGTACCGTGCATACCTAACATACCCAGCGAATTATGGTGAGTCGCAGGGAAAGCGCCCAGCCCCATTAAAGTACTGACTACTGGTAAATTCAGTGCTTCAGCAAGCTTAATCAATTGCTCACTGGCTTCTGCAATAATGGCCCCACCACCGACATAAAGTACTGGTTTTTTCGCTGCCAGTAAGGCTTTCAACCCTTTCTTAATTTGCCCTTTATGACCCGAAGTTGTCGGATTATAAGAGCGCATTTTAATTTCATCAGGGTAGTGATAAGAGAATTTTTCTAATGGATTTAAAACGTTTTTCGGTAGATCAACCACCACAGGGCCAGGTCGGCCGGTAGAGGCTAAGTAAAACGCTTTTTTTATGGTTTCTGGAATATCTTCAGCTTTAGTGACTAGGAAGCTGTGTTTAACGACAGGACGGGAGATCCCCACCATGTCACATTCTTGAAAAGCATCGTTGCCAATTAAGCTACTTGGTACTTGGCCAGACAACACTACCATTGGCGCAGAGTCCATATAGGCAGTCGCAATACCGGTAATGGCATTCGTTGCACCAGGGCCGGAAGTGACGAGAACAACGCCGACTTTACCCGTTCCCCGAGCATAGCCATCTGCCATGTGGACCGCAGCTTGTTCATGACGAACCAGTACGTGTTCAATATCACTCTTTTCATGTAAAGCATCGTATATATCCAAAACTGAACCGCCTGGATAACCGAAGATATGCTCTACACCTTCATCTATTAGGGAACGGACGATCATATCCGCGCCAGATAACATTTCCATGTTGCCTCCTGTTAACTGAATTTCATCGACCTTAATATAAAGTGCAATAATTCAGTGCTACATAGTTAGGGCTTATTTTTAGCCTAAGAAACTTCAGGCTGCTTAATACTTTAGATTTACAAAAGCACTGCAACCTTGCTATGTACCTATTTGCATTGTCATAACAAGCAACTAGGGTGCATACGCTCAAAGTCACCTTTGAACTTGACCACTTTACCGCCATTAACAGAAACTTGTCTATTACTCTAAAGTTATCCGAATCATAAAAATTAACAAATAACCCACATAATCAGTGATAAAGACTGTATATCCAGCAGACCTCAAAACATCCCGACCAATACCCTTCTTAAATTCAGTAGATAATAAAACCAACAATGAGAGATTAATCTCGTTTTTGTACCCAAGTAACTTCAAGGTACAGAGTTCAGCACTATTACCCAAGCCTTCAAGCGTAAGAGGTTGGCGAAATAATGTAAGCACCTTAAAATCAATCTGACCTAACAAAAAAACGCAGCCTCTAATCAAATAGAGACTGCGCTTTTTAAAAGAGTTTACTTGTTATAGGCTTGCGGCAAGAGTCTCGCCACAAATCAACATCAATTGATCTCTCATCCAGATGTGACCTTTATCTTTCTCACTAGATTCATGCCAGCTTAAGTAACCCGCTACCTTATTGTCTGCGTATGGGTAAGACATGACTTTATAGTTTGCACGAGTAGGAACAGAATCAATCAACCAACGAGGAACCACTGTCACTAATTCAGATTGACCTACTACGTACAAAATATTGCTTAAACTTGTACCATGGTAAGATGCTTGGAATTCAAAATCCCCGGTATAAACACGTTCATAGAAACTACGTACACCGTTTACTTTCGATAACGTTGCATGCTTTTCTGCCATAAACTCTGCTTGACTAATTTGAGAGCCAATGCGTGGATGATTTGCCGCAGTCACCACGACAAGTTCATCACTGAAGATTTCCGTGCTTGAATATCCTGGCTGCTCAAAACGTGCATAATCAATCACAAAATCAACTTCTTGATAACGAAGTTTTTCAGGCAAGTGGCGATCAAAATCAGCATCCAGGCTTAATTGAATGCTTGGGGATTTTTCAGCAATACCATGCATAATTCTTGGTGCAAAGCGCAAATCTGAAGGACTGCAAACCGCTAATTTAAATACTCGCTCTGATGTTTCAGGAACAAAAATAGAATTCGGTAATTCATTGCGCACTAATTGCAGTGCTTGACGAAGCGGGCCAAACAATTGACGAGCGCGTTGAGTCGGTTGGATACCACGACCATGACGCATGAATAATTCGTCATTAAACATAACTTTTAAACGAGCCACCGCATTACTTACGGCAGGTTGTGACATACCTAAATACTGTGCCGCACGAGTAATATTTTGCTCTTGCATTACTGCATCAAAAACGGTCAACAAGTTAAGATCTACGCCACGTAAAGTTGATTCCGTTCTTAAATTAAGGGCAGTGTTTTTTGGTTCAGTAGAAAGTGTCATGTTGTGTTGTGCCTCTTTTAATTGTAGTTCAATCACACATAACGACCGTGATTATCAACTACAAAAAGATATCGAATAATAATTGTATTTGCCCCGCCAATATGTCGGGTGGCACTTACTATTCACCAAGCAAATATTAGAAGCAACCGTATTGATATTAAATCATTTTTATTTACCAAAAATCACTAAAAAAACTAAACTTTCAATGGGTTATATTAAAAACATAAATTAATATAAAAAACATTTAACGACTAAATTGATGACAAAAAAGTTGTTCACTCATTAATCAAAGCATAGTGAGGGAAATCAACTTGCTCCCATAAGTAGCTCCACAGCGGTGCAATATTCTCCCACTCACCTTGTACTACCCAATCAGCAATTGACTCGGCAACATTGGGATAAATCACTCGCTCAGCCGGCTCATCATCTAACCAAGTTCGCACGATACTAGGATCAAGCCATTGCATTGAACTGGCTAACCCTAAAGATTCAAGTGTCGCCACATTACTCATTTGTTCAAATTGTCCATCTAATGGTTTTAATAGTAATTTCTTACCCAAGGTTAATGCTTCAGAAGGCAACTCAAAACCACCATTGGCAATCACACCATGACAAGCATGCAAATCTCGTTGGAAGTTTTGATACGACAAAGGCATAAAAGTAAGGTGCTCTTGTTGATTTACTTCTTTTATTTCTGGGTGGTAACAAATGAAATGACGATTGGAGAAGCGTTGTAAAAGATCACTTATGGCTGGTAGCGCCTCGAAAGGTAAATAAACTAAAATAAAGTCATGCTTTTGGTTATCAATTTGCTTGGGTGTATGAACGATTGGCGGCAAAATGGGTTGCTGAAAATGGTACCAATGCAATCCTAAATGATGTTGAGTAGGCGCAAAATGCTGTATCAATGTCTGATCAAGCCAACTCGCCCCTTTCTTTGGCACGGAATAGCGAAAGGCATTTTGATGGCTTATCCCAATGCTCGGCACGTTTTGCTTTTTAGCCGCCCAAGCAGTAATCGGTTCAAAGTCATTGAGCACCACATCATAGCCTTCCAAGTCCATCTCTGACACTTCTCTCCATAGTTGGCTAGGATTTGTATTCAAGGCAGTTTTCATATGGCTGACTTTGCCCTTTTCAGTCGTAAATGTCAGTCCACGTCGGGTTTGATAGTCCCCAAAATCTTCCATTGAAAAATAAGCTTTGTCATCTCGTCCCGAGAATAAGAAATCAACAGAGACATCCGATTGTTTAGATAAAGCAGATGCCATTGCCCGTGCTCGAGCGATATGACCATTTCCTGTACCTTGCACGCCATATAAGATTTTCATTCTTTTCATCCACCAGCTAAAATATTAATTGCTGCGATAGCGCAACTGATTCCCAAAGCTGCCCCTAGTACAATATCCGTTAGAAAATGCACTCCTAACAGAATTCGAGAAAACCCGATCAATCCAGCCCAAATAAAAGGCAACAAACCGAATTCCGGATAGTAATTTTGTAATAACACTGCCATTAAGAAAGCGGCTGCCGTGTGGCCAGAGGGCAAGCTATATTGATCGGATGGAGTGATAAAAGAAGTTAACAAATGGGATATTTGTGCTGGCCTGCGACGTTTAAAACTATTTTTAGCTAACCAATAAATTGGCAATTCCAGTAAAAATGCTAACAATCCCGCCAGTAAAAAATATTGACCCGTTCTCGGCTCAAACAACCAAGCTAATAACCCCATCACTGCGTATAAATGTCCATCACCAGTATGAGAGATGGCTTTGCTAATACGAGCAACTGGTAAATTAAAGCGGTGTTGTAAGCAAAATAAAGAAAACGCTAAATCAAAGCGTGCGATTGGCTGTATGGTTTTCATCGTATGCTCCTTGTTCGATGCTTAATCAGCACTACACTGGCTAAGGTAAGGGAGATAAATGACAAAAAAGTGACGATATTTTGTTCTTATGATGAAAGGTGATTTCCAGATATAAATAGGTATAGCTAAGTGACTTCAAAGTGCAGAATTTAGAGCTCTCATCCAAACCTTTAGGTAAAGAAGATTGACGAAGAAATGTAAGCATCTTTAAAACCAATCTCACATGGCATAAAGATTTGAATGAGAGGCCATTAAGTTATTTGGATATTTTTTCATCCAAAAGGTTGACGCATCCCCCTTGAGTGCGGTACTAATTGAATCAGTTTTTACGTGGTCGAAGACATTGCTAAGCTAGTTTTGATAAATAGCACTCGGTTAACATAGATAACACTAAGGTACCAAGCATGATTCAACAATTTTCAGCTCTACTGAACCTCCTCCTCATCGTGACTCAATCGCGCGGGTAGGCAGTGGACGAAAAACCACATACGATTTCAAACAAGCCCGCATCCCGATGCGGGCTTTTTTATTCGCAAATACTCAAAAATAAGTAGCCGAATAAACCGCATTGGATAGCAAAGCATTAATCACAAGGAAGATAACATGAACGATCAAGTCATTATATTCGACACCACACTACGCGATGGCGAACAGGCACTTTCAGCAAGCCTAACCGTAAAAGAAAAACTACAGATCGCTTATGCCCTAGAACGTTTAGGTGTAGATGTTATCGAAGCTGGCTTTCCAGTTTCTTCACCCGGTGACTTTGAATCCGTTCAAACCATCGCTAAACAAATCAAAAATAGCCGAATTTGCGCCCTATCCCGTGCAGTAGAAAAAGACATTGATGTCGCAGCAGAAGCGTTAAAAGTCGCTGAAGCCTTTCGTATTCATACTTTTATTTCCACATCGACTATCCACGTACAAGATAAACTTCGCCGTAGTTATGATGACGTAGTAGAAATGGGGGTTAATGCTGTTAAACGTGCACGTAAATACACCGATGATGTAGAGTTTTCTTGCGAAGATGCAGGTCGTACTCCAATTGATAACCTATGCCGCATTGTTGAAGCTGCCATTGATGCAGGGGCAACAACCGTTAATATCCCAGATACCGTTGGTTATACTCTACCAAGTGAATTTGGTGGTATCATCGAAACTTTATTTAATCGCGTACCAAACATTGATAAAGCAGTCATTTCAGTACACTGTCATGATGACCTAGGTATGTCAGTTGCTACCTCTATGGCGGCAGTTCAAGCTGGCGCTCGCCAAGTAGAAGGTACCATTAATGGTATTGGTGAACGTGCTGGTAACTGTGCGTTAGAAGAAATCGCCATGATCATTCGCACTCGCGCGGAATTGTTAGGTGTTCATACTGGCCTTAAATACGATGAAATTCATCGCACTAGTAAACTTGTCAGCCAATTGTGCAACATGCCAATTCAATCGAACAAAGCGATTGTCGGTGCCAATGCCTTTAGCCACTCATCAGGTATTCACCAAGACGGTATGTTGAAGAATAAGAATACTTACGAGATCATGACACCAGAATCCATTGGCCTTAAAAACCAAGCATTAAACCTGACCAGTCGCTCAGGCCGCGCAGCCGTCAAAAGTCACATGGAAACCATGGGTTACAGCGATGGTGATTACAACCTAGATACTCTATACGAGGACTTCTTGAAGCTAGCTGACCGAAAAGGCCAAGTATTTGATTACGATTTAGAGTCATTAATGCACTTTGCTAACTTGCGTGAAGAAGATGATTTCTTTAAGTTAAATTACCTAAGCGTGCAATCTGGTAGCGTGATGGCAACCACCAGCATTAAATTACAATGTGGTGAAGAAGAAAAATGTGAAGCAGCAGTCGGTAACGGTCCCGTCGATGCACTTTATCAATGTATCTATAAACTAACCGGTTATGACATTGTATTGGATAAATTCGACCTAACCGCCAAAGGTGAAGGGGAAGACGGCCTAGGTCAAGCGGATATCATCGCCAACTACAAAGGTCGTAAATATCATGGTACAGGTCTTGCGACTGATATCGTTGAAGCTTCTGGCCAAGCCTTGTTGCATGTTATAAATAGCATTCAGCGTGCCGACCAAATTGCCAAGATAAAGCAATCTAAAAGAATTGAAACGGTTTAATTGACCAACCGCTAAACAAGTAGCTGACCAGATTGATTGAAACAGCGGCTCAGCTACTTACACAATATGACGTAGATAAATATTTAAGGAATAAATAACCATGGCAGGTACATATAAAATTGCTGTTTTACCCGGAGATGGCATCGGCCCTGAAGTCATGCAACAAGCGCAAAAAGTACTCGATGCGATTGAAAAAAAACATGGCATTTCATTTGAGCGCCAAGAATTTGATGTCGGCGGGATTGCAATTGATAACCACGGTACACCACTACCAGAGAGCACAGTCAAAGGTTGTGAAGAGGCTGATGCAGTATTATTTGGCTCGGTAGGTGGTCCAAAGTGGGAACATCTACCACCAAATGATCAACCGGAGCGCGGTGCACTACTTCCACTGCGTAAACACTTCCAATTATTTTGTAACCTTCGTCCAGCACAAATCCATACAGGCTTAGAGAGCTTCTCACCATTACGTGCTGATATTTCTGATCGCGGCTTTGATATCGTAGTCGTTCGTGAATTAACGGGCGGTATTTACTTCGGTCAGCCGAAAGGTCGTGAAGGTGAAGGCCCACAAGAAAAAGCTTTTGATACTGAGGTTTATCATCGCTATGAGATTGAACGCATTGCCAAAATCGCATTTGAATCAGCGCGTCTACGTGATAAAAAAGTCTGCTCGGTAGATAAAGCAAACGTGCTACAAAGCTCAATTTTATGGCGTGAAGTGGTAGAAGAAATCGCTAAAGACTACCCTGATGTCGAGCTGTCTCACATCTACATCGATAACGCCACCATGCAGCTAATCAAAGATCCCTCTCAATTTGATGTGATGCTTTGTTCAAATATTTTCGGCGATATTATTTCTGATGAATGCGCAATGATCACAGGCTCTATGGGCATGTTGCCATCCGCTAGCTTAAATGAAAGCAAGTTTGGTCTATATGAACCAGCAGGTGGTAGTGCGCCAGATATCGCAGGAAAAAATATTGCCAACCCAGTGGCGCAAATTCTATCAGCAGCATTGATGCTTCGTTACAGCTTAAATGAAGAGCAAGCGGCGCAAGATATCGAACAAGCGGTATCAAAAGCACTAGCAGCCGGAGAGCTGACTGCCGATCTTGCTGGTAAAAACCCCGCCCTTTCGACTTCAGAAATGGGTGACAAGATTGCGCAGTACATTCAGTCATTATAATTAATTTGAGCAGGTAGCTAGCAATGTCAAACTCAACATCAAAAACATTATATGAGAAAGTCTACGATGCTCACGTAGTCGTAGCCGCCCAAGGTGAAAATCCGATTTTATATATCGACCGTCATTTGGTACACGAAGTGACTTCACCGCAAGCATTTGATGGCTTACGCGAAAAAGGCCGCAAGGTACGCCAAGTCAGCAAAACCTTTGCCACTATGGATCACAACGTATCGACGACCACCAAAGATATTAATGCCTCTGGTGAAATGGCGCGCATTCAAATGCAAACCTTGATGAAAAACTGCTTAGATTTCGGTGTCACGCTGTACGATCTAAACCATAAATATCAAGGTATTGTGCATGTAATGGGGCCAGAACTTGGTATTACATTGCCAGGCATGACGATTGTTTGTGGTGACTCCCACACCGCCACTCATGGCGCATTTGGCTCATTGGCTTTCGGTATTGGTACTTCCGAAGTGGAGCATGTACTTGCGACTCAAACGCTAAAACAAGCCAAAGCTAAGACCATGAAAATCGAAGTCAAAGGCAAAGTCACCGAAGGCATCACAGCCAAAGATATTGTATTGGCGATTATCGGTAAAACCACCGCAGCTGGCGGAACCGGTTATGTAGTAGAGTTTTGCGGTGAAGCCATTACCGACCTGTCAATGGAAGGACGAATGACGGTTTGTAACATGGCGATTGAGCTAGGCGCAAAAGCAGGTCTCATTGCACCAGATCAAACTACTTTCGATTACATTAAAGATAAAAAGTTTGCTCCGAAAGGTTCAGAATTTGATGCGGCAGTAGAATACTGGAAAACGTTAAAATCTGATGATGATGCTCAATTTGACGCGGTAGTCACTCTAGATGCTTCAGAAATCAAACCACAAGTGACTTGGGGCACCAACCCAGGTCAAGTGATGTCGGTTGATGGCATTATTCCTAACCCTCAAGATTTCACCGATCCAGTCGAAAAAGCATCCGCACAAAAAGCATTGGCTTACATGGGATTAGAAGCCGGCAAAAGACTATCGGACTACACGGTAGATAAAGTATTTGTTGGTTCTTGTACTAACTCTCGCATTGAAGATATGCGCGCCGCGGCAGCCGTTGCTAAAGGACGTAAAGTCGCGCCAAATGTACAAGCCTTGATCGTACCGGGTTCAGAGCAAGTCAAAGCTCAAGCGGAACAAGAAGGTCTGGATAAAATCTTTATTGAAGCCGGTTTTGAATGGCGTTTACCAGGCTGTTCAATGTGTCTTGCAATGAACAATGATCGCCTAGGCCCACAAGAGCGCTGCGCGTCTACCAGTAACCGTAACTTTGAAGGTCGCCAAGGTCGTGATGGTCGCACCCATCTCGTTAGCCCAGCAATGGCGGCAGCAGCAGCGATTGCTGGTCACTTTGTCGATATCCGTTCACTAGAACAAGCCTAAGGAGCACGCTATGTCTCAAGACCCTAAACAGACAGGTTTTAAACAACATACTGGCCTAGTCGTGCCACTGGATATTGCTAACATTGATACGGATGCAATCATACCCAAACAGTTTCTACAAAAAGTCACTCGCTTAGGCTTTGGTCAGCATTTATTTCATGATTGGCGCTTTTTAGATGATGCGGGTAAACAACCTAATCCTGAGTTTGTAATGAATGCACCACGTTATCAAGGTGCAAGTATTTTACTAGCACGTGAAAACTTCGGCTGTGGTTCATCTCGTGAACACGCTCCTTGGGCACTTGCCGACTACGGTATTCAAGTGATGATCGCACCTAGCTTTGCTGACATTTTCTACGGTAATTCCATCAACAACCAGATGGTTCCGGTACGTTTAACCGAAAGTGAAGTTGATGAATTATTTGATTTTGTTCATAGCAATCAAGGCGCCCAAATTACGGTAGATTTAGAAGCGATGACAGTGTCGGCTAACGGCAAACAATATAGCTTTGAAATTGATGAATTCCGTCGTCATTGCTTGCTTAATGGCTTAGATAATATCGGTCTAACATTACAACATGCAGAGAAAATCACAGAGTTTGAAAATAACATTCCAAGCTTTTTGAAGTAGACAGGCAATATACCCAAAGTAATTGACGTTGCAGTGAGGTGGCAAGTGAATGAAGCCCTATGAGTTTAGCTTGGCTAAATAGTTGGGGCGAATAAACACTGTCAACAAAGCTTCACCTTCAAGTACGAAGGGGATAAACGCAATCATACTAGCCCAAATACTCAATAGGTATTTGGGCTTTTTTATAGCTAAAACCTAAAGTGAAAGTTCTAAGTATCTCTACAGGTCTCTTTCTTTATTGAGAATAATACCGAGATTGAAAAATGAATATGAAATACGTTTGGTTAATACTACTCGCCAGCTTGAGCTTCTTCTCCCATGCTGCCCCCAAAGCCGAATTGTGGCTCTATTGGAATAAAAGCAATGAAGCGAACTTACAAATGATCGATCATAGTGAATGGCAACACGTATTAGATAACAACCTATCTCAACAGGACTCTAATACTCTATTTGATTACAAACATATTAGCCCGACCGACCGACAGAGTTTACGGGATTATATCAATACGCTAACTAATCTTGATCCTCGCCAATTCAATAAAAGTGAACAATTTGCCTATTGGGTGAACTTATACAATGCAGCAACCGTTCAGCTTATTTTAGAACACTACCCCATTACTTCGATTACTAAACTCGGCGGCTTATTTTCATTTGGCCCTTGGGATCAAGATATCATCACCATTAATAACCAAGAATTAAGCCTTAACGATATTGAACATCGAATTCTTCGCCCTATTTGGCAAGACAAACGCATCCATTATGCGGTCAATTGTGCCAGTTTAGGCTGCCCTAATTTATCGACTAAAGCTTTTACCGCTGATAATACTCCATCGTTACTCAAAAAAGCTGAATTCGATTTCATCAACAGTAAAAAAGGCGTCAACATAACGGATGACAAGCTTGAGCTTTCTTCCATTTATGATTGGTATGCAGTGGATTTCGGCGGTGAACAAGGGGTATTGAACTACTTATCTCGCTTTAAGCCTGAGATACAAAAAATCAACAAAAAGCCCAGCTATCAATATAACTGGGCTCTCAACGAAAAGTAGATTGAAACTAGGTTGGATTAAAAACCTTTATTCTTCTTAACTAAATCATAAGCAGATTGAATTTCTTGCGCTTTTTGTTTCGCCACTTCCATCATTTCTGGTGGCAAACCTTTCGCGACTAACTTATCTGGGTGGTGCTCATTCATTAGCTTACGGTGAGCACGCTTGATCGTTTTCGCATCTGCACTTTTATCTACACCTAATAGTTCATAAGCATCATCCAATTGAGATGCTGTTGGGCCTTGCTGCCACTGACCACCGGATTGCTGACCTTGATGCTGATAACCACCAAAGCCACCACCTTGTTGAAAGCGAAATGCTGCTTCTTGCATACGTAAACGCTGTTGCAAATATTGCGCGGTAAAACCTAATTCTGATGCCACAACTTGCAAGACATTAATTTCACTAGGATGCAATGAACCATCAGCAAACGCAGCTGAAATCTGTAACTCTAAAAAAAACTGTAACAAATCACGTCGACGTCCCGCAGAAAAGCGCACTTTACGTAACGTGTCTTCTAATGGAAAGCTCGATTCTTTACCTTGTCGGAATGCTTCTTGGGCAATTTTTTTCTGCTCGCCAGTAAGGTTCATGCGATCCATCATGACAGAAGCTAATTGAATTTCTTCTTTAGTCACTTGTCCTTTAGCTTTCGCGACATGTCCCATAACGGCGTAAGCAGCTTGGAAAAATTCGGTTTGTCTTTCCGCTTGAGAAGGGCCAGTTCCAAATGCTGATTGGAATCCTTGTTGGCTACGACGAGCCTTATCAAATTGATGACCAATAAAGCAGCCAATGATCGCACCAGGAATATTCCCGATCATTGAGCCAAACAAAATACCCAGTAATTTACCTAACATATGTTGATTCCAAATCCCAAACTATGAATTTTTATTGTTAACTATTGTCTGTATAGTGTCGATTCTTGCAAGTTTCTTATATGATATACCCAAGTAACTTCAAGATGCGAGTTTCAGCAAGAATAAAACAAGCTTTAGGCAAGGCAAATTGAAGATGATCATAGTGATTCTATCTCTGTTCAATTTAACGTAGCATAGAGCTTGTTTTAACTTGCCCTTCGGGAGCTTCATTCAAACCTTTATGCCGCGTCAGATTGGTTTGAAAGGTGCCTACATTCCTTCGCCAATCTTCCTTGCCTAAAGGTTTGGATGATAGCTCTGAATTCTGCATCTTGAAGTCACTTGGGTATATAAAAATCTGTGTATATTTCGTCTTATTTCTGTAAATAACCTTTGTGTATACATAAGTATTATCAAAAACGACATTCACAACTAAGTTTCACAGGACAACTTTATTTCATGCTACCAATTTCTCGCACTTTTCTTGCCACGCTCATAAGTGCAGCCTTCCTACCTACTGCTTTCGCTGATGAAAGTAGTAGCGACAGTGTGCCGGAAATCGTCCCAGTAGATCAATGTATTGCTCCAGAAGAAAATTCAGCGGATCCAGCTCAAGAGACCGTCAATATCGAAGCGGATAGTATTCATGCTGAAGGAAAAGATAAAGCAGTATATCAAGGTGACGTTATTGTTACTCAAGGTCATAAAAAAATCACTGCTGATAAAGTGACACTCAATCAGAGCGAAAGTTCTGTCGTTGCTGATGGTAATGTGACGATGAATGATGGCCAAATTAAATCCACATCCAACCAAGCCAAGTCTGATTTTAAAGGCGAACGCATTGAACTGCATGACACAAAGTATCAATTACTTTGCCAACCTGCTCGCGGTGAAGCCACTTACATATTAAAAGATGGCCAAAGTATCTACACCATGGAAGATGGTTCATTAACCACTTGCCCTGAAGGCAATAAATCATGGCGTGTTAAAGCAACCAATATTGATATCGATAACGATGAAGAAGAAGCAACCTTTTACAATACCCGCTTTGAAATCTTAGATGTCCCTGTCTTTTACTGGCCGTACATTACCGTACCGATTGGTGATAAACGTAAAACCGGTTTTCTTTATCCATCGGGTGGCTATGATTCAAAAAATGGCTTGGAAATTAATGTTCCAATCTACTTTAACCTTGCACCACAATATGATTTAACGACTACCATTAATTACATGCAAAGACGTGGTGTACAGTTCGAAAATGAATTTAGATATTTAACCGATGGTTTTGGTACCGGTTCAATCGATTTTGAATATTTAAACGATGACGACTTATACAGCGATAAAGGTTCTCGTTGGGGGGTAAACTTCTCTCACGATGGTATTTACGATCGTCATTGGAAATTCTCTGTCGACTACTCTCGCGTTAGTGATAATGATTACTTTGCCGACCTTGATTCCAATATTGGTAATCGTGAAGATGGTCAATTATTGCAAGCGGGTGAAGTCTCTTATCGTACTGATTATTCTGATACCACGTTAAAAGTTCGTGACTTCCAAGTGCTCAGCTCGTCTCAGCCTTATCGGTTAATGCCACAACTACAATATGAGTACAACCGACCAAATGTGCTACCGCATATTGATATGGAGTGGAATAGCCATATTAGTCGCTTTGAGACCGATGACGATGACCTGCCTGATGCAACCCGTGTACATTTAGAACCTGGTGTAGTCGTACCTTTCTATGCACCGTGGGGGCAATTAACTTCTGAAGCGAAGTTGATGTATACCTACTATGACCAAGATCTAAAAGGTGGTTCAGCTGAATTTCAAACCAATGGCAATGGCGATACTTATCAATTAAAAGAAAATGCCAGCCGTACCGTGCCAGAATACCGTATGACCGGCACGCTATTTTTAGATAACAGCCAAAAATGGCTCGGTGGGTATACCCAAACTCTTGAACCTCGATTGCAATATTTGTACATCCCGGAAGTTAACCAAGATGATATTTATCAAGGTTATGATACAACTTTAATGCAGCTAGATTATTATGGGTTATTTCGTGATACGAGATACAGTAGTGTTGACTATATCGCTCCAGCCAATCAATTCAGTTATGGTGCTACCTCGCGCTTTTACGATGATAACTACAAAGAACGCTTCAATGTTTCAATAGGCCAAATCTACTACATCAACCCTGAAAGTGGTGAAGCTAATTTATCCGCTTGGGCGCTAGAGAATGAATGGAACATCAATGATGAATGGCTATTTAAAGGTGGCGTACAGTACGATGGCGATGCGTCTGAGCTACAACTGGCAAACAGTACCCTTGAATATAAGCTTCCGTGGGGCGGACACACTCAATTAAATTATCGCTATATTGCTAAAAGTTATATCGAAGATAATGCTACTAACCTAAATAATGTCGACCAATATACTCGTGATGGTATCTCTCAAGCAGGGATTGTTAATAGCTTTACTATCGCTCAACGTTGGAGTGTGCAAGCAGACTACTACCATGATCTGACCGAGCAAAGCATGTTAGAAAGCTTAGTTGGTGTGACTTATAACGATGATTGCTGGTTCTTAGGATTAACCTATTCTCGTCATATCATGAACTCAGGTGATGTTAGAAATGTCTACCCAGAACCTGGCCCAGAATATGAATCAAAAGTAAGCCTAAATATTGGCATTAAAGGCTTAGGACAAAGTGCAGGCGTAACCTACAGCGATGGCGGCAATGCACTAGGCTATGGCCGACCATTTAGCCTTGCTGACTAATGAACCGATAAGCCTGTCATGCTAACATTACAGGCTTACTCGTTTACTGTACTTAATTTATTGTACTTATTGGATATCAAAAATAATGAAGACATGGATTCCCGCATTACTTGGAATAATGAGTCTGTTTACGGCCTCAGCAACACTGTCTGCACCCCAACCTCTCAACCATGTGGTAGCAATAGTGAATGATGGCGTTATTTTACAAACAGATGTAGATACCGCGATAAAAACAGTACGAGCTAATGCACAAGACAAAAGCCAATCGCTTCCTGATAGCGATACCCTACAAGAACAAGTCCTTGAAAAGTTGGTATTAGATGAAATTCAATTACAAGAAGCCAAACGAATGGGCATTCAAATTGATGACCAACGTTTAGATCAAGCGATTGAAGGCATCGCCCAAGATAATAATCAGAGTTTGGAACAATTAAGGGCCTCTCTACAGCAACAAGGCATCACTTACCCAGTATTTCGTGAACAAATTCGTAAAGAAATGGCAATAAGTGAAGCCCGAAATGCTCAAGTTCGCCGTAGAGTGAATATTTCACCATCCGAAGTCGATACTCTGGCATCTATGTTGGCTGAACAAACCACACAAAATGTTGAATATAAAGTGTCTCAAATTCAACTACGCTTTGGTGATGATAAAGAAGCAACCGAACAACAAGCTCGTGAGTTAATTGAACGATTAAACCAAGGTGAAGACTTTTCTACTCTTGCTTATACCTACTCGAAAGGCCCAAAAGCTCTACAAGGTGGTGACTGGGGCTGGATGCGTAAAGAAGAAATGCCAACCATCTTTGCCGATGAAATTAGCACTCAAGGCAAAGGCGCAATCATTGGCCCATTCCGCAGTGGTGTTGGCTTTCATATTATGAAAATTGATGATGTTAAAGGTTTACAAACCGTTGCCGTTACCGAAGTCAATGCACAACACATATTGATTAAACCATCGATCATTTTAAGTGATGAAGGCGCGAAAGAAGAGCTCAATCGCTTGATTGATGAAGTCCAGTCGGGCAAGCGTACTTTTGGTGAGCTAGCTCAACAATACAGTCAAGATACAGGCTCAGCGGTAGCTGATGGCATTTTAGGTTATCAAACACCAGATACTTACGTACCTGAGTTTAAACATCAAGTTGAAACCTTACCAGTCAATCAAATCAGCGAACCCTTTAAAACGGTTCATGGTTGGCATATCGTTAAAGTACTAGATCGCCGTACGGTTGACCGCACAGAATCAGCGATGAAAAACCGCGCTTATCAAATATTATTCAAACGTAAATTCAACGAAGAAGCCGGTGCATGGTTACAAGAAATTCGTGCCAGTGCCTATGTTGAAATGTTAGATCAACAAGACGAGCAAGATGACCAATGAGTATTGAAAAAATGATAAACATTCGTCGTCTTGCAATCACTGCGGGTGAGCCTGCAGGCATTGGCCCTGATCTCGTATTAGCACTATCTCAATATGATTGGCCACATCAATTGGTAGTGTGCGCAGATAAACAGTTACTAACTGAACGTGCTGAGCAACTTGGGATTAACGTACAACTTCTAGACTATGACGCAGCACTTCCCGCTCAAGTGCAGCAAAAAGGCCAATTATACGTTGAAAATATTGCAGTTTCTCAACCGGTTGTGCCTGGTCAACTTAATGAAGCCAATGGCCACTATGTGTTACAGACCTTAGAGCGAGCTTGCCAAGGTAGTATGACGGGGGAATTTGATGCCATTGTCACAGGCCCTGTTCATAAAGGAGTGATTAATCGCGCTGGTGTTGCTTTTAGCGGCCATACAGAGTTCTTTGCGGAACGTTCAAATACTCCATTAGTAGTGATGATGTTAGCGACAGAGGGATTACGGGTAGCGCTTGTGACCACCCATATTCCTTTGGCCTATGTCAGCCAAGCAGTGACCGCTGAACGCCTTGAAAGTATCATTCGAATTTTGCATGCAGATTTAGTCAATAAATTTGGTATTGATAAACCTAATATCTACGTGTGTGGTCTTAACCCTCATGCGGGCGAAGATGGTTGTTTAGGGCGTGAAGAGATTGAAACCATTACGCCTACATTAGAAAAAATGCGTCAACAAGATGGCATGAATTTAGTTGGTCCACTACCGGCTGATACCATTTTCAATCAAAAATATTTAGAAAAAGCCGATACCGTATTGGCGATGTATCATGATCAAGGGTTACCCGTGCTAAAATACAAAGGCTTCGGTAATTCAGTCAATATTACCCTGGGGCTACCGTTTATCCGTACCTCAGTCGATCATGGTACTGCACTGGATCTAGCTGGCACAGGGAATGCCGATATAGGCAGTTTTTTAACTGCAATCACCCATGCTTTAGAACTGGTGGAAAGCTCAAAGCTACCAGAATCAAAGCAACAAGAGAGTAATCAATGAGTAATGATGTCCATCTAGGTCATAAAGCCCGTAAACGCTTTGGCCAAAACTTTTTAAATGATCCCTATATTATTGATGGTATTGTTTCTGCAATAAACCCACTTCCTGGACAAAACCTGGTTGAAATTGGCCCAGGCTTAGGTGCCATCACTGAGCCTGTTGGCCGTGAAGTTGATAAATTAACCGTTATCGAACTTGACCGCGATCTAGCTGAACGCCTAAGAAATCACCCAGAGTTATCCAGTAAGCTAACCATTCATGAAGGCGATGCAATGCGCTTTGACTTCAATGAATTAGTGAAGCCAAATAATAAGCTACGTATTTTCGGTAACTTACCTTACAACATCTCGACACCATTGATGTTCCACTTATTTGAATTTCATAAAGATATTCAAGACATGCACTTTATGCTGCAAAAAGAAGTGGTTAATCGTCTAGCGGCAGGTCCAGGCTCAAAAGCTTACGGTCGTTTAACGGTTATGGCTCAGTACTTCTGTAAAGTAATGCCAGTACTTGAAGTACCACCAACTGCATTTATACCACCACCGAAAGTTGATTCAGCGGTCGTACGTTTGATGCCTTATGAAGTATTACCTCATCCTGCCACTAGCTTGAAATGGTTAGATCGTGTGTGCCGTGAAGGTTTTAATCAACGTCGTAAAACGGTTAGGAACTGCTTCAAGAGCTTAGTGTCATCAGAAGAGTTAGAGCAATTGAATATAAGCCCAAGTGTGCGCCCTGAGAACTTAACTTTAGTGCAGTTTGTTGACTTGGCAAATTACCTTGATGCCAAAGATAAGTAATTCACTATACCCAAATGACTTCAAGATGCAGAATTCAAAGCCGAAACTTTCATCTTGAAGTTACTTAGGTATAAGCTTCAATTATCACTAAATAATAAAAATAAGAGCACGATAACGTGCTCTTATTTTACCTATACTATTCAACATCAATTCTCTAAGGATAGGAGAAATTTGTGATTCCACAACAACCACCAAGTATTACTTGTCAGATCCATACACGTTATATAGAAGAGCAATCTCAACCAGAAAAAAGTCGCTATATCTTTGCCTACACCATCACCATTCGTAATCTCAGCCAACAGTCTGTTCAACTGATCAGTCGTCGTTGGTTAATTACCGATGCTAACGGTAAACAATTAACCATTGAAGGCGATGGCGTAGTCGGTGAGCAACCAGTAATAGAGCCGATGCAAGAATATACTTATACCAGTGGTACCGCTTTAGAAACTCCACTAGGCGTTATGCAAGGTCACTATGTGATGCTGGATGAACAAAGTGAGCAATTTCTTGCTGAAGTCGCGCCATTTCGCATGGCTATTCCAAATATTTTAAATTAAGCGAGGTTTTGTGGCGACCTACATAGTTGGTGATATCCAAGGCTGTTTTGATGAATTACAAGCTCTACTAAAACAAGTCAATTTCAACTCGCAAGTTGATCAATTATGGTTGGCTGGAGATTTAGTTGCTCGCGGTCCCAAGTCATTAGAAACATTACGCTTTGTCAAAAGTTTAGGCAACTCAGCAAAATGCATCCTCGGCAATCATGACTTACACCTACTGGCGGTACATTTAGGTTACTTCAATGCCAAACCTAAAGACCAAACACTCCCTATACTACAAGCAACCGATCGCCAAGAATTAATCGATTGGCTACGTCAACAACCATTGATGGCAGAGCATGAAGAGTTTGTTATGTGTCATGCAGGAATTGCACCTAGTTGGGATCTCGCAACAGCTAGACAATCGAGCTTAGAAATCACTACTATTTTGCAAAGTGATGATTGGAGTTGGTTAATCAAAAATATGTACGCTAACCAACCCGTTCAATGGGATGCTAATTTACAAGGCATTGAGCGATACCGTTTTATTATCAATGCTTTCACTCGAATGCGATTTTGCGATCAACAGGGGCAACTAGAGATGGAGTGCAAACTTCCTCCCACTAAAGTCGACAATAGTAGCCTAGTGCCTTGGTTTAAAGTAAGCAAACGTATCTCATTGAATAAAACAGTCATTTTTGGCCATTGGGCCGCCTTAATGGGATGTCATGATCAAAAAGCAAATGTGATAGGGCTGGATACTGGTTGTGTGTGGGGAGAACATTTGTCTATGTTACGCTGGGAAGATAAGCAAATGTTCACTCAAGTAAGTCTACAATAATCCCTTTATATCCAAGTAACTTCAAGGTGCGAGTTTCAGCAAGATTAAAACCTTTATGTTCCGTCAGATTGAGTTGAAAGGTGCTTACATTCCTTCGCCAATCTTCCTTGCCCTAAAGGGTGGATGATAGCTCTGAATTCTTCATCTTGAAGTCACTTGGGTATAGACCATTAAACCTTTTCTAAACAAACAAAGCGCATGTTGTAGGCGTTTTTATCATCTTTGAGATATTCTTCCTGCTCAACGATTTGCCAATGATCTCCCCAGTCTGGAAATTGAGTATCACCTTCAATATCCGCATCAATAAAAGTTAAATAAAGACTATCGGCTTGAGGTAGGCAGAACTCGTAGATTGTGCCACCTCCGATAATCATCAATTCATCAAAATCACCAGCCACTTGCTTGGCTTGTTCTATACTGGTTACAGTAGTGACACCTTCAATAAAGAG
Organism: Vibrio algivorus; assembly: GCF_030161215.1. Taxonomy (NCBI): domain Bacteria; kingdom Pseudomonadati; phylum Pseudomonadota; class Gammaproteobacteria; order Vibrionales; family Vibrionaceae; genus Vibrio; species Vibrio algivorus. The sequence continues at coordinate 432,507 of NZ_BSPV01000006.1, forward strand.
TGAAGCATCTCTTGAAATCACAATATTTAAACGTCCCGGTAATGGTCGCCCAATCGATTCATAGGTCTTGCGGCCCATTACTATCGGCTTTCCCATTGTGCAGCGCTTAAACCAAGCAAAATCGGCAGGTAGGTGCCATGGCATTTGATTATCTTTACCGATAATACGATTATTTGCCATTGCGGCAATCATGCTAACCTTCACACTCAATCCTTTTAAATAATTGATTTTCTTCTATAAAATAACAATCCTGGCATTGCTAGACCTATTGCTAATCCTGCAATAATAAACATGGCTTGTAAGAAGTTATCGATCAAAATACTAAATAATTGTGCATCATAGCCATTTTGGTTTATTTCAACTAGAGCGATCATCGCTTTAAATGCATAAACTCCCGGTACCATAGGAATCATGGCAGCCACGGTAAAGACCTTTGGGTGCGCTAAAAAACGATGTGACCAATGAACCCCAACCATACTCACTATAGTTGCGGCAAAAAATGTTGCCCATTCAATAGGAATATTATAAGTCATTAATGCAAATCGAATTCCATGCCCTATCGCTCCTCCTAGTGCGCAATATTTTAGAGCTTTAACCGGAACATTAAATACCAAAGCAAAGCCAACGGCGGGAATAGCAGCAAGGGACATATCAGTAAGCAAAGCTATCAAAAAATCCATTATCTCACCCACACCCATGTCCCCGTTACTGTCATTGCTGCCACGATTCCTAAGCAAGTGGCAAAGGTCAATAAACTTGCCATGAAAAATCGAGCTATTCCCATATTTATATAACCTTTCAACATATCTGCAACAGAATTAATCAAAGGAAAACCAGGAACTAGCATCAGCACTGAAGATGCCATGGCGGTAAATGGAGCATTACCTAATTGGTGAATAACCGCTTGAGAGGAAATTACTGTGGTCACAAATGCTGTCACTGCAAAATTGACTAATGGGTTAAAGTTACGATGACCTACTTCTTGCCGAACAAACATGCCACAACAGGATGCAATAAAGGTAATCGCACATATCATGACATCCCCGCCAGCTAAACGAGCAAACGCAGCACAAGATAAGCCAATCATGAATAAAACCAACCAACGGTTATATCTAACGGGCTTAATTTGTTCGAGTTTCTGGAGAGCTAACCGATAATCAATAATTTTTCGCTCCAGCATAATACAGATTTGCTGAACTTCCGTAACAACCCTCATATTGATGCCACGATCAGGACAACGGCGGGCGGTAGTAATACAATGTTCATTCATAACAGTGGTTACCACTAATGAGCTGGCTGACATTGACACCTCAACATCCGTCATTCCACTTGCGAGCCCTAATCTTCGGGTTAAATCTCCGACTAAAGTACTTTCAGCCCCGTGTGCTAGAAGCATTTGACCTGCTTGAATAATCATCCGAGTAATTATTCGTTGTTTTTCATCCATAATTATATTCTCATCAATCCATTGATAATTAATTAACCTTTATTGCAGATAAGAGTTATCACATTATCGACAATTAAGGTTAGCGCTTAAAGTGTGCACTAAAATACCCTCTGATAGCATGATTTAGGATAAAAAAAAGCTGTGATCTTAAAAAAATCACAGCTTATATGAATCTAAATTTTAAAGACTAGTCACGAACATAGATAACATGACCGTCATCTTCGTCATCATCCCAGTCATCGTCATCCCACTCTTCGGTAATCACATCTTTACCGCTCATGGCATCTTTATGGTAGTCATCCCACTTGAAGTCGACTTTCTCTTCTTCTTCAATCACCTGCTCTTCTTTCGGTAAAGTTTCCATAAACTCAGCTAATTGGAAAGCCAGTTCTTTAGTACCTAATTTATTCGATGCAGAAATCTTAGCGTAATGACCATCCCAACCTAATGCATCAATGATCTGTTGGATCTTTTCATCCACTTCTTCTTCTGAAAGAAGATCGACTTTATTAAAGATCAACCAGCGAGGTTTAGCGGCGACTTTTTCACTATATTGTTCAAGTTCATCAATGATCGTCAGTGCATTTTCGATTGGATCTGAGCCGTCAATCGGTAATAAATCGATCATATGCAATAGCACACGACAACGCTCTAAGTGTTTTAGGAAGCGAACACCAAGACCGGCCCCATCAGCAGCACCTTCAATTAGACCGGGAATATCGGCAATCACAAAACTACGTTCAGAGCCAGCTCTCACAACACCTAAGCTAGGAATCAAAGTAGTAAATGGATAATCTGCCACTTTAGGTTTAGCCGCAGACACAGCTCGAATAAAGGTTGATTTACCCGCATTTGGTAGCCCAAGCATACCAACATCGGCAAGCAACAATAGCTCTAGACGTAACTCACGTACTTCACCTTTGGTACCCATAGTCTTTTGACGTGGCGCACGGTTAACCGAAGATTTAAAGCGTTGGTTACCTAAACCATGCCAACCGCCTTTCGCGATCATGATTTTCTGGCCATGTTCCGTTACTTCAGCAACGACTTCATTAGTATGGATATCAATAGCGCGGGTTCCAACCGGTACTTTGATCGTTTTATCAGCACCGCGTTTACCTGTACAGTTACCACCACTACCATTTTTACCACGTTCCGCTTTATGGAAACGTTCAAAACGGTAATCAACTAACGTGTTAAGGTTTTCGTCGGCTTGCATGTAAACATCACCGCCATCACCACCATCACCACCGTCAGGGCCACCTTTTTCAACAAATTTTTCACGCCAGAAACTAACAACGCCATTACCGCCATCGCCAGCTTCCACTTTTATGGTTGATTCATCAACGAACTTCATTTGCTACTCCACCTGCATTATTGGCAAGTTATTATGAGTGTAGACCACAGACTGTAAATCCCAACTATCGGCTTTCGATGATAGGGTCTAGGGTCTAGGGTCTAGGGTCTAGGGTCTAGGGTCTAGGGTCTAGGGTCTAGGGTCTAGGGTCTATTATATAACTTTGTTATAAATAAAAAACCCCGCCATAAAGGCAGGGCTTTGAATTCAATTGTAAACAGAAACTTATGCAGTTTCGATGCTTACGAACTTACGGTTCTTAGGACCTTTAACTTCAAATTTAACTTTACCTTCAGATAAAGCAAATAGAGTATGGTCTTTACCGATACCAACATTTGTTCCAGCGTGGAATTTAGTACCACGTTGACGAACAATGATGTTACCAGCTAGAACAGATTCGCCACCAAAACGCTTAACACCTAGGCGTTTGCTTTCTGAATCGCGACCGTTATTAGTAGAACCACCAGCTTTTTTATGTGCCATGTTAGCTTCTCCTTAGTTAAATTAAGCGCTGATGCCAGTAATTTTGACTTCAGTGAACCACTGACGGTGGCCCATTTGCTTACGAGAATGCTTACGACGACGGAACTTAACGATTTTTACTTTATCGCCACGACCGTGCTTAACTACTTCCGCAGTTACTTTACCGCCAGCAACCAGAGGTGCACCAATAGTGATTTCTTCACCATTAGCAACCATAAGAACTGAATCAAACTCAACGTTTGCGCCAGTTTCTACGTCCAATTTTTCTAAACGAAGAGTTTGACCTTCGCTTACACGGTGTTGTTTACCACCAGATTGGAAAACAGCGTACATATTTTACTCCGCTTTTTCCGCACAGCATCATGTTAGTTATTTTAAACATATCAGGTGTGCGCTTAAACTTGTCATCAATAGGGCGCAGATTCTACTTGAGAGCTTGGCCTTTGACAAGATAAATATTAAAAAAAATGGCGAAAAGATCATCGCCTGATTAAAGTGCGCTAATGATGCCGTTTACACTCGTGTTTATCAATGTTTTTTAGTGTAGAATCCATGATTATTTTTTAAATTTAGGCCTAGCACGCCCTATTCTCAGCTGGAAGAACAATGGATTTTAAAGCTATCCAGGCACTCACTGCCGACGACATGGTAAAAGTGAATGAAACCATTCATGCACAATTGAATTCAGAAGTTAGCCTTATTAATCAACTCGGTTTCTACATTGTTAGTGGTGGAGGTAAGCGCCTACGCCCTCTTTTAGCATTGCTATCAGCAAAAGCTTTAGGCTACCAAGGTCAAGATCACATCACTGCCGCTGCATTTGTAGAGTTTATTCATACGGCTACATTACTACATGATGACGTGGTTGATGAATCTGATATGCGTCGTGGTAAAGAAACAGCTAATGCTGCGTTTGGTAATGCTGCTAGCGTTCTTGTTGGCGACTACATTTATACTCGCTCTTTCCAAATGATGACCAGCTTAGGATCTTTGAAGATCCTCAAGTTAATGAGTGATGCGGTTAACGTGATTGCCGAGGGTGAAGTTCAGCAACTAATGAATTGCAATGATCCAAACACCACCGAAGAAAGCTACATGCAAGTGATCTACTCTAAAACGGCTCGTTTATTTGAAGCGGCAACTCAAATCGGTGCTTTGTTGGTTGATGCGCCAAAAGAAACCGAAGTCGCCTTGCAAAATTATGGTAAGTACTTAGGTACCGCTTTCCAGTTAATTGATGATGTAATGGATTACACATCCGATGGTAAAGAAATGGGCAAAAATGTAGGCGATGATCTTGCGGAAGGCAAACCGACCCTACCTTTACTTTATGCCATGCAAAATGGTACACCAGAACAAGCAGCTATGATTCGTGATGCCATTGAACACTCGAATGGTATGGAAAAACTGGATGCGATTATGGCGGCAATGCATGAAACAGGCTCACTTGAATATACGACACAACGAGCTGAAGAAGAAGCGGATAAAGCAATTTCCGAACTCGCGATTATTCCAGAGTCAGACTATAAACAAGCTCTAATTGCTCTTGCGCATATGGCGGTTAGAAGAACGAAATAGATTTCCGAAGCTCGAACGCAAAACTTCTCGTTCGCTTCGCTACTCGTTTATCGAATAAAAAAGCTCGTCTCTTTTCCAAGAAACGAGCTTTCGAGAAACAAGATTCGCTTACTTTACTTCGCGAACTCTTCACCAAGTGCGATATCGCCTTTTAGTGTATCTAGCATGCTATCAAACGCTTGTTGTTCGAATGCACTTAGCTCACCAAAGCTTAAAATTTCCTCTACACCCTCTTTACCTAAACGAATAGGTTGAGCGAAGAAGCGTGCGTGCTCGCCATCACCTTCAACGTAAGCACATTCAACAATACCTTGTTCGCCGTTTAGTGCTTTCACTAAAGATAAACCAAAACGGTATGCTGCTTGGCCCATAGAAAGCGTTGCTGAACCGCCGCCAGCTTTTGCTTCTACTACTTCTGTACCTGCATTTTGAATACGCTTAGTCAGAGAAGCTAACTCATCATCAGAGAATTCCACGCCTTTTACTTGAGAAAGTAGAGGTAGGATCGTCACACCAGAGTGACCACCAATAACGGGTACTTCTAAACCGTCAAGTGAAACACCTTTCAGTTCAGAAACAAAAGTCTCAGAACGAATCACATCTAGCGTGGTAATACCAAATAGGCGTTTCTTATTGTAAACACCTGCTTTTTTCAATACTTCAGCGGCAATTGGCACTGTTGTGTTTACTGGGTTAGTAATAATACCAACACACGCAGTTGGACAAGTATTAGCAATTTTTTCAGCTAAAGATTTGATGATCCCAGCATTTACATTGAAAAGATCTGAACGATCCATACCAGGTTTACGTGCAACACCAGCAGAAATAAGCACTACATCAGCACCTTCTAAGGCTGGAGTTGGATCTTCACCGGCATAACCTTTAATTGAAACCGGAGTAGGAATATGGCTTAAATCAGCAGCAACTCCTGGTGTAACTGGAGCAATATCGTATAAAGCAAGATCTGATCCTGCAGGAAGTCCGTTTTTCAGCAATAAAGCAAGTGCTTGACCAATACCACCAGCAGCACCAATTACAGCTACTTTCATGAGCCTTTCTCCTTCGAAAAAATTTGATTATTTTTTTACATTATTTAGGTCTGAATTTAAGGAGTTGGAACGACACTCCCTAAGAAATTTATAGGGCCTAATCTTAATTCCTTCGAAAGTACAATAACTCGATTATAATTACAATTATTCAACATCAGCTTTGAGATATTGAACTCATCCCTAATAAAATCATATATAAATTCAATAACTAAAATTAATACCTAGCATGCAACACACCTAGTTCAACCAGACATTTTGGCAAAAAAATTAACATAATAATCACAATCTTTTTTTGCTGAAAATTTGACTTAATCGTTTGGTGATCACTGAGCATCTATGCGAAAATATTGAAATTATATGTACCACTAAAAGAATCCATTATGCGAAATAGTGACAAACAAGATAACTTAGTCCGCTCTTTTAAAGCCCTACTAAAAGAAGAATGTTTTGGCTCTCAAGGCGAAATTGTTGATGCACTGCGAGAAGAAGGCTTTGTCAATATCAATCAGTCAAAAGTTTCTCGAATGCTGACTAAGTTTGGTGCCGTAAGAACGCGTAATGCGAAAATGGAAATGGTGTATTGTTTACCAGCTGAACTAGGTGTCCCTACGGCTTCAAGCTCTTTACGTGAATTAGTACTCGATGTTGGTCATAACGATGCTTTGGTTGTGATTCATACTGGCCCGGGAGCTGCTCAGCTTATAGCTCGCTTGCTTGATTCTCTTGGCAAATCGGAAGGCATTCTTGGAGTGGTTGCGGGTGATGACACCATTTTTATTACACCGACCTTAAATATTAGTACCAAACAATTATTTGACTCTGTATGCGAGTTATTTGAATTCGCAGGTTAAATTCCCTCTATCTTTTCCTTTGGCGTTCTTTGACTATTTTTCCCCCTTGTCGTGAACGCCTTCTCACTTTTTAAATAACCTTTAATAATTATCTATCTTTATAATCCTTATTGTTAGTATGTTTATTAACAACTGATCAACCTACCACCTACTGTTGATATACAATGGCAAGGATCGCCATTTCTCGTTTTATTGGCATAAGGAGTACGCCATGATTAACCCTGTATCATTTTTTCAGCGCTTTTGTTTTCTGTACGTCTATAGAACTTTGTTGACTTGCCTTTTAGTCGTTTCAAGCACAACGGTCAAAGCAGAAGATAATAAAAGCTATATCACAATTGCCACCGGTGCAGTAACAGGAGTTTATTACCCTGCCGGCAGTTCTATATGTAAGTTAATCAATAAAGGACGTTTACAGCATCATATTCGTTGCTCAGTCGAGCCTTCTGCTGGTTCTGTTGATAATATTGATCAAGTGCGATTAGCTAAAAATGATTTAGGGATCACTCAATCAGATTGGCAGTATTTTGCTTTTCAAGGGAGTAAAGAGTTTACACCTAAAGCACCTTACTCCAACATGCGTGCCCTCTTCTCTTTGCACAATGAACCTTTTAACCTAATCGTGCGCAAAGATTCAAATATCAAAAGTGTCGCAGATTTAGCAAGAAAAAGAGTCAATATTGGTAATAAAGGCTCAGGTGATCGAGCGACAATGGATAGAATCATGCAGCAATTTGGCTGGTCACCAAAAAGCTTCTCACGAGCAACTGAATTGACAGGAGCAAGCCGAGCTCAAGCGTTATGCGATAATCAGATTGATGCGTTTGTTTCCATTCTAGGTAATCCTAATGCTTCGATAAAAGAAGCAACGACTTCTTGTCAGGCCAAATTAATTCCAGTAACTGGCCCTAAAATCGATAAATTAGTTGATAACACGCCTTATTATGCCACGACTAGCATCCCGGCAAATCTCTACCCAAACAATGAAAAAGACATCAAAACTTTCGGCACCTTATCGGTTGTGTTTACCGATAAGCGCATGTCCGATGAACTTGCTTATAACATCACCAAATCGGTATTTGAGAACCTTGATACCTTTAAGCGCCTGCACCCTGCTTTCGCAATGTTAAAGAAAGAAAATATGATTAAAGATGGCATTTCCGCGCCACTGCATCCGGGCGCGATTCGTTATTATAAAGAAGTTGGCTTGCTACCTTAACTGAATATACCCAACTAACTAGCAGACTCGGTTTTGCTCAACACCTTGTTGGTATTTTTCAATATTATCCATCAAGATATTACACAAAGCTTGAATAGATGAATGACTCCCCCATGCGACATGTGGAGTAAGAAGTAGATTTGGCAAGTCCATATTAGCGATAAGCGGGTTCGATTCATCAGCAGGCTCTTTGCTGAACACATCACACCCTGCACCTGCAATTTGTTTTGTTTTTAATGCTTCCACCAAATCCGACTCATTAACTAGCCCACCGCGGCCGGCGTTAATTAAAATTGCGCTCGGTTTCATCGCTGCTAGTTCTGGCATAGCAATTAAATCTTGCGTGTCATCAGTAAGTGGGCAATGTAAAGTCAACACATCAGCGGTTTCAATCACCTTATCAAACGCCATATAACCAGGGCGTGCAGGTTTTACCCCTTTACGTTCCGCAAACACTACCTTCATGCCAATTGCTTTAGCCAGTACCCCTACCGCCTGTCCTAGACTACCACTGCCAATGATCCCTATGGTTGAATCGGCCACATCGGTAATAGGATGAGTAAAGAAACAGAATTGCTTTTGTTTTTGCCACTCACCATCGGCGATATCTTGGTGATAACCGACTAGGTTGCGTTTAAGTGCAAACATCATCGCCACTACATGTTCTGGCACGGAGCGGGTTCCATATCCCTGAACATTGGTTACCACTATTCCATGCTCTCGACAGTAGTCTAAATCAACGTTATTGGTTCCTGTCGCCGCGACCGCAATTAACTTAAGTTTCGGGGCTTGATCCAAAATGTCCGCAGTTAATTGCACTTTATTGGTGATCACAATATCGGCCGATGCAATACGCTCAACCACCTTCTCCACTGGCGTTAAATCAAACTGTTGCCATTGATGCTCAAAGGTTAAGTTTGGCACAGTAATATGTTCAGGAATCGTCGCGTGATCTAAAAAAACCACCGTTGGTTTACTCGATAAATGAGTGGGAGGGATCGGCATGTAAAATCCTTTTCGGCCTGAAAGTAAAATATACCCCGTGATTTGGGCATAACCCTACGACGATACCAAAGTTTTATAATCTGGCAACTCAGGTTCAGCGTTAAAGTGTTGCAAAATTTGCGCTTTTACATTGGGATAAAAATCACATTCGACAAATGCAGTTGCTAATTGGTTATCTTTCGGATGATAAAAACTCAGCTCAGCAGAATGCAATTGCAACCGTTCAGAATACTCTAATGCCTCTGGAGTTGCATAGAATTCATCACCGACAATCGGATGACCAAGCGCCATCATATGTACCCGAAGTTGATGTGATCGCCCTGTAATTGGTAGTAAGCGAACGACGGTAGTTTGCTCTTCCCGTGCTACCACTTGGTAACGTGTTAAAGAAGGCTTGCCATCTTGATGACACACTTTCTGCCGAGGACGATTCGGCCAATCACAAATCAGCGGTAAATCGATTTCACCTTGGTCGTGCTCAACACTTCCCCATACTCGCGCATAATAAATCTTATGGGTAAGGCGATATTGGAATTGCTTCTTAATGTGACGTTCTGCTTCTTTAGTTAAAGCAAATAGCATCAAACCAGAGGTCGCCATATCCAAACGATGCACCACTTCAATATTTGGGTAGATCTCACGTAAACGGCTCCAAATACTGTCGTAATGCTCCGCCAAGCGCCCCGGTACCGATAACAAACCCGCAGGCTTATTGGCTACCAGAATATGCTCATCTTGATAGACGATATCCGTCCAAGGATCGGTGGGGGGAAGGTATTCAAGTAGGGCCATGAAAAAGGTTCCTAGTTTGGAGTTCGTTCCTAATTTGGAGTTCCGAGCCCCTAGGATTCACTCCCTAAGAAAATAGTTCAAGGAATAATATTTAGGGTGGAAAACTAACAAATAAGATATGTACAAATCCCCCAGTTCCTAGAAGCTCCCCTGTAGGGACTAAAAACTAGGAACTAGGGACTGCTTTTTTACTGATGCGCAACCACGATCAAACGTAGAGAATCCAGTTGCAACTGAGCGGTTTCGATATAACCAGACAGCGTTTCAATTTGCGTTTCAATGGCGCTAATTTCTTCATCACGAATGTTTGGATTCACCGCTTTAAGTGCCAATAAACGTTCTAATTCAGAATTAAGCTTCTGCTGCATCTCCGATTTAGCAGTTTGTCGCACTTCATCCAGTTTTGGCAATACCGCTTGCTCAGCACTTTCAATTAATGCATGAATCTGATCTTGAACCGAGCTGGCAACTTTACTCGCCATATGACGGTTAATCGGGCTAAGTTGGCGGTTAAAGGTATCAAATGGTACTTGCTCTGAAAGTTCGTTACCTTTGGCATCCATCAATAAACGAATTGGCGTTTTTGGCAAGAATTGGTTAATGCCACTGCGTTTCGGTGCTTGAGCATCCACCAAATACACCAGCTCTAAGAACATAGTACCAACTGGTAACGCTTTGTTTTTCAATAAAGAAACCGCATTAGTACCAACATTCTCGCTAAGCAGTAAATCGATACCACCTTGGATCATTGGGTGCTCCCAACTCATAAAGTGCATATCTTCACGAGACAGAGCAGTATCACGATCAAAAGTAATGGTCGCTCCCTCATACGGCAATCCCGGATAGCTTGGCACCATCATGTGTTCCGATGGGGTAACGACTAACGCATTTTCACCTTTATCATCTTGGTTTAAGCCAATCGTATCAAATAGGCCAAGTGCAAACGTTACAAGATTCGTATCATTATCACCAGATGCGATAATTTCAGTGATTTTCTGTGCTTTTTCGCCACCGTTCGAGTGAATTTCTAATAAACGGTCACGGCCTTGTTCTAATTTAGATTTCAGTTGTTTATTGAGCGCTGCCGATTGCTCGACTAAATGCTCTAATTCACTCATATCGCCAGACGCTAGCATAGCAATTAAGTTGGCAGAATATTCATCATATACCGCACGGCCAGTCGGGCAGGTTTCTGCAAACGCATTCAAGCCTTGGTGATACCAATGAGCCAAAATTGATTGTGCTGAATTCTCTAAATGTGGAACGAAAATTTCAATATCTCGAGTTTGACCAATACGGTCTAAGCGGCCAATACGTTGTTCCAGTAAATCTGGGTTGAATGGTAAATCGAACATCACTAGCTGATTGGCAAACTGGAAGTTACGTCCTTCTGAACCAATTTCAGAACAAATCAACACCTGCGCACCGCCCTCTTCCTGCGCGAAATACGCTGCGGCTTTATCACGTTCAAGAATAGACATACCTTCATGAAATACCGTGGCTCGAATACCTTCACGTTCACGTAAAGCTTGCTCTAGTTGCAAAGCCGTAGAAGAACGAGAAGCGATCACTAAGATCTTTTCAGAGCGTTTTTCTAACACTTTGTCGATAAGCCAAGTTACGCGAGGATCGAACGTCCACCATGAAGTTTTATCGCCTTCAAGATCTTGCAAGATCTCTTCTGGATATAAGTTTTTCAGTGCTTGCGCTTGCTCTGGAAGTTCGCCATCCATCATCTTAGAAACTCGCATCGCTCGCGTGTATTGCTCAGGCATTGGCATTTCTAACATGTGTACGTGGCGTTCAGGAAAACCTTGGATTGCGGCACGAGTATTACGGAACAAAATACGCCCTGTGCCATGACGATCCATTAAGTTATCAATCAACTCTTGGCGAGCTAAGGTTTTCTGTTCTACATCAAATTCAGCCTGTGAGCTACAACCATCTAAAATTCTAAATAGAGGCTCGGCATCTTGCTCTGATAATAATTCAGTGATGCTATTTTTTTGATCGTTAGTGAGCGGCTTGCCAGACTCCAAACTTGCTACGGCTTCAGCAACCGGTGCGTATTGCTGCTCTTCTTTAACAAAAGTGGGGTAATCAAAAAAGCGGTCGGAATCAAGCAAACGCAGCCGAGCAAAGTGACTTTCATGCCCAAGTTGCTCTGGAGTTGCCGTAAGAAGAAGGACACCAGCAATTTTTGCTGCTAAGCCTTCGATCATCTGATATTCACGGCTTGGTGCGTCAACACTCCACTCTAAGTGATGTGCTTCATCTACTACCAATAAATCCCAATCTGCTTCCAGTGCTTGGTTGAAACGTTTTTCATTCTTTTTCAAGAAATCTAATGAACATAAGACATATTGCTGAGTATCGAATGGATTTAAAGCATCAGCTTGTGACTCTAGGCAACGCTCTTCATCGAATACCGAAAAATGCAGGTTGAAACGACGCATCATTTCGACTAACCATTGATGCTGCAAGGTTTCTGGCACCACAATTAAAATTCGCTCAGAACGACCGGTTAATACTTGTTGGTGAATGATCATGCCCGCTTCAATGGTTTTACCTAGACCCACTTCATCGGCAAGTAGAACACGAGGCGCATGACGACGCCCCACTTCATGAGCAATATAAAGTTGATGAGGGATAAGGCCAGCACGCATACCACATAGACCACGCATTGGACTTTTATGTTGTTGATATTGATTAGTTAACGCGTTGTAGCGCAAAACAAAGTTATCCATACGATCAATTTGACCAGCAAACAATTTATCTTGCGGTTTATTAAAGCGAATTTGGTGGTTTAAGAAAATTTCACGTAATACAACATCGCTTTCTTGGTTATCTTGGCGACTACCGATATAGCTAATCACATCATCTTTTACTTCGACATGCTCAACTTTTAAGGTCCAACCTTCTTGGCTTTCAATAACATCACCGACATTAAACACCACTCGAGTGATCGGCGCATCATTACGGGCATATAAACGGTTTTCTTCTGATGCAGCAAACATCAAGGTCACAGTACGAGCATCAAGCCCGACGACTGTTCCTAATCCTAAATCGCTTTCTGTATCACTAATCCAACGCTGACCTAACGCAAATGCCATGTAATCGACTACCTTATGAATCTGACTTTATAAAATCTAGTTTAGAAGCTTGCGGTTCCAATTTCTTAAAAAATAATGAACGAAATCATCCAATGTCCATTCCGCAAAAAGCTGATTATTTTACTGGATAGCTAACGATATATCACCATGATTTAAAGTTAATTTTCGCCTTGACATAAAAGTGTCAATATTTGAGAGGTAAATTAGAGCTGAAAGTAAAAATCTTTCATATACTCACTATATACTCAAAGTAATTGGAGCTGCAGTGAGGCGACAAGTGAATGAGACCCCATGAGCATAGCTCGCCTATGTGATTGGGGCGAATGAACGCTGTCAACAAAGCTGCAGCTTCAAGTACGACGGGTATAAGCACTCAGATAGTTTTGTATTAAAAAGCTATCATTGCTTATCAATCAAAAGGGTTTGATCGTTATGTAGCTGCACGCTACCGACACTCTCGATAGCGAAAATGGGAACAGGACGTTCCCTATTATTGTAGCGACCTCTAGCAATCAAACATTGCTAGCTTTCCGCACCGCGGAACAAGGAGACGCTATGGGCTCGACCGACAGAACGCTAACTAGCACAACATTATCCAAGCACCCGTTATCACACGATAAATCATCGCGCAAAATCTTTGTCCTTGACACTAATATACTACTCCACGAACCTCACGCCATATATTCATTCCAAGAACACGATGTTGTCATTCCAATGACGGTATTAGAAGAACTTGATCGCATCAAAGACAGCAAACGTGATGTTGCCCGAGATGCCCGAGTCGCCATTCGAGCCCTAGAAGCAATCTTCCACGATGCAACACCCGATGAAATATCCCAAGGCATTCCTTTTGCGAAGGACAATCAAGCCACGGGCACTATTTCTATTCTGGCGGATTTCGACATACAAGATAGTGATAAAGCCTTTGCCGATAAAGCTGGCGACAATCGAATTTTAAATGGTGTGATTGCTCTACAAAATCGTCGTGCACCGCGTGAAGTGGTATTGATCACTAAAGATATCAATATGCGTTTACGAGCCAAAGGCGCAGGGGTTCAATATGTTGAAGACTACCGAACTGACCAATTAATTGATGACGTACAATTTCTAACCAAAGGATTTAATGAATACCAAGGCAGTTTTTGGGATAACTTTAAACAAGTAGAGAGCCACAATTGCGGCAGTAAAACTTTTCATACGGTTGATCGAGAAGGCTTAGAGCCAACCTTTATTAATCAATATATTATCGATGAAGATACCGATTTTGCTGGTCGTGTTGAAGAACTGCATCCAACGAGTGCCAAAATTAAAGACCTTAGCCGAGAACGACTGATGCACCGACATGCTTGGGATATTTATCCGAAAAATGTCTATCAAGGAATGGCGATGGATGCCTTACTGGATCCTGAAATTGATTTGGTGATTTTAACTGGGGCAGCAGGTAGTGGTAAAACCATGCTTGCCATGGCGGCAGCGTTAGAAATGACTATCGAAAAGAAAATGTTCGATAAGATTATCGTCACTCGTAATACACCTGATATCGGTGAAGCCATTGGTTTCTTACCCGGCACGGAAGAAGAAAAAATGATGCCTTGGTTAGCAGCGATTACTGACACGCTAGAAGCACTACATAAAAACGATCACTGTACTGAAGGCTCATTAAAGTACATTTGTGATAAAGCCAATATTCAATTTAAATCTATCAACTTTATGCGTGGCCGCTCCATTCAAAATGCTTTCGTGTTGCTGGATGAATGCCAAAATCTGACCGCTTCACAAATAAAAACCATCATTACTCGCTGTGGTGAAGGTACCAAGATTGTCTGCTCGGGTAACCTAGCGCAAATTGATTCCACTTATTTAACCCCCGTAACCTCAGGTTTAACTTACATGGTTGAACGTTTTAAGAACTTCGAAGGTAGTGCCAACATTCATTTAAATGGCGTTGTGCGTAGCCGTTTAGCGGAGTTCGCTGAAGAAAACTTATAATCAATTAAAAGTCATGGAGTTACTACAATCAAGGCACACATTGTGTGCCTTGATTGTAAAAAATAATTAGACTTATTTAGCATTAAACTTTATTTGATAAAACTAAAAAATATTAGCGTTAAAACAATATCAGCTATAGAATTCCTTTCCCTCTGCCAATATCACATGGAGTGCCAGACTAAAACGGATGAAAACATAAGGCAGCTTTATTTTCGGAGTGACTATGTCTACTGATATACGTTTTATTTTCAAAGGGTTTGGCCAATTTTTATTACTTGCTTTACTTGTTACTTTGCCAATTGCCACTCTTAGTTATGACCTGATCTACCTCAAACACGGAATAACTGAAACCTCGCTCACTGAATACTTTCAGGAACTTATTCTCCTACTTAGCTCACTATCTTTTGCTTACATCGCTTATAAAGAACCTTCTACACGACATTTTTGTACTTTAGCTGCGGGTTTTTTCGGTTGTATGTTCATCCGAGAATTAGATGGTTTATTTGACTTGGTATTTCACGGTTTCTGGATAGTACCTGCACTATTTCTTGCGGCTGCCTGTATGATATTCGCTTCAAGAAATATCAAGCAAACCATACACACCTTTTCTCACTTCACTCAAAGTCGTCATTTTTTCTCATTATGTTTAGGTATGTCATTACTGCTGGTATTTTCGCGCTTATTTGGTATGGGGCATTTTTGGCAAGGTATTCTCGGGCCTGAATACGATCGAACGATCAGGCGTGTAACAGAAGAAGGGCTAGAAGTCCTAGGCTATACCATCATTTTTTATTCATCATTAGGCTACCTACAAAGCTTCTTAACTTGGCGTAAATATCGCCTTAATGATGAAAGTTACTCTGAGTTTATCGGTAAGCGAAATCAGTTTTTTACCGATCGCCTGGCTAAAAAATCTTAACCTCCTTTTCATGTCAACATGCTGCCCTTGATATTGATGATATCAAGGGCGGTGTTAATTTCCGCTCGCTTGAAGGAATGCTCTTAGGTGAGCGTTAGAACTTTCTTGAGTTAACTGTGATATTTGATCGCACTCCGTCACTTGCCCTTGCTCCATAAAAGCAAAATGACTCCCTATCGATTTGGCATCTGACAAATGATGAGTCACCATCAATACGGTGATATTGCGTTCTTTGGCTAAACTTGCCACCAGCGACAACATCTCTTGACGTAAAATAGGGTCTAACGCTGAAAAAGGCTCGTCCAACAACCAAATAGAATGAGTCTGTACAAAGCATCTTGCCAATGCGACTCGTTGCCGCTGCCCGCCCGATAACTGCTCTGGTAAGCGTTCCAAGAGTTCAACAATACCAACTTGGTGCGCAGCGGATTCTACTTGCTGTTTTTGTTGGATAGTTAATTTCAGGCCGGGATGCAAACCAAGTCCAATATTTTGCCTTACCGTTAAGTGACTGAATAAATTATGCTCTTGAAATAACATCGCCAATGGTCTTTGGTGAGGCTGTAAGCCAATCACAGATAAGCCATCAACTTTAATCTTCCCTTGCTTAGGTTCAATAAAGCCGGCGATTAAACTCAATAAGGTTGATTTCCCAGATCCACTAGGCCCCATCAAAGCCATAATGGAGCCACGCTCTACCTGCAAATCAAAGTGAAAGGTTTCTTTTTGATAGTCATAAATGACTTGTTGGATCTCAATGGCGCTATCAGACATGGTGACTCTTCTTCATTAACTATGGGCGTGTTCATCTCGAACAAAATTTAACCATAAAAGGTAAACTCGCCCTAACGACTACTTCGCTTAAACGTAACATCAATCAAGCTAAAACAGATAACGCTAAACACCAATAAACACAATGAGACCATCGCCGCTGCTGGCATTTGATAGCTCCCCAATAGTTGAAATAAATACAAAGGCAAAGTAGTAAAAGATTGATTACCAAATAGTGCCACTGCACTTAAGTCCCCCATCGAAAACATAAAGCTAATCGCAAAGGCGTGAGCAATGGGTTTATTCAGCGCTTTCCACTCAACCATTTTAAAACGACTCCAACCCGTCATACCTAAACTTTGACATAAAAATTGATATTGCTGCGCGGTTTGTAACATCGGCTGCGACAAAGTTTTGATGATGTAAGGCAACGCCATTAAACCATTAACTAAAATTACCATAACAAAAGCAAGGCTGAATACATCGACTTGATTACGCAGCAATAAAAACAGTCCGGTACTAATCACAATCCCCGGTGTCACCAAAATAATCGTGCCCATTAACTCTATACGTCCAGCCCAATGACTTTGACCTTTCAAGTGCCAAGCACGACTGGTAAATAAAATCGCAATCCCCATTATCAGGGCGAGTGAACTGGCTAATGTTGCGACTTTAATTGAGGCCATCAACGCTTGCCAAAATTTGGCATCTTGCAGCACAACCAATGATTGAGGGTTCAAACCTTGCCAAAACACCATCAATAAAGGTGGTAGAACAAGCAAGATTGCCGCCATAATCCAAACGCTATCCCAAACTTTTGCTAAACGTGAGTCTGACCATAGAGGCAAAACCGGTTGGTTAGTCTGAACCGAAGCTGGCAACGTTTTAGCTAAACGCAATAATAGTAAACTTAGCCCACCACATAGCAGCATTTGCCATAACGCGAGAATCGCGCCAGCTTGTAGGTCAAAATCAAACTTAATCGCTTGGTAGATAGCAAGCTCAATCGTGGTTGATTTAGGCCCACCACCTAATGCCATAACCGTCGAAAAACTAGTGAAGCACAACATAAACACCAAGCCAGCTACATGTGGAAGTTGCTGCCTGATACGTGGCCATTCGACTTGATGAAACTTTTGCCATGCATTCATTCCCAAGTGAGAACACAATTTATGTTGCTCATTAGGGATAGACTCTAAAGCATGTAATAACAAACGACAGGCATAAGGTAAGTTAAAAAATACATGAGCCACTAAAATGCCATTTAAGCCGTAAATTGAAAATGGTAAACGGGCATCAAAAGCTTTAAACGCACTAGCGACTAAACCGCTATTACCTAAAATAGCTAAAATACCGAATACCCCAACCAACACCGGCAATACCAATGTCGAAGCAAACAGTTTCAATAACAGCGACTTGCCTCTAAATTCTCGTCGAGATAACGCATGAGCAACCGGAATCGCTAAACCAACACTCAACAAAGTCGAAAAGAATGCCTGATAGAAGCTAAAGAAGGTGATATGACGATAATAAGGATCGGATAAAACCCAACTGATATTTAGGCTTGGCGCATACTGAACTAACGCTCCTATAGTGGCACTGACAAACAAAAAAATTGCCAGTGCAACCGCTACGCCAAGTTTAGGAACAGGAACATTAACCACGCTAGCAACCTACTAGAATCTTAAAAGCGAAAAGAGTTGTCATGTGGTTATTGCGACAAAGCCATCTGCCATTCACGAGTCCAACCTTTCAGCTGTTTAGCAACCACTTCAGGCTCTAATGACAGCATCTTGCTTGGCAGCGTTAATTGGTCATAGCCTTTAGGCAATTCAATATCGGTCACAGGGTACATCCAATTTCCCGTTGCCATCACAGATTGAAAAGCATCCGTTAAGATAAAATGCATAAACTCATCGGCCAATTTAGGGTGCTTAGTACTTGCCACTTTAGCCGCCAGTTCAATCTGTGCATATTGGCCTTCAGTAAAATTAGCTGCAGCATATTGTTGATCATTTTCAGCAATGATGTGATAAGCCGGAGAAGTACTATAAGACAGCACCATATCACTCTCCCCTTTTAAGAACATAGGGTAAGAGTCTGACCAACCTTTGCTGACCGTAACGGTTTTATCGGCAATTTTTTGCCATGCTTGCGCCGCATTATCACCATAAACCGCTTTCACCCACAGCAATAAACCTTGCCCGGTAATCGACGTTCGCGGATCTTGATAAATGATATTGAAGTCATCACGATCGACTAATTCTTTTAAGCTTTTCGGCGGATTCTTCATTTTGGTTTTGTTGTACACAAAAGCAAAATAGCCGTAATCAAAAGGCACAAAATAAGGGTTATTCCAACCACCAGGAATAGTGACTTGAGAGGTATCAACATCATGTTTGGCAAGTAGCCCCGTTTGCTGAGCTTGAGCCATAATATTGTTATTTAGCCCCAGTACAACATCCGCCTTGGTGTTGTTGCCCTCTAAACGAATACGACTGAGTACTGAACCACCATCATCCAAGGCAACAAAATTTAGGTTGCAGCCACATTGCCCCTCAAAAGCTTGTTTTATTTTCGGGCCGGGGCCCCAGTCAGAAGTAAAAGAGTCGTAAGTATAAACGGTTAAGGTCGGCTTTTGTTCAGCTAGTTCTGAACTAGCAAGCGCTGAAGTAGAAAAGATTGCAGCACAAGAGAGAGCAAGCAAACTAGAAGCTTTAGGTGTGAAGTTCACTAGATTAATCCTTATTTAGTGAGCGGCACAGGGAAAAGGAGGAGAAACTCACTCAATTCCTACGCCAGCATTATCTGGTTCAGGTCACGGGTGTTATCTCAGCCAAATCACATGATTCAGCACCCCGATGAGTTGTATACCCAAGTAACTTCAAGTTACTTGGGTATATATCTAAATTGTAAAGTCTTGCTTAACAAGTGGCGAGTCGTTATTCACTATTAATAACAATACTGTTAGCTAGAGCGCTGATCGTATCCCCAACGAGGCACTAAACCTTGTTCAATGCCTAAATGATCGAGAATTCTCGCTACCATAAAATCGACTAAATCTTCAATGGTTTTCGGTTGATGATAAAAACCTGGTGCTGCCGGCATTATAGTAACGCCCATTTGCGATAACTTGTGCATATTTTCTAAATGCAAAGTAGAAAATGGCGTCTCACGTACCACTAACAATAATTGACCACGTTCTTTCATTACCACATCAGCCGCACGTTCAATTAAGTTATCCGACATGCCATGAGCAATCGAAGCCACACTACCAGCAGAACATGGACACACTACCATTTGTTTCGGTGCGGCAGAACCTGAAGCAACGGGAGAAAACCAGTCCTCTTTACCACATACGATTAACTTATCACTGCGGCATTTAAGGTGTTCAGCCAAAACTTTTTGTGCAGCCTCTGGACCACTTGGTAACTTTAAATCATGCTCGGTTGCCATCACGACACGAGCGGCTGATGAGATCAGTAAATAGACTGTGTAATCAGCCGCCAACAAACACTCTAATAGACGTAATCCATAGGGTGCGCCGGAGGCTCCAGTGAAAGCCAGAGTGATTTTCTTTTCCGTCAATTGAGACATATTCGCTTCCTCAATAGAGAATGAGTTAGGTAAGTAAAAAGATCATAATGATCTTTTTACTACCCATGATCTTTTTGCTTACTATGATCTTTTTACTATTTTTGTTGTAAAGCTTGTAATAGTTTGGCGTGGATCCCTTCAAAGCCGCCGTTACTCATCACTAAGATCTGATCGCCACTTTGCGCTTGAGCTGCAATATGTCCCACAAAGCTATCAATATTGTCATCAACATAACTTGGTTGAGAGCACTGCTTCGCCACCTCTTCTACCGACCATTGAATATTACTTGGTTGATATAAACAAACCTCATCGGCATGCTTAAAGGCTGCGGCTAAAGTTTGTTTATGTACGCCCATTTTCATCGTGCTTGAGCGAGGCTCAAACACCGCAATAATTTTGCTATCACCAACTTTATTGCGTAAGCCTTCTAAAGTAAGCTCAATCGCTGTTGGGTGGTGAGCAAAATCGTCATACACCTTAATACCCTTAACTTCACCTTTCAGCTCTAAACGACGCTTAGTATTGATGAATTTACCGAGTGCTTCGCAAGCCAGATCTGGAGTAACACCAACATGACGCGCTGCAGCAATCGCCATCAATGCGTTATTCACATTATGATCACCGACTAAATCCCACATTACATCACCGTAATGTTTGCCATCTAAATACACTTGGAAGTGACTTCCATCTTTTTTTACTTTTTCGGCTTTCCAGTGACCATCATCGCCAATGTATTCTAATTCGCTCCAGCAACCACGCTTAATAACATCCTGCAGGCCATCATCATTACTTGGCATCAGAATACGACCGTTGCCAGGAACCGTACGAACTAAATGATGAAATTGACGCTTTATCGCTTCAAGATCATCGAAGATGTCAGCATGATCGAACTCTAAATTATTCATCACCAGTGTGCGTGGATGGTAATGGACAAACTTAGAACGCTTATCGAAAAAAGCACTGTCGTATTCGTCTGCTTCAACCACAAAAAACATACTTTCGCCTAAACGAGCTGACACACCGAAGTTACCCAATACGCCTCCGACTAAGAAGCCCGGCGCATAACCGCAATCTTCTAAAATCCAAGACAACATACTCGAGGTAGTGGTTTTTCCATGAGTACCAGAAACCGCAAGAACCCAGCGGTCATGCAATAAAAACTCTTGTAGCCATTGCGGACCAGAGGTGTATTTCAAATTGTTATTTAATACATATTCTACACAAGGATTACCACGGCTCATCGCATTACCTATCACCACGAGATCCGGCGCAGGATTAAGCTGAGAAGGATCAAAGCCTTCAATAATATCAATACCTTGAGATTCAAGTAATGTGCTCATCGGTGGGTAAACATTAGCATCACAACCTGTCACCTTATGTCCAAGTTGACGTGCTAAAACTGCAGCTCCACCCATAAAAGTGCCACAAATACCGAGAATATGAATATGCATAACAATGGTTCCAATCCAACTATTAGGATCTAAAAAAATGAATGTACGATAATTCTGAATAGTACCGTAAACACAGAGAAAAGTATGGTTAGAGTTTAAAGGATATAAACTGAAATAAAAATTAAACATTTTCTACTATTGCCATAGTTACTTCATTACCATAAAAAAGTTTATCCTTTTACAATGGGTTAGCCCCTAACACACCCGTAATAGGTGTATACCGCTTAACGACACAAAAGGATTAAACATGTCGACCATGCGTACACTTGGTGAATTTATTGTTGAAAATCAACACCACTTCCCTCACGCGAGTGGAGACTTATCTTCTCTACTCGGCTCTATTAAATTGGCTGCTAAAATAGTCAATAGGGAAATCAATAAAGCCGGACTGGTTGATATTACTGGCTCGGTGGGCGCAGAGAATGTTCAAGGAGAAGAACAACAAAAACTCGATTTATACGCTAATGACAAATTTAAAGCAGCATTAGAAGCTCGCGATCAAGTCTGTGGCGTAGCAAGTGAAGAAGAAGATGAGGCGGTCGCCTTTAATAAAGATCTGAATAAAAATGCTAAATACGTCGTATTAATGGATCCACTTGATGGTTCATCTAACATTGATGTTAATGTTTCAGTTGGCACCATCTTCTCTATTTATCGCCGCGTTTCTCCAATAGGCACCCCTCCAACCGAAGAAGATTTCTTACAACCAGGTCATAAACAAGTGGCTGCGGGTTATATCATTTATGGCTCTTCTACTATGTTGGTTTACACCACTGGTAATGGCGTACATGGCTTTACTTATGACCCATCACTTGGAGTATTCTGCCTATCTCATGAGCAAATGATGATTCCACAATCTGGCACCATTTATTCAATCAACGAAGGCAACTATATTCGTTTCCCAACCGGCATCAAAAAATACATCAAATATTGCCAAGAGAATGTTCCTGAAGAAAAACGCCCTTATACTTCTCGTTACATTGGATCTTTGGTTGCTGATTTTCACCGTAACTTACTAAAAGGTGGAGTCTACCTCTATCCAAGTACTGAAAGTCATCCAAATGGTAAATTACGCTTATTGTACGAGTGCAACCCTATTGCTTTTCTCATGGAGCAAGCGGGCGGCAAAGCAACCGATGGTAAAAACCGTATCATGGATTTAAAACCAACCGAGCTACATCAGCGAGTTCCTTTTGTAGTAGGTTCACCTGTTATGGTTGATAAAGTAGAAAGCTTTTTAGAGCAATACCCTGAATAGCTAATTGCATCGTTTAGCAATGAAAGATAGGAGGACTCCATTCCTCTTATCTTTTTCTCTTATCACTTCACTAGAATTTCCTTCGCATATTTCACTCAAACCCTTTACAACCCCTTAACAACTCACGTTATAATCAAAGCGTTAATTTCAAATCTAATAAGTTATCTCAAGATAGCTAAACTGAGAAAGGAAGCCCAATGAGCTTGAATAATGTACCTGCTGGTAAATCACTACCAGACGATTTATATGTAGTGATCGAAATCCCTGCTAATGCAGACCCAATTAAATATGAAGTTGATAAAGACAGCGGCGCAGTATTTGTTGACCGCTTTATGTCAGCGCCAATGTTCTACCCATGTAACTATGGTTATGTAAACGACACACTATCTTTAGATGGTGACCCAGTAGATGTTCTAGTACCAACGCCATTTCCATTGATGCCTGGTTCAGTTATTCGTTGTCGTCCTGTTGGCGTACTAAAAATGACAGATGAGTCTGGTGAAGATGCTAAAGTAATTGCTGTACCTCACAGCAAATTATCTAAAGAGTACGAACATATTCAAGATATCAACGATGTACCTGAATTACTTAAATCTCAAATCACACACTTCTTTGAGCGTTACAAAGATCTTGAAGAAGGTAAGTGGGTAAAAGTTGATGGTTGGGAAGATGTAGCAGCTGCACGTAAAGAGATTTTAGAATCTTACGAGCGCGCTCAAAAATAATACCATTACCAATTCAAACTGGTAACCATAAAAAAGAGCCTGCTATAGGCTCTTTTTTATTAGTTGATATTTTTATTAACGGGGTATTAAGTATTAACACTACATTCCACCAGCGTGAGATTGGACACCAGCTGTGTAGTCTTGGCGAAAGAAAGGATCAATATTATCGCAAATCCCTCGGTAGGCTTGTCCGGTAGAACCTAACCAGGAGGCATTCTGACTACAATATTGCTTTTGCCCCTTCGCGTAACCTTGTTGATACGCCATATATGCTTCATCAGTTAAGTTAGATGTTTTAGCAAGTTGATGCTGGCTATGTTCCACCAATCCTTTAGCTGCCGTTTGTTCACCATAGTTTTGCCACGCTTGGCTATCAGCTGAATTCGGCATATCCTTGTGAGATGCACAACCTGCTACAACCAATAGAGCAAGCATTGCAAGAGTTTGTTTAATTACAGTTATCTGTTTCATGTCTATCTCCATTTATCGTAAGGATGACTGAATAAGTATACGACAACAGTTCAATACGCCTAGACAGGAAAAAAGTTCACTTTGTTTTAATAGGAACCCTCATCCCGTTTACACCAATCTCCAGACGATATTTCTTTTTTCAATAAATCTTTGTTTTGGTATAAATATATCCATGCCAGCCCATGTGGTGTAGTAACTAACTCACGCTCATATTCATTCGGATAATCTTCCAATATATCTAATTTCCGCATCGTTTCATCAGCAACTAAATACACTTCGGCGATTAAAGATTGTTCACCTTTTATTGCCGCAGGGTAAGGTCCTAAGTCAAACAGCTGGAAATGAGCTTGTGTCACTACATTGCCTAAAAATTGGCTATCACTTAATAAGTGATGATTTAATTCACCTTGACGTAACGTGCCATAAACCAAAACACG
Source organism: Vibrio algivorus (assembly GCF_030161215.1). Taxonomy (NCBI): domain Bacteria; kingdom Pseudomonadati; phylum Pseudomonadota; class Gammaproteobacteria; order Vibrionales; family Vibrionaceae; genus Vibrio; species Vibrio algivorus. Next base: position 457,019 of record NZ_BSPV01000006.1, read on the forward strand.
ATGCGACATAGTTTTTCCTTTTCTATTCAATGCAATATTCCCTACTCACCATCAATTAAAACTAAATTGGTAAAGGAAATCGACGGCACTATCGACTCCTGTCACCGCTTCAACATAAAAGTCGGTGAGCAATTCATAACGAACGGTAAACTCACCTAATGCGTTAAATATTCCGACGCCATATTTTACTTGTAGACCCGGTGCAATATAACCGCTTACCGTCACCTGAGAGTCATCACCCGAGCCCGCAGTACCTAATTGTAAATCTTGCACGCCAAAGGCTTCACCAAGCTCGCCAACTAACTGACCACTTTTAGCCAAACTTAATCCGATTAATGCTGTGGTCATAGTACTGCCACTTGTACCATCTTCTATACCCTGACCGCGCAATAGGTAAGACAACGCATTAGTTTGCGACATCGCGGGCTCAGAAAACACCTTAACTTCTGGTGCATCCGCGGGGCCATTCACTTGGATCCCAGCGATGACATCATCTTGAGTGTTGTCTGGATTTCGGATCGCCTTAATCGCCACATAAGGTTGATCAGCAGGCCCATTCATTAATATTTTACCTTCTTGAATGATCAAATCTTGCCCAAAGGATTGGTAATAACCTTCCTCGATTCTCACTTCACCTAAAATAAATGGACCTTTATCTTTCTGAGAAACTTTCAAGCTCCCCACTAAATAACCTTTTAAACCAAATGCAGACAAACTGACATCATCGCCAATATTGATCGTAATATCGCTTTCTAACGCCATTGGTAGACCATTATTCTCTTCTACCGGATTAAGATCTTCATCTAAAATGATTTCATCTTTCGATAAACCTACCGCACTTTCTGGTAGGTCTTCGACTAAAATTCGCCCCCAAGGAATATCAATATTACCGGTGATTTTTGCCAGTGTTGGCGTAATCGCAATGGTAAGATCTGGCTTCACTTTTAAAGCAACCATTGGCGGAGCTTCAACTTTCAGCTCATCACCAAAGGCACGTAAATTGGCATACCAGTTACTACGTTGCGCCCAATTAGCATCTCCTTGTAACTGTAAATCACCATCATCGGTTTCTAATACACTATTCAAGGTCGCCGAATAGCCATTAAATCGAGTTTTAACTTCCCCTTGATGAATATCTACTGGGAACATTGGACCTTCTAATTGAAAGTTCTCAATATCAAAATTACCTAACACTTTAGGATTTAAAATGGGTCCATTGAAATCTAACTTGGAATTCACATTGGCATTAAGACGGTTTTGTTCTCCTAACAAAGGACGTAGAAAGCCAAGATGGATGTTCTCAATGGTATTATCACCATCAATCGACATCTGTTGAGCTTGAACATTGGGGATAGTAGCTTGGCCTTTAATTTGGCCGTTATTAGTTAACGCTAACAGCCAACTCATATCGAGCTTATTTTGCTGTAAATTGGCGGATAATTGGATCTCGTCCCAAGGGATGGTGAGTGGTGTATCCAGTTTCTGAACCACATTACCTTGAGGAATATCCACATCCAACTTCATCTGAGGCGCTTTATCATTTGCCCATTTCAGCCAAGCGTTAACGTTTAACTCACCATTAATTTCGGTATCCTCAGGAAAGAACACTGCCAACTCATCAAAAGAAAATTGTTGCACCGACAACGTAGCCTCGCCATCACTGCCGACTGAAAGGTCTTTATCTAAACAAATTTTAGAGGGTAGATGTTGCCAACAATGAGCTTGTACATACACACGTTGCGATGCAAATTGATAACCAATATCAACTGGCTGATTAATCTGCCAGATTGGGTTGGTTTGTTGATTGGTATTTGGCTCCATTAAGGTAATTTGAGCCGACGTTAATTGCCCTTGCCACATTTGTTGCGACTTAGCTTGTTGCGGCTTATTTTTCATTCCACCTTTAACGGCTAAGTTGGTTGAAAATAAATCCGTCATCATATCAAGATCGAGTTGGTGATCTTGCTCATTCCCTTTAAAGGCTAAAGAAAGGTCTTTAAGTTGGTGTTCTTGATATAGACCGCCTTGCGCACTCAAACGAATATCGCCACTTGGTGATGGAAAAGGAGAAACTTGCCCTTTAACCAGCAGTGATTTCAATTTGGCTTCACCTTGCTTCCAGTCGATGTCGCTTATCGATAAGTCGGTCAAAATTTGCGGCGACTTTTGTGCACCACGTAGCTGAACATCCCCCATCGCTTGGCCTTTTAACTCTGGAATCGTTGCTTCCAGTTTTGGCATATGAAGCGCTATATCCATATCCCACTTCTGTTCTAATCGACCTTTAATTCTGACACTATTCTTTGCGTGAGAGAGTTTTAATCCGCGAGTTCGAACTATGTATTGGCCTTTACCATGAAGATCACTAGCATTTAACTGACCTTTTAAAGACAAAGGATAACCACGCAACTTGCCATCTATCGCCAAGCTTGGAAACTGCACTTTCCAACCTCCTTGTGGCGTTAAATTACCAGTATGAATTAAACTGCCGTTAAGGGTGCCCTCCGCTTGTGGCCATTGCATGCCTGGCTGAATATCGCTCAAACCTAAAGTTGCTTTCCAGTTTAATGGCGCTTGCCAATTAACCATTGCTTGGCCTGTAACATTCCCCCCGAGCGTCGCAATATTTAATTTATGCAATTCAATCTGATCAAGATCTCCTTTTGCATCCAATTCAATATCTAAAGCTGGAATATCTATCCCAGACACTTGTGAGTCTAAGTCAAATTGATAGCCTTCTAATGAACCACTGCCATCTAAATGCGCAATGTTAACTTTATAATCGGCTTGCCCTTTAAATGGCCATTGTGCTTTAGCATTTTTAATAGATAAGCCAAATGGTAATGTCGCTTTCAGTGGTTGAAGGTGGGTTTGTATTTTCGCTTCAACTCCGCCCGAAAGCTCACTCGATACATTTAGATTGGCAACACTACCTTTGGCATCTAAGGTTATCGTCTGACCTGAATACTCCGTCATTTTGACTAACCCTTTTGCTTGCAATGTTAACGGGTAGTCACCAGACATGGTGAGCTTCGTATTTAAGTTTAAATCTGCCTGTGGCATATCAAGCTTAAGATCTCGAATATCTAGCTTACTCCCGGTCAATGAGCCTTTAAAACCTAAATGATTCACCTTCATAGGTGAGTCTTGCTGCAAAATAAAATCATCAACATTAAATTGTTCAACTTGCAAATTGACAGGCAATGCGACTTTAGGCAGCAGAATATCGGGCCGTTGTGCCAACGGGGTTTCATCGACTGGCTCAGGAATATTGTCAGCCTCATCGGGCGCTAAGGTTAGCCGGATGGTTTGCCATTTGGTTGGACGTAATGTCAGCGTTCGCCCTTGCATATAAAGCCCGGTAGAAAAATGTTTCCAAGATGCTTTATTGCCCAAGATATTCAAATCAATATCATTAAGTTCGAGATGTGTTAGAGAGACGGGAATAGGGATAAAAATGGCCGGCATCAATGAACTACTGTCATCAGGCTCACTACTTTCAGATGCAGGTAAATCCGGCATTGAAAACTTCAGGCCATTAACCGCGATAGTATCAATACACACCGAGTGCTCAAATAGGCAGTCAATTGATGTTGAGAAATCAAAGCGCTTAAGCTCAGTTAAAATCCCTAGTTCGGTATTTTTATATTCAAGATCATGCAAGGTAAAAGCCGGTAATAAACTACCTTCGGTGGAGCCTACTTTCAGCTCTGGTACTAATTTTTGCGCCACCCACAAACTACTATTTAAACCAACATTGGTAAACAGCAATACCGCAACTAACAACAAAGCGACCAAAACCGTCGTTGGGATCAATAAAATAATGCCAAGTAGCCATTTCAGTAATCGCTTCATTACAACTCAGGACCTAAGGTAAAGTGGATACGGAATTCATCACCATCATCGGCATCTAATCCATAAGCAAAATCTAAGCGCACTGGCCCCACCGGTGAAGCCCAGCGCACCCCGAGGCCAACACCTCGTTTCCATTCTGGGGTATCAGTCCATGCATCACCAACATCTAAAAATGCCGCGCCCCACCAATTGCCAGTTACTCGATATTGATATTCCAAACTAGAGGTAGCCATATAGGCACCGCCTTCTAGTTCATCGTTACTATCTCTTGGCGAGACCTCTTCATAACCATAGCCGCGTAGTGAATTCACCCCACCCACAAAAAAGCGTAATGAAGGTGGCACTTCCGACCAATCATCTGCAAAAGCGCCCCCCGCATCTAAACGAGTTAGGAAACGGTGATTACGACCGATTCCTCGAACCCATCCAGTATGACCAACCACACGAACAATTCGCGTATCCGATAATAATGACGGATCACCATATTCAAAACTGATACTTTGTTTATCACCCCACATTGGCATAGTGTTACCACGCGTTCTTACTCGGGAGAATGAAATCCCCGGTAGCACATATAAAGAGTGGCCAGATTCTGATGCTTGTACATAGTCTTCATACAACAAGCGTAAATAAATGGTTCGATGCCAACCGTTATCGTAGAGCCAATGACGTTCAAAAGATAAGTTTTGTTCTTGGCTATCTGTGTCATTATCATCTTCATCTTTAAAGCCGTACTGCACGAGATAATAATCGTGTAACACATCTTCCAATGGGATCTTATAGTTGGCAGTAAAGGTTTTTTCAGGATGCGATAACATCACACTGGCACCGACACTATGGCCATATTTATTTAACCAAGGTTTTTTCCATGAAAGTTTACCTCGCGGACCAACATCAGTGGAATAGCCTAAACCCGTTTCGATTTGGTTACGTGTTTGCGGTGAGACTCTCACTTTCATTGGTAATGACTTATCTTCATCAACACTTTCAATATCCGGCTCAACAAAAATGTTAGTAAACCACTCAGAACTCGATAAGTTTTGGTTAAGCTCACCCACTAAAACCGATTGATACGGTTGACCATTTTCATACGGCACTAATGACTGAACCCGCTTTTGCTCAATTTGACTGCCGGTAATAGTGGTTTGGCCAAACACATAGCGTTGGCCGCTTTGATAATGAAGATGTACAAAAGCTTGATTACGGCTTGGCGAGACTTGCAAACGAGTGTCTATAAACTGGCCATCGAAATAACCTTTCTGTAATGCGAGATTACGCAAAGCACTCTTTAACCCTTCATAATTCCCGTGGTTCACCACTTGGCCTAAATTTAATTTAGATCGATCTACCAAACGCATAAAGTCCACATCGGTAGCTGCATCGCCTTCTATCACAATATCACTTTCATAAATAATAGTAGGAATGCCTGCGTCAACCGTTACGATTATCTCATTATCAGCATCAGGATCATTAGTATCACCTTCAATTTGAAACTGAATAATTGGATTGTAATAACCGAGCGCTTTAAGAGCATCGACAATATTTTGCTTAACTCGGGATTGAAAACGCAATGAGGTGGAATATTCACTTTCCTTAATCGCTGATAAATATGAAGACACATTATCTTCTAGCTCACCATCTAAACCTTCAATGGTGAGTTCGGTTTCCGCATAACTCGGCATTGCCGAAAAAATCAGCAAACAGGCTAACAATGAAGTGAGGTGACTCTTTTTCATAAGTGAATATTTGTACTCATTGTCAAAACTGCTGTAGTTTGTCACTTCAAATACTCATTCATTTGAAATGACCACAGGGATTCGTCGGTCTATGGTTAGGTTCTTTACACCTAATATATGGTATACAACTTAAACTACCAGACTTTCCCGGTTCTCAAAAGCCAGATTAAGGATTATATATGTCGAATAAAGATAAATTAGTCACCCAAGAAACGGCATTAGCTGGCCGTGATGAAAAAATGCTCATCACAGAGTTACATTATATTAATCAAACAGATTTAACTGCCGACAAACCTGCAGGCAGTAAAGAAGTATTATTAGGACTCGGATGCTTCTGGGGAGCTGAACGTGTTTTTTGGCAACTTGATGGTGTACTCAGCACATCGGTTGGTTATAGCGGAGGTTATACCCCAAACCCAACCTATCAAGAAGTATGTAGCGGAGAAACCGGGCATGCTGAAGTAGTGCGAGTGATTTTCGATCCAAGTCGATTAACTCTAGAAGAGATCTTAGTAATATTTTGGGAGAAACATGACCCGACCCAAGGAATGCGCCAAGGTAATGATATTGGCACTCAATATCGATCAGTGATTTATACCGAAGACCAAAACGATCTCGCGATAGCGGAACAAAGCAAAACGATCTACCAGCAAGCGATCGGCGAATCTTTAAGTAAAAACATCACCACTGAATTAGCCGTAATGGAGGATTATTACTTAGCGGAAACCTATCACCAGCAATATTTAGCTAAAAACCCACAAGGCTACTGCGGTATTGGCGGTACAGGGGTGTGCTTCCCACCAAGCCTAGCTTAATAAACTCCGCGTAAGAGCTACAGCATAAACAGGCTTACCTCTCCCAAGCCTGTTTTCTTAAATCCCTACCTCAAGACTCCATCGATAATTGATGAATCGCCAAGTTGACCTCTTTCATAATCTTCAATTGTTTCTTATTCGATATATCTGGTAATAGCACTTTACCTTGGTCGAAATAAAATTCCCCAACCCCTTTGATTCCAAAGTGCCCTTTAAATACAACTTTCACAAAACGAGCAATTTGAAGTGGGCGATAACGATTAAAAATTGGCTGCATATTCATTAGTCTATCCAGATTATTGTTATTTGCGATAACGTCTTCACAGGCCTTAATAGCATTTCAATAGTGTCTTTAATGTCACATTTTGATAGTGCTATTAATAAATATATAGTGGCTAAAACTTAATTGAGCCACATTGATACAGTAGAATTGCTGCAAATTCGTGACAAAGAGCAAATTCAAAATTTTTCACTTCTTGGCTATATACCCAAATGACTTGGGTGTAGTTAATAAAAATTAAGCAAAATTAGAGCCAACTTATATTTCACTCTTTTCAACTCTATTTATGCGCTATCATATGAATATATGAGGACTTTCTCACTTTTCCAGTATCTAACTAGGTAGACAACTATGATAAGAAAACTATCCATTGCCCTCTTTTTGAGCATAGCGTCACTCGCTGCAAGTGCAAATAACATTCAAATAGGCAGAAGCGTTCCGGCAGTAACGGTAGAAAAAGGTGGCGAGATTTTCATGCAAAATGATGATTTCAATTACTTACCTTGGAATACTGAACTACTACTCGGTAAGGTTCGTGTCATTCAAGCAATTGCAGGAAGAAGCGGTGCGAAAGCAATGAATGCTCCTTTAATGGAGGCGATTACTCATTCAAAATTCCCAGAAGATAAATATCAAACCACCACCATTGTTAACCAAGATGATGCGATTTGGGGTACTAGTTCATTTGTAAAATCATCAGCAGAAGATGGTAAGGAAGAGTTTTCTTGGTCTTCAATGGTATTAGATCAACAAGGTGTGGTAGCAAAACAATGGCAACTAACCCCTAAATCTTCAACCATTATCGTCCAAGACAAAACAGGGCGAGTTCTTTTCAATCAAGATGGTGAACTGACTGAGCAGCAAATTAACCAGGTTCTACAGTTAATCAAGCAAAACCTGTAAGTGATATACCCAAGTAACTTCAAGATGTGAGTTTCAGCAAGAATAAAACAAGCTTTATGCCGCGTCAGATTGGTTTGAAAGGTGCCTACATTCCTTCGCCAAGCCTCCTTGCCTAAAGGTTTGGATGATAGCTCTGAATGCTGCATATTGACGTCACTTGGGTATACCTATTGTAATAACATAACATTCTCTTGCCAGATGGTTAATTGTTATAGTATAACAGTCAATCATCTGGTGAGAATTTAAGCCATCATGCTTGATCTCACATCCTATATTTATTCAGTGAGATCTCGACAATGCATAAAAATATTCTTGTTCCTTCCATCTTATCTGCAAGCCTATTCGGACTATCTACTGGTGTCGCTGTTGCAGATTCTCAGCATGAATTTACTCAACATCAAGCCCATGTTCACGGGGTTGTCACATTCAATATGGTACAAGATAGCAACGATTTTCTAATCGAAATTGAATCTCCAGGACAAGACATTTTAGGCTTTGAGCATGCCCCAAATAGCCAATCAGAAAAGCAAACCTATCAACAAGCAGTTGCCTTACTTAGACAACCTAACCAACTATTCGCTTTCGCGGCTGCAGCTAATTGCCAGCCTGTTGATTCATTAGTTAAAGACAACATAGGTCAAGATGAACACGATCATGATAACCATAACGAACATCATGATTCGCACGACCACGACCACGACCACGACCACGACCACGACCACGACCACGACCACGACCACGACCACGACCACGACCACGACCACGACCACGACCACGACCAAAATCATGGCGCATTTACGTTGCAATACCAGTATCAATGTGAAAATATTTCTCAATTATCAACAATTGATACTCAATGGTTTACTCACTTTCCAGCAAGCCAGACCATTGAAGTTAATCTGTTAACTGACAGTACTCAAAAACACATTGAACTCAAACAGCCGAAGCATACTATTACGTGGTAAAATAACCGACCTATAAAAATAGCGCCGCAGTCTTAGCGTGGCGTTATTTGCTCAAAATATATATCCAAAGTTATTGGAGTTACAGTGAAGCAACAAGTGAATGAAGCCTCATGAGTACAGTTAGCTTATGCCATAGTGATTTTAAAATTCAGGCGTAGTCAACACCGCTATAGCTTCAAATATAATGGATATCAGCCAAAACGAGATCAAGATGACAATGCCTCTCGCGATAGAACTTAAACAGATCAGCTTTACTTGGCCAAAGCAACCCTCCCCCACTGTAGTGATAGAACAGTTGACAGTTAAGCCCCAGCAGCATGTATTTATTCAAGGACCAAGTGGCTGTGGAAAGTCGACATTATTAAGCTTATTAACCGGAATAATAACGCCACAATCAGGTCAAGTTCGCATTCTCGATAATCCACTCAATCTCTTATCGCAAGCTGAGCGGGACAAATTTCGCGCTCGACATATTGGTTATATTTTTCAGCAATTTAATCTACTACCTTACTTATCTGTTTTAGAAAATGTCTTGTTGCCTTGTCGATTTTCTCGAGATCGTAAAGCTAAAGCAGAACAACAAACTTCATCCCTAGAACAACAAGCAAAGCAATTACTCTCTCGGCTACATTTGCCTACATCGTGTTTTGAACAGCCCATCAATGAACTGAGTATTGGTCAACAACAACGAGTAGCGGCCGCCAGAGCATTAATAGGTCAACCAGAAATCATCATTGCCGATGAACCAACCTCAGCCCTAGATCAAGATAACCGCCAAGCTTTTATTGAACTATTAATTGAAGAAGCCAATCAATCAGGCGCCACAGTGATTTTTGTCAGTCATGATTCTAGTTTGCGTTCTTACTTTGAGGTACATGTTGACCTACCAACAATTAACCAAATCAGCCTAGTGAACCAACAACAAGAGGTAAATTAATGAGTGCAATTATCTCTCTTGCTTGGAAGAGCTTACTTAATCGTAAAACCACCGCCATATTGACCATCATTACTGTAGCTATTTCAGTGGTGTTACTACTGGGTGTAGAAAAAATCCGTACCCAAGCGAAAAGCAGTTTTGCTAACACCATCTCAAGTACCGATCTCATCGTTGGAGCGCGATCTGGTGAAGTGAATTTATTGCTTTATTCAGTATTTCGGATTGGTAATGCCACCAATAATATCGGTTGGCAGAGCTATCAAGATATCGCTCATCTACCACAAGTTAAGTGGGCAATTCCTATTTCTCTAGGGGATTCACACCGCGGCTTCCGTGTAATGGGCACCAATCAGGACTATTTTAAATTCTATCGTTACGGAAGTAAGCAACCACTTACTTTCTCTCAAGGGGAAGCTTTTCATAGCTTATTTGAAACTGTCATTGGCTCGGATGTAGCAAAAAAACTCAACTATCAACTCGGTGATGAGATTATTATTGCTCATGGTATCAGTGATAAATCTTTTACTCGCCACAAAAACTTACCCTTCACCATTACTGGTATTTTAGCGCCAACCGGTACGCCCGTTGATAAAACAGTACATGTTTCATTAGGTGCGATTGAAGCGATCCATGTTGGTTGGGAGTCAGGTGCGCACCTTGGCCAAACACCAGATAAACAAGTATTAGAGCAGCAAACATTCGAACCTAAAGAGATCACAGCTTTCATGCTAGGTCTGAATTCTAAAATCCAAACTTTTATGCTGCAAAGGCAAATCAATAATTACAACAAGGAGCCTTTAAGTGCCATTTTACCTGGTATCGCATTAAGTGAATTGTGGGGCATGATGTCAGTAGCAGAACAAGCCTTAATGGTAATCTCAGGTTTTGTAGTCATCGCCGGCCTGCTAGGCATGCTGACCAGTTTACTCACAGGATTACAAGAACGTCGCCGCGAGATGGCGATTTTGCGTGCTATGGGCGCACAACCTAAGCACATCTTCTTCTTACTAATGAGTGAAGCGAGTTTATTAACCTTACTTGGCATCACTGTTGGTACAGGGATACTCTACCTTGTATTAGCCGCTTGTGCTCCAATCATAGAACATCAATATGGTGTCAAAATTGCCTTAACCGCTTTATCCCAACATGACCTTATGTTACTACTACTGGTACAAATTTCAGGAGTCGTGATCGGGTTATTCCCATCACTTAAGGCATATCGTCATTCTGTCGCTGATGGCATGACCATAAAGGTATAAAAATGAACACTATCTCGATTAAAGCCACTCAGTTAAACAATCTAACGACTAGATTATTATGGCTTAGTGCGCTTTTAATATGCCTATGCGTTCCTGTCGTTCAGGCAGAACAAAAACAAGAACCATTGAAACTTGATTGGATAGACCTAGTTCCAATCGATGAACAAAAGAACTTTGATAAACTCGGAATGCCTGCACCTGGTAATCATACTGGCGGCAAAGCAAAGCAAAACCCAATCGGCAATACTCGTCCAGAGCTCAATAACAGTTATGTCAAAATTCCCGGATTTGTTATTCCTCTAGAGGGAGATGAGAACACTATTACCGAGTTTTTATTGGTGCCATATTTTGGTGCTTGTATTCATGTACCACCACCGCCGCCAAACCAGATTATTTATGTCAAATTCCCAAAAGGAGCACCGGTTCAACAACTATGGGATGTGGTGTACGTGGTTGGGAAACTAGAAACTCAAGTGCTGGATCATGAACTCGCTCAAACAGGTTATACCTTGCAAGGTGATGCCATCGAAGAATATGACGATATGTAGTCAACCAATAACAAAACAAGTAACAAAAAGGGAACCCAGCAGTTCCCTTTTTATTTTGCTACCTACCATCTAAGTATTGAGTGAATAATAAAATCATTTGTTAAGTCAAAATAACAAATAAATTCAACCAATTAAGTTACTCAATAATGGCTCTATCTCGTAACTGATGTAGACAAATTCCCACCAGCTCATCTAATGATTTATCACCTGCTGGTAAATCAATTTCAGGATCTTGTGGTGCTTGATATTCAGAATCAATACCAGTGAAATTGGGGATCTCACCGGCTCTAGCCTTCTTGTATAAACCTTTCGGATCGCGCTTTTCACACACCTCTAAAGGCGCATTAACGAACACTTCAATAAACTCACCATCAGGCAGTAGATCACGCACCATTTGACGCTCAATACGATGTGGAGAAATAAACGCCGATAGTACAATCAAACCTGCATCAGCCATCAGTTTAGCTAGCTCACCAATGCGACGAATATTTTCTCTACGATCTTGAGATGAAAAACCTAAATCACTACATAAACCATGACGTACATTATCGCCATCCAACAAATAAGTATGATACCCCAAGCTAGCTAATTGAGACTCTAATGCCCCAGCTACCGTGGATTTTCCCGCACCTGATAGCCCGGTAAACCAAAGCACTACTGGTTTTTGCTTTTTTAATTCAGAGCGAGTTTGTTTGGTCACCTGATGCTGGTGCCAAATTACATTTTCATCTTTATTCAAAACAGTCATTATTGGATTCCATGCTACTTAGCTGCCCTTACGATTCATATCGAAGAGTCCGCGTTAAAAAGGGAAGAAATAAGGAATTAGCGTCAATGTTACGACCGAATAAACAATCGAGATTGGCACCCCTATCTTAATAAAATCGTTAATGTGGTAATTACCGACACTGTAAACCAACAGATTAGTTTGATAGCCATAAGGAGAAACAAAGCTGGCACTCGCCCCAAACAATACCGCCATGATAAACGGCATCGGATCTACGCCATAACCTATCGCCATGCTATAACCAATCGGAAAAGCTAACGCTGCCGCAGCATTATTGGTGATCAACTCTGTCAAAATAAGCGTCAGTAAATAAGTGGCGATCAATGCTCCCATAGGCCCGCCACCATTAAACAAATAAATGAATAAATCCCCCATTTGTTTAGACAAACCTGAAGACATCATTAACTGTGCCAAACACAAAGCAGAGCCTACGATCACCACAATATCGATAGGGAAACGACGTCTTAGTTCACTAATGCCCACCGCCCCGAACACTAACATCAACACAATATAGCCTGCTAAACCTTTGATAATCGGAATCACTCCCACAAGTGATAGTCCAATAACCGCAGCAAAACCGAATAATGCAATCGCCGATTTAGTTCGATCTAGTTTGGCACTCGAATCAAGATCGTTAATCAATACAAACTCTTTACCGTGATCTTGACGAGCGGAGTGAAACCCTTTTCCAGGAACCAATACCAAAGTATCACCAGCGACCAGTTTTACATTGCCCAAACCACCTTCTAAACGCTCGTGTCCTCGACGAATCGCTACCACCACAGCATCAAAACGATCACGAAATTGGCTCGACTTTAAAGTCTTATTACAAATCGAAGCTGATTGGCTCACCACTACTTCAATGAAGCTTTGTCCATTTAGGTGATGCTGACCAAACAACGTAATGCCGGGTATCTCTTGTAAGGTGGCAACACTTTCAACATCACCACAAAACAACAGACGATCATTTTCAAGTAATACCAGATCGGGCGTGACCGAAGCTATGGTCACCCCATCGCGGATCACTTCAGCTAAAAATAATTTACGTAATGCCCTCAAGTTGTTTTGCGCAATACTCTTGCCGATTAAAGGCGAGCCGGCTTCAACACGTGCTTCTAAAAAATATGGGAGAACATCATGCTCATTCGAATCACTATGTGGCAGTAAATAACTTAGTGGGATCAGTACCAAAACACCAATCACTAAAATTGCTAACCCAATACAGGTTGGAGCAAAAAAGCCAAGACTCGGCAATCCAGCATCAACAACAAAGCTATTAATAATTAAATTCGTCGAAGTGCCAATTAAAGTTAAAGTACCGCCAAGGATAGCGGCGTAAGATAATGGAATTAATAATCGTGATGGTGCATGAGAATTATTACGCTTAATCGCACCAATCAAAGACACTACTACCGCTGTATTATTAGTAAAAGAAGAAAGAAATGCGGTCGAAAAACCGAGCTTCGCCACTACACTACCCAATCGACCCGATGAAATATGACGACTGATCCAACTGATCAACCGCGTTTTCTCCAAGGCACATGACGCTAAGATCAACAGCACTAACGTCAACAATGATGAATTAGTAAAGTTCTTCGCTATACCATCAAGATCAACCGCGCCAGTCATAAAAGCGACTAACGCGGCGGTAGCAAAAATAAAGCTCGGCTTAATCTTGGTGAAGATTAAACTACCAATAATGGCGATCAACAGCAGTAATACCAACCATTTATCCCACATGGCAAACCCCACCATCACCTTGCTTTACTTCTTTTGATCGTTAAGAGAAGACGAATCAAAAAGTTGGCTAATATCTTTCGCTCCCCAATGTGGGAAATGCTTGCGAATAAGAGCATTAAGTTCAACTTCAAAGCTCGATGAAACAGGAGCCGTTGTTTGCTGTTCCGTTAAACGTTCACGCACCATACCAGCACCAACAGTAACATTGGTTAAACGGTCGATAATGATAAAACCACCGGTATCAGCACACTCAGTGTATTTATCTAAAGCGACGGTTTCAGTTAATGATATTTCACATAAACCAATACCATTTAATGGCAGCTCCGTCGCATCAAACTCTTCCAACTTATTGATATCATATTGATGTTTAATCGACTCTAATTGTCCTATCGTTTGTTTGCCTGCAACTTTAATATCGTATTGGCGACCAGTGGAAAAAGGTTGATCAGTCATCCATACCACGTCGGCTAAAAACTGATTGGTGGCTTTAATCGTCGCGCCTGTTGGAACGAGTAAGTCACCGCGACTAATATCAATTTCATCCTCTAAAGTGACTGTCACCGCTTGACCTGCTCGAGCTGAATCCAAATCACCATCAAAGGTAACAATGCGGGCAACCTTAGAGCTTTTTCCAGATGGCAGTGCAGTCACACTATCCCCGACAGCAATCGTGCCATTTGCAATGGTGCCAGCAAAACCACGGAAATCGAGATTAGGACGATTAACATATTGCACCGGTAAGCGGAACTCACCTTGAGTATGCTCTTGGCTTAAATCAATATCCTCTAAGATTTTCAGTAGTGGTTGACCTTGATACCAAGCCAGGTTCTGGGTTTGATCGACAACGTTATCACCTTCCAGTGCTGAGATTGGGATCAGTTGAATATTAATATCTGAATTTAAATTCTTAGAAAACTCTAAGTATTCTTCACAGATATCGTTAAAACGCTGTTCAGAATATTCCACCAAATCCATTTTATTGACTGCAACCACAAAGTGGCGAATACCTAATAAACTGGAAATAAATGAATGGCGACGAGTTTGATCTAATACCCCTTTACGAGCATCAATCAGAATCACTGCAACATCACATGTAGAAGCACCGGTTGCCATATTACGGGTATATTGTTCATGCCCCGGAGTATCGGCAATAATGAATTTACGTTTCTTGGTTGAGAAATAGCGATACGCGACATCAATGGTAATACCTTGTTCACGTTCGGCTTGCAAACCATCGACCAATAACGCTAAGTCAGGTCGCTCACCAGTGGTACCAACACGCTGACTATCGCTATTCACTGCGGCTAATTGATCTTCATAAATCTGTTTTGAATCGTGGAGTAGGCGACCGATTAGGGTGCTTTTTCCGTCATCAACAGAGCCACAGGTTAAAAAACGCATCAATGATTTATATTGATGCTGGGTGAGATAACCCTCGATGCCCAATTCAGCCAGTTCGGCTTCAACAACTGCGTTCATAATAAAATCCTTTTGATAACTTAACCGGCTTAAAAATAGCCTTGGCGTTTTTTCAATTCCATCGATCCTGATTGATCATGGTCGATCGCACGGCCCTGACGTTCACTGGATGTCGCCACCAACATTTCTTGAATGATCTCTGGTAAAGTCGCGGCTTCCGATTCGATGGCACCAGTTAGTGGGTAACAACCTAAAGTACGGAAACGCACACTCTTATGTTCCACCTTCTCACCTTCTTCGAATTGAAAACGATCATCATCGACCATGATTAACATACCGTCACGGTTGACCACCGGTCTTACGGCGGAAAGGTACAGAGGAACAATCTCAATATTTTCAAGGTAGATGTATTGCCAAATATCCAATTCCGTCCAGTTTGAAAGTGGGAATACACGAATACTTTCGCCTTTATTTACTTGGCCGTTATAGGTATGCCAAAGCTCTGGGCGCTGATTTTTAGGATCCCAAGTATGATGCTTATCGCGGAATGAATAGACACGCTCTTTAGCGCGAGATTTTTCTTCATCACGACGCGCACCACCAAATGCGGCGTCAAAACCATATTTATTTAATGCTTGCTTCAAACCTTGAGTTTTCATGATATCGGTATGTTTCGACGAACCATGAACAAAAGGATTACAGCCCATCTCTAGCCCTTCAGGGTTCTTGTGCACCAATAAATCAAAACCATATTTCTTAGCTGTGCGATCACGAAATTCAATCATTTCTTTAAATTTCCAATCAGTATCCACATGCAAAAGTGGGAATGGGATCTTTCCAGGATAAAAAGCTTTACGTGCAAGATGCAGCATGACCGCTGAATCTTTACCGATTGAATACATCATTACCGGGTTATCAAACTCGGCAGCAACTTCACGGATAATATGAATACTTTCCGCTTCAAGTTGCTGTAAATGGGTTAAACGTTCTTGTTCCATGATTCATATCCTTGCGCTAAATGCGTTTAATATTCAACGATGCGACTCTTAACTAGAGCTAAATCGCAATCGGCTGAGTTGAATTTTGTTGTGGGACTTGAGAGCCAAACCAAGAGAGCTTTGATGACAGATTCACCACTTCACCAATCACAATTAAAGAAGGTGATTGAGCATATTCTGCTAGGCTCGTTAACTCGGATAATGTTCCAATAAGCACTTTTTGTTTAGCTTGTGTACCACGTTCAATGATGGCTATTGGGGTATTGGTTGCTCGACCATGCTCAATCAATTGCTGCTGGATATAAGAAGACTTCATCAAGCCCATATAAATCACTAATGTTTGATGGCCTCGAGCAAGTGTCGACCATTCCATCTGATCATCTTCAGATTTTAAATGACCTGTAATAAACATGGCTGATTGGGCGTAGTCGCGATGTGTCAACGGAATCCCAGCATAAGCAGTCGCACCAGCCGCTGCAGTAATGCCAGGAATGACCTCAAAGCCAATACCTGCATCGGCTAATACTTCCAACTCTTCACCACCACGACCAAACATGAATGGATCGCCACCTTTAATACGCGCGACCTTGTAGCCTTGCTGAGCAAAATCGACTAGTAATTGATTAGTTTTATGTTGAGGTACACTGTGATGCCCCGCTTTCTTACCCACACATACTAAAATGGTATCATTAGGAATAAGCGCCATAATCTCATCGGAAACCAAATAATCATAAAGCACTACATCTGCTTGTTGCAGGTAAGACAAAGCTTTCAAAGTTAAAAGCTCAGCATCACCTGGTCCCGCTCCAATAAGCGCAACCTGACCCGGCTTCAATTGGCTATGACTAAAATTCAGCAAGCTCTTTGTTTGGCTAGCTTGATTTAATGCTGCGCTGCTTCCCTTCCTATTTGGGAATAATGAAATCGTATCCATACTACTAGCTCTTCTCGACTGAATGCTTATTAGGCAATCATTATGACGATCAGATGTTATTACCTGAAATGCTAAAATTTCATTTTTTATTCGAATAACTGCTAAGGGAATATAAAAGGCATTTATCAAAGAAAACGAATAAGCTACAAACACAGGTGGGATATAGCTTGACTAAGAGGTTAAGTCTATTATCTTAAACTGTATTTCTATCTTACTAAGCTAAAGAGACGTGTTTTTATGCAATGGATTTGTAAATCTTTCGACCAACTTACCACTCACGAACTTTACCAATTACTAAAATTGCGAGTAGATGTATTTGTGGTTGAGCAAACATGTCCTTATCCAGAACTCGATGGCAAAGATCAATTTGAAGGGGTTTACCAGCTGCTAGGCTACCAAGGCAATCAATTAATTGCTTGTGCTCGTTTGCTTAAACAAGGTATAAGTTTTGAACATGCAAGTATTGGAAGAGTTGCTACAGACATAAACCACCGTGGCAATGGCTTAGGTCATCAACTAATTCAAACCGCTATTGAATATAGTGTTCAATTATGGGGAAACGTTGATATTACCATTGGTGCACAATCTCACCTTGAGCATTATTATGCAAAACATGGATTCAAGAAAGTTTCAGAGGAATATCTAGAAGATGATATTCCTCATATTGATATGACAAGAAGTGTGTCGTAATAGTAGCTTACTGCGGAGTGCTACGTGCAAAGCCGCCACTGGATAAACGAAAAAACATCACCGGGCCATCTTCTTTTTCTATTCTAAGAATATCTAAATCACCACGATTGGTTAGTTTAAATCGGATCAATTGACCATTTTGAATATGACTTAAGGGCTGATCCTTACCCTGTATTTCAACGAGTTGATTCAAATCAGATAGTGGTAAATCATTATTTCTGAAGATCTGCGAGAGCGTATCCCCTTTCTGTACCGTGTAGTCATTCCAAGGTTCTGGCCCAGCATTATTGCTCACCTTACGCTCGGACTGATCTTCAGCTTCCGACTCTGGTCCGCTTAGTTGTACACGCTTTTCACTTTTCTCAATTTTTGGCTTCGGTTTGGTTGCTGCCGTTTCTTCACCATTAATCACCAAAGGAACCGCCATACGTGACGGCTTATCAGACTTAACGCTAACCTCTTGAATTTGATCCTCTGGAGATTTTTCACTAGGAAGTAACATCAAGATAATAACGAGTGGAATAAGCACCATCAAAATACGCTGATGCAATCTAGGCAAAGAATGCCAAGCATCAATAACTCTAATCACAAGTCTTGATTGGATAAACTTATCCATAATGACTTGCGTGCGGCTTTGGTTATTTTTTTTACGTTGGTTCACGTTGCATCATCCTAATATTATTTGCGTCAAGGATATTCAATAAACTAATCGTTTTGTCAGTATATTACAAAATTTTCTATAGCTATAACGGTTAACCCTGTATTGCTAACAAAGTTTTATATAGCCAAGTGACTTGGGTATATTAATCAGAACTGATATTCTTAGTGCTTCATTTAAGCAAACAAGAGATTCGCATGTCTGACGTTAAATTAGAAACTATTGAACAAAAAGCAAGTTACGGTATTGGCCTTCAAATGGGTCAACAACTTGCAGGAAGTGGCCTAGAAGGTCTAAATGTTGCCGCTATCGCTAAAGGTATTGCAACATCATTAACAGGTGACATGCCTGAAATCGAAGTTGATGAAATAAACAATGCACTTCGTGAACTTCATACTCGTGCAGAAGCATTACGTGCTGAAGCTGCAAAAGCGGCTGCGGCAGATGGCGAAGTATTCTTAAAAGACAATGCTCTACGTCCTGAAGTAACAGTTCTAGAGTCTGGTCTTCAATACGAAGTGGTTACTGAAGGTACTGGTGAAATTCCAACATCAGACAAACAAGTACGCGTACACTACCACGGTCAATTAACTGACGGTACTGTATTTGATAGCTCAGTATCTCGTGGCCAACCTGCGGAGTTCCCAGTAACGGGTGTTATTGCTGGTTGGGTTGAAGCACTGCAACTTATGCCTGTTGGTTCAAAATGGAAACTGTATATCCCACAAGATCTTGCATACGGTGAGCGCGGTGCTGGTGCAGCAATCCCTCCTTTTGCGGCCCTAGTATTTGAAGTTGAACTTCTTGCTATCCTATAACAATAGTTTTTAAATTGTTAATAAGTATAAAAGCAGCGACCGCTGCTTTTTTTATACATGAAAAACAGTTATAACTAGATCCTACATCAATACAAATGGAATTCTGCTATGAAAAAGTTCGCCATTACCCTCATCTCCGCTAGCCTTGTCCTATCATCACCAAGCTATGCATTATTTGGATTAGGTGAGAAAAACACCGATGCTGTGACTAAACTAGCTTCTCAAGCACAAAGTAGTACTGAGTTAGTCAATTCTCTAAAAGATCAATTAGGGGTGTCTACCGAGCAAGCTGCCGGTGGAGCTGGAGCTCTATTAGCAATGGCTTCAAATGAGTTATCTGGTAGCGCTGGGGAAGAATTCTCAGGCTTATCTTCCAACCTTAGTGGCATTTTAAATAGTGCTAAATCAGCAGGTAATACATTAGATAGTATGGCAGCAGTAAAGGCTGCTTTTGAAAAATTAGGCTTAGATAGCTCAATGGTAGAACAATATGTACCAATCGTACTAGATTATTTAGGTGATGAAGGAGCAAGTAGCGGACTACTAAGTTCATTAACCAATCTTTGGAAGTAACTGCTTTTATTTATAGAATAAAACGCAAATAATCCACTCATATTTAAGACATAAAAAAACGCCGAGTAATAAATACTCGGCGTCTTTTATTTATTTAACTTTGCTTATTCAGCAGCTTCTTCAGCTGCTGCTTCTGGACGGTCAACAAGCTCAATGTATGCCATTGGCGCTTTATCACCGGTACGGAAGCCAGCTTTTAGGATACGAGTGTAACCGCCTTGACGGGCAGCAAAACGTGGACCTAATTCATTAAATAATTTTGCTACAACTTCGTTATCACGAGTGCGAGCAAATGCTAGACGACGGTTAGCAACGCTGTCAGTCTTAGCTAGTGTAATCAAAGGCTCAACTACGCGGCGAAGCTCTTTTGCCTTAGGCAAAGTTGTCTTGATAACTTCATGACGAACTAGAGAGCTAGCCATGTTGCTAAACATCGCTTTACGATGGCTGCTGTTGCGGTTGAGTTGACGACCACTCTTACGATGGCGCATGACCTAATCCTTCTAACTAATATCAATTAATCTTCAGCAATCGACGCTGGTGGCCAGTTTTCTAGGCGCATACCTAGAGACAGACCGCGCGACGCTAGAACATCTTTAATCTCTGTTAAAGACTTCTTACCAAGGTTTGGCGTTTTAAGAAGCTCAACCTCGGTACGCTGTACAAGATCACCGATGTAGTGAATCGCTTCTGCTTTCAAGCAGTTAGCAGAGCGAACTGTTAGTTCAAGATCGTCTACAGGACGCAGTAGAATAGGATCGAACTCCGGCTTCTCTTCTTTCTCTTCTGGAACACGTACATCACGAAGATCTACGAATGCATCCAATTGCTCAGCTAAAATTGTAGCTGCACGACGGATAGCTTCCTCAGGTTCTAAAGTGCCATTTGTTTCCATATCGATAACAAGCTTGTCTAAGTCAGTACGTTGTTCTACACGTGCTGCTTCTACAGCGTAGGCGATTTTATCAACCGGGCTGTATGTAGCATCAACAAGTAGACGACCGATTGGACGCTCATCTTCTTCAGTATGGATACGAGCTGAAGACGGAACATAACCACGACCACGTTGAACTTTAATACGCATAGCGATTTCAGCTTTGTCATCCGTTAGGTGACAAATAACGTGTTCTGGGTTAGCGATCTCTACATCACCATCATGGATGATGTCACCTGCAACAACAGGGCCCGAGCCTGATTTTTTTAGTGTAATAAACACTTCATCTTTGCCTTCGGCAACGCTCACAGCAAGACCTTTCAAGTTAAGAAGGATCTCAAGGATATCTTCTTGAACGCCTTCTTTGGTGCTGTACTCGTGTAGAACGCCTTCAATCTCAACTTCTGTTACAGCACAACCTGGCATAGAAGATAGAAGAATACGGCGAAGTGCATTACCTAAAGTGTGGCCAAAACCACGCTCTAAAGGCTCAAGAGTTACTTTTGCATGTGTCGTGCTGATCTGTTCGATGTCAACAAGACGTGGCTTAAGAAATTCTGTTACAGAACCCTGCATTGTGTCCTCTCTTTTGTTTAAACCTTACTTAGAGTAAAGTTCGACGATCAAGTGTTCGTTGATGTCAGCAGATAGATCAGAACGCTCTGGGATACGTTTGAAAGTACCTTCCATCTTGCTAGCATCTACTTCAATCCAAGTTGGTTTTTCGCGTTGTTCAGCAACTTCTAGAGCAGCTTTAATACGTGATTGCTGTTTAGCTTTTTCACGAATAGAAACAACGTCGTTAGCCGTAACTTTGAATGAAGGAACGTTAACTACTTTGCCGTTTACTAGGATAGCTTTGTGGCTAACTAGCTGACGTGATTCAGCGCGAGTAGCACCGAAACCCATGCGGTATACGACATTATCTAAACGACCTTCAAGAAGTTGAAGCAGGTTTTCACCTGTGTTGCCTTTAAGGCGTGCAGCTTCTTTGTAGTAGTTGCGGAATTGTTTTTCTAGAACGCCGTACATACGACGAACTTTTTGCTTCTCACGAAGCTGAACGCCAAACTCAGATAGACGACCGCGACGAGCGCCGTGTACACCTGGTGCGTTATCAATTTTACACTTGGTATCGATCGCGCGGACACCTGACTTAAGGAATAAGTCAGTACCTTCACGACGACTAAGCTTCAGCTTAGGGCCCAAATATCTTGCCATGATCTTTCTCCAATATTCCTAGAAACGAATTAAACGCGACGTTTCTTAGGTGGACGACAACCGTTATGAGGGATCGGAGTTGCATCAACGATGTTAGTGATGCGGTAACCCAATGCGTTTAAAGCACGGATAGTAGACTCACGACCAGGACCAGGGCCCTTAACCATAACTTCCAAGTTCTTTAGGCCATATTCTTTGGCCATTTCACCTGCGCGTTCAGCAGCAACCTGTGCAGCAAACGGCGTAGATTTACGAGAACCACGGAAACCTGAACCACCTGCAGTAGCCCATGAAAGAGCATTACCTTGACGGTCAGTGATGGTCACGATTGTGTTGTTAAAAGAAGCATGGATGTGCGCTACGCCATCTGCTACTTGCTTGCGAACGCGTTTACGCGTGCGTGTTGGTTGTTTTGCCATTGTACTCTCTACCTTATCCGATTATTTTTTGATCGGCTTGCGCGGACCCTTACGAGTGCGTGCGTTGGTTTTAGTACGCTGTCCACGTAGTGGTAGACTGCGACGATGACGAAGACCGCGGTAACAGCCAAGGTCCATAAGACGCTTGATGTTCATCGATACTTCACGACGTAGATCACCTTCTACAGTGTATTTAGCTACACCATCACGCAGTTGATCAATCTGCTCTTCAGTTAGTTCACTGATCTTAACATCTTCAGCAATACTCAACTCAGCTAGGATAGCTTGAGAACGAGTTTTACCGATGCCGTAGATCGCAGTTAATGCGATAACAGCGTGTTTATGATCAGGAATGTTAATGCCTGCTATACGGGCCACTATTCACTCCTAGTACTTATATAAAGAATTATCCGCTGCAAAGCCCGTCGAGGATACGCAGCGGCATACTACTTCTTTTGCACGCAAAAGGTAGGCCGAGGAATATACTCGGCCTGCCCTCATATTTCAAGTAAAAATTTCTGCTAATTAGCCTTGGCGTTGTTTATGCTTTGGCTCACTGCAAATTACACGCACAACACCGTTGCGCTTGATAACTTTACAGTTACGGCAGATTTTTTTAACGGAAGCACGAACTTTCATTGCTAAACTCCGTAATGAAATCTGAACTATACCTACTGTTATTAGCGGTTATAGCTTTTCAGATTCGCTTTTTTCAACACAGAATCATACTGTTGAGACATCAGATGAGTCTGTACCTGTGCCATAAAGTCCATGATGACTACCACTACGATAAGCAGTGAAGTACCACCGAAATAGAACTTAACGTTCCATGCGGACATCATAAACTGTGGGACTAGACAAATAAAGGTAATATATAAAGCACCAACTAGTGTTAAACGAGTCATTACTTTATCTATGTATCTTGCTGTCTGCTCACCTGGGCGGATGCCGGGTACGAATGCACCGGACTTCTTCAAATTATCTGCTGTCTCACGAGGGTTAAACACCATCGCTGTATAAAAGAAACAGAAGAAAATAATTGCTGTCGCATAAAGTATTATATACAAAGGTTGGCCTGGACTCAGTGCCAAAGACACGTCAGTTAACCAACCAAATGTTTTACTCTCACCGTTCTGGCCAAGCCATTGAGCTAGAGTACCTGGGAACAGGATAATACTTGAAGCAAAGATAGCAGGGATAACACCCGCCATATTTATCTTCAATGGTAAATGCGTACTTTGTGCTGCAAACACTTTACGTCCTTGTTGACGCTTCGCATAGTTAACGACAATACGACGTTGACCACGTTCCATGAAAACAACGAAATAAATAACAGCGAACGCAACCACAGCGATTAACAATAGAAGAAGCACGTTCAATTCACCTTGACGCGCTTGCTCAATTGTATGTCCGATTGCAGCTGGCAACCCAGCAACAATACCTGTGAAAATAATCAACGAGATACCGTTACCAATTCCACGCTCAGTAATTTGTTCACCTAACCACATTAAGAACATGGTGCCGGTTACTAAACTGATGGTAGCAATGATTGTGAACATGGTTTGATCGATAACGACCAGATTTTGGACCATATTCGGCAGACCAGTTGCAATACCAATTGCTTGGAAAGTTGCTAGTACAAGCGTGCCATAGCGTGTGTATCGGCTTATCTTACGACGGCCTGCTTCACCCTCTTTCTTGAGTTCCGCTAACGCTGGATGAACTACAGTTAGCAATTGGACAACAATCGAGGCCGAAATATACGGCATGATGCCCAATGCTAATATAGATGCACGCGAAAGAGCACCACCAGAGAACATGTTAAACATTTCAATGATGGTACCTTTTTGCTGTTCGAACAAATCGGCAAGTACAGCCGCATCAATACCAGGAATCGGCACAAAAGAGCCAGCTCGGAATACCAAAAGCGCGAGGATTACGAATAATAAACGCGATTTTAATTCACCAGTACCCTGTTTAGCAGTACTGAAATCTTGTCCTGGTTTTTTAGCCATCTGTACCTATCCTTCGAAGATTAAGCTTCGATTTTACCGCCAGCAGCTTCGATAGCAGCTACAGCACCTTTAGTCACACGTAGACCTTTAACAGTTACCGGCTTGCTGATTTCACCAGAAAGAACAACTTTAACAAATTCGATGTTCTTAGTGATTACGTTAGCAGCTTTCAAGCTGTCAAGATCGATAACGTCAGCCGTTACTTTCGCTAGCTCAGCTAGACGAACTTCAGCAGTCACTAGGCTCTTACGAGAAGTGAAACCGAATTTTGGTAGACGTTGTTTCAAAGGCATTTGACCACCTTCAAAACCTGGACGAACAGAGCCGCCAGAACGTGATTTTTGACCTTTGTGACCGCGGCCACCAGTTTTACCTAGTCCAGAACCGATACCACGACCTAAACGCTTCTTAGAAGGTTTAGAACCCGCAGCCGGTGATAGAGTATTCAAACGCATTCTGATTACTCCCCAACTTTAACCATGTAGTGAACTTTGTTGATCATGCCGCGCACGCACGGAGTGTCTTCAAGTTCTACAGTGTGGTTGATTTTACGAAGGCCTAGTCCACGCAAAGTAGCTTTGTGCTTTGGTAGGCGACCAATTGAGCTTTTAGTTTGAGTTACTTTAATAGTTGCCATGTGTTCTTACTCCGAAATAGATTCAACAGTTAGACCACGTTTAGCAGCAACCATTTCTGGTGACTTCATGCCGCTCAAACCATCGATCGTTGCACGAACGATGTTGATAGGGTTCGTAGAACCGTACGCTTTCGCAAGTACGTTATGAACACCTACAACTTCAAGTACTGCACGCATTGCACCACCGGCAATGATACCTGTACCTTCAGAAGCTGGTTGCATGTAAACTTTAGAGCCTGTGTGGCGACCTTTCACCGAGTGGTGAAGAGTGCCTTCGTTAAGTGCGATAGTAACCATGTTACGACGCGCTTTTTCCATTGCTTTTTGAATCGCAGCTGGTACTTCACGAGCTTTGCCGTAACCGAAACCAACGCGACCATTACCGTCACCAACTACAGTTAGTGCAGTAAAGCTAAAGATTCGACCACCTTTAACCGTTTTAGAAACACGGTTAACAGCGATTAGCTTTTCATTCAAATCTGAAGCTTGTTGTTCTTGTTTAGCCATCTTCCAACCCTACCTTAGAATTTCAGACCAGCTTCACGTGCAGAATCTGCAAGTGCCGCCACTCGACCGTGGTATTGGAAACCAGAACGATCGAAAGCCACATCTGAGATGCCTTTTTCGATAGCGCGCTCAGCAATAGCTTTACCTACAGCTTTAGCAGCGTCAACGTTACCAGTATTCTTAACTTGCTCACGGATCGCCTTTTCTACAGTAGAAGCAGAAGCGATAACCACAGAGCCGTTTGGTGCGATAACCTGAGCGTACACATGACGCGGAGTACGGTGTACTACTAGGCGGTTTGCACCTAGCTCAGCAATCTTACGACGTGCACGTGTAGCACGACGGATGCGAGATGCTTTCTTATCCATAGTGTTACCTTACTTCTTCTTAGCTTCTTTAGTACGCACATTTTCATCTGCGTAACGAACACCTTTGCCTTTATAAGGCTCAGGCTCACGGTAAGAACGAATGTCAGCAGCAACTTGACCGACTAATTGCTTATCACAAGCAGTTAATACGATTTCAGTTTGGCTTGGACATTCAGCTTTAACACCTGAAGGCAATTCATGCTCTACAGGATGAGAGAAGCCTAGAGTTAGAGCTACAGAGTTGCCTTTAATAGCAGCACGGTAACCTACACCCTTAAGAACTAGCTTCTTCGTAAAGCCTTCAGTAACACCAACAACCATGTTGTTTACTAGTGCACGCGCAGTACCTGCTTGAGCCCAAGCATTAACTACACCTTCACGTGGACCGAAAGTCAGGTTGTTTTCTTCCTGAGCGATCACTACTGCATTGTGTAAAACGCGAGTTAACTCACCTTTAGCACCTTTAACAGTAACTTCTTGACCATTCAGTTTCACCTCTACGCCAGCTGGAATAGCGACAGGTGCTTTAGCAACACGAGACATATTCTACTCCTTAAGCTACGTAACAGATGATTTCACCGCCAAGACCTGCTTTACGAGCAGCACGGTCAGACATCAGACCCTTGGAAGTGGAAACAACAGCAACACCCAAACCACCCATCACTGATGGTAACTCGTCTTTTTTCTTGTAGACGCGTAGACCAGGACGTGAAACACGTTGGATTTGCTCGATTACTGGTTTTGCTTGGAAGTACTTAAGAGTAACTTCTAGCTCTGGTTTTACTTCGCCTTCAACAGCGAAGTCAGCGATGTAGCCTTCAGCTTTTAGTAAAGTAGCAATTGCAACTTTAAGCTTTGAAGAAGGCATTTTCACAGCAACTTTGTTTGCTGCCTGACCGTTACGAATGCGGGTCAGCATATCCGAAATCGGATCTTGCATGCTCATATGATTTACTCCAAATGATTAAGTGGCAATTACCAGCTAGCCTTACGAAGTCCAGGAATCTCGCCTTTCATGCAAGCTTCACGAACTTTGATACGGCTTAGACCGAATTTACGTAGGTAACCGTGTGGACGACCAGTTTGGTTGCAACGGTTGCGCTGACGCGATGCACTTGAATCACGTGGAAGAGCTTGCAGTTTAAGAACTGCGTTCCAACGATCTTCTTCAGATGCGTTAACATCACTGATGGTTGCTTTAAGCGCAGCACGCTTTTCAGCGTATTGTGCTACAAGCTTTGCACGTTTAGTTTCACGTGCTTTCATTGATTGTTTAGCCATAACAGTAACCCTTCACCTTATTTGCGGAATGGGAAGTTAAAGGCAGCCAGCAGAGCTCGGCCTTCCTCATCAGTGTTTGCAGACGTCGTGATAGTAATATCAAGACCGCGTACACGATCGACTTTATCGTAGTCGATTTCCGGGAAGATGATTTGCTCGCGAACGCCCATGCTGTAGTTACCGCGTCCGTCAAAAGACTTAGCGCTAACACCACGGAAATCACGTACTCGTGGAAGAGCGATAGAAATCAAACGCTCAAAGAAATCCCACATACGCTCGCCACGCAAGGTTACTTTACAACCAATTGGGTAGCCTTCACGAATTTTGAAACCAGCAACAGATTTGCGTGCTTTAGTAATAAGTGGCTTTTGACCAGAAATGGTCGCCATATCACTTGCAGCATTCTCAAGTAGTTTCTTATCGTTGATTGCTTCACCAACGCCCATATTTAGGGTGATTTTCTCAATCCTAGGGACTTGCATGACGCTTGTGTAGCTGAACTCTTTGGTCAGTTCAGCGACTACAGACGACTTGTAGTAATCATGCAGTTTCGCCATAGTAGAACTCCAAATTACTTAATTAATTCACCGTTTGATTTGAAGAAGCGCACTTTTTTGCCTTCTTCCAAACGGAAACCGATACGATCCGCTTTACCAGTAGATGCGTTAAAGATTGCAACGTTAGAAGCATCAATAGCTGCTTCTTGTTCAACGATGCCACCTTGTTGACCTAGAGCCGGTTGAGGCTTTTGGTGTTTTTTAACAAGGTTGATACCTTCAACGAAAACTTTACCAGTTTCGAGAACCTTAGTTACTTTACCGCGCTTGCCTTTATCTTTACCAGCAAGAACGATTACTTCGTCATTACGACGGATTTTAGCTGCCATTTTATTGCCGCTCCTTACAGAACTTCAGGTGCTAGTGACACAATTTTCATGAATTTCGCATTACGAAGCTCACGAGTCACAGGACCAAAGATACGTGTACCGACTGGTTGCTCAGTATTGTCATTCAACAATACACAAGCATTACGGTCGAAGCGAATGACAGAACCGTCTGGACGACGAACGCCTTTACGGGTGCGCACCACTACCGCTTTCAGAACATCACCTTTTTTTACTTTACCGCGAGGAATTGCTTCCTTAACAGTAACTTTGATGATATCTCCGATATGTGCATAACGGCGGTGAGAGCCACCCAGAACCTTAATACACATTACTCTGCGAGCGCCGGAGTTATCCGCTGCGTCCAGTGTACTTTGCATTTGGATCATGTTAGTGCTCCGCTAAATATTAAAACTAGACCCATCTCGGGTCGGGCTGCCTCTTTATAAGGGCTGCGAATTGTACCACCGTTTCCAGAAGAAAGGTAGTCAAAAAATAAACGGCCCCAAAAAAAACTTTGGGGCCGCTTTAAAAGCCTAAAAAATAAGGAAAAATTAAATTTTCGATTTTTCTAGAACTTTAACCAATGTCCAAGATTTGGTCTTAGACAGTGGACGACACTCACGAATCTCAACTTTGTCGCCTAGGCCACATTCGTTGTTTTCATCGTGTGCATGTACTTTTGTCGTACGTTTGATGAACTTCCCATAGATTGGGTGTTTAACAAAACGTTCGATAGCAACAACAATAGACTTGTCCATTTTGTCACTAATTACACGACCTTGAGTCGTACGAGTTGTTTCGCTCATTATGCGCCTGCCTTACTAGTCAAAACAGTCTTAACACGTGCGATATCACGGCGTACAGCTTTCAGAGTATGAGTTTGCTGTAGCTGACCAGTTGCAGCTTGCATGCGCAAGTTGAACTGTTCGCGTAGCAAATTCAATAACTCAGCGTTAAGCTCTTCAACGCTTTTTTCGCGTAGGTCTTGTGCTTTCATCACATCACCTGCTTAGTTACAAAAGTTGTTTTTATAGGCAGTTTACGTGCCGCTAGGCGGAACGCTTCACGTGCCAACTCTTCAGGTACACCACCCATCTCGTACATCACTTTACCAGGCTGGATTTGGGCAACCCAATATTCAACGTTACCCTTACCTTTACCTTGACGAACTTCAAGAGGTTTTTCAGTGATAGGTTTGTCTGGAAAAATACGAATCCAGATTTGACCTTGACGCTTAACGTGACGCGTCATTGCACGACGAGCCGCTTCGATCTGACGAGCAGTAATGCGACCACGGCCAACAGCTTTAAGGCCGAATTCGCCGAAGCTTACATCAGTACCTTTCGCTAGACCACGGTTACGACCAGTCATAACCTTACGGAATTTAGTACGTTTAGGTTGTAGCATCAGTCGACTCCTTACTTACGGCTTTGACGTGGCTTCTTCTTAGGCTTGTCAGCCTTTGGCTCTACCGCATTAGCGTCTGGCATACCACCAAGGATTTCACCCTTGAAGATCCAAACTTTAACGCCGATCACACCATATTGAGTGTGAGCCGAAGAAGTTGCGTAATCAATATCAGCACGTAGGGTATGTAGTGGCACACGGCCTTCACGGTACCATTCAGTACGCGCGATTTCAGCGCCGCCTAAACGACCGCTTACTTCTACTTTGATACCCTTAGCACCTAGACGCATTGCGTTTTGTACTGCGCGCTTCATAGCACGACGGAACATAACACGACGCTCTAGCTGAGACGAGATGCTATCAGCCACTAATTGACCGTCTAGCTCAGGCTTACGTACTTCTGCAATGTTAATTTGCGCTGGTACACCTGCAATTTTAGCTACAGCTGCGCGTAGCTTCTCAACGTCTTCGCCTTTCTTACCGATAACAACACCTGGACGAGCAGTGTGAATAGTCACACGGATGCTCTTCGCAGGACGCTCGATAACGATGCGAGATAAAGACGCTTTAGACAGTTCTTTCGTTAAGAACTGACGTACCTTGAAGTCGCCGTCTAGGTTGTCAGCGAATTCGTTGGTATTAGCAAACCATGTAGCATTCCAAGGCTTAACGATGCCAAGACGAATACCATTTGGATGTACTTTCTGACCCATTTGCTTACTCTCCTAGTCTCTTAGCGATCTGCTACAACAACAGTGATGTGGCTTGAACGCTTCAAGATACGATCCGCACGGCCTTTAGCACGAGGCATAATACGCTTCATGATAGGGCCCTCATCTACGAAGATTTTAGCGACTGATAGATCGTCGATATCTGCACCTTCGTTGTGTTCCGCATTTGCAATCGCAGAATCAAGTACTTTCTTAATTAACTCAGCAGCTTTTTTGTTGCTGAAAGTTAAAATTTCAAGAGCTTGGTCTACTGATTTACCACGGATTTGGTCTGCAACTAAGCGAGCTTTCTGAGGAGAAATGCGAGCAAAGTTATGTTTAGCAATAGCTTCCATTATTTACTCCTTACTTCTTCTTAGCTTTCTTATCTGCAGCATGGCCGCGATAGGTACGAGTTGGTGCAAATTCGCCCAGTTTGTGACCGATCATTTCATCAGTTACGAATACTGGAACGTGTTGACGACCATTATGGACAGCGATGGTCAAACCAATCATTGATGGAATGATCATTGAGCGACGGGACCAAGTCTTAATAGGCTTTTTGTCTCCGCTTTCCACCGCTTTCTCTACCTTCTTCAGCAAGTGTAGGTCAATAAAAGGACCTTTCTTGAGAGAACGTGGCATGGCGATTCCTCTTTATAGATTATTTGTTACGACGACGTACAATGTACTTGTCAGTGCGTTTGTTCTTACGAGTCTTGAAGCCCTTAGTAGGCATACCCCAAGGAGAAACTGGGTGACGACCACCAGAAGTACGGCCTTCACCACCACCGTGTGGGTGGTCTACTGGGTTCATTACCACACCGCGAACGGTTGGACGAACACCGCGCCAGCGGTTAGCACCAGCTTTACCTAGTTCACGAAGCATGTGCTCAGAATTACCTACTTCACCGATAGTTGCACGGCCTTCAGATAATACTTTACGCATCTCACCAGAACGTAAGCGTAGAGTTACATATGAACCGTCGCGAGCGACAAGTTGAGCATATGCGCCAGCTGAACGAGCTAGCTGTGCACCTTTACCAGGCTTAAGTTCAATACAGTGAATTGTAGAACCTACTGGGATGTTACGCATCGGCAGGGTGTTACCTGCTTTGATAGGCGCATCAACACCAGATTGAACTGCATCACCAGCTTGAATGCCTTTAGGGGCAATGATGTAACGACGTTCACCGTCTGCATACAATACTAAAGCAATGTTTGCACTACGGTTTGGATCGTATTCAAGACGCTCAACTTTCGCTGGGATACCGTCTTTAGTACGTTTAAAGTCAATTACACGGTAGTGATGTTTGTGACCACCACCAATGTGACGTACTGTGATACGACCGTTATTGTTACGACCACCATTTTTAGAGTTTTTCTCTAAAAGCGGTGCGTAAGGCTTACCTTTATGTAGGTCAGCATTAACTACTTTAACAACGTGGCGACGACCAGGGGAAGTCGGCTTACACTTAACAATAGCCATTTTTAACTACTCCTGTTACTCAGCACCGCCAACGAAGTCAAGGTCTTGACCTTCTTTCAAAGTAACGTAAGCTTTTTTCACGTCTGAACGACGGCCTTCACGCATACCTTGACGTTTGGTCTTACCCTTTTGTACTAGGGTATTTACAGACTTAACTTCAACTTCAAATAGCTTCTCTACAGCTGCTTTGATCTCTTTTTTCGTTGCATTAGTAGCAACTTTAAAAACGATAGTGTTTGCTTTTTCAGCAGCCATTGTCGCTTTTTCAGAGATGTGCGGAGCACGTAGAACTTTTAGTAGACGCTCTTCACTGATCATGCCAGCATCTCCTCAACTTGCTTAACTGCGTCAGCAGTCATTAGAACCTTGTCAAATGCGATTAGACTTACTGGATCAATACCAGCTACATCACGTGCATCAACTTTGTATAGGTTACGAGCAGCTAAGAATAGATTCTCGTCTACTTCGCTAGTTACGATTAATACATCGTTTAGCTCAAGATCTTTAAGCTTAGCAACTAGGTCTTTAGTTTTTGGCGCTTCAACTGAGAAGTTATCAACAACGATTAAACGCTCTTGACGAACTAATTCAGAAAGAATGCTTTTCATAGCACCACGGTACATTTTTTTGTTTACTTTTTGGCTGTGATTTTGTGGTTTCGCAGCAAAAGTAACACCACCTGTACGCCAGATTGGGCTACGGATTGTACCAGCACGCGCACGGCCAGTACCTTTTTGACGCCATGGTTTAGCGCCGCCACCAGATACTTCAGAACGAGTCTTTTGAGCACGAGTACCTTGACGAGCACCTGCTGCATACGCAACAACTACTTGGTGTACAAGAGCTTCGTTAAACTCACGTCCGAAAGTAGTCTCGGAAACAGTTAGTGCATCAGCACCTTTAACCATCAATTCCATTACTTACTCCTAGACGTTATGCTTTAACAGCTGGTTTTACGATTACGTTGCCACCGATAGCACCAGGTACTGCACCTTTAATAAGAAGCAGATTGCGTTCAGCGTCAACACGTACGATCTCTAGGTTTTGAGTCGTTACACGCTCAGCACCCATGTGACCAGCCATTTTTTTGCCTTTAAACACGCGACCTGGAGTTTGACATTGGCCAATTGAACCCGGAGCACGGTGAGACAAAGAGTTACCGTGAGTCATATCTTGAGTACGGAAGTTCCAACGCTTAACAGCGCCTTGGAAACCCTTACCTTTAGATGTACCAGTAACGTCTACTTTTTTGATTTCATTGAAAAGTTCTACGTTTAGCTCAGCGCCAACTTCAAACTCTTCACCGTTTTCTAAACGGAATTCCCAAAGACCGCGGCCTGCTTCAACACCTGCTTTCGCAAAGTGACCAGCTTCAGGCTTAGTTACACGGTTAGCTTTCTTAGCACCTGCAGTTACTTGGATTGCAGAGTAACCATCATTTTCAAGTGTACGTACTTGAGAAACACGGTTAGCTTCAACCTCAACAACTGTTACAGGGATAGAAACGCCTTCTTCGGTAAATACGCGGGTCATACCCACTTTACGACCGACTAGACCAATCATTATTTCTTCTCCCTTAACCTAGGCTGATTTGAACATCAACGCCAGCAGCAAGATCTAAACGCATCAAAGCATCAACAGTTTTATCTGTTGGTTCTACGATGTCGATTAAACGCTTGTGAGTACGAATTTCGTACTGGTCACGTGCGTCTTTGTTGACGTGAGGAGAAACAAGAACAGTGAAACGCTCTTTACGAGTAGGTAGTGGAATAGGACCACGAACCTGTGCGCCGGTGCGCTTTGCTGTTTCAACGATTTCCGCAGTAGACTGATCGATTAGACGATAATCGAAAGCCTTTAGGCGGATACGAATACGTTGGTTCTGCATGAGACAGAGCTCCAATTAATTAATTACACAAACAATATCGCCACTCAACTGCGTAAATTCGCAGGAATGCCGATTGATTTATGTGAAACCGTAGTGCCCTTATTGGGTACATTGTCAGTTAATTTCATCAGAAACTATTTAACTATTTTCTAGATAATTAGATAACTAATTTTATTAACTGCGAACATAAGCTGAGTATACATTATGGGCTAGTCACCGAATAATTCCTTAAGAATTAAGAGTGCTAACTCGAATCCTCGCTGCTCATTGGTTCACAACTGGCTAAACCAGAGCCGTGCATTATACAGATCACAAAATGGGATGCAAGTGGTGTTCGAAAATTAATCGCAAAAAGATGAGATACGAGATAATTTTATTGCTTCATTTCGATAGGCAACAAAAAGGGAAGCCGAAGCTTCCCCTTTTTATACAGACTTGAGTATGATATTAAGCGATGATTTTCGCTACAACACCAGCACCAACTGTACGGCCACCTTCACGGATAGCGAAACGTAGACCTTCATCCATCGCGATTGGTGCGATTAGAGTAACTGTCATTTGTACGTTATCACC